>CAYTBT010000010.1:88078-99043 GCA_964436125.1 uncultured Saprospiraceae bacterium | reverse complement strand
TCTATCGTCAAATGATAGAGGTAGTTCGCTAGGAAGAATTTTGGTATTGCTTGATTAAGGGTTTTTTCTTCAAGCGCTCCCATCCCATAACTCTATGGGATGGGATTTTTTTATGTATAGAATCGGGTTAAACCCGGTAATATCTCACTCTTCGGATCATTACCTTGTGTTTTACTATGCTTTTCCGTATCTTTAATCTGAAAAGATGGATAAGATTAGTGATTTTAGGGCCGATTTTGTTTGTCAAGCAATTTTTCTCTTGTGATCAATAGAGGAAGTTGAATCTTGATAATGAGTTTGATGAGTGGGGCATAAGCTATATGAGGGAGAAATACGATATAAGATAAGCGAAGCTTATTTGAACGCAAGTTTCTAAGAAATCAGGTCTATGGATGGCATAAGAGTTATTTATCTATGTAGAATCAAAGTGATGTTTTAAAGCTTGAAACAATGAAGAAAATAATCTTACTACTTTTATTGATTCTGAATGGGAATATGCTTTATGGTCAATTTTATGATAAACTTACTCCGCGCGTCAAGGCTGCATTACAAGAAGAGAGGAGTGTCGAGGTAATCATAGTATTTAAAAAGCAATTTGATAGTAATAAGGCGGATAGCATAAACGGAAAATTTGCCAAGGGAGCTTATGTGCAGCGGGGATTAATTCAGGTAGCGAGGGAATCGCAAGCGAGCTTGCGGAAGATATTTGACGAAAGTCACGTCCAATACCGTTCCTATTATATTATCAATGCTATTTCAGCGGAAATCGACCGGGATATGATGCAGAAAGTCGCGAGTCTGCCTGAAGTTAAAGGGATATATTATAATTCACTGATAAAGCTTGAAGAGCCGGTTACAATGGATGAACGAGCGCATACACGATCCATAGAGTGGGGAATTAAAAACATAAAAGCAGATAGTGTATGGCTGCAGTATGGAGTTAAAGGAGCCGGCGCAGTTATCGGTGGCCAGGATACCGGTTACGACTGGGATCACGAGGCACTGAAACTGCAATATCGTGGATGGAATGAAGCTACCGACACGGCAATTCATGATTATAACTGGCACGATGCGATCGATACAATTAACCCCAAGAATAGCGGAAAAGGACCCAATCCCTGTGGCCTTAATCTCCCTTATCCCTGTGATGATCACGGGCATGGAACGCACACGATGGGGACAATGGTAGGCTATGACGGCGGTAATAATCATATCGGGGTAGCGCCCGAGGCTGAGTGGATAGGCTGTCGAAATATGGAAAGAGGATGGGGGACATTTGAAAATTACATGGAATGCTTCGAGTGGTTTATTGCTCCGTATCCTTATGGGGATAGCGCGGTTAATGGTGATCCGTATTATGCACCCGATGTGATCAATAATTCATGGGGTTGTCCACTCTCAGAAGGCTGTGATACTTCCAATTTTCCATTAATAATCAATATGCTTCAGAATGTTCGGAATTCAGGTATAGTTATCGTTGTTTCTGCCGGCAATACAGGCTCCGCTTGCAGTACGATAAATGTCCCGGCATTATTTGAGGAGAGCTTTGCCGTGGGAGCAAGCAATAGTTCCAATCTCATCGCAGGTTTCAGCAGCCGCGGCCCTGTGACGATTGATAGTAGCGGTAGATTGAAGCCCGATGTCGCCGCTCCAGGCGTAGGGGTGCGTTCCTCAACTCCGGGAGATGGTTATGGCTATGGAAGTGGTACTTCTATGGCAGGTCCGCATGTTGCAGGTACTGTAGCTTTATTAATAAGCGCAGTGCCGTCGCTAGCAGGTCAAGTGGATAGTATTGAAAGCATACTTCAACGCACCGCGAGACCTCACTCGGTTTCTTCCCCTTGTGGTGACCTTAATCCCGGCGATAATCCCAATAATGAGTACGGCTATGGTATCATAAATGCATTGGAAGCAGTGCGGGAAGCTCTCGGGCCTCTCCCTCTGCGCATGTTGAAATTTACAGGATATGCCGCCGAAAAGTACAATCATCTACAATGGGAAACTGTGAATGAAGTGAATTTCAGCCATTTTGTCGTTCAGCGGAGTACGGATGGCCTCAAATGGGTAAATATAGGAAGAGTATCCGGCTCAGGTAATAGTACAGGGGAGGTTGAGTTTTATAGCTATGTCGATCGCTTTTCGGTGGCAGCCAAGAACTATTACCGCTTAAAGCAAATTGATCGAGATGGACAAGCATATTTCTCTTCCGTGATACTCCTTTATCGGAGTGCGCAGCTCGACAATCCTGAGATAAGCCTCTACCCCAATCCCGCTACTGATTATATCGCTTTTAGCTCGTCTGATGGATGCAGTTTTACGAAATATAGGATTAAAATTTTCAATATGCTTTCGCAAATGCTCGTATCAAAACAATTTACCGGCAATCGAATCCTTATCGATTTATCGCCGGGAATCTATTTTTATCGTTTAAAAGATCCGAGTGGCTATCCGGTAAAGCGAGGGAAGTTGATTGTGCGGTAGGGGGTTGACATAATCGGTTTTCAGAACTTTTAATACCTTTACCATCAGTAGAAGAATAATTTGATACTTGATTTTTTGATAGATGGCATTTATCACACTTGAAGACTTCAGAGATATATACATTAAGTTGTATCAACGCGGCTTGACCTTTTTATTATCCAAGGTGAATATTGACGCTTTTAAGCGGACGCAGAGCGCATTTAATGAAAAACATATCGAAAATGCCAATTTCTGGCAAATCCCCAAAGTGAAAGAGCGATGGAATAAGTTGATTACCGGAGATAGCGAGATGTCTTATGAAGAATATATTTCTCAGAATTATTTTCAAGAGGAAGGAAAGATTAAAGTATTGGCATTGGGCTCAGGAGTCTGTAACCATGAAATAAAACTTGCTGAATTGAACCCTGACTGGCACATCGATTGCTTTGATTTTGCTGGCGAACTATTAAAAATAGCAGAAAAGAATTCCCGGAAGAAAGGACTGGATAATATATCATTTTACGCAAAGAATATATTGGAATACGATTTTCCTACTGCAAAATATGACCTAGTCTTCTTCCATGCATCGCTACACCACTTCGATAATATCTATGGTTTCATAAAGAATGTAGTGATAGAGACATTAAAACCCGGTGGATATCTTGTCATTAATGAATATGTAGGGGAAAATCGACTCCAATACAGTAAAGAACAGATTAAATACATCAACAAAGCTCTCCAATTTATTCCTCGGAAGTATCGGAAAATTTATAAAACGAATCTTTATAAGAATCGCTATTACGGATCAGGAAGTCTGCGCATGAAAATAGCGGATCCATCGGAGTGTGTGGATTCAGCGAGTATATTACCGGCAATTCATACGTATTTTGACATTGTAGAAGAAAAGCCTTATGGGAATAATCTTTTACAGAGTGTATTCAAGGATATCGCCCACCATTTTACAGATGAAGATTTATCAGAGGAGAAATTGCAGAATCTTGAACGAGTATTTGAGCTTGAAAATCAGTTTTTACAATCGCATCCCAGTGATTTTGTTTTTGGGGTATATAGAATGAAGAAAGGCAATCAATAGTACTTTAGTACTAAAAATTTATTGTAAATGAGTCTCATTATCAAAAAATTAACTTAACGCGAGGTAATAGACTTCCTGATATTGAGACTTTAATGAGAATATATCCCTCTATTTATAATACTTATACGAGAAAAATAAATTATATCGAATATTTTATGGTATTTCAAGAAAAAAGCTATATCTTCCCCACAGAACTGAAGAATAGAAAAGATTTATATCTGCATACCATTGTTGAGACGAGAAATAGAGGAAACGAAATTTTAAAGTGAACCCTTTACAAGAGTGGTATTCACTCGGAAGTGGTAATTACTTATTTAATTACAATTAAATTTGTTTATTATGAAATCTTATCTTATCTTATCTTATCTTATCTTATCTTATCTTATCTTATCTTATCTTTAAGTATGATACCGATACATACTTATGCGCAATTTAATTTTGAATGTGATGTGGATACAGTTTCACCACCTAGCGCCTTGCTATCGGGCTGTGATAAAATAAAATTATCTACAAATGAAATTCTAGAACTACCGGAAATAACAATTAAACTAGCATTTCATTTCAGAGAAAATGATAATGGAGAAAATTTTACCTGTGACCCTAACGATCCGATAGTTGACCAGAACTCACTCTTGTATGCCCCTACTTTTGTTTACTGGATTTTGTATGAAATGAATAGAGTGATGGATCACGCTTTAATCCTTAATGGTGATTATGATGAAAATATGAAAATAAATTTTGTACTTATTGATAGTACAGAATGTCCAGGGCATCCGGGAATCTTTTTATATGATTATGGAGAGGTGATTCCAGATATTCCTAATGCGCTAGATATTACTTTTACAAAACTCACTCGTCATGGAGGTTATCCTTTTTGGGGTTCGTCTTGTACTGGATGTGAAATTAGTTATCATAATGTGTTGTATAATTATCTTTACGGATCTTCATATAACCGTAATAACTGGTGGGATGTAGCAAGAAGCATTCTTCACGAATTTGGACATTCAACAAGCCTTGATCATTCTTTTTATTGCGGAAATCCATGTAATGGAGTTGATATTGACGCTGATGCTGAATGTGGTGGACATTGCGTGCCATTTCCTAATGGCGATGGCAACTATGATTGCTGGGGGAATTATTCACAAGATACCTTGGTTATGTCTTATGGTTTAAATTTAAACTTTACAGAGTGTGAGTTTCAACACATGTGGAATTATATACTTAATAATCCGGAACCATATCAAATTTTTAACATCTGTGAAGAAACCCCGGGATCAGAGATTATATATGACCTACATGATTATGTTGTCTGGGATCATAAAAAAGTATTCAATAAAGATGTAAGGATAAAAGACGGAACGACCATTGAAATACAATGCGATGTCTTAATGGGGACAAGAAAAAGTATTATTGTAGAAAAAGGTGCTAAGCTCATTGTAAATGGCGGACATATTACCAATCTCTGCGATAGTTTATGGTGGGGGATTCAAGTCTATGGGGGCAATCCTGATTACGCGGTAAAAATTATTAACGGATCAGTTATCGAAAACACTTATCACCCTGCCGTTTCTATGTTTAATGATGAAGTAGGATATTTACTTGGCAACGGTAATGCACATGTATTAATTAATAATAGCACATTTATAAATTGTAAACGTATGCTCGCGATGGGTGCTTATAAACCAAGTTATAATAAGACTGTCGTCAAAAATACGACACAGAATGGAGGAAAATGGGGTATTACCAACTGGAATTGTTACAGTGTAGAAATCAAGAACAACACCTTTAATAATGTTATAAATGAATGTATTGTTACTATTGATGGACAATTTATCATTGAGGGCAATACCTTTCATAGTGGTAAATCAGATATATTATTTTTTGAAACTACTCCGGGATTGAGTTCTATTATAAAGAATAACCAGTTCAATGGTATAAAAACAGGGATACGTTTTTCCGGAACTACTTATGGAAATCATAGGATTTACGACAACACATTTACTGGGTTTTATGGCCTTTGTATAGACGGACATAATAATTATACCATTAATAATAATGATATTGAGGCAGTTTATGGTGGCTATTTCGTCGATAATGGAAACTTTCCAAATAATGTATATCTCAACGACTTAGACGGGAATTATATCGGACTGCTTCCAAGCGGAGAAAATGGGCAGTTTTTGTTCTACCAGAATTGTTACAATACATCCTATGCAGATAATTATATTGTAGGTTCAGTTGCACCAATTCAAGGAACTCCATTTGATTATAGTCCAGCAGATAATTGCTTTACCCATGGCGGAAACCCCAACGCACTTACTTATGATATGACTGGGGATCCCGATCCGTTTATCTATATAGAGCCAAATGATCTTCAGGTGAATTGCCTTGATGCCGTGAAGGCTCATCCAAATATTACAAGGATACCAAGGGGTAATGGAACTATTCCTTGTAGCGAGGTGGGAGCAACTAATGATTCAATTAATATTACCGACCCTTGTAATCCCGTTAAAACTTATTCTGGAATTCAACTTGCACGAAATTGGCTTAATAATGCAATTACACAGGTTCAGAATAATTCCAATCTCACAACTGCGCAGAAACAAAAACGCATTGCTCATTATGAAGCTTGTTTAAAACGAGCAAGATGGTTATGGATTGAACTGAAACTAAAAGATGGGAAATACGATGAGGTAAGAGATACAATGCAAAAGTATAATACCGATGATGCCAGACTCGCCTATTACGGTACTTATATTTATGAAAATAAGTTGGATTCGGCGGAGCAGTATTTAAACTCTCTTTCTACTCCTTCGACAAAGTTGTCGGATTTTATTACGATTCAGATGATTAACTTAGATAGATTAAGAGATAGCTTGAATTATGATGCCTCACCGGCTGAGCTTAACACAATTGAGACCATAGCGATGAAACGACATCCCTATGCGGGATATGCTAAAGCCTTATATTATGCGCTTACCGGTATCGTATTAAAAACGGATTTGCCTACATCTATTACTACTAATCCTTCCTCTCCACAGAGAAAGGATTGGGTTGCAAAACGACCACAAGTAGCAGTATATCCCAACCCATTTAATAATCATCTCTTAATAGAGATTGAGAATATCGAAGATGCTGTTTTAATCATTACAGATAATAACGGTAGAATCATCGTGGATAGGAAAGGTGGAAAGAAAATGCAGTTTAATACCTCTAGCTGGAGTACAGGAGTGTATTTCCTTGTGATTAAGTCTGGAACTGAGCTTATACAACAGAGGAAATTGATATTAATCCATTAATACATTGAAGGAGTACCGAAGCTATTCGGTACTCCTCTATTAAAATAATACAAATGAAAAAATTATTTATATTTGGGTTAATGTTTTTTGTAACAGCCGCCTTTTCTCAGACAAGGAGTAAACTCTTTAATTTTTCTGAAGTTAATAATGAAGCCCATGATCTCTTGATTGCAGCAAATCAAGAGCAAATATTTGTCGTTAGTGGGAATACATGTGATTATGATACAACAAATAATATTGTGTATTTTTGCAATAAGCTTTATTCTTTCGATTTTAATTTAAAATTATTAAATAAATTTGACATTGATTCTCTTGGAGGGCTAGATGGTGCTCGGGTCCTAGAAAAAGATAATAATATTTATTTTTCTGGGAATGTGTTCCCTGCTAAGAGTAAAGACCCCTTTGGGAGACCTTTAGAAATTTCGGTTTTAGATTCAGGTTTAAATATTGTGCAGAATATTATTATCCCTATGAACCAAAAAGGAAGCATAGTTAATCGAGGTCTATTGAATCAAAATGAATACTATTATGCATATGGATACGTCAGGGACTTGAATTTGCATAAGTCATCATATATTGTTAAAATAGATTCTGCTTTTAATAAAATATGGGAATACAAGGGGAATCAGGATTATGCCTTTACTGACTGTAGGGATTTACAGTTTATTGGGAATAATTTAATTTTTATTCATTATGCTAGTGAAGATGGTCCAGGGAGACCAGATGGTGGAGTAAATGGGATTCAAATAATGAAAATAAACTTAGAAGGACATAAATTGGATTCACTTTTATTTCCCTTAGAATCTGCTCCTCCTACTTTATACGTAAGTAATCAAGGGTATATATACTGTACAACCAAAGAACATCCCATTACTCCTTCCAAAATATTTAAGTCTAATGGTAGGATAAACATGTATAGTGGCAATTTAGATACGCTAATTTGGAGTACCCCATTGCCTTGGATGCAATATTTTAACCGTCAATATGATGTTCTTGATATTGATGAGACTATAAATGGGGATATTCTAGCTTGTGGAATGGTATGGAGTTCAGGGCCTACTAGTGTAGTGGAAGATACTCTGCTTAATCTATCAAACAACGGGTTTATAGTGAGGTTATCTCCATTAGGGAAAATTAAGTGGCTTAGAATTTACAGACTACCCAATACTAATCCATTATTACCGGTAAAAGAATATGGTAAATACTGGAATTGTTTCCTTAATAATATATCGGAAACAAAGGATGGTCGTATTGTCGTATCTGGCAATACATATTATGACAATGCAGAACTTCCCATAATTTATGCTGCAGGCGAGCCACTTACAACTATATGGTTAATGGTAGTCGGTTCTGATGGATGCATCGATGGTGAGGAATGTCAAGAGGTGATAGTGATTGATAGCATAAAAAATCAATTCTATACAGGAAATCTGATTAATGAAGATTATGTATGGAATGTAGTAGTTAACCAAGATGGAAATGAAATAAGTAAACGGTTTACCTTTGCTGAGGATAGTGTATATCAATGGGGATTCTGGGGGCGTGAACTCCTTGTATCCCATGAAGAAAGTGGAAATAATTGGGAAGCTACCGGAAGATTCTTTATTAAGTCGGGGAGAAAAATATATCAGGTTATAAATGGAAAAGAATTTCACTTAGTTTATGATTTTTCACTGGAAGAAGGAGAATCATTTAATTTTGAAAAGACTTCTATATCGCCTGAAAGAAAATATATTGTAAACCGAATTGATTCCATTACCTTATCTGATGGCTCTAGGAGAAGAAGGATTACTCTGGAATGTCATGAAAATAAGAATGATAAAGTTTACTGGGTAGAAGGGATAGGAGATCTCTCAGGAATACTGAATATAAAAAATAATGATGCATGTATATCAGATATGAACAGTACATTACTGTGTTTTTATGAGGATGGAAAATTAATGTATGAGAATGGTGATATCGGTAAATGTTGGGTAGGTACCAGCACGACTGACTTAAGCGACCTTGGTATAAGCCTGTATCCCAATCCCGCTACCGACATGCTTATAATATCCGGCTTTTCAGGGACTTTAAACTATACTATTTATTCCACGCTGGGAATAAAATTGCAGTCAGGAAGAGCAAGTGATCAAGTGATAGGAATTAATGATATACCACCGGGAGTATATTTTATACGATTGAAATTTAATGGTAAAAGTGGAACTACGAAGTTTGTGAAAAGTGATTAAAGTGTAATGATTAAAAAATGACGTTTTGAGCTGTGTAGCTCTTTGAGTAATTAAAATTAATAAAAGATGAAAAATTTATTCTTGTTCTTATTTATACTTATGTCTTCGGTGAGTTATGCCCAATCAGCCCGAGACACAGTGGACTTCACCGGTAGCATGCTGGACCCGGATAATCAATGGAATGTGACGAAACATGGTGATTATGGCATAAGATTTTCTATTGCAGAAGATAGTGTTCTCATAAACGGAAAATGGTATAGGGAACTATTGCGGTCCGGAGATAGTACAGGGAATACATGGGGTAATACTCACAGGTATCTCAGAGAAGAAGGACGTAAGGTATATCAAATCATCGATAGTGTAGAATATGTACTTTACGATTTTTCGCTGGAAGTAGGTGATACTTTTACGACAGTGCAATCCTCACGTTTTCCTGAAAAAAAGCTTATTGTAACTGGTATTGATTCAGTTATATTATTGGATAATAGAGTGCGAAAACGGATAAAACTGACCTGTGAAACGATGGGCAATTTCTATAACTATTGGATAGAAGGCATAGGTTCAACCTCGGGAATCATAGGTGATGAATTAAACTGTATATTAGATTTATATAGTGGCTTGATGTGTTTTTATGTAGAGGGAGAATTAGTTTTTAATAACGAGCGTTTTGAGGAATGTTGGGTTAAAACGAGCACATCTGATCCCCATAATCTCGGACTCAGCATATACCCCAATCCGGTAAATGATAAAATCATTATTTCAGGTTATGAAAGACCGATGAACTATGCAATCTACTCTATTCAAGGAGTAAAAATGCAATCGGGAAGACTCACCGATAGGAGAATTTCCGTGAAAACTTTACCACAAGCCGTGTATTTCTTGAAGTTGAGCATCGGTAAGAAGAGCCAGACGGTGAAGTTTGTGAAGGAGTGAGGCTGGGTTAAGGCTGAGGCTGAGGTTAAGGCTGAGGTTGAGGCTGAGGCTGAGGTTAAGGCTGAGCTCGTAGTCTCGCCTTGAGTCATAATTTATTACCGGCTACGCCGGAGCTGTTAGCCATTAGCTATTAGCCATTGGCTGATTACGTTATATGCTATTGAGCTGAAGAGTTGAAGGGTTGAATTTGAATCCATAACTCATCATCCCGCCTCGGCGGACTAGGTCTCGCTATCTCACTCAGCGAGCTGAGCTCGTAGTCTCGCCTTGAGTCATAATCCATCACCGGCTACGCCGGAGCAATTAGCCATTAGCTATTAGCCATTGGCTGACTGCGGTAAATAATTTTGTTACTTGCTTTTTAGTTAAAGAGTTGAAAGTTGAAAGGTTGAATTTGAATCCATAACTCATCATCCCGCCTCGGCGGACTAGGTCTCGCTATCTCACTCAGCGAGCTGAGCTCGTAGTCTCGCCTTGAGTCATAATTCATTACCGGCTACGTCGGAGCTGTTAGCCATTAGCTATTAGTCATTGGCTGATTACGTTATATGCTATTGAGTTGAAGAGTGGAAGGGTTGAATTTGAATCCATAACTCATCATCCATCATCCATCATCCATAATTCATCACCCATTGTCCATTGTCCATTGTTCATTGTTCATTGTTCATTTTTCATTGTTCATTGCCATTAGCTGAGGACCTTAATTGATTTTGATATGTGCTTTTATTGCGTGAAGTCGTGAAGTCGTGAAGTCGTGAAGTTGAAAGTTGAAGGGTTGAAAAGTTGAAGCAATCCATAATTCATCATCCATCATCCATAATTCATCACCCATTGTCCATTGTCCATTGTCCATTGTTCATTGTTCATTGTTCATTGTTCATTGTTCATTGTTCATTGTTCATTGTTCATTGCCATTAGCTGAGGACCTTAATTGATTTTGATATGTGCTTTT
>CAYTBT010000010.1:50180-87978 GCA_964436125.1 uncultured Saprospiraceae bacterium | reverse complement strand
GTGAAGTCGTGAAGTCGTGAAGTTGAAAGTTGAAGGGTTGAAAAGTTGAAGCAATTCATAATCCATAATCCATAATCCATAATTCATAATTCATCACTCATTGTCCATTGTCCATTGTCCATTGTTCATTGTTCATTGTTCATTCATTGTTTACAAAATAATAAATCAGTGCAGAAGTAAAGAAAAATGCAATTCAACGGAACATAAGTGACTCCACCTTACACTTATAAGTGAACAGAAACAAGAACACTGAGAACAGAAAGCATGTGGACTACTGAACAAGTTCCCATATTACGTATACTTTTGCCATTTATGGTAGGAATAATTATAGTAGGCTATTTTCCTGCCTTATCTACGAGGTATATTCTCTTTGCTATGTTAGGGGTGGGCATTCTTCTTCTTTCCTATATTTTGAATACTTATTTTCAATCGATTTTATGGCTTGCTTTTATCCTGCTGGGAATGGCCATAATGGGTAAAGCAGATGATGCGTCATCTATTCAGCCGACTATCATGTCTGAGACCATGCGCATTGCAGTTATTAAAGATAAAATTAAGAAAAGTGATCGAGGTTTACAATTTGATCTGGTAATGCTTCCCGGAGGTGTGAAACTTAAGGCATTTACAGATATAAACAAGTACGTTCATGAATATCGCATAGGAGATACCTTGATATTTACATCGAGTTTAAGTTATCCATCGGAGGCATCGACCCCGTGGGGATTTGATTATCGAAATTATCTAGAAAGACAAAATGTATATTTCACTACCTATATCATGCGAGAGCAGATACGAGAACATCGGAATTTTCAGGGATTTTCGGTGGCTCGTATCGCTTCTGACTGGGAGAAGAAAGCAGTTGGAATATTGGATAGACTGATGCCGGAAGGAACAAATATTCCATTGATAATTTCGGTGACATTTGGTGATAAAGCAAGTCTGGATCGGACACTTATGAATCGGATGAAGTCGGCGGGTTTATTGCATATTATGGCCGTATCAGGATTCCATATCGTCGTAATTTACATGTTCCTGGGCTTTCTCACCTATCCGTTGAAAAAGTATAAGAAGTTGAAGAATTTAATTATCCTCATCGGGGTATGGCTCTTTATTTTTATATGTGGGTCTCCGGCTTCGGCAGTACGCGCAGGGATTATGTTAAGCGTGTATGAAATAGGTAAACTTCTTGCTGTTAAACCACATAAATTTAATGTACTTGCGATTTCTGCTTTTCTTATCTTGCTTTTTGATCCATTTCAGATTTTTCAGATAGGATTTCAATTTTCCTTCTTAGCAATTGCGGGAATATTTTTTTTCTTTGACAAGATTGAGGCATTTATCCTGGGGCTTGTTGCAATGCCCAAGACAATAAGTTCCTCCTTGAGTTTGTCCTTTGCAGCGCAAGCCATCCTTATCCCCTTGTGTCTATATTATTTTGGATTTGTCTCGTATTGGTTCTGGTTGTGGAGCTTAGTGGCAGTGCCGCTGACTATCGCGATTATGGTAGGGGCATTAGTCGTAATAGGATTGGACCTGCTTACCTTAAGTACGATAAGCGCTCTTGTTGCCTATATTCCTTTCCTCGGAAGCGAAGGCCTGGAAATAGTGGCTTATCTGCAGAGTTTATTGCCGGTAAAAGGCTTGATTGTCCATATTCCATGGTTTTTCATGCTAGGATTGCTCTTGTTATTGCTCATCTATATCGGAAGAGAATATTTCAGCATAAAAACAGGAAAAATAGTACTTGTAGGGAGCTTTATATGGCTACTTTGCTTTTCAATTTACCGGACATATATAAAGCTACAAGATGGGGTTTACGTGTTTTCTGCCTATGAAAACAACCATATCCTCGTGAAGAATGGGGATTCTGCTGTGCTCATCGGTGACTCCCTGTCTTATACTACTAAGATAAATTTACAAGCATATCTCGGTGTAAAGAATTGGAGATTCTATGCTGCTGATTTATTTCATAACCATCAATTGATTTCCATCAAATCGGAGGAAGGTGTTTATCCTATTGCAAATTTAACTACCGGATCTGCTGCTGTAGAACAGGAGGATGAGCTGCCTATTCTCTATCGTGCTGCTCCATGGGATCCTATGCGAAAAGAAGATTATGCTATTAATATCTCCAGACATTATTTTACCTACTTAAATCAATAATTATGCCCCAATGGAAAGAACAGTTCAATGTGCGGAAGAAAACCGGGAGAGGTATGATATTTCTCTATGTACTGATAGCTCTATTTTTAATTATGCTTCCGCAAATGTCTGCCTGGATCTTTCCCGGCAACAAAATTACTGTCCTGCTTGAAACCGTAAAGAAAGAGCAGCATCAAGATCAGAAACAGGCAAAAAAACGGAATCAATTGACGCCACCACAATGTATATCGATAAATGAAGTGACAAAGGAAAGTCTGATTGCAATGGGACTGGACTCTGCTGTGGCAGAACACTGGGTAAATTATAGGAAAGCAATCAATGGATTTGAGTCGATAGCAGCCGTCGGTCGGGTTTATGGCTTATCAGATGAGCTATTTGAGGAGTTAAGACCATATCTGAGCTTCCAAGAATCGTCGATGGCTGAAAGCCATAAACCGGGCGATAATAGTACTCGGATACAGAGAAAATCACTTGCCAATCTTGATGATAAAACACAGACGATACAATGGCATCCCTTTGACCCCAATTCTATCCGGTGGGAAGGTCTTGTTGCGCTCGGACTGGATGGAAAGACAGCTTCAATATGGATTAATTATCGTGAGGCGATCGGCGGATTTCAGACTTTGGAACAGATAGCCGATGTTTATGGTCTGTCCGGTGGCTGGTTTGCGGAAGCTAAATCATATATACAGCTACCTGAGGGAATAAGGTCTCAGCCTCGCGGAGAACAGTTGAATACTAACAATGGATCGCAGAATAACAACACAAGCATTCCACGTCTAGTAGATATAAATGAAGCATCAGCGATCACCTGGGATTCCTTTCCGGAAATTGATGCTGAGGTAGCAGAACGGATAGTGAAATATCGTCATTCCATCGGAGGCTTTAAAAGTGTAGAAGATCTGAAGGCAGTTTATGGATTGGATGACGGATTTATAGAGCAGTATAGTGACAGACTTTCTATTGCGGTAAAAGGCTCTAAAGAGAGAAAGAAGGGATACATATCGATTACAATCGGGTTTTTAAATACTGCTAGCGAGGAAGAACTAGCGGCGCACTCAATGGTGTCGCGGCAACAAGCGCGATTAATTGTCCAATACAGGGAACAACACGGCAATTTTTCATCAATTCAGGGATTAAGGCGTATCCGTCCATTGTCTGCATCCTGGATTGAAAAAATTGCAGCACAGAGCAAGATAGTAGGCAAAACGGTAATGGCAGCAACTGAATAGGCAATAGCTCGTTTATTTATTCAAGACTTCAACAGCTTTATCCACCATAGGTCCGGAGCCCATGATAATGCCTGCCCTTTGATGTAAATCGTTTACCGGAAGCGATAAGATAGGGCTGAAATCTGAGGAAGAAATTGCCTTTCCGCCGGCTTGTTCTATGATAAAGGAAAGGGGATTGCACTCATAGAGCAAGCGCAATTTGCCGTAAGGCTCAGTATCCATGGTTGGGTATAAGAATAAGCCACCGTATAACAGGGTGCGATGGACATCTGCAACCATCGAGCCGATATATCTAAGTCGCATTTTCTGCGATGTGCAATAATTGATAAATGATTGCATCTGTGAATCAAATCGTTTATAATATCCTTGATTAATCGAGTAAAATCTGCTCGTATCAGGAATTTTCATATCCGGATGAGACAGGCAGAATTCACCGATACTGGGATCGAGAGTAAAGCCGTTTACTCCATTACCGGTAGAAAAAACGAGGATAGTGGATGTCCCGAAGATGACATAACCACTGGCGACAAGATTTTCTCCCGGCTGAAGAAAATCTTCAAGCACACAAGAGCCGACAGAACTTTTACGTCGATAAATACCAAATATCGTACCCACGGTAACATTTACATCGATATTGGAACTGCCATCAAGTGGGTCAAATACGACAACGTAATGGGCTGCTTTAGATTCCTTGGTAGGCAATGCGATGAAGGACTCATTTTCCTCCGATGCAATGCCGGCACATTCACCGCTGGCTGCGAGAGCCTCGATGAGCTTTTGATTGGCATAGAGGTCGAGCTTCTGTACTTCATCGCCGGATGCATTTTCTCTATGGTCATCCGACTTGCCCAGGATGTTTACGAGCCCTGCTTTATTTACCTCGCGGTTTACGATCTTGGCAGCAACTCCGATATCTCTGAGCAAGCCGCTGAGTTCACCGGTTGCGTAAGGAAAATCTTTTTGTTTCTCGTGAATAAACTCATCAAGTATTGTCATCTGGGAAAATTTAGACTGAAAAACTGTAGGGCAAAGGTACGATATTCAATGGAAGCAATACTATAAAGATTACATATTTTCAATGGAAGCATCAGATGAACTATTTTCCCCTACATGACTTACAACATAGTGAAATCATAAAGCATTTATAAAGGCCTGTGAAGCATTTACTCACCCTGAATCATTTCTTTGTAAAATACAAGTGGCGCTTGCTGCTCGGGGTAGTATTTGTCGCATTGTCCAATTATTTTAAGATCCTTCAACCACAGATGGTGCGCGAGGCACTCGATCTAGTCTATGAAAATATCTATACAGCCAATCTTATGGATGGATCTGACTTGCAAACGAGCTTTATCGCCGGCACGACGAAGATTCTCTTATTATTCGGTGTTATTGTCATAAGTCTTGCCATCATAATGGGAATATTTATGTATTTCACTCGGCAGACGATCATCGTTGTGTCGCGACTCATTGAATACGACTTGCGGAAAGAACTATTTGTCAAGTATAATGAGCTTCACCTTGGCTTTTATAGGAAGAATAATACGGGAGACCTTATGGCGCGGATTACAGAAGATGTATCCAAGGTACGTTCTTATCTGGGACCTGCGATTTTATATGGTTTAAACCTGATTTTTCTTTTCTCAATGACGATTTACACCATGTTCAGCGTCAATGCCAAGCTAGCTATTTATACACTAGCTCCATTGCCATTATTGTCAATATCCATATATTTTGTCAGTAGTATAATATCTCGGAAGAGTGAACTTATTCAGCGGCAACTAGCACTCCTCAATTCACTTGCTCAAGAAGTTTACTCGGGAATACGCATTGTAAAATCCTACGTCCAGGAAAAAGCGATGGGAAAATACTATCTGGAGGAATGCGATGATTATATGCAGAAGAATCTCGATCTGGCTAAGACAAATGCCTTTTTTACACCGCTGATGATGCTCTTGATCGGTGCGAGTACGATTATTACTGTTTATGTGGGAGGATTACAAGTGATTAAAGGCACGGTTACCCCGGGAAACATTGCAGAATTTGTGATTTATGTGAATATGTTGACATGGTCGGTAACGTCGATAGGTTGGATTGCATCTATAGTTCAACAAGCAGAGGCATCTATGAAGCGACTAAATGAATTTAAGCAAGCTCCGGTAGAGATATTGAATCCTGAAAATGGCTATTCCGGAGAGATACGAGGGGAAATAATTTTTGACAATGTAAGTTTTACTTATCCCGATACCGGTATTGAAGCTTTAAAGGGAATAAACTTTAAAGTAAGACCCGGAGAAAGAGTCGGTATTGTAGGGCGTACTGCGAGTGGAAAAACGACCATTGCCGACCTTATGTTGCGGATGTACGATCCACAGGAAGGAAGGATTCTTCTCGATGGAGTCGATCTCAGGGATTGGGATTTAAAAAGCCTACGTGAACAGATCGGATACGTCCCACAGGATGTTTTTCTCTTTTCAGATTCCGTAAGGCAGAATATCGCTTTTACACATCCGGAAGCACAACTAGACGAAATAAGAAAATATGCACATTATGCCTCTGTAGATAAGGATATTATGGAGCTTAATGACCAGTATGAGGAACTGGTCGGAGAACGTGGCGTAACCTTGAGTGGCGGACAGAAACAACGAGTTTCCATAGCGAGGGCATTAATGAAGGAGCCCAAGCTTGTGATAATGGATGATAGCCTGAGCGCAGTTGATACCGAGACAGAACAGAAAATTATTAACTATCTGCGTACGGCACTAGCCGATAAAACAGTACTTATGGTGACGCATAGGTTAAATATTCTAGCAGACTTTGATCGTATCCTCGTGCTGGAAAGAGGGGAGATTGTCGAGCTGGGAACACATGAAGACTTAATCGCGGAGAAAGGCCTGTATTACGAGAGCTTTCAGCGCCAAAAGCTGAAGGAGACCAATGAAAATAACTAATTCCTTTTAAATCTATTCATCTTCTTTTACCTTTGTTAGAGTTCTTAAATCCCAAGAATTGCAATAGAAGTGCAAGAACTGGTAATAAAGTGCCTAGATAAGCGAGGATTCTCGTAAGAATCAGCTTATTCCCTTCTCTTGTATAGCTTGGGAGTAAATATTGTTAATTTAAAAGCTTTGACTTGTGGAGAACGATAATAAGAAGAATTTTAATGACAGCGTCTATTCCAATGTAGTGCCTGCAGGAAAGAAAAGGACTTATTTCTTTGATGTCCGAGAAACACGAGGAAATGATTATTTTATTACCCTTACTGAAAGCACGAGACGTCAAGATGGAAATGGATATAATAGACATAAGCTTTTCCTCTATAAAGAAGACTTTAATAAGTTTATTGAAAACCTAGAGGATACTATCGAGTATGTAAAGAAAAATTTGATTCCTGACTTCGATTATGACAAGTATTCCAATGATGAATACTATGAAGATGACCAAGGTTCTGGGAATACAGATAAATCAGATGCTTCAGTAGAGCTTACCGTAGAGGAGAAATCAGATTCCGATACTGAACTTGATGATATGGAGGAAAATCTTTCTTGGTAAGAAGCGATATTCCACAGCGAGAATTCCTATCCTTAACCTATTAACTAGTACATTGTTAATGGGGACCTGTAATGCATTGCACGCTTAATCTTATGCTTTTTATGTAGCGGCTACGCCAATGTTGTGTTAATAAGTCGTAAGTCAGGGTAGTCCTTTGTCCTTAGCTTCACAATCCCACGGTTTACCTGGTGAAATCATTACCTAGTGATGGCATTGAAGATGTATTTCATCATGGTCGCTTCACTCCCTCAAGGCTTCCTCCTACGGCTGACATGTACAAGCCCGGTAGATAAAGCAATACACAACTTTTCAAGGGGGCGCAACCCATGAAGAGTTTATCCTCAGGTAGGTTCCACGGTCTTGCAGGCCGATTAAACGTTTCCTGCAGAAATATTGACGAATTAAGCAGGATTGCATAAAATTGCTACACCTTATTGGATATCCTATCTTCAAAGGCCCTGAACTAGAAAGGCTTTTAAGAAATAATAAGCTTCCCCTCTCTCCGGCCTAGTGCTTCCAATGAATAAGGAGGCGTTGCCCCTTAGCTAGAATCTTTAAACTCTTTCGTTTCAGATTAATATCAGCTGAGTGTTGAAGATTCTCATCCAATTCACTGCGATATGCCTTAATGAGGTCGAGATAGGAGAGAATACCGATAACTTTATCTTTCCCATTTTCATACTTAATCACAGGAAGGATATCGACATTGTCGAGCGCCATACGCTTCACGGCAGTGCGTAGTGTGTCCTTTAAAGTAATAAAGGATTGCTTTTCTCTGATAAGCGTCTTGATGCTCCGGCTAGGATCTTGTTTGCCACCATAGAGGTCAGATGAACTGACAATACCTAGGTATGCGCCGGTATTATCGGTAACGATAAAATAGTTATTTTGATATTTTTCATTTTCATATAACCATTCACGAGCATCCTCAATGGAAGAACTGGCACTCAGGGCAAAGCTTTGCTCCTGCACTACATCCTGGACCTTGATTTTCCCCAATGCATCAGATTCATAGGAATCCGGCACTTGAACGCCTCGACGCTCGATTTTCTCAGTCATAATCGTATGTTTCATGAAGAAAAAGGAAATAAGGTATGCTGCTAGACAAGCTGCCAGAAGCGGCAATAAAGAGTTGACCTGACCAGTTGTCTCGATGGCAAATATTATCGATGTCAATACTGCGCGAGATGCACCTGCAAACATTGCCGACATCCCTAGCAATGCTGCAAGTGGAATCGTTATTCCCACATCGGGAAATAGATATAGAATAAAGGAGCCGATAAGGCTTCCCGCCGCTCCACCTATCATCATCAACGGAGCTAGAGTACCACCTGCAGTACCACTTCCCAGCGCGATTGACCACGATAGAAATTTTAATATGCACAGAGAAACAATTACCTGCAATGGAAGCGAGCCATGTAATAGAGCTGTGATATTTTCATACCCCACACCGAGTGTCATCGGCGCAAAGTAGCCTATAACACCTACGGCAACAGCACCGATGGCAGGCCACCACATGATATTCAAGGGCAGTTTTTCAAACATGTCCTCAATGAAATAAATCGATTTGCTGATTATTACCGACAAGAAACCTATGAGTATACCGATTATACTGTACACAGCTAGTGCTAGATTATCCGGTGTCGCAACGTAGCCCATTTCAAAGAACGGTTTACTGCTGAAGAGAAAATGGTGCCCCGCAGCCCCTGTAATGCAGGCAAGTGCAACAGGAATTATAGAACGCGGTGAAAATTCAAAGAGTAAAAGCTCTATAGCAAGAAATACAGCTGCTATCGGTGAGCCGAATACCGCTGCCATTCCGGCTGAAGCACCCGCTGCCAGGAGTATCTTCCGCTCATTGGTAGAAATTTTCATTATCTGCCCCATGGTCGAGCCCAGTGCACCACCGGTGGCAATAATCGGACCCTCAGCACCGAATGGCCCACCTGTTCCTATCGCAATTGCCGAGGAAATGGGCTTGAGGTAGGTAATTGCCGGGTGAATCTTACTTTTATTGGTCAGGATCTTTTCCATCGCTTCAGGGATACCGTGTCCACGGATTCCCTTTGATCCATAATGCACCATAAGCCCCACAATCAATCCACCCAATACCGGCACAATAATAACCAGTAATCCCAGCTGATTATTGGCGGGAAGTACTTCCTTTACCGAGAATTGCCCATAAAACGAGATATTGGAAATTAAGTGAATTAAATCCAATAAAAATAAAGCTATAAAGCTTATCGCGGTCGCTATGATTACCGAGAGTATCGATAAATAAAAGATACGCTTCTTGTTTATGGTAGATTTGGCTACAACGTTCCGTGCATCGAGAGAATTCTCCCCCAGCGTAACTGATGGCGGAATGCCTCGTTCCTTGGATTTATCCATCGATTTTTAGATGATTTTATTGATTTTGTGAACTAGAGTGCAAATTTACAGGAATTTGACACATACGTATAAGTTCTCCTATAAAAATACCGAGTTTTTCATAGATTTTATTGGCACTATATTGCCTTATGCTACTATGTGAAGCTATTCGCTTCCGCAAATGTCCCTCTACTTCGATTTGTCTTGCTTAGTTTTAATCACATAATAGAAAATCGGTGCTACGATAACAAGGATAAATACAGGCAAAAACCAAGTTCCCATCCCGGTCATTTCTCCTAGAGCATTCTGTACCGTAACATAAACAATGTAAAAAAAGAGAACGACAATGATGAGATTGAGATATCTTATCATACGCGTTGCATACGTATATTGCTGCACGGCATTTTTATCTGTGATGATGGTAAGATAATTAAAGAGATGCGGATATTTATTTAAAATAATCAATGAAATATAAATGACTGTGGCTGCAATAGGCATTGTGAATATGGTGCTCCGGTCACTGTAGCCATCCGGGACTCCTTGAGCATCGTAATGAGAAGGAATAATGTCCGGTAAGTGGCTATAATACATAAATACATAAACCCACATTGCCAATAAAAGGAACCAGCCTATATATTCTACAATTTTATCAGATGTTGTTTTATCTACTTCTATGATCGGTTGTTTACTCATAATCGTTGTGGTGGCTTATATACCTTTATTTATTGTACACAATTAGACTATAAAATCAATAGCTTGATAAATCATCAGGAAAACACTTTATTCATGAAGTTCTTGTATCACCTCCTTGTCAGGCTTCTGAACTTTTCTCTTTCATTGCGCAATGTACACAATTAACATAGTAATCCTGCCTCAAATACTCATTTTACCTATAGATTTCATAAAATAGGAGGCAATGTGAGGTCAATGAACGTGCGTAAACTGATATGGGAAGAAATAAATGAGGAATATTGCAATAAAAATAAACCACTATCAAATATGATGAGCTACAACATATATGTCAATATAAATTAAAGCTTGAATAAAAGCCACTTATCACCGTAACAGTCCTCTATTATGCAGTTCTATCACAAGGTAAATGACAGATGGTATCACTTTCTATCCGCTCAACCTTTTTTTATCGTAATCAACTCTCTGAGTTCATGCCCTTCCTGATCTATTGCAGTCAAGATGTAAGAGCCGGGTTCTGCTTGCACACTGATCTCGTGAAATGTAGTTGTAGTACCTAAATATTCCTCGTCGAGATACCAGTAAACTTTGGTCTCTCGGCCGCGGTGGGCAAGTTTGAAAATGACATCATTAGTTTCACCCGTGAAATTCTTGGGTAAAATGACAGCTTGATGAGGCTTGGGATAGATGAAGGCCATTAATTGTTCACCTTCCTGCAGACAGCCGGACTTAAAAGGGGGTAATGGACGGTACTCAGGATGTTCTTGCTTGTAATAATATTCCTGGATCGGTGGAAGGGAAAACCAATATTCAGAGCGCATTTGCGCAAGCGGATAGCAAGAGGAATTAACGCGGAATTGTCCCGTTTTATTTAAGAAAATGGCATGGTGATAAGTGCACGTAGTCGATAGAAGGCCACGCACAGGAATCCATTCCATCGAGATATGATTGCAATAAGGACCGGCGAGATGCCCGCTTTCATTACATACTTGCGCCTCTGTCATATCATCGTAAGGCTGTAAAAACCAGTCGGATGAGGGTAATATCTTCAGCACATCGAAGAGAACGGGAGCGGCAGCTTTAATGCCGACTAGGCCGGGTCTCCCTTCACCATCGGCATTGCCTACCCATACTCCGATGGCATAATCAGGCGTTACACCGACCGCCCAAGCATCTTTAAAGCCATAACTCGTGCCGGTCTTCCAGGCAATAGCTTGAGAACTTGTAAACATTTTCCAACTCGCCTCTTCAGTAGGCCGATGCAGATTCTTTATCGTATGCAGCGTTTCATAAATCGCCCCGGCACCGAATACAGCCGGACTTAGCTGCTTTTCTCCATATTTCAATGAGGAATCTTGCTTGTAAACCGGAGAAGCGAATTCTTCCGGGTAATAAGCATCAGATGTGTTGTTGTAGTGTATGAGAATCGACGCAAGACCTGCATAGGCATTGGTGATATCCCATAGGCTGCTTTCACAACCTCCGAGAATAAGGGATAAGCCGTAATAATATGCGGGCTGGTCAATGTAGGACTGCTTCAGTTTCCGGAGAATTTTATAAAACTTTATTAAACCATAATCCTGTAACATACGGACAGCCGGCACATTTAAGGATCGGATTAAAGCCTCGCTAGCATGGACGGCCCCATGATATTTTTTATTGTAATTCTGCGGAGTATAGCCATCGATATTGGTAGGAATGTCTTCCACGAGTGTATGCGGTAAAATCATGCCCTCATCCAGCATTGCGGCATATAGAAAAGGCTTAAGGATGCTCCCTGTGCTCCTGGGTCTATCAATAATGTCCACATAACGATCATTGGCAAGGCTGGTCGGAGTATTTCCTACGTACGCAATTACTTGCCGCGATTTTACATCCAGAACGAGTACCGCCATATTGTAAATATGATTTCCTTTAAGTGTGTTATAGTGATTTTTCACTATTGTATTTACTTGTTTCTGCAAGTGATAATCAATGCTCGATATGAATCTCTGTCCCGGATATTCTCTGCGGATTCGCTCCGTAAAATGTGGCGCAATGTCCGGAAGGGCGAGCGGCTCTCCGGGTAGAGGTTCAGCAATAGCAAGCTCGTACGTCGTTTTATCCAGAACTTTGTTTTTATATAGCTTCCGCAAAAGTGTATTCCGTTTATCAAGTAGCGCATCTGCATTCTTGCCTGGATAAATTAAAGCCGGAGCATTGGGCAATACTGCCAGTGTCGCTGATTGTCCCCAGCTTAATCTATCAGCCGGAATTCCGTAATAACGCCATGCGGCTGCTGCCAGGCCGACAACATTCCCACCGAATGGAGCGTGTGAGGCATAGAGTTTCATTATTTCTGCTTTGCTATAGCTGAGCTCAAGCCTCATAGCCTGTATGGTTTCAATAAACTTCTGCCAGTAAGTCCGCGGTGGATTGTTATGTGCCAGACGCATAACTTGTTGCGTTATGGTACTGCCGCCACGACGGGAATCGCTTGTGAGATTGGACCAGAGTGCTTCAAGGGTGGAAATCGGATTTACCCCGGGATGATAGTAAAAATACTCATCTTCATAATAGCGGATACAGGCTTCAAATCGATGTGGCACGGAGTCCACTTCCGGAAATCTCCATTGTCCATCATCGGCAATTCTTGCACCGAGCAATTGCCCTTCGCTACTCCATACGACAGTACTGTATGGCTCGTCAAATAAATTTGCCGGAAGGCAAAAAATCCAGGCTATAAAGGGGATTGCGAGACCGGTGATAATCCAGTCCCTTTTACGATGGAAAAGGCGATATTTTTTTGTTTTCTTCACTCGGATAAAAGCATTCTTGCAAGGATTTAATCATTTACTCCATCAATAAATCTCAACCCATTTCCCTTTGCCATGAGCAAAGAAATTCTTGTCATACATTGCCTGAACATGTGTCCCGGGCAAATAATAACGACCGAGGTAAGAGGCGTTCAATTTGACAGTGAAGGTCTTCTTACTGTACTTGTCGAGATCAAGGTAAAAATGAACTCGATTATCACGGATATCTACAAAATTGGCCTGGCCTGTGACACCGCCCTTGAAATCCGTGAAGCTCGTATTGATAATTTCCCATCCACTGGGGAAGATCTGCGTGAGAGCAAGATCATTTATGTTTTCATCGGACATATTAC
Organism: uncultured Saprospiraceae bacterium; assembly: GCA_964436125.1. GTDB lineage: Bacteria > Bacteroidota > Bacteroidia > Chitinophagales > Saprospiraceae > CAYRFF01. Next base: position 74,826 of record CAYTBT010000010.1, on the reverse strand, counting down.
CTACGGTAATCTGCGCTATAATTTCAGTTCCTTGATGAAGACGATCAACGTTAATTGACTGTTCAGCAGCGTCGAGAAATATTGTAGAAACATAAAGGTTTTTCCTGTCAACTTCTTCTTGTCCGATGGGTAATTTTCCTTCCTGATAAAGGTTGATATAGACAATATTGTCACTCTTATTGTTTATCGTAATCGCATTCTTACCGGATTGAGAGGAAATTGTTCTCGTAGCGAGAGATTTTATTGTTTGTACAGTGAATTGTTGTTGTTCCCCTTGAATAGTAAGATGAAGAGCTCTGCCTCCATTGTGCTTTACCATTTTACTTAAGGCAAGAAGGGCATAGCTCGTTTCTTGTGTGCTATACCAATTGTGAGTGGACAGGTCTCGAGCTATGGATTCTGCAAGTTGTCGTTGCATATCGTTATCAAGGAGGACCATTGTCTCGAGTGCCATTGCCTTATTTCTGAAGGGCGAGCCGAAGGTGTAACGGGCATATTGATATGTAGAGAAAGTTGTGGTTGCCGTTGATGCGATTTTAAGCGCTACATTCTTTTTTCCGATTAATGCATAGGCTGCAGCGAGCCTCCATCGGGCGATATTGCTCAGATATCCTGAGACGCGTAAGCGATTCATTGCCGCTAGCTCGGGATGACCTGCAAGTGCGAGGGTGTATAGCCTGTAAGCTTGGATGAGGCTAGAATTAAATGGATAACTATATGTTGACCAGCTCCGAGCTTGCCTTTTCTGATAATGTACCCAATTAGTGAGGAATCCTATCGGTAAAGCGTACCCTTGTTGCTTAGCTTCGATCATAAAATGACCTGCATAGCTTGTAGCCCATGCATTGGCTTTGCTCGTCCCGGGCCAGAACGGCAATGCTCCACTGGTTAATTGTGCATTTCCGATACGGTTTATTGTGGCTTTGATATTATGTACAATCTCTTCTTTCTGTTTGTCACTGAGGTCAAATATATCGCTGAGATACAGTTGTGGAAATCCGGAAGAAGTCGTCTGTTCAACACAACCGTGAGGATAGTGAATGAGATATTGTAAGTGTTGCGTGAAGTTCATCGGAGGAAGCGTAGAAAGGGTGAGTTTTACTTCCCGTGTACCATCTATACCATAAGAATCGTAGCTTATCGTTTTGCTGTCATTGCCGGATAGCTCGTAATTGCTTATGCGATAGGTGATAGGATTGGGGTTAAATACATCAAATTCTACATCGTAGCTCGCTTTTTCTCCATTTCCTGATACTGTAACGTGAAATTCTTGCACTTTGGAAGTTGGTTTTACTTTAAACTTAAAGTTGACAATCTGTTCACCTACTTGATCAAAGTGAATGTTTTTTAACTGCTTTCCGATTGCTTCTAGGGCATCGCTAGTTTTTACCTTTACCTGCACATTGTCAATTTCCTTATTCATTGCAAATACTGTGACGGGAATTGTTACGGTTTCTCCCGGGGAGAGCTTCCGGGGAATGGAAGCGAGCACCATTAAAGGTTTTTTAACCTGGACGCTTTTATCTGTACTGCCATAAGCGTGTTTTGCGGTATTTCCGGCTACAATCATAGCGCGTACAGCACCGATATAATTGGGTAATTGTATTTTATGAGACTGTGTCTGTCCTGCGTTTAGGTGAAACGGACCGAGGAATTGAACGACGGGCTTAAAGCGATTGGCTTTATGCTGCTTGGCTCTTCTCGCTGCATCGTCACCGCCGACTTCAAATACATTATTAACACTGCCGGAATAAGCGCCGATGACGTAGTCATACATATCAAATGTCTTCACTCCGAGTGCTTCTCTGCTGTAGAATGAATGGTGAATATCAGGTGTTCTGAATCGCGTGAGGTCGAGTAGGCCTTGATCGACAATTGCGATCGTGTAAGTCATGGGTTTGTCTTCTTTCTCTGATACTTTCATGGTGAATGCCTCATTTGGGCGAAGTATATCCGGCATATCTATCTGCGGATATAAGAAGGTCTGTGGGTTTTTAACCCTGATCGGAATAACGCCGTAGAGTCTTATAGAACGGTCATTTTTACTCTGATCGTGTTTCTGCAATAGGGTAATATTTACATAAATATTGGGTGCCATTTCCGCAGTTAATGGAATCTCGACAAGGGTATTTTTTTCTTGTGTTTTAATCCATCGTGTGGATAAGATACGGCTACCATTTTCAATACTGATTAAGGCATTGCCGCCTGCACTGGAGGGAAAAGTTATTTTGGCTGTTTCTCCGACGTGATACAGGTCCTTGTCGGCGGTGAAAACGAGCATGGAAACATTGTCGGGATTTGTAATTTTTCTTCCGTACCAATTGCGGAAGAAATACACAATTTTCCCACTTGCATGGCCTGATTCTTCATCGATGATGCGGATGAGGTAACGGCCACCTCGATCTTCTAGGATATTTATGGTTAATCCGGCCTTCCCACGAGCATCTGTACTTATTTCCTTGTTTATCACCGGTACGTGCATACTTGCATCTTCATATTCAGATAGATTGTCGGCACCCTGGTTCCACCACCATCGCCATTCTATGCGGAAAACTTGGATTTTAAGTGACTTATGGGGCAGGGGATTTCCTTGTGAATCGACACTGAGAAGCTGAAAATTTACATCAGTATCTGTGTAATATGCGCCATAGCGATTTGGCTCGGGGGCTTTTATGCCTACGAATGAACTGTATGGGGCAAGTTTCTTGGTAAATACATCAAGGGAGAAATCTCCACCTCCTTCATAGAGCTTTGTAAGGAATGTTGCGTCGAGCATACCCGGTGCTTCGCCTTTGAGGTCTATTTTCTTACTGAAATTTAATGTTCCTTGTGATGAAAGTGTGCTTTCTAAGAATGGGGTTTTATTATCTTCAAATTTCCGTACAGGATCTTGAAATACATAATCCGGATAATCTTTAAAGGCATCATTGGAACTCCGTAAACGTAATTCTACATCGACTTTTTTGTTTTTGGCCGGGGCACCATGCAACCACGAACCTGTGATGGTACCGGAAATTGCTCTGTCAAGGCTTAGTATATCTTCTTTGAAACTGAGATCAATCTTCAGTCGATTGGGTTTTACGCTGGCGAGTGGGATAGATTTATTAAATTGTGCACCACCTACGGTTATTATAAATCTCCAGTTCCCCGTAGCGTCAGTAGTGCTTGTGGGAATTTTAAAAGAGTGGAAGTTGTTGAGGCTTTTGGAGGTGGATGTTTTCTTGCCATTGAAGGTAATATATCTCTGGATGAGTTTTCCCTTGGCATTGCGCACTTCAAGCTCCACCGGGACCTTATCTGGTAGAGGATTGTTCTTGTCGTCTAGCACAAATGAAAGATAAATTGTGTCACCTGGCCTATACACTCCGCGATCGGAATAAAGATATCCTTTTAATCCTTCTTTTAATTGCTGTCCTGACACGTCAAATTTACTCATAGATAAGGCATATCCGTCATCGAGATTTGCGTAAGCATAATTATTGTCAGATTGCGCTATAACAAATGCGACCGGCTTTTCAGTCTTTACTTCAGTCATTCCATTATTGCCAGTGCTGACGCTGATGATGAGCTGTTTCTGGTAGTCGTAGAGCTCGAGCCTTACATTCTTTTCAATCTGTGCAGTGAGGAGATTGCTCGTGAAGAAGGCGTAGTTGTTATTGGCTGCTTCCTTGACGATGAGACCTAGATTGGAGCCGAGTACGTTGCAGGTAGCAAAGTTCTGTTTCTGATAATACACCGGATGACAAGGATTATCTTCATTGCGCCAGTCCCATATTCTATCGCGGAATCTTCTGACTTCATTATTCCAGTATTTCTCTTCACGGGCATACTCGTTGTTTAGCTCGGTTTCTTGTGATAATACATTATTGTCTTCCTTGTCATTGCCGGGACATTGATAGGTGCTATAGGATTGTCTGAAACTCAGCTCTATCCTATAGAGGGAGCCGGGATCTGCTTTAAAAAGTTCAGATAGCTTTATACCGTGCGCCTGCCATGATCTGGATTCCATAGCATTATCCGATAGTTTTATTGTCTTTCTCGCCACGAGTCGGCCTACGCGATTTATATGATAGTCGTCTGTGCTCTGAATGCTGTTGGATTGAAGGAATTGAAGGACGTTTTGCCGGTAAATTTCAATGACGCGTACATCGACGGCTTTCAGGCTCACAGTTTTAAAATAAAGCGGCGTAGATTGTGCACTAGGTAGAATAACTCCATCAGAAATGAGCTTAATTTGTGGCTTTAGTTGCTGAAAATTCAGATCCTGAACTGTCGTCTTCTTGTATTCCGTGCCATAGATATTGATTATCCCGGGGAAGATAGTGAGCTTACTTTTTCCCAAGAGTTGTTCAGATGGGTAAACATAAAGTACGTTGTTATTTACTTCAAAACGAAGGTTGTCTGAATTTTCTATGCTTATAAGCCCGGAGAAATCCTGATCCGGATCAATCGGGTCAGAAAAGTTGATGGTAATTAAAGTCTTAGGTGTGGACTCAATCTGCACTCCCAAGATGTTAAAATTATTGTATCCGGGAATAGGGATTATCCTGCTCCCCTGATTCTCTGAGCCGATTGCTGAGCCATTCCATGTGATTCTGATCTGTGTGCTGTCGGCTTCTCTGGCAATACTATCGATGACAAATTCAAAATATTTTGCAAGCTCCTCAGTCTCCTCCCATTTTATGTGGAGTTTTCCCTCTCCTTGTTCTGCTTTAATCAGCTTGCTTAACAATTCTGATTTAATGTAATCAGCACTTTCTATACTTCCTTTCAGGTATTGCCATTCTCGAGAATATGACTGAATATTGCCTATATTGATTTTAAAATCCTGGTGAATTGTCTTGAAGCTAAACGTATAATTGCTTCTTCCCCGACTCACAGAATCATAGAGAGCCGAAAGATGCACTGTGACCATATATTCTATACCTGGTTTCAGCCTTTCAGCAGGCCTAAATTCAAGAATGAGTCCATTTTCTATGTAGAGTTTACCGGGAACTTCCGGATTTATGCTGATATATTTTCTGGAAATTTCTTGACTTTCGTCAAATTGCTCTAAGGGTTTTATCAGCCCGACTTTAATCGGATCCCATGTGGAGTGCATACCTTCAGTAGTAAAGGCTATGTATTCTTTAAATTGTTGAATATTATCGACCTCCCGGGAAGACTCGTCGGTGCCACATGATGCGAGTATAATAATGCTTAAGAAATAAAGAAAGAACCTTGTGTACTTCATACTAGAATATTTTAAATGTTCTCCACCGGAGTATTTGGTTTTTTGTTTCTGCAAGTGAATCTGTTTCTTAGTCGGTCCATTCATCAATGCTCGATTGACGCTCATTAGTCTCGGCGGAGCCGAGACTAAATACAATCATAATTCTACATGTGTGCTTCCGGAGCATTGTGTGTTTTGGGTATAAAAGTTCACAGAATGCCTCTCCAGCCTATATACCGAATTCAATCTGAAACAGATATCAAAGTTGTAAACCATTAAGTAGTTTTAGGTAGACCAAGCGATTTCAGTGCTGCAGATATCGAGTTAACTATGTCTATAAAGCTAGATTCCTGATTAAAGTGGCTTGTGTGTCCCTAAACTAAACTTTCAGCACAAAATAAATAAAAATGTGGTTTTCTGCAAGGAATACCTTCTTATTTTATTTAAGTCAAGAAAATAGAGATTATATTTATTCAGTAAAGAAAGGGTTGAGATATGGGGAAATCACAGGGCCTTATTTATTGATTAATTGATGGTCATAGAAGTGTGTGCAATAGGTATCGTATCCATATTATTCTCTCGATTATAAATGAACAAAATAAGCAGATTGAACTTAAAAGATACAGTGAATAATTCAAGATTTATATCGTATTTATCAGCGCACCTTGGCCTTGATGAAGAGCTTCTGGGAGAATTTGTCAGTCATTGCAATGTGAAGAAGGTGAATGCGGGAGAAATACTCCTACATGCAGGTGAAATATCGGAGCGGAGTTACTTCGTAGAGAAAGGCCTATTATATAAGTACGGTCTCACAGAAGAAGGGAAAGAGTCGATATTGCAATTTGCGCCGGAGGATTGGTTTGTTGCAGATCGTGAAAGCAGTTTTTATGGTCGTCCATCCTTATTTTATATTCAAGCCCTTGAAGATACAAGAGCTATGGTAATAGATGCGGGATTTCTTGAACAATTGACAGAGAAATTTCCGGAATTTACGGACTTTAATAACCAATTATTACACAATCGGATAAAACAGCAAAATCAGCGTATTTATGAATTACTAAGTGCAACGGCTGAAGAGCGCTACTTATCATTTGTAGAAATGTATCCCGATATATTGCTCCGTGTACCGCAGAAGATGGTTGCTTCATATCTGGGGATAACTCCCGAGACTCTAAGTCGAGTCAGGAAGGAGCTTGCAAGGAAAAATTTCACAGCACAGCGATAAAGAAACAACTTCTTATCATAGATCAAGGTAGTAGGGTGAGAACGAGCGTACATTTGTGGAAACATAAAAATAGGAATACTATGAAGAATACGGAATTGAAAACTGAGAAGAAAACCCTGGAAGCAATTATTGCACCACCGGCACCGCATTATGTGGGAAATGCTTTTCACGTGCACAATTTTATACCGGGCGGACCGCTGATGGATATGAAGAGGATGAGTCCTTTTATCGTACTTGACTACAATGCCAAGATGCAAGTGGAGCCAAGCGATGAACCTCACGGCGTCGGAGTGCATCCACATAAGGGCTTTGAGACTGTTACTATTGTTTATCATGGGAGTGTTTCACATCGAGACAGTAGCGGAGGCGGCGGAACTATCCACGAGGGTGAAGTGCAATGGATGACGGCTGCAGGAGGAATTCTGCACAAGGAATATTATGCGGAAGACTTTAATAAGAATGGAGGTGATTTTCAGGTAGTTCAGCTATGGGTGAACCTTCCGGCAAAAGACAAACAAAGCCCCCCAAAATATCAAGCTATTACAGCCGATAATATTAAAGTACATGAGCTGGATAATAAGGAGGGAATAGTGAAAATCATCGCAGGAGAATATAATGGTGTGAAAGGGACTGCCTCAACATTTACTGATGTTAATGTCTTAAATGCAGAGTTGAAAAAAGGCGGTGAAGCTAGATTTAATTTTCCGGCTCATTTTAACACTGCACTGCTCCTTATTGAGGGTAGTGTAGAACTAGACGGGGAAGAGATTCCTCAAGATTATTTCGCCTTGATGAATAACGATGGTGAAGAATTCTCTATAAAAGCAAGAGAAGATTCAGTAGTCCTTGTCCTCAGTGGCGAGCCAATTAATGAACCCATAGCCGCTCATGGACCATTTGTGATGAATACACGTGAGGAGCTAGCGCAAGCTTTTCATGAGTATAATACCGGGAAATTTGGTTACCTTGAATAGACCTTGAGGAATGATGAATAGTTTAAACTAGAGCATCCTATATATAAAATTAGGATGCTCTTTTTATATGCACTGATTACATCTACTCAATTTTTTTACAGATTATAGAATGAATTTAATGAACCAAGCCGAGCCAAGGTCAACAAGTAACCATTTTTTCTCTCCCCGAGTATATCTTGTGTACATACTGTGTTGAGAGTATGAAGCAAAATGGAACTTAAGCCATTCTTCTGAGGACTTTATCAAGAGAATTATTTCTCTGAGATAAATCCTTATATCATCTTCCTTATGATGTCTATAAATGCTATATAAGACTGTACAGAACTACATTAATTAAGAAAATTCTCGCCTAATAAAAAAATAATGCACTTTTTATGTTTACTCTGAGAACGAATTAATCACAAAATTATATGATAAACTGGCATAATACTTGCAGGAATTATAAATAATGCCTAATATTGTGAAAGAAAAGCGAGTAAGAAATGATTTTTATTTGCTTTTGATGTTAGATTATAATAAGTTATGATGCGTAGTCTCATTTAGACCAAGTGATTATGTATTGCGATTACTTATAATATGTGTTTATGAATAGCGTATAAGCTATATGAGCACTGGAGCATAGTTATAATTCCGTATTGAAAAGGATTATGGAATTAACAAAGACGAATAAATTAGATTATTAAACCAAAACCAAAATCTCATGATGAAGACAAGAGGACAGAATGGTTATTCTGTAGCACTTAAGCTAGGCAGATATTTATGCTTAAGCTTGCTATTTTACTGCGGGATAGCTTTATCGCCATTAATGGCACAGAGTACACTGACGGAAGCTGGAGCTACTACACAAAGTACGGATGCAGCGCTATACAACGGTGGAAATGCACACAATGTTGACGGTACCGGTGTCGATGTCGGAAGTGTGAATGCAACTCTAGAAGAAGCACTCACTTATTCCAAGACAGAGATAGCAGGAATTAACCAGGGAAATAATGGGTACAGCGATATTCAAGCGGATATAGCACGGACCTTTTATGTAAACCTTGGGGAATACCTCGGTGCACACTACAAAGGCAATGAAGAAGTAAGCAATGGTATTGTCCGCGCTTATGCTATAACAAAGGCATATACGCTGGCCCATTACGATGCTTCACACATTGATTTCTTGAAGAATGTGCTAGCACAGACTGTAGAAGACTTACAATAAATTATAAGACCAAAAAACCAAAAATTTATGAAACATTTTACTAGAACACTGCTGGTAGCATTGTTTGCTATTTTGGTAGGCGGTACATATAATCTGCAAGCGCAGCCGTATGCAGCCTATAATATAGTAACCAATCCTACATCAGCATCCTTTACCGACATATCGGCAACAGGAACACCGGTAGGACTGACTTCTGACGATGATTACGAGCTCGTCACGATGCCCTTTACCTTTTACTATTGGGGAATAAGCGCCAATACGATGAGCGTGTCGTGGAATGGCGGAATAGAATTCGGAGCTACATCAGCATCGTATATTAGCTTTATCAATGATGATTTAACACAGGGTGGTAATGATAATTATATCGCACCATTGTGGGATGATATGGATGATGAGCCCAATTCCAAGGTTGTTTATGAAACCATAGGTACTGCTCCCAATAGAATTTTTATCGTTCAATGGGATAGCTTATCCAATTATTACCATTCGCCTAGTTTAGGAACATGGCAGGTGCAGTTGCACGAGAGTACTGGAAGAATATACTTCTTCTATCCCGATATAGATTTTGGAGACTCTTCTTCAGATGGTGCAACGGCGACAATGGGTATCAAAGGAACAGGAGCAGCGGAAGTTGCCCAGTTTTCTTATAATACCGCACAGCCTAATATTGTAGGATTATTATTTGATCCGATGGGTATCGGTTGTACAATAACTTGTCCTGATGACATTACAGTAGGAGCGGATCCGGGCAACTGTGAAGGCGCCTATGTAAATGTGCCGGCACCGACTGTTGAAGGTTGTAGTCCAATGCCGGGTGACGTATCAGGTACTGCACCGGTATCAACGGGAACTGCAACGGTTAATCTTAGTCTTGCTCCCCCGGCCGGTCCTGGAACTGGAACTCTTGAAGTAACCCTGAATGGAGATTTCGGTACAGCTTCATCTGAATCCGTAGAAATTGACGTTGAAGGAATTGTACTAGGCACAGAATATTCTAGTGCAGGTGATTGTAATGCTGCATCCTTCACTTATACAATAAGTGCAGCAGATATGGCAACAATTACTGCCGATGGTCAGGTAGATGTGAACTTTACGCCGACAGGAACAGGAGTTAATCCTACGCTATGTACTACCAATGAGTACGAAGCGCACTTAACTTATCCTGTAAGTAGTGGATTGACCTTTATTAATGACTACAATAATACTGCTGATGCATCTGATACGTATCCCATAGGAACTACAGAAGTTACATGGAAAGCCTATGATGCTTCTACGGGAACATTTGTTGAATGTACGATGAATGTTACTGTTGAAGATTTATCAGGTCCTGAATTTCAGAATTGCCCCGGTGACTTCACTGTTACTTTAGATGCAGGTGACTGTATGTATAGAAACTTCATCGATACACTTATCGCAACAGATTGTGCAGGTGCAATGGAGGAAGGTGCGTTGTTTACAACTAATGCAGGAAATCCAGCCAATTTCTTTAACGCTTTTGCCGGTGTAACTTTTGATGTGAAGAATGAGTCGAGCCAGCCGATGGAAATCAGAGGATTTAAAGTTCCACTTACAGGTGCTACTACACTTGATATGGATGTGTATTATACGACAACAGCTTCCACAAATGTCGGTGTGCAGACTGATCCAAGCGAATGGACACTTCTTGAGTCACTCACCGGGATCCCGGCACAGAATGCTACGGCCTGGGATGTAAATACATTTACACAAGTAACTTTGAATAATACTTTGACTCTTCAACCGGGTGAATCCAAAGGGATTTATGTCCTTGTAACCAATTATACTTTCGGTGGACCTACGTACCATTATACCAATGGTAATTTCACGGAAACAGATGGTAATATCACGATTTTATCCAATGGATTCGGTAGTACAGATACACCATTTGGAAATACCTTTGCGGGTAGAGCATTTGTCGGAGAAGTACAATATGCAATCGGTGGTAATGCTGCTACGGTAACACAGGTTGATACCTCAGGATTTGAACTTGGAGATGCATTGCCTATCGGCACGCATTGCTTTGAATTTGTCGCAGAAGATGCAGACGGAAATACAAGTACATGCTCATTCTGTGTAACAGTAGAAGAATTCCCTGAAGTACGGAATAATCTAGTATGCAATGACCTTGTGAAGGTTTATCTCGATGACAACTGTGAGGCATGTATCAATGCTGATGACGTACTAGAAGGAGGACGTTACGGATGCTATGAAGGAAGATATTCCTTGGAAGTATCCACAGATGCAGACTTTAACAATGTTATCCTGGATGGACATATCGTATGCTTTGACGGTACTTATGCAGGTCAGACATTATATACAAGAGTAACAGATGATAGCACAGGCGTAAGCTGTGTAGGACGAGTACAGATTATCGATGGAACAATACCAGATTTACTCTGCAGCAGTTATAGCTTAACCTGCGGTGATGACTTATTGCCGAATGCAGAAGCAGCAGCGGAAGAAGCGGTATTATATTCCAATAATGACACGGCAACGATAGATCCGGGAACAGTTTCATGTGCGGCATGGCTACTAGGAACAAGTGAAGACAATCACTACTTTAAGGTGATGGATATGAATGCACTCGGAATTACCGATGCCTTCACCCCGGAGACTTTCCGTATGGGAATTGGCCAGGCTGCAGGAGCAGATATCGATATCGTAGTGCGGTTCTATACATTTAACGATCCGACGAGCTACGATCCCAATGGAACAACATTGGATATGAATAACATGACTCAGATAGGTGCTGACTTCCCGGCTACAATACCGGCAGGAACACCAGCGATGTCAATGTGGCAAGTTGATATAAGCAGTTTGGGTATTCAAATACCGTCAGGAACGCCTTATACGGTTGTAGAATTGTTTGTACCGTCTAATAATCAGACATTTATCACAGCGACGAATTCAGCAGGTGGTATGACGCCTACATATCTCATGGCTCCGGACTGTGGTGCCAATGTACCGACATCTATTCAGAGTTTAGTAGGATATGAAGAGCCTGTATTGTTGATGGTCTATGGATCAGTAGGATCAGGAGCACCATTCCCACTTCCGGATGATGTAACAATCACACCGACAACCGGAACAGGACCATTTACAGTAAGTGGATTTGATCCATGTGGCGATGTTACCTTGACATATACTGATCAGGTAATAGAGGGTACTTGTGCAGATGATTATGCAAGTATCATCTACAGAACATGGGTAGCAGAAGATGCTAGTGGAAATACGACGACATGTACAGATACGATAACCGTTAAGAACATGGACCTTTCAACATTTGAAATTCCAGGTTACGTCGTGATCAATTGTGAAGATCCATGGGATGAAGACGGAGACGGACATCCTGATCCGGAATTGACAGGAGCACCTGAACAAGGACTCTGTGGAATATTCTATGGATATGAAGACTTAGTAATCGATATCTGTGAAGGAACGAAGAAATTTGTCCGTGATTACACCGCATTGTGGTGCTGCACAGGAGATGTCGTAGAAGGAACGCAAGTAATTAAGATTATCGATGATACTCCACCGGAAGTAGAATGCCCTGCAGATGCAGAGATAGGAACAGGATTTTACAGCTGTGCAGCAGATTATGTCTTGCCTGCACCTACAGCAACGGATGCCTGCTCACCGAATGGAATTACATGGACTGCGGAATCAAGTGCAGGAACCATTGAAAATGGTGTACTGAAAGACTTGCCTGTAGGTTCTTATGAGATTACTTATACAGTAAGTGACGGTTGTGGAAACAGCACTACTTGCGTACACGTAGTAACCGTAGTAGATGATGTACCGCCGATTGCCGTATGTGATCAGAATACCAAGGTAGCTATCGGAGGCGACGGAACAGCCCGTGTACATTGGGAGACAATAGAAGACGGAAGTTACGACAACTGTGAGATCGTCGATCATGAAGTACGCCGAGTAACAGGACAACCATCTTGTGGTATCGGAACAGGCTGGGGCGAATATGTTGATTTCTGCTGTGCAGACATCGGAACAGTAGTCCAGGTTGAATACCGAGTAACAGATGCAGGTGGCTTGACCAATATCTGTACAGTAAATGTACGGGTAGAGGACAATATTCCACCACAGATCGAAGCACCGGATAATGTAGAAGTAAGTTGTAACTATCCAATAGATATGACAGACTTGAGCGCATTTGGTGAAGTAGCAAACTTGACCTTAGGTGAGACAGTCGATCCGATAGTCATCAACGATCCTAATCCATGCGGCGACAACGCAGGAGCAGAGGATGGATTTGCAACGGATAACTGCGGTGTAACAGTAGTAGAGCTTGATCCGATTGATATGCGTAATGACTGCGGTATGGGTAGAATCATCCGTAGATGGCAATTACTCGATCCAAATGGCGAAGTAATCAGTGGAAGCACAGTATCTCAGATCGTTGAGGTAATCAGCTGTAATCCATTTGATGAGAATAACATCGTATGGCCTGCAGACTTTGATGGTTCATGCGGTGACAGCCAAGGTGGAGATTACGGAGAGCCTACATACACAGGAAACTACTCTGAATGCTCAATGATCGCAGCGACGTATGAAGATCAGGTATTTGAATATGTACCGGGCTATTGCTTCAAGATTTTACGACACTGGACAGTAATCAACTGCTGTATTCCAGAGAAGGAAGAAGGCCACGGAATCTGGACTTATACACAGATCATCAAGGTGATGAACTCAGAAGGACCGGATATCGTATTTGATAATGTTGCTGCATGTGATACAGCATCAACAAGCTGCGCAGGATATATTGAATTAATACCTGATGCAGAAGGATGTGTACCTGCAGATCTTCTTGAGTGGAGCTACCGCATTGACTTGAACAGCGACGGAAGCTGGGATGTCAGTGGACAAGGTAGAGATGCAAGTGGAGACTATGCGTATGGAACACATACAATTGAATTCACAGCAAATGACATGTGTGGAAACACTGCAGTAGAAAGCTTCAGCTTTACAGTAGAAGACTGTACGAAGCCGACACCGGTTTGCTATACTCTAGCAACGGAGGTAATGGAATCCAATGGTGAAGTTACCTTGAATGCGAAATTATTTGACGCAGGAAGCTTCGATAACTGTACATCATCAGAAGACTTGATTATTTCATTCTCTTCCGATCCTACAGATACGACGAAGACCTTTACATGTGCAGATATTCCTGATGGCGTAAGTCAGATCATTGAATTGGAGATATGGGTAACAGATGCAGCGGGCAACCAAGCATACTGTATCCAGACACTTGATCTTCAAGACAACGAAGATGCTTGTCCGGACGGTGGAGGAAACCGTGTAAGTGGTCAAGTAAGAGTTGAGGAAACCGGAGTAGCAGTAGAAGGAGCAGAGGTAGCAGTAGAGAAATCTAATGTACCTACGCCGATGCTACAGCAGACAGATGCAAGCGGAATGTACAGCTTTGTAGCGGGTGCGAACTACAGCTATGAAGTAACATCACGTAGCAATGCAGATGTCTTGAACGGAGTATCAACATGGGATTTAACCTTGATACAACAGCACATCTTAGGAATGAATGAGATCGTATCACCATACAAGTTGATTGCAGCAGACATCAACCGAGATGGACGATTGACACCGATTGATCTTGTACAATTGAGAAGAGTGATCTTGCAATTGGATAAGGAATTCCCATCGAATTCAAGCTGGCAGATGGTTGACGCCGCTGCAGATCTTGAGAATGGCGAAGTACCTGTAAACTACGATCAAGTGATCACATTGGATAATGTTACCGAAGAGCTAAGTGGCCAAGACTTCATCGCAGTGAAGATCGGAGATGTGAACAACACAGCGGATGCACAAGGTGCAATGGGAGTAGAAGTACGTAGTGGCGAGAGCTTCACTATGGAAATAGCAGATGCAAGCTACACAGCAGGCAGTGAGGTACGTGTACCGGTAATTGCAGGCGAGAATGCATCTATCTACGGTTACCAGATGACACTTGAGATAGCATCAGGCTTACAGTATGCAGGAATTGAGGCAGGTGAATTTAATCTCAGTGATGCGAATGTCGGAACACAACGTGCAAGCGAAGGCTTAGTAAGCATGAGCTGGAACGTGGTAGAGCCGATGAACGTGAAAGCAGGAGATGTCTTATTCACCCTCGTCTTTGAAGCAAGTGAGTCAGGTGACTTACGCGGTGCATTTGCAACAAGTGATGTAATCACACGTAACGAGGCTTATGTAGGCGGAGAAATAGAGACCGTAGAATTGCGTGTAGGCAATGAGGAAAGCGGACTATTCGCCTTGTATCAGAATGAGCCAAATCCGTTTAACGACGTAACAAGTATCAGCTTCACTCTACCGAATAGAGGCGAGGCGACCTTGACAATCTACGATGTACAAGGACGCGTTGAGTACACAAGTACAAGCACGTATGAAGCAGGTACAAATACAGTACAGATTGAACGGAGCGAGTTGGGAGCAGCAGGAGTGAAGTACTACACATTGAAGAGTGGTGAGTACACTGCTACCAAGAAGATGATAATCATCAAGTAAGGAAGATGAGATGAACGGATGATGACTCATCCGGATTCATAAATCAAGAAAAGCCTATCTCAGGAAAAGAGATGGGCTTTTCTCATTATATGAATGGAGCATTCCTGCTTGAATAAGAGCTATCCCCATAATTGAAGACTCTAATGCTGCGTTGTCAAGCGGCCGGACTACTATACCGGTATGTTATAATATGGTATGCTTATTCTTGCTGGCCTTTTGAATTGAGAAATTATAAAGCTATTCTCCCGATACAGCAATTACGATGCTTTTGCAATAGGTCCTGTCAGCAACGGACGTAATTGTAGGTATGACACCCTGTATCTAATGAGAGCTATATCTACGGATGATTGGATAAGGAATAGATGTGGAATATAACATAAGTAAAATAATAGGGGAGAGAACGATTTATTGGCTGTGAGATGAGAAGGCGAATGAGCTAGAATAAAGTATTTATAGGGATTCCGGTTCTGAGTATAATAGGCATTTACCTGTCATGCGGAAAATATTTACCTGTCATTTACAGCTCTACCGATGGCGTGTTTTCCATATCTGTCCCGGATTTTATCCATTGCATTCATGAGCGCAATTTCTTTTTCTGTATCTTCAAAAAGTCTCATCTGATATGCTCCATGTACGAGGTGGCTTAATTTTACGCCGATAAGCCGGATGAGTTGCCTTTTTTGATATACCTGATTGAAGAGGAGCAAGGCCGTCTTGATAATATCTTTGTCAAGTGCTGTGTAGGGAACTTTGATTTGACGAGTATGTGTATTAAAATCGGCATAGCGGATTTTGACGGTGATACAAGCTGTGAGTTTTTCAGACTGTCTCAATTCATAAGCCAATTGCTCACACAACTTAACAAGCATATTCTTAATGGTGGATAGATTCATAATATCTTCCTTGAAGGTGCGTTCCTTGGACATGGATTTCTGTTCATTGTAAGGAACAACAGGACGATTGTCAATAGCATTGGCATGGCGATGTAACACTACACCTTGTTTTCCGAATGCTGACCTTAACATAGGCACTGGAACTTTACTCAAGGTTTCAACTTTCCTTACCCCCATCATCGTGAGTCTTTTGAAAGTCTTACTTCCTATGCCCGGTAGTTTTTTTATTGACAACGGAGCGAGAAAAGATTTTTCATCCCCATTGTGTATGCATAGCCTGCCATTGGGTTTAGCTTCATCCGTACCGACCTTGGATACAAGCTTATTTACCGATAAACCGTATGAAATAGGAAGACCTGATTCACGGATGATTTTTGTGCGTAACTCATCTGCCCATTGAAGACAGCCAAAATACCTGTCCATGCCGCTGAGATCGAGATAAAATTCATCTATCGATGCTTTTTCATATACAGGAGCACTATCGGCAATAATTTCAGTGACCAAATCAGAGTATTTACTATATGCATCCATATCTCCACGCAGGATAATAGCTTGAGGACATAGGCGCCTTGCCACTTTCATAGGCATTGCGGAATGAACACCAAATTTCCGCGCTTCATAGCTGCATGAGGCTACAACACCGCGGGAACTTGTTCCACCGATGAGAAGTGGTTTGCCGATGAACTCGCTGTTCCTGAGACATTCTACGGAAACAAAGAACGAGTCCAAATCCATGTGGGCAATTGCACGTTTATACATCTTTCTACTGTTTTATTCATTTAGATATATTCTGTTTTCAGGATAAAATATTAAGTATATCTTTCATCTGATACATACGGTAGCTTTTCCATCGATTTGACCTCAATACTCGGGTAGTTAAAATCCACGGAAAGCCTGCCGATGATGCGATAGCAACCTCTCCCTTGAAATGGATACTTATCCAAGGATGCGGGGAAGTGCACAGTATCAAAAAATTCCCCTTCCTCATCAAGCCATGTGCCGAAATTCATGTGCTTGCCATGCACTGTAGTGACGTGTTTCCGCGTCACGTAATACGCGATGATTGAAACGGATTTATGCTTATATCCCTGCAATTCTCGAGCGTGGATATGCTTTCCTCTCGGCTGGCCCTTTAATAATTCAAATGGGGAGCACAAGGGGAATCCCAGAAGCTCAATCTCATCAAATGCTTGCTCGTAGGGCGTTTCTTCTAGTGTGGGCAAATTGTATTCTTGCTCCTGCTCGCGGAATAAAGTAGCATAGGCCTCTCTCCGTGGGACACGACAAGCTTGCCAGAGTAATTCATACTTGCTGAGCCCGGTAAAGCCAAATGCTCCTATGCGGATGAGAATTTCCAGTTGCTCATTACTGATGGAGATACGACCCATAAAATTCCGCAAGGAAGTATAACAACCGCGAGATTGTCTTTCAGCTACGATTTCCCGTGCAACATCCTGCTTTAAACTATGGAGGTGAATAAAGCCGATATATATATCCTTCCCCTCAATGCTCGTCTTATAACTACTCCTGTTAATGCAAGGAGGATGTATTCGGCCGCCCGCCATACGCGCTTCATGCACATAAAACTCCGTTGCATAAAAGCCACCAAAATTATTGATGACAGCCACCATGAATTCGAGTGGATAGTAAGTTTTTAAATAAAGGCTCTGAAAGGACTCTACAGCAAAGCTCGCTGAATGTGCCTTACAGAAGGAATAACCAGAAAAACTTTCTATCTGTCGCCATACTTCTTCTATAAGTGCCTCCGGATAGCCTTTTTCACGGCAATTCTGGTAATACTTGTCTCGTAAAGTCTTAAAAGTGTCTCCTGACTTACGCTTCCCACTCATTATCCGTCGCAGTATATCGGATTCATTCAAGCTTAAACCGGCAAAGTGATGCACGATTTTCATCACGTCTTCCTGATAAACCATTATTCCGAATGTCTCACCCAGATGCTCTTCAAATACCGGGTGCAGATACTTAATTGAGTCCCTGTGATGAAAACGCTTGATATATTCTCTCATCATCCCGGACTTAGCAACCCCGGGACGGATAATTGAACTCGCTGCAACGAGATGAATGTAATTATCGCAATGGAGCTTGCTTAAGAGGCCACGCATAGCCGGAGACTCAATATAAAAACAGCCCATGCATTTGCCGGACCTTAATTGGTCGCGGACATGGGGATCTGCCTTGATTTCTCGGATCCGATGTACATTTATGGATTGTCCACAATTCTCCTCAATAATATCCACGGCTTCTTTGATATGTCCGAGTCCACGTTGACTGAGAATATCGTATTTGTGAAAGCCTAGATCCTCTGCGGTGTACATATCAAAGTGCGTAATCGGAAATCCCTTGGGCATTGTCTGTAAGGCTGTATGATAATAAAGTGGCCGTTCAGAGATGAGTACACCACCTGCGTGAATGGACAGATAATTGGGGAAGCCTTCAATCTGTCTTCCATACTTGAAAATATGCCGGGCGTATGGATGATGTTTTCCCCTTGCTTCCGGGTGACGTACGATAAGATCGATATCCTGCTTAGGTAGGCCCATGACCTTTCCCAGCTCTCGTATGACCGATCGCCCCTTGAAAGTATTATATGTTGCGAGGAGTGCCGTGTATTCACTGCCATATCGCTTAAATATGTAATCCGTGACAATATCCCGTTCATCCCAGGAGAAATCAATGTCAAAGTCAGGAGGGCTGCAGCGATATGGATTAATAAAACGTTCAAAGTAGAGCTTGAGCTCCAGCGGATCGACATCGGTGATTCCGAGACAATACGCCACAATTGAATTGGCACCACTTCCCCTGCCGACATGATGAAAACCCACCGACTGGGCATAGCGGATAATGTCCCAGGTAATCAGAAAATATGCACTGAAATCCATCTGCTCTATCAAGCCCATTTCCTTTTCCAGGCGTTCCATTGCCTCTTTATAATGCTTTTTATATCGCTTCCGACATCCATCAAGTGCCAGCTTACGCAAAAGTGCGATATCTTCCCTGACACTAGAGGTAAATGTCTGACGATTATTATCCATTCCCTCCGATAGGCTATAATGACAATCCTTGATTAATGCCTGACTGCGCTCGATGAGGTCCGGATATACATTATATAGCTTCCGCAAATCATCCGGCGACTTAAAATCTTCCTGCCCATCGGCGCAATCCCCGGGCTTGAGCTTGGACAAGAGAATATTGAGATCGATGCATCGCAAGAGCTTATGGGCTCTGAATCCGTCGCGATTGAGGAAGGTAACCGGCTGAAGAGCGACAAGCTTTTTGCGAAAGCTAAGGAGACCTGATGAATAAAGCTTATGTATATCTTGAGGACAGATACCGACAAATTCATGAGGCTTTAATTCTGTAGCATGGAAAGCGAGCCTTCGGTAGATTATCCAGCAATCCTTCAACAAGGGAGCGCGATGTGTGAGAATCGAGGAATCTTGTTGAATTGCGGTAAGGTGGCGACAGAGTGCCGCCCAGCCCTCAATACTGCGTGCAATACCTATATAATACGGCTTATTCTCCTTGCGGAACTCAATGCCGAGTACCGGATGTAGCCCGCGCTTTTTACAGGCTTCCATAAAGGGAAAAGCAGCGGAAGTGTTATTGATGTCGGTCAGTACAAGCTCTGTGACACCGCGTTTTACCGCTGCATCGGCTAGTTGCTCCGGCGATAAGGTTCCATAGCGCAAGCTGAAATATGTGTGGCAATTTAAATACATGAGACCTAAAAATAATCAAATATGATTAAAATATAGTCAAATTTATGAAATTATTTCATAATTATCCATAGAAGTGCGTTTTTTCCCATTGAATTGAGCTTACCGGAATTCTGTGGCAAGAATTGACCTTGTAGAGAATGGAAGAAGGGAAATGCCTTCTATTTCTGAGATAGTTCTATTTTTCTTACTACCTTGTAGCTTCGATAAGAACCGGCTGGTTCTTGTCAGCGTACGAGATAAGTCTGACTGTAATGCAATGAAGCAACTGAAGATAACACCGAGATTTACCAATAGGGATAGCGTCTCCCTTGAAAAATACCTTACTGAGATAGGGAAGATAGACTTGCTCAGTGCGGATGAGGAGGCAGAGCTAGCTCGGCGGATACACGGTGGAGATGAAGAGGCCTTGATGAGACTTACGCAGGCCAATCTCCGATTTGTCGTCTCGGTGGCCAAGCAGTACCAGAATCAAGGACTCTCTCTCAGTGATCTTATCAATGAAGGCAATATGGGCCTGATAAAAGCGGCAAAGAGATTTGATGAGACAATGGGTTTTAAGTTTATTTCTTATGCTGTCTGGTGGATAAGGCAAGCAATATTGCAGGCGATAGTGGAGCATAGCCGCATCGTCCGCTTGCCCTTAAATAAGGCTAGTCTGTATAATAAACTCAATACGGCCCTCCAGGAATTTCTTCAAGAACATGAAAGGCCTCCTTCCAATGAGGAACTCGGAGCGATGTTGAATCTGACAGAAAAAGAGGTGGATGAAATTATAGCCAATAGCCCTCGGCACGTCTCATTTGATGCGCCACTGGATGATGAGGGAGGAGGGAGCACACTGGTAGATGTTTATGAGGGAAAGGATATCCCCAATCCCGATAATAAGCTGATGAATGAATCATTGCGTAGAGAACTGCAGGTCGGACTGCAATCCTTAAGAGGGCGTGAACGGGAAATTCTGGAGAACTTCTTTGGTCTTAATAATGAAGAGCCGATGGGACTTGAGGAGATTGCGGATCAGATAGGATTATCCAGAGAGCGCGTGCGACAAATTAAGGAGCGTGCTATCCGTCGCTTACGCAAAAAAGTAAACCCCAAGGTCTTGCGATCTTATTTTGGATAGTGTTTTATTCATGTGCGAAGAAAGAACGTTTTATATTTTAGGCTACATTGTTAAACGCCTTGAAAATCTCGGAAGCTTTTACCGACTATGCCCGCGTATTATCTATTGTTGTATAATTGCCTTGTGTCTATTCCGGCAGGATGGCCTTAATGCACAGCTTAGATTGCTCAATACTGATATGACGCTCTGTGATACTTGTGATCGAGAATTAAGTCTGCGGATTAATAGTGCGTCTTTCTTTCAGAATAATGAATATTTCAACCCATATACTGAAGGATATACGGGAATCGGCTTTTTTGTGAGACCGACACTGGAGTACTACTTTGCTCCCTCAACGCGGGTAAGTGCCGGAGTGCATCTATTGAAGTATTCAGGTGAGAGTGTCTTTAAACAGCTTATTCCTATTTTTACGGTTCACCATGAATTTAATGAACAATTTGCTATAGTTATGGGCAGCCTTTATGGAACCTTGCACCATAAACTAGAGCAGGCATTGATGCGTTATGACTTGTTTTATCAAGACAACAATGAATACGGGCTTCAATTCTTGTATAAGCCACGGTGGGCTGATATGGATATGTGGCTTGACTGGGAAGATTTTCTGTTCCCCGGTGAAGAAAGTCAAGAACGATTTACGCTGGGTTTACGTGCTGATTTCTTAATCAGTGATGAGAAGGCATGGACTGTCCGCGTCCCTATCGAGGGAATGTGGAGACATCAAGGCGGACAGATTGATCAATCTCCCTTGCCCGTGCTTTCAATCCTCAATGCTGCTGTAGGAGTGGACTTGTCTTACCGTTTTTCTGAGGACTTTCAGTTGTCCTTGAGACCGCGTTATCTTTTGAGTTCCGGACTGGAATATAATCCGGTATTGGGGAATACTACGCGCTTTGCCTCCGGAGATGCTTATTATCTCAAGCTTCATCTTACACTTCATAAATTCCGGGGAATGATTGCTTACTGGGATGCACATCGATTTATCGCACCGAGAGGCGAGTATCTATTTTTGAATATTTCGGACTATAAACCAGACTTTTATACCGATGATAAGCGCTTACTTACAGCCAGGATTGCATTTGAACAAGCCATAGGAAAGACGATGAGCTTTCAGGTTTTATGTGCCGGATACTATGACCTTGCTCGACGTCAACTCGATTACTCCTATGGAATTTACTTTCTTATAAATCACGATTTTTTTCTGAAGGAATTGAATGATTTAAAGCCTTAGGTATTTATCCTTTTTATGAATCCCTTATTTGAAGGGCATCCTATCACAAGCTATATGTGATTGCACCTGCTTAATGCTGGCTTATTCCGTATTTTTAGTCGGAGTGGTTGTGTAGAATACTTGATTAATTGTCTTTTCCTCTATTTCTGTATTGTAATCGTATTTAAATTGCTCAAACATGAGATTCTTATACTTGTATTGCACGTTCCAGTCGTATATTCCGCTCGGCGCATTGATGAAAATTACGGGCTTCTTGAGTACAGTTCCCATAAGCTCAGCAAATTCTGTGCAGGACATATTATCGGCTTCAATAGAGATGGATGAGATAAGCTTCCTCCTGTTCCCAAAATCGAGTAAATCTTTACTTGAAAATTGGGTAGTAGAATCGCATGTGATAAGGAGTGCTTCTCTCTGTACCAGCGTAGAGTCGAGTTGGAAATTGTAGTGTTTCATGAGG
Source organism: uncultured Saprospiraceae bacterium (assembly GCA_964436125.1). Taxonomy (GTDB): domain Bacteria; phylum Bacteroidota; class Bacteroidia; order Chitinophagales; family Saprospiraceae; genus CAYRFF01. The sequence goes on along the minus strand of CAYTBT010000010.1, from coordinate 52,218 downwards.
GCTTGGATGATTTTGTCTTGCTTTTTCTCGTAGAGCTGTGTCGGAATACGGATTCTGATCTGCCTTTGGAGACTTTTATCGAGTTCTAGCTGTATATCCTTGATGCCTAGCAAGGATTTGAGGAAGGAATGGAAGCTTCCTTGATAGTAGGTGCTTACCTTGCTCTTTATCCATTTCTCTTGTAAGTTATATGGGGAAGATGCTAGATATAAAGTATCAGTATGAAATAGAAATCCTGGTATAAGAAGGGGTTTATAGTTTATCTTATCTGCCTTGGCTTGGATGGCTTCTCTGTGCCTGAAGCGTAGATCCCCACGGATAATGTGCCGTGGGAGTAATCTACGCAATTTCTCCGGAGACATATCCGAGGGATGTCCGGACCATACAATATCGCCTTGAGTATCTAGTAATACTGAACGAGGAATCGCTTGTATGCCGAATTGTTGAAAAGTACTTCCTTGAAAATCCAGTACCGTTGAAGTTTTTAAAGGCCTTTTTTTTAAAAACTTCTTAACGGCATAAGCATGCTCACTTGACATACTGATAAAAAATACTTTATCCCCAAAGAGTGACTGGAGGTATTCAATGTGGTCCATTGATTTTATACAGGGAATACACCAGGTCGCCCAGAAATCGAGAAAAATATACTTATTCCCTTGATAGCTTGCAGGTGATTCACCGCTGAGGTGTTCACTGTAATTTATTAGCTGAGAAGCACCGATAAATGGTACAAGAAATATAAAACTTATGACTAAAATGTATTTCATTATGATATAGTAAGTTATATATTTGTGAAAACGATTATCTAAATAACGAAAATAATGATAAAAATATATAAAACTTGTCTTTATAATTTTTAATCCACGGTCCAGTTGATAGGTTTAAGTCCATGCTCGGTTAGAAAAGCATTGGCTTTACTGAAATGATGATTGTTAAAAAAGCCATTTCCTGCCAGCGGACTCGGATGGTAGGATTGAAGAAGGAGATGTTTTTTATCATCGATAAGGTTCTTTTTAGATCGAGCATAATTCCCCCAGAGCATAAACACAAGCGCTTCTCTTTCCTCAGACAACTTTTGTATAACTGCGTCGGTGAATTTCTGCCAACCTATTTTCTTATGTGAACCGGCGAGTTTATGCTCAACCGTAAGGACTGAATTGAGCAGGAAAACACCTTGTTCAGCCCAGGAACTCAAGTCGCCATGCTTGGGAATAGGAGTGCCGATATCATGATGAATTTCCTTGTAGATATTCCGCAATGACGGTGGTATTTTAGCAGCCTTCGGTACACTGAAGCTTAAGCCCATTGCTTGCCCTGGTCCGTGATAAGGATCTTGCCCTAGGATGATAACCTTTACTTCAGAAAATGGACAAGTATTGAATGCATTGAAAATGAGCTTACCCGGTGGGTAAATGTCCTTACCTGCTGCATACTCCTTTTTTAAGAATGCAACTATCTTATCAAAGTATGGCTTCTGAAATTCTTCACTTAAAGCTTTTCTCCAGCTTTCTTCTATCTGAACTTTCTGTGGATCCATAGTACAAATGTAAGGAATATAGATTATCTCCTTACTTTCTTCTTGTGTGTTCTGGCTTGTTTTATACGATTTTACCTGAAACAAAGAAGAAAAAGCGACTGGATAGTGAAAAGCTTGAAAATAATTGCCTCGGTTTTTGAAAAGCTTCCTATATTTGCACCGCTTTACGCAAATGGCTCCGTAGCTCAGCTGGATAGAGCAATTGACTTCTAATCAATAGGTCGCAGGTTCGAATCCTGCCGGAGTCACAAGAGCATCGCAATGGCTGCGACTTGTCGCAGCCATTGCTTTTTCACGACACTTGCTGCAAATTTATTTGTAAGCAAGTGTCGTGAAAAAGCAAAGCTTGCCGTGGCAAGCGATTGCGATGTTGACCTAGGAATACAAAAGGATGGGCGGAGCCAATCCTGCCGTTTTTCTTGAATGAAATAGGAATTCCAAATACGATTTGTAAGCAAGTGTCGTGAAAAAGCAAAGCTTGCCGTGGCAAGCGATTGCGAT
>CAYTBT010000010.1:0-50080 GCA_964436125.1 uncultured Saprospiraceae bacterium | reverse complement strand
AGCGATTGCGATGTTGACCTAGGAATACAAAAGGATGGGCGGAGCCAATCCTGCCATTGCCTATACCTACACATTTAATCTATTCAGTGCCAGAAATAATATTTGTTCTCTTTTTCCTGTAATACCGGAAGAATACGAGCAACAGGACAATAATACCGCCTATTATATAAATGAAGTTATCGCTCTGTGGCTCAATTAATTTATCCCCATTAACGATGGAGCCATTAAGATTCTGTGCGGCCCAATAAAAGGGTGCGGAATAAACCGGCGTATTCTGAGAGAGAAAGGTGAGTTTAGCTTTTCTCAGCGCTTTATCCGTAGGATAACCGGAAGCAAGATTTCGGTAAGTATCTGTAATAATAGCGGCGGATTCTCGATCACTTATAGGCCACATAGTCGATATAATAGATTCTGCTCCGGCAAGGAAAAATGCCCTCTGTAGGCCCAGGAGGCCTTCCGTAAAATGTTGTTCTCCATCTTGTGTAGAACATGCATTTAAGATAACTAATTGCGCATTGAGTTGATTGTACTGGATATCTTCCATAAAAATCATAGAATTTCCCGCTGAATCGGAATTTGCAAGAAGGTAGGACGATGTTAAATTATCAACTTCAGCTGATGCATGCCCGGAAAAATTTATAATTGAATAATCCTCCCAGTGGTGCAAGATATATTCCGGTTGAGCCTTGGAGTGTGTCCAGATATCGGCATCGGTATGTTCTTTCAGAAAAGTATATTCACCTATGCGCGATCCGAGGTAATTATACTTTAAATTTTCATGATAATCCGGAATAATACAGAGCATCCTGCGGAGCCCGACATCTGGTATAGGTTGAATAGGCCGCGACTTTATCGTGCTGTAGTGAAATGTATAATGATAAATTGCATAATCGAGTGCAGTAAAAGACGGATTTTCAGCTTGTGAAAGACAGAAAGTCTCAAATGGAATTCCGGTCATAAGCGGATCGGGAATTATTCTTAGACGAGTGGAAGATAGTTTATCTTCAACCGGTGCGAGAAATAAACCGTATAAGCGATAAGATAATTGCTGGAAATCCATTAGCCTTTGCTCGAGTTCTTGTTTGCTTAAAGCAAAATAATGCTGGTACTTCAGCATATCCTTATATTTTTTTAGCAGAATTGCTATAGTATCCTTATTGATGTGCTTTACATTCAAGCTTATCGTATCTTCTGTAATTGTGAAAATATAAAGATTGTGCCGGGAAAGTGAGTACTGAATCGTTGTGAGTTTATGTTTCTTGTTATATACCATAATATCCTGTAGCGTAGTAGATCTACCGACAGAATATTCTCTCTTGCTCTCTGAAACATTCTGTAGGAGGGAATCTATTGTAGCGATAGTATTATAGAGTTTAAATCTATAGGTAGCCGCCTCATATCTTTTCTTGCTTTGTTTTATCTTATTCTGATAATGCATAATTGAGTCGCGTAGCAAGCTTAATCTATTGATTTGATTCTGATTGAGTTTGCTGAAATTTATCGAGTGCTGATGGTTTACGAGATATGCATAAATGTAGCCTCTGAGCCTCTCGTGATATTGCCAGAATGATTTCAATGGCAAGGCCGATTGCCTTGAATCCATAGAATAATATTGATAGAGAATTTCCTTGATCTGCGAGAAGGGCTTTTCAGAATAATTTAGATAGCCAAGTCTTGAGCTCGCCTGATGTCGGTTTTTCATATAGATATTACAGAGGTCCAGATACTTATTGAAAAGGAGAAGAAGGCTATCAAGAGATCCTCGATGTACACCTTGAGAGAGTCTCTGGTATTCAATATCGATACGGTCTTCATATATTTTAATAAAATTTTCCTTCAGAGCTGCCGCCTTCCAGTCAGCGATGTCAATCTGGCCATTATTGTCCTTGTCTAGGGTGTGTTTGATAATTGCAATAGCTTTCGCAAATTTATTTTCTGCCACGAGGCTCAGGTATCTGTTCTGAATGATAAGAAGTCGGGTATAGGTGTCATTCCCCTCATAATTTCTTGCAAATAATTCACTTGCGTTCAAATATTCGTTCCAGGGGAGATTATATGAAATCGCGGTGACCAAGAGTTTATGGATGACCTTGATGTAGGAATAAGGATATGCCTTTACGTTCCAGGTTGACTTGAGGCTATCGAGTGCATGAAAAGCATCTAGGAGGCCATCTTTATTCTGAATTGCATCCATATAATCAATCCGGGCTTCATAAAAGAGGCTTAGATGCGTATCCCTTTTGTCAAGGTTTTTCAAGCTATGTAGGAGGGAGGCATAAGCTTTTAGATATTTGCCTGCTTCGGTATAATCACTTGCATCTAGGCTGAGACGGGATTGGATGGATAAGGTATTGGATTTATAGAATGGGTCACTACACTGACCAAGTGCAGAGGCAAAATATTTAACCCAGGCTGCCTTGGCTTGCCGATTATAGGCACGGATGAGGTACATATAGGCCGTGCAGAGTATTTCCGATTGTTTTTCAGGTGGATTATTATTTTTATACACAGTTATGGCATTGAGCAGAAAGCCCTCAGACAATTGATATTCTTCACATTTTATGAGACACACCCCATAGTTGGAATTGATAAAGAAGGGGACTTGCCAGGGGAACTTAGCTTGTATGGTATCGTTCATAGCATTATAGAAGGCATAAGCTTGTGCAAAATATGGGAGTGCAGCCTTGGGCTTACTTGCATTCTTATACTCTAGTGCAGTAAAATATGCGTTCTTCATGTTTTCCTGGAGTGATTGAGAGAAACTTATGGAAAAAAGTGGAAGAAGGATCAGGAGAAAGGTGATTGCATGGACAGACATTTGCGTAAGCGGGCGTAATTGTCGCGAGACCTTCATAAAATATCGAATACAATTTTCAGAGAGTTCATATAAATAGGCGAGAGTACTTACGGAGTGCTGAATGCTTGGATAGCCACTTGTTGATACGGTCCTGCCGCGCAGTGAAATTAACTCCTCACTTGAGTTGTTATCCTTGATAATATAGGTCTGTCCCCTATGCATCCTGCTGAAAGTTTTATTGCTTTCCCTTTAATACTATGTTCCCATGACATGAAAAATGGCAGTGGAAAAAGGTAAAATAAAGACTTAAGCCTGATTTTTTATAAATATGAGTGATATTTTATTTAAAAATCCTGTAAAAGCAGTGATAATCTACCTCAGTTATTAATTTTATAGATACCTTGATTACTGCAATGGATAAACTGCAATGGATAATAGGTACATACAGGCATTTTATTCCTTTTCATATAGTCCTTAATGGAGGAATATTACCTTCAATCGTATCTTCCCATCTTTATAGCCGTAGAAAGTCAATGCGGAAGAATTATAGAACTGCAGCTCCTGGATTCTTGCAGGTAAGGTGGCAACATCCGTGAATAAACCAGGCTAAGATAGCATGAAGCTTCCATAATTTTACGTACATTTGATGAAAAGACGGTGGCACATCTTCTCCCGGTTCTTATATAGATGCATGAGAAACTGCAGAGATAATTGCGGTACAAGGAATTTCTGGATAAGTCGGGATAAGGCAATGGCCCATTGTTGATGCTTGAAGAGCATAGAAACTAGACAAATAAGAATAGACACTTACTTTATACACGCATTGAAACACTGAAATATTGAGATGAAAAATTATCATACTTTACTGCAGAAGATCCTCGATGAGGGAGTAGAAAAAAGTGATAGGACCGGAACAGGTACCTTAAGCATATTTGGCTATCAGATGCGATTTAATTTATCAGAGGGCTTTCCACTCATCACCACGAAGAAACTTCACTTGAAGTCGATCATCTATGAGTTATTATGGTTTCTCAATGGTGACACCAATGTCGAGTACCTTCAGGAGAATGGTGTGCGCATCTGGAATGAATGGGCGGATGAAAATGGGGAGCTAGGCCCGGTTTATGGAAAGCAATGGAGGTCGTGGAGCAATGGAAAGGACACAATTGATCAGATACAAAGGGCGATTGACACCATCAAGACCAATCCGAATTCACGACGCATAATCGTCTCTGCATGGAACGTGGCCGACCTCGATAAGATGGCTTTAAGTCCATGTCATGCCCTATTTCAGTTTTATGTTGCTGATGGGAAGTTGTCATGTCAGTTATATCAACGCTCTGCGGACTGCTTTCTCGGTGTTCCGTTCAATATTGCCTCCTATGCCTTATTGACAATGATGATTGCACAAGTCACGGACTTGGAACCCGGAGATTTTGTTCACACCTTCGGTGATGCGCATCTATATCTCAACCACCTTGATCAAGCGAGGCTACAATTGAGTAGAAAACCGCGAGAATTACCGCAGATGAAGCTTAATAAGGAAGTAAAAAATATATTTAATTTTCAGTATGAAGATTTTAAATTGTTGAATTACAAGCCTTATCCGCATATAAAAGCGCAAGTTTCAGTTTAGAATTAATCTAAATAGTTTAATATTCTCTGGATAAGTTGGGAATAAAAAAAGTCCAGCATATTTTTGTTGCTATTACATTGTAAGTAAACTGTAAAGACAGTGTAAAGTGTAAGTCATTTATACGGTATTGGGTACGATAGAAAAATAATATTCATGCGAGCATTGAGAAATATAATACACATCATCATATTCTTCTTGTGTGCGTTCAGTCTTACGGCACAAGAGCAAGCTACTACGATTAAAGGAGATCCTGTAGCAGGAGAGAAATTATTTAAGATGCACTGTGCGGCATGTCATAATAAGAACATGAAGGATGACATGACAGGGCCGGCGCTAGCGGGTTTTCAAGAAAGATGGGCGGATTATCCGAGAGAAGATTTATACGCTTGGGTACACAACTCACAGAAATTAATCGCTGAAGGGCATCCACACGCAGTGCAATTATGGAATGAGTGGAAGCCGGTTGTGATGACGAGCTTTACCTCATTATCAGAGCAGCAGCTTGAAGATATATTCTCTTATATAAAGGGAGTAGCAACTGGAAAGATAGGTGGACAGAAGAAAGCAGCGGGGCAAGAAGTTGTTGTAGTGAAAGAAGAAGCGGATAATTCCTTTTTATACGTTATTCTCGCTATTGTTTTATTTGGACTCGCAATAGTCTTGTCACGCATTATATCCGTGCTCAATGCAATGGTGCGTACTCAGGAAACGGGAATAAAAGAGCAACCGCGGACGATAAAAGACATCTTGACCTCACGTACTGTTATCGGCTTTGTGGTATTTGCCATTATTGTACTCGGCGGATATACCACAGTAGATACAGCGATAAACATCGGAAGGCAACAAGGCTATCAGCCTGAGCAACCGATTAAGTTTAGTCACGCGACACACGCCGGACTTCACCAGATACAATGCCAGTATTGCCACGACGGTGCACGGAGATCGATGCACTCAGTAATTCCGGCAGCCAACACCTGTATGAATTGCCACAGAGCTATTAAGTCAGGATCACAATATGGTACTGCGGAGATTACCAAGATATTTGCATCGATAGGCTATAATCCCAACAGTGATTCATATATTGAAGACTATGAATCCTTAAGCCAAGACTCAATTGAATCAATATATAAAAAATGGATTGCGGATGAGTATATGAAAGATGCCGGAATCTCATCCTTGGATTCCAAAGGTGAAAACCTTGTCAGAACGCAGTGGAAAGGTATCGTAGATGCCTTGACCAATCCACAGAAAGAAAAAATACAAGGTCCGATAGAGTGGGTACGTATCCATAATTTACCGGATCACGTTTTCTTTAGCCATGAACAACACGTCGGAGTAGGTGAAGTTACATGTGAACATTGCCACGGAAAAGTGAAGGAGATGGAAGTTGTTTATCAAGCTAAGCCCCTATCAATGGGATGGTGCGTAAATTGTCACCGTCAATCGGAAGTTGCCGGTATGTCCAATGGAAATAAGTATTACCTTGACGCATATAAGACATACGTAGAGCAATTAAAGAACGGTAAAGTCGATAAGATTACTGTTAAAGATATAGGTGGTGTAGAATGCCAGAAATGTCATTATTAAGCTAGTGGTTAAACTGAAATATATTTCATACAATTAGAGCAATATTTACCTTATGAAGGAGCATAATAAAAATAATGGTGGCTTATGGGTTGGTGCTGAAGACCTCAATGGTTCTGAAGAATTAATCGAGCAATCAAATCACGAATTTTACCAGTCTCCGGCAATGAATGATCTTAGCGATGAAGAAATTGCCGATTCGAGTTCAGAGAATACGAGCCGGAGAGATTTTCTTAAATATATGGGCTTCGGGCTAGGTGCAGCTATGGTTGCAGCATCTTGTGATGCACCGGTGCGCAGGGCACTTCCTTATGTAACAAAGCCGGATACTATTGTTCCCGGTGTTGCTACGTATTATGCAAGTGCACAGGTACGCGGTGGAGAATTTTTACCGATTCTCGTAAAAACCAGAGAAGGCCGCCCTATTAAAATAGAGGGGAATGTCATGTCCTCGATGACCAAGGGTGGTACAAGTGCCAGAGCACAAGCTACTGTCCTTGAACTCTATGATAGATCGCGAGTGAAAGCTCCATCTAAAGTTGTAGATACAACAGGAAAACTCCAGGAAATGACCTGGGACGATGTCGATAGTGCAATTACCGATGCTCTTGAACCTGGTTCAGCAGTAAGAATTGTCTCCAATACTGTCTTAAGTCCCTCTACACTACAAGTCATTGAAGAATTTAAAGGCACTTATGCCAATACGCAGCACGTCATGTATGACCCGGTATCGTCCTCTGCTTTATTGGATGCGCAGAAACAATCTACCGGAAAGCGAGTTGTTCCGGACTACGCTTTTGCCGATGCGGATATGATAGTCTCATTCGGTGCCGATTTCCTCGGTACCTGGAATTCACCGGTTGAATATGCCGCCGGATACGCAGAGAAGCGGAAAGTGGATGTGAATAACCCTTCACAATCACGCTTTTATATGGTAGAGTCTCACATGTCATTGAGTGGCTCAAATGCCGATAATAGAATTCTCGTCAGGCCGTCAGAAGCTGGTGCTGCTATTGCATACGTTCACGATATTATAGCAAGTGCACGCGGTGGACAGACTGTCGGTGCAAGCGGGACATTCAGTGAAGATAAGGTGAAAAAACACCTCACTGCAATGGCCAATGATATGCTAAGAAATGCAAGCGAGGGAAAAGCTAGCCTTGTTATTTCAGCTTCCAATAATGTTGCTGAGCAATTATTGATTAATCACATCAATGAAATGCTGGGAAATGTCGGAAAAACCGTAAAATATGGGAATTACAGCAACCAGCGGAAGGGAGATGATAAGGCAGTTGTAAGTCTGCTTCAGGAAATGAAAGCAGGGACAATAGATGCCTTAATCTTCCTGGATGATGTGAATCCTGTTTACGATTTGCCGGAAGGCAAAGAATTTGCGGAAGCTATGGGAAATGTAGCATTGAAGGTTTCTACAAGCATATTGCCCAACGAGACAATGGCTTATTGCGATTATGTCTGCCCGCCACATCACAACCTTGAAGCGTGGGGCGATGCAGAGCCCAAGAAAGGATTTTACACCGTAATCCAGCCTACGATCAAGCCTTTATTTGATACGCGATACAAGGAATCCTCCTTGATGAAATGGGCCGGTAATACGGGATATTTTGCAACGACAGAAGATCCTTATTATACTTACATAAAGAAATATTGGAAGAAGAATATCTTCCCTCAGCAGTCGGAATATTCTGACTTTAGGACTTTCTGGGATATGACTGTTCACGATGGTATACTTGAAATTGAACAGGCTTCTCAATTGAGTTCACAGACGAGTGTTGCGGGGCTCGGTTCAAGAATCAGTAAACCGGTGTCTCAAGGACTTGAAGTAGCATATTATGAGAATGTGAACGTGGGTAATGGAGCTTACGCAAATAATCCATGGCTACAAGAAATGCCGGATCCACTACTCAGAACAGTATGGGATAATTTTATAAATATACCTGTCACCTGGAGCGAGAGATACTATTTCCTCGGAATGAATAAACTAGGCAGTGGGGATATTGCAACTCTATCCATAGGAAATGAGTCGCTGAAGATGACTGCGGTCGAGGCATTCGGGCAGCAAGAAAGCTCTGTGGGTGTTGCGCTCGGGTATGGACGTAGTATATGCGGGCCGGCAGGAAAAGATGTCGGTGCCAATGCCTATCCGACCTTAAGTCGAGATGCCAATGGCTATGTACAGTACTACGCTTCACAAGCTACTCTGTCAGAAAGACAAGGAGAAGATGAAACATTTGCCTCAGTTCAATACCACCATACTTATGGAATCAAAGGAATGAGTGAGGGCGAGTTAATCAATCTCGGTGAGAAAGCAGCGACGACGATTAAAGATGGATACCAAGGCGGAATTGTCGATAGAACAATTATCCGTCAGACAGATCTTTCTTTACTCGATGAAGCACTAGCAGATTTAAAAGAAGAGAAAGAAAAAGCAGAGGAAATGAACTCTGCAAGTATGTATCCGGACCGTTCTGCCCTCTATGACGTAGGGCATAAATGGGAAATGACAATAGACTTGAGTGCTTGTATCGGATGTGGTGCTTGCCAGGTAGCTTGCATAGCAGAGAACAACGTGCCTATTGTCGGAAAGAAAGAGGTACGACGACACCATGAAATGACATGGTTGAGGATTGACCGGTATTATTACGGCCAATTTGGTAATCCCAATGTGGTTTACCAGCCCATGATGTGTCAGCATTGCGATAATGCACCTTGTGAGAATGTATGTCCGGTTAATGCGACTAATCACAGCACAGAAGGACTTAACCAGATGGTTTACAATCGTTGTATAGGAACGCGATATTGTGCCAATAACTGTCCTTATAAAGTGCGTCGTTTTAACTGGCTCGACTTTACTAGTGCAGATTTATTTGGGGTGAATGAAAACCATCCATTTGATGAAGATGCTGAAGTAGCATTTTATGCCGACAATCTCACGAGAATGGTCTTGAATCCGGATGTTACGGTAAGATCCAGAGGTGTGATGGAGAAATGTAGTTTCTGTGTACAGCGTATCCAAGAGGGAAAACTTGCTGCCAAGAACGGAAACAGAGCGGTGAAAGATGGAGATATCCGGACGGCATGTGCTACTGCATGTCCTACGGGTGCGATAGTGTTTGGAGATATTAACGACGAGGAATCAGAGATTTCCAAGGAGGTAAAAGATCCTAAATACTACAATGTATTAATGGAATTAAATACCAAGCCGGGCGTCGGATATAAGATGAAGGTTCTCAACAGGAACACAGAGATATCTACGCCGGAGGACCTAGCATACTAGGAGATTAAATTGATAATGAATATAAAGAGTAGAAATATATGAGTTCATATGCATCGCCGATAAGGGAGCCATTAGTCACTGGAAGTAAGACTTATCACGATATTACGGTAGATCTGGTATCTCCTACGGAGAAAACCCCAAATCTAGCTTGGATAATAAGTTTTATTCTTGCTGTAGCACTTGCAGCCTTGTATGTATTCTGTGTGGTATGGACAATATGGATAGGAATAGGTACGTGGAACTTGAATAGAACCATCGGATGGGGATGGGGTATTACCAACTTTGTGTGGTGGATCGGTATAGGACACGCCGGAACATTGATATCGGCAATCCTCTTGCTATTCAGGCAGAAGTGGAGAACTGGTGTGAACAGAGCAGCAGAGGCGATGACGATATTTGCTGTAATCTGTGCGGGGCAGTTCCCGATTATCCACATGGGGCGTGTATGGCTGGGATTCTTTATAATGCCATATCCAAACTCTCGCGGACCCGTATGGCCAAACTTTAACTCACCCTTGCTATGGGATGTATTTGCGGTTTCTACCTACTTTACAGTTTCACTCTTATTCTGGTATACGGGATTGCTCCCTGACTTTGCAACGGTGCGAGACAGAGCCAAAGGGTTCAGGAACAAGTTTTATAATGTCTTGTCCTATGGCTGGACAGGATCGGCAAAGCACTGGCAGAGATTTGAGTCTATATTCTTAGTTTTGGCCGGGCTTGCTACACCGCTTGTATTATCAGTGCATACGATAGTATCATTTGACTTTGCTACTTCTGTAATACCCGGGTGGCATACAACAATATTCCCGCCTTATTTTGTCGCCGGTGCGATATTTTCAGGCTTTGCAATGGTACAGACCTTAATGATTATAACCCGGAAAGTACTTGATTTACAAGATTATATAACTATAGCCCATATAGAGTCGATGAATAAGGTGATTTTATTAACAGGATCACTGGTAGGTATTGCGTATCTCAGTGAATTATTTGTCGCTTGGTATTCAGGCTTTGTATATGAGCAGTTTGCCTTTTATAACAGGGTATTTGGGCCTTACTATTGGTCGTATATAGGTATGATGTCCTGCAATGTATTGATACCACAGATATTCTGGTTCAGAAAAGCACGTAGGAGTATCTTTATGACATTCTTACTATCCATATTTGTGAATATAGGAATGTGGTTTGAGCGATTTGTAATTATTGCGACTTCAATAGCGCGTGACTTCCTCCCATCAAGCTGGAGTTATTACGTGCCTACATGGGTCGAGATATGTATATTTATAGGTACGATAGGCTTATTTTCAACGATGTATCTAATCTTTATACGTATTGCACCGGTAGTAGCAGTAGCAGAGATAAAATCGATATTGAAGACGCATGGAGATCAATACATAGAGCAGCATAAAGAGTATATAGTTGAGAAACAATTTCAAGAAGAAAAAGCATAATCAAGACGTATGAAAAGAGGTGATAATATACGGTACGGTTTATATGATGATGAGCAAGATTTGCTTAAAGCAGTCGATGTAGCTAAAGCACGTGAACTGACGATAAAGGATGTTTTTACACCTTTTCCCGTACACGGATTGGACAAGGCACTGGGCTTAAAGGAGTCACGTCTGCATATCGTAGGTTTTATATTCGGTGCCTTGGGTGCAATAACGGCATTTGGTGCCATGAGTTGGATATTTGTTTATGACTGGCCGGTAATAATCGGCAACAAGCCACACTGGCCGGTATTGTCATTTATCCCGATAACCTTTGAGTTGACAGTTCTTTTTTCAAGTATAGGAATGGTGGTGACATTCTGCTTGATAAACGCGATCGGACCAGGTGTGGTAAATCCGATACTGGACAGGCGGATTACAGATGATAAGTTCTGTATAGCATTTGACTTAAGTGATGAAGATGATTTACCCGGGGATTTAGATAATTTCTTTACAGAAACGGGAGCCTCTTCAGTACATACTAAAAAGATTTAAATAGGATATAGTGGTATTATGGGTATAAAAGGAAGTTTATATATAGCGTTATCAATAGCGATTGCCGGTTTAATGGGGTCGTGTAAAAGCGGAGGGAATGATCCGGGACTAGAGTATATGCCGGATATGAAACACGCCATTTCTTATCAAGCCAATTACTATGATTATTACTGGTATAATCGATGGGGTGGAGAAGATGTATATCATGACTTTGCATTGCCGCGTACACCTGTTGAAGGAACGATGCCACGTGGATATATCGGGATTGCCTATGCGGACAACTATGAAGAGAAGTTCATGGAGAAAAAAGCGATGCAAGGCATGCCTATGAATGGCCACGTCCCATTTTATTATGAAGATACCAATGAAGATCGTATCACTGCAGAGCAAGAAATACGAAAAAACCCATTTCCCATTACTGAAGAAGGTCTTAAGATCGGAGGTGAGTTGTATCAGATCTATTGTGGAATCTGCCATGGTAGCGGAGGAGAAGGAGATGGTTATCTAGTAAGAGACAATGGAGGGAAATACCCTGCGATGCCAGCCGATTTTATGTTGGATAAGTTTATAGATACTACGGCTGGAGTTTATTACTATACAATTATGTATGGTAAAAATATGATGGGGTCTTATGCGGATAAATTATCCTATAAAGAACGATGGGAAGTCATACACTTTATCAGGAGTCTTCAAGCGGACAAGAGAGGTTTAGAATATTCACCTACGGCCAATACATTAAATGATGAGGCGATTCCTTATTCTGAAGTTGCAGATAAGATAGCAAATGCAAAGCAAGCCTTTAAGGAAGATGGGATGTACGGCTTTACCGAAGGAGAAGCGCATAAAGAAGCTAATGCTCCTGCTGCAGAAGGTGAAGGGGCAAAAAGCGGAAAGTAAGAGAAAATAATTAAAAGATAATACTGAAGAAAATTTTATACATGAATCGGTTCAATTTAGCATCAAAAGCTCGCACTGTATTATTTGCCTTTATGGCGTTAGGGGTAATCTGTCTAGGAATAGCCTTTTTTAAGAGCGATGCGTTAAATACGAGGTTTTGGTCCAATATATTGGTTAACACGATGTTCTTTACCGGTATAGCTTTTATGACATTGTTTTTATATGCGGCGCACACGGTAGGACTAGCTGGTTTCCATACGACATTTAAGCGGATCTGGGAGGCGTTTCAGAGTTTCCTCTTAGTGGGATTAATTCTGATATTGATTATAGCAATTGGGAATTACTTGGACCTACACCATCTATATCATTGGACCAATGCCGAAGCAGTCAATGGCGATGAGGTATTAAAAGGAAAATCGAGTTTCTTAAATCCGACATGGTATCTGCTCGGTACGATATTTATTGCCGGTTCATGGCTGTTGATATCAATGCGTATCCGGAAGCTTTCTGTAGAGGAAGATAAGGAAGGGACGACGAGCTTTGGTTTTCATAAAGAAATACGGAACTGGTGTGCAGCATTATTACCTTTGATAGGATTTGGTTCATCAGTTACGATATGGTTGTGGGTGATGTCAGTTGACCCCCACTGGTATAGTACATTATTTGCCTGGTACAGTTCAGCAAGCTGGGCAGTAGCAGCGTTTTGTCTGACTATTTTAGTAGCTATATGGCTTAAATCCAGAGGCTATTATGAATCGATTACTATAGAACACTTGCACGACTTAGGAAAGTATGTATTTGCTTTCTCAATTTTCTGGACCTATTTATGGTTTGCTCAGTATATGTTGATCTGGTACGGTAATATCGGGGAGGAGGTAGTTTATTTTCAGACTCGAGTTGAACAGTATCCGGTTCTTTTTTACAGTAACCTGGTATTAAACTTTGTTGTACCTTTCTTTATATTCATGAGTAATGATTCTAAGCGACGTTATGGTACGTTAATTTTTGTGTCAGTGCTTGTTTTCTTTGGTCATTGGATAGATACATTCTTGATGATTAGTCCGGGAGTACTTCATACGGCACATGAAATACAGGGTCATGCCGGAGGTGCAGTGGCGGAAAATGGAGGACATGCTGCTGAACATGCAAGTAGTTTTGTTCAAGGATTTACATTGCCAGGCTTAATTGAAATTGGGATATTTTTAGGCTTCTTAGCATTATTTATATACTTTATTTTTAACACATTATCTAAAGCAGCGCTTATACCGGGTAAAGATCCTTACCTGGAAGAAAGTATTCATCACCATGTTGAGTAGTAAGATAATTGTATAGTAAGATATAAAGTAGAAATAAAGGGTATAATAAACTCGGGAAGTAAATTGACTGTTATTATAGAAGTACGATTAACGTTACCGGTATAATAAATTAAGGATAAATTTTAAGAGATAAATAAAATATACACATGACAGCTCTTCTTATAATATTATGTATAATACTGTTGATAGTAGTAATACTTCAAGTAGGGAAGGTAAGTGAAATAGCCGGCCGCATCAGAGGTGAGGAAGAAGTACAGAAAGGCACAAATTACTGGCAATCGCGCTTATTACTGGTCTTTATGGTGGGCTTTCTGGTGACAGTTGTTCTAGCGACGTATTATTATAAGAATTATATGCTAGGATATGGCCCCAATGCCGCCGCATCGGCGCATGGAGCAAGAATTGATGCAATGTTTAATAGGACACTTATTATTGTGAGCATTGTCTTTTTTGCTACACATATCCTCTTGTTTTGGTTTTCATTCCGATGGAGAGATAAAGGGAAAAAAGGTCAGATGGCCAAGTGGATTCCGGAGAATAATACACTAGAATTATTGTGGACGATTGTACCGGCACTTGTTTTAACAACTATGGTAATATTTGGGCTGAATGCATGGAACGATATTATGGCAGATGTGGATGATACGGAGGATGTCATACAGATTGAAGCAACGGGAATGCAATTTGCTTGGATGATTAGATATCCGGGACCAGACGGTGAATTTGGACGGAGGAATTTTAGAAATATATCTGCCTTGAACCCACTGGGACAGATATGGACTGATAGTGCCGGGCTCGATGACTTTATGTCAACTACAATTGTCTTACCTGTAGATAAAGAAGTCCGTGTGAAAATAGGTTCACGAGATGTGATACACTCTTTTTTCCTTCCCCAATTCCGTGTTAAAATGGACGCTGTACCGGGAATGCCTACCTATTTTGTCTTTACTCCGACGCGGACGACAAAGGAATATAGACAAGACTTAAAGAAATATGAGGAATATTGGGCTCCGGCCGATCCAGAAGATCCGAGTGGGCCTAAGCGTTGGGAAGCATTTAACTATGAGCTTGCCTGTGCAGAATTGTGTGGAGAAGGGCACTATTCTATGCGGATGATTGTAAAAGTAGTAAGTCAAGAGGAATACGAAGACTGGTTATTAATGCAATCGCCATATTATCAGTCAACTATTAAAGGTTCAGATATAGATCCTTATAAAGTTGTGGAGCCTGAAGCACCTGCAGGTATGGGAATAGATAGCTCGAGTATTGATTCATTGACGGTTCCGGCAGAAGGAATTGAAACAGATTCCTTGTAATAGTGACGTGGAAGTAAAATAGGACTTATATATAATGTCAAATAATTAAAACAATGGCAACAGAAGTAATTCAGACATATAATACCGACGAGATTTTAGAGAAATATGGATACGATGATCATTTTCATGACCATGAACATGGTGATAAGTATCAATCCAATTTTTTCTCACATTATATATTCAGTACAGATCACAAGATGATCTCGAAGCAATTCTTGATCACAGCGATGATACTAGCGCTGATCGGAGCATTTTTCTCTGTAGTCTTTAGATTGCAGCTCGGTTTTCCGGAGGACAGTATGGCTTGGCTTAAGCCCTTGTTTGGGAAATGGATTGTCATCAACGAGGAAGGATTCGGAACACTTGCACCGGAATTTTATTACGCACTAGTAACGATGCACGGGACAATCCTTATCTTCTTTGTCTTAACTGGTGGCTTGAGTGGGACATTCAGTAATTTGTTGATTCCCCTTCAGGTGGGAGCGCGTGATATGGCATCACCATTTATGAATATGTTGTCCTATTGGTTTTTCTTTGCTGCTAGTATAGTATTATTACTCTCTTTATTTGTCAGTACAGGTCCATTTGCCGGTGGTTGGGTTGCCTATCCACCTTTATCTGCACTACCACAAGCCTCTAGTGGATCGGGGACAGGGATGACATTATGGCTTATAGCCTTGACATTATTTGTTACTTCGGTTGTTCTGGGTGGAATAAATTATATTACTACAATATTGAATATGCGGACGAAAGGTATGACGATGTGGCGATTACCTTTAACAGTATGGGCATTTTTAATTACGGCATGTGTAGGACTGCTATCCTTTCCTGTATTAGCATCAGGATTTTTTATGTTGATGTCAGATAGAATTATCGATACGAGCTTTTTCCTCAGCGATATTTATATAGGAGGCCAGCCACTGGATCACGTGGGCGGTTCACCGATTTTATACCAGCACTTGTTCTGGTTCTTGGGACACCCTGAGGTGTATATTGTAATATTACCGGGTATGGGTATAGTATCTGAGGTTATTTCAGTGAATGCGCGGAAGCCGATATTTGGCTATAAAGCTATGGTATTCTCCTTAAGTGCAATTGGATTTATATCCTTCTTAGTGTGGGCACACCACATGTTTGTTTCAGGAATAAACCCGTTTATTGCCTCAATATTTACGGTTTTTACTTTGATAATTGCAGTACCATCAGCGATAAAGACATTTAACTGGATAGCTACACTCTATGGAGGTAAGATACGATTTAATACCGCGATGCTCTACTCGATAGGATTTGTTTCGATGTTTATCTCAGGTGGACTGACAGGAATAATGATGGGGAACTCGACCTTAGATATTCAGATGCACGACACATATTTTATTATTGCACACTTTCACCTTGTAATGGGTGTAGCGGCTTTCTTTGGGATGTTCTCCGGAATCTATTTCTGGTATCCAAAGATGTATGGCCGTTTTATGAATGAGACGCTAGGTAAGATCCATTTCTGGATAACGATGATAGGAGCTTACGCAATTTTCTGGCCGATGCACTACTTAGGAATAGCCGGAGTACCGCGACGATACTATAGTTTTGATAATTTTCAGGCTTTCAGGCATTTTGATGATATAAATGCATTCATAACAATAGCTGCGATAGTAGTATTTGCTGCGCAATTTATCTTTTTGGTAAATTTCTTTTACAGCATTTGGCATGGTAAGAAAGTGAAAGTGAAAAACCCATGGCAATCCAATTCAATTGAATGGACTACACCGATACAGCCTGGACACGGAAACTGGCCAGGTAAGCTTCCGGTAGTGTCTCGCTGGCCATACGATTATAGTAAAGATCCGAATAGTGATGTGGATTTCTTGCCACAGGTATTGCCACTGGCCGAAGGAGAGAAAAGTGACGGCAAACGATAAATTAAGTAACATTGAGTAAGGATAAACACAAGGCGGATATAGCTGTACATATAGAAAACGGTGAGGATCAACTGATAAAAACTAGTTGGCTTAAAGATTTGGCACAACTCGTCAAATTCAGGTTGAATTCACTAGTTGTTATGTCTGCGGTAATGGCGGCTGGAATAGCTCATATCGGTGGAGCAACTTTTACATGGATACAATTTATTGAACTTGCCGTAGGTGGTTTTATGGTGTCAGGCGCATCAGCAATATTGAATGAAGTATTGGAAAAGAAGTATGATGCCGTGATGAAAAGGACGGCATTACGCCCGCTTCCGGCAGATAGAATGAGCCAGAATACAGCTGTTTTGCTGGCAGGGATATTCAGTCTGATAGGTATTGCAATACTGGCGATGTTGAATCCATTGACGGCCTTTTTGGGAACCTTGGCATTGGTATCGTATGCATTTGTATATACTCCATTGAAGCGAGTCACGCCATTTGCGGTACATATAGGTGCATTTCCTGGAGCATTGCCGGTTGTAATAGGTGTTGTTGCAGTAGAAGGAGTAATAACACCGCTTGCAATTATTCTATTTACGATACAATTTTTCTGGCAATTTGGTCACTTTTGGGCGATTGCCTGGATAGCACATAAGGATTATACAAAGGCTGGTTTTAAACTACTGCCTACACGCGGGAATAAGAAAACAAAGGAGGTGGGTGTACATACGATTTTATACACATCTGTCCTCATACCTGCGGCGATAATGCTATACTTGGTACCGGGTATGGGCTACATAACGATAGGTCTTGTCGTGCTGGCTTCAGTATTGTACTTGTATAAGGCAATTCAGTTTTACAAAGACCCAAGTAATGAAACAGCCAAGAAATTGATGATTGGTTCGTTTATTTATTTACCCATCGTATTAAGCATCTTAATGATAGGACAATGGATATGACAATGAATAAATATCGGATAGAGCCTATAAAGTTTGGCTTATGGCTTGGCTTTGCGTCAATCACGATGATATTTATGGCATTTACAAGTGCGTATCTCGTGAGACAGGCAGCTGGGAACTGGCTAGAATTTCAATTACCCTCAGTATTTTATTTAAGTACCACGGCGATTGTCTTAAGTAGCATTACCTTACAGATATCATACGAGAGTTTTAAGAAAGGAAATATAGGATTATACCGGGGATTACTAGTTTTAACTGTATTGCTAGGGCTGGCATTTGTTGTGTTGCAGTATGAAGGATGGTTAAAATTAAGCTCATTAGGTATATTGATTGATGGGAACCCATCAGCGAGTTTTGTATATATAATATCAGCTGTGCATGTTTTTCATGTATTGGGTGGAATCACGGTGCTTATAATCGCATTATTTCATGCATTTGCCCTAAAGTATTATGTAACGGCAAAGCGGAAATTACGCTTTCAATTAACTCTACAATACTGGCATTTTGTAGATATATTGTGGGTTTATTTATTGGTGTTTTTTATCATTAATTAAGAATAGAATTAAAGAAATAACAATGGCAGAAGCAGAAGTAGCAATACCTCAAGAAGAGCAACAAAAGGATTCTTGGAAAGGTGGGAAATCTCCATTTAATATTAATAGCCAGGGGAAGGTCATGATGTGGTATTTCCTTCTTTCGGATGCCTTTACATTTACGGCGTTTCTATCAGCGTATGGAGCACTCAGGTTCAGTAGTGAAACCTGGCCTGTATCAGATTTTATTTTTTCAACGGCTCCATTCGGAATAGAAGATTCCCCGTTAATCTTTGTGACAATAATGTCCTTTATATTGATTATCAGTTCCGTGACGATGGTGAGAGCAGTACAGGAGGGCCATCGTAAAAATAGACTTGGTACGGCATTTTGGCTGCTGATGACGATTATAGGTGGTTTATCCTTCCTTGGATGCCAGGCATGGGAATGGACAGGATTGATAAAGCACGAGAATGTGACGGTTATGGTAAATCCATTTGGTGCTCATACTGAATCCGGTGTATATCTGGAAGGTGATGGGCACGATATTAAAGCAGGCGATAAATTTGTGCCCGGTGATACTTATCTTATTCATAAAGTGGATGGAGAGTGGGATCCGTTGAAATACAAGACATCAGACGGTGAAGTTAAAGTTCAGGCATTTGGGCCGAGAGCATTTGGTGCCCTATTCTTCTTTATCACCGGTTTTCACGGTTTTCACGTAACAATTGGGGTGTCTTTATTGATAGTTATGTTGATAAACGTCCTCAATGGACGGTATGAACGAAGCAAGCTCGGATATTCAATGGTTGAAAAAGTAGGGCTGTTTTGGCATTTTGTTGACTTAGTATGGGTATTTGTTTTTCTAGCATTTTACCTGCTTTAATCAAGTACATTATCTTTACATTATAGAAGAAAAATATTATGAGCAGTCTTACTTACGAAGAGAAAATAAAGAGAGCCTATCAAGGATTGATTATCCTGGGGGTAGTAACATTGGCCGAGGTTTTTATGTCTTTACTAGCCAATGGATATATTATTGAAGGGCTGGAACAATATGCCTGGGCTTTTTATCTCGGTGGATTGATAATAATTATTTTATCCTTATACAAAGCCTATTTTATTATATCTGAGTTTATGCACATGAGGTATGAGGTGAAAGACTTTGTCTTGAGTGTCTTACTTCCGACAAGTCTCCTTATCTGGTTGATCATTGCATTTTTATGGGGCGGCGATACTTGGGGTAATAGACGAGATAAAGCAGAGATGGATCAGATTGAAAATGTCGGTGATTTCCCGACCGGAGCTACGTCTGTCAATTCAGCTAAGCTCCCTGAAGATGGAAGCACGCATAGCGAGTAATATGCCGGAACAGATGGTGACGGGTTATGGATAACTCATTTACTACAAGGAGATAAATTTTATTGAGGAAAAGGTGAACGCAGAATATGTTCACCTTTTTACATAAACATAAATAAAGTGGCACGATCAGCTAAACGTTATTTGACAGTTACAGCGGTATTACTTGTTCTCTGTGTTTTCCCTCTTATTTCACTCTTTTATGTTAATTCTGGAATTAGCTTTAAGAAGAATCTGTATGATGAACTCCTACCTAAGGATACTATAAGTGACTTCCCTGTATATCTGATGCCGGATTCTCTAAGCAATTCAGTCAGTGATCTGTTACACGATAAACTTACTCTCCTTATAAAAGGCAGATCAGGAAAGGATATAATCAGTGATACCAGCAAGATTTATCACGCTTTATTCCACTTCAGAGATAGAAGTGATTTACTTCTTGTTGTTTATGTTCCGTCCTTTGATGAACAGAGCTTAGAGGTTTTTTCAGAGCTGGCGTATAATGCGGATATGCACCTGGCTTTTACCGATGCACAGAAAGTGCTGTCTTTCTTCCCGGATAGTTTATCAAGTTCTTTATCTATTACCACCATCGATCGGCATTCCCGTGTCCGAAGTTATTATAATCTTACAAGGGGTGGTATTTATAATACCTTGCTTGAGCACATTTCAGTGTTATTACCTGAGCAACACAAGAAACGACATCAAAGTGGTAAATAAAAGCTAGAATAGTTCAGTTTTCTCTTCTATGGCTACGTCGCTTGATACCGAGTATAGTTTTAGGATTTTATGTGGTTTACAATATACTGCGGTGTATCTACTTCAGAGCCTGCATTTGCTTATGACTTTTATTCCTGATAAGTAAGCAATCGGAATAAAGCAAATTACTGATTCATCGGAACTTGAAATGCTAGAGCTATGTTTATGTCATAGCTAGGTCAGGATGCGGAATATCGCTCCTGAAATGCTTCTTTTCAGATAATAGTAGTATATTTACGCTTATGAATAAAAGAACTTGGAGAAATACACTATTAATACTTGGCTTTCTCTTGATAAGTACGATAACAATTGATCTACTGGCTCAATGTCCAATGTGTAAAATGGCTGCCAGCTCCAATCTTGCTAATGGCGGATCCGAAGGTCGTGGCCTGAATACGGGGATATTGTACATGCTTGCCATTCCATACATTCTTATCTTCACAATCGGTATAATCTGGTGGAGAAGAAATGGACGCTATGAAAAACTAGGAGATTAATCTTCTTGCATCTGTTACACAGAGCAATTGTACGATATAAAATAGAGAAATAAGATTGCTGAATACGCACAGAATGAACTTATTATGCAGTTGTTCTATTGCAGAGATCGGTATCCATTTATTGCCCTGTGATATTTCTTAATCTACACTCATATCCCTTGTCCATTATCAATATTCTATTTACAATTTTTCAAGGAAGATGACTTGCAATTTATAGGAAGCGATCAGCACTTAATGTAAATGAAATTGTGCTATAAGTTGTGCCGCAATTCAAGACACACCGGATTTGCCCCACTGTTGAAACTATATTCCTACAACAATCTATAAAATAAAAAAGGCGAAGATGAAAACTCCGCCTTTTTTATTGATTGGTTAATTCTTATAATTTATTGCATATCTAGGAATAAGATAAGCCAATAAATAAAGCATATTCCCGCTGCCAGTCCCAGGAGCGATGGAATTATCCATAAAATCCCCGGAAGGAATGAGAAAACGATGCCCAGTACTGTTGCAGCGATAGCAAGGATAATTGCGTACCACAACCATTTCATCACCGGATCATCAAGATCAATGGCATTCTTCTTGAGTAATTTCGTTTTTACCCAGTTGACCATTTTCCTTACTGTCTTATTCTTTTTCAAGAGCCGATCAATGATACCGCCATCCGTTGCGGTAACCTTTTTCTGCATAGCAAGACTTTCGACTTTGTTCATGTTTCCTTTTTCAGAAGCCGGAGCGTGAACAGGTTTTACAGCCATTAACTGCGTACTGAAGAGGAAGAGTAGTCCTAATAATAAATAGTTTTTCATACGATATTTTTTAGAATATTAAATAAATAATACCCGATACGGGGGCTAATGTAGATACTTCTTTTCAGAATATGAAATAAAAGCACTCGCATCTAGGGATTTACCACAGATTTTTTGACATAACTGGTCTGAAGATAAGCTACGTCCTTTACTATGTATGTGCTCTCTCAGCCATTGAAGTAAACCAGTGTACTTTCCTTTTTCTAGAGAATTGTGGAGATTGGGTATTTGAGCGTAAGCTTCCTCCATAAATTGAGCTGCGTACAGGCTCCCTAGTGTATATGTCGGGAAATAACCGATACTCCCATGCGACCAGTGAACGTCTTGCAATATACCGTGGACATCATCGCTCACAGTAACTCCGAGATGCTCTTTGTACAGTGCATTCCACCTTTCTTTGACTTCGGAAACGTCGAGTTTCCCATGCATGAGATCCCGCTCGATAAGGAAGCGAATATAAATATGGAGATGATAATGCAGTTCATCAGCTTCTGTTCTTATGAGATTGGGTTCAATCCTATTAATAGCCCTGAAATAAGTCTCTGAATCGTATGAATTAAGGGCATCCGGAAAAATTTCTTGCATTTCCGGGAACCAGTAATTAATAAATACTTTACTTCTTCCGAGATTATTTTCATATAACCTGCTCTGGGATTCATGAATACTTATTGAAGCCGGTTGTGCAAGTGGCAATCCGTGCATCTCAGCAGGAAGCCCCTGTTCATATAAGGCATGTCCACACTCGTGAATCGTACTCCATAACATATAGGCCAGTGATTTTTCATCGATACGCGTAGTTATCCTGACATCCCTGGGATGCAGGCCTATTGTAAATGGATGTACAGAGATATCTTGTCGCCCTGCTTTAAAATCGAATCCTAAGCTTTTGCAAATCTTTTCTCCGAATTCTTTCTGTAAATCCGATGGGAAATCGCCTTTCGGCAAATGTTGTTTAAATCTCCCATCCATTGCCTGAAGTATCTTGTGAATACCGTCAATAAGCTTTTCAAATGTCTCATTAACTGCATTTAATTTAATGCCCGGGTCGTATAGATCCATCAAGGTTTCATACGGATCCGGGCTGGTTCCTAGCGCTTCAGCATATTTCCTTTGTAATTGTATAATCTGTGCGAGATACGGCTTGAAAATTTTAAAGTCATTTTCTTTCCTCGCTTTTATCCATGCTTGAAAGGCCTCGGATTGAGCGCGCGAGATTTCTTCAACCAGGCTAGCAGGGATTTTAACAGCTTTATCATAGTCTTCTTTACTCCGTCGAATATTAATTCTGGCCGCTTCATTAAGTTTGCTATCCTCAAGGTGGCTTTCCAAGTAATGCCCGAGCTTATCACTGCTAGCATATTTATGGATTAAAGTTGAAAGTAAGGCTAGCTGCTCGGCCCTGAATTGACTACCCTTAATGGGCATATAGACTTCTTGATCCCATTGAAGCAGAGCAGCACTAGAACTCAATGCTGCAAGTTCTTTCATGTGTGAAATATATTCAGAATATTCTGTCATCATACTTTTGATTTAATGATTCCTATAGTTAAAAATATCCACCCGACAATAAAGAAAAGTCCCCCCAGAGGAGTGATAGGCCCTAGGATCCTTGTAAAGTCTGTGATGTGCAGGAGCTCTTTCATGGATAATAAGTATAAGGAACCGGAAAATAAAACAATACCCACGACGAAGAACTTGCACGCAAGCGCATAAGATTTATGTTCTGTGCGTAGATATAATAGGTATGCAACAAAGCCGGCAAGGACGTGCATAAATTGATAGAATACTGCAGTTTCATAGGTTGAAATCGAAGATTCTGAAAGCTTGTCACCCAGCATGTGTGCACCGAATGCGCCCATCATCACGGAAAGTGCGCCCAGTATTCCCAATGTAATTACCCAAAGTCCAATGTGAGATTTCATAATATTTATTTTCTATGAGTGCGGAAGATAGGAAAA
Organism: uncultured Saprospiraceae bacterium; assembly: GCA_964436125.1. Lineage (GTDB taxonomy): Bacteria > Bacteroidota > Bacteroidia > Chitinophagales > Saprospiraceae > CAYRFF01. The sequence continues at coordinate 26,479 of CAYTBT010000010.1, read as the reverse complement.
AGATATATAAAACAGGACTTTTTTTATACAACTGTGGTATGTGAAAAGAACATGGTGGAATAATTATTGTTATATTAAAGATGAAAAGTAAACTTAATGTGTAAGAAAACAGAGGAAATACGTGAATTTTATTACCTTTGTAAGGTAATAGAAGACCCATTTAAAATAAAGTACAATCAGTAAGACCAATTACAATGAATTTAAGCATTCTAACTATGGAAGTGAGGATACCCTAGTTATATGCCTTTAAGGTAATAGACTATAATTTTATCAATAAAACAATTTTAATTATGAAGATTAATTTACGAAATTTATTTCTATTGGCAATTCTATTCTCAGTGTATGGAGTAAGTGCACAGAATGGACTACCTGAGAACCCGGAACCGGGCAAGTGTTATGTAAAATGTGTAACAAAGCCTGAATTTGGTACAGAAACGGTAAGAATAATGGTGAGGCCAGCCTATACTAAGTTAAAAGTAATTCCGGCAACATATAAAACAGTTACGGAGAAAGTATTGGTTAAGGAAGCGTCTAAACGCTATGAATTCACACCTGCTCAGTTTAAGGTAGTAGAAGTGCCTTATGTCAGTAAAGCGAAGAGTGCAAGACTCGAGGTGATCCCTGCCGTACTGGGAGATGCATCAGAAAGAATTAAAACCTATCCTGAGACGGCTGGCTGGGAGTATGCACCATATCCTTGCCCTGATCCCAATAAAGAAGACTGTCAGACATTATGCTGGAAAGAATATCCTGCACAATTTACGACTGTACCGACAAAAACACTTACCTCTGATGCAACAACAGAAACAGTTGCAATACCGGAAGTGAATGATACTTACGAGAAGCGCGTTGTCTCTCAACCGGCACAAGTTAAAACTATTACAGTGCCTGCAGAATATAAGACAATTGAGCGTAGAGTAGTGGATGAGCCGGCGCGGGTCGAGAAGATTTCTGTACCTGCTGAATATAAAGAAGTAACAAAAACTGTTCTCTTGAAGCCGGGTGGTTTAACAATCTGGGAAGAAGTGGATTGCGCTTTATTGCAACCTACTAAGTTGAACATCCTCTGGGATTTCAACAGTGCACGATTAAATGCAGATGCTAAGCGTGTAATTGATCGAGAGCTGATTACCTTATTGCAGAATAAGCCTGGTATCACGGTGGAACTTGCTTCCCATACCGACTCTCGAGGAAATGATGCTTACAATAAAGCATTGTCCCAGAGAAGAGCAGATGCTGTGAAGAATTATATCGTATCTCAAGGGATTGATGCTGACCGCATTATCTCCAAGGGATATGGCGAGACTCGCCTCGTGAATAATTGTAGCAATGGCGTGCCTTGTACAGAAGCACAACATCAAGCTAATAGAAGGACTGAGTTCAGAATTCTTCAGAATAACTAAGAAGGATTTTGCCTCAATAAAATAAAGGAGGGCTTTACGACTAGTCGTAAAGCCCTCCTTTATTTTTAAATATGACGGCTTTAAATGCCGGTGCATGCTCTCCGCTTAAAATATGACAATAGTATAAACAGCCCGTAGAAAGCATACTCGAGGATTCTTGGATGCAGTAGCTAGGTCAAAGGCTTGCAACTACCGCTTCCAGACAAGTTCCGGAATTGCTTGATCTTCTTCAATGATATGTGCTTTCTTAAGATTATATACGACGCTCTGCATCATTTTATCACTCACCCAGCCGTGAATGGCCCATTCTGTGCTGTGAAACCAGCTTTTAAGGTCATTTACAGCTATATCGCTATGCCTTTCCTTGATGATGTTGACCGCATTTTTATTATACATAAAGTTGTCACATACATCGTGAATAGTACGCAACATTCTTATAATGGCCTCCGGCTTTTTATCTAGCACCTCATTGCGTGCAGCGATGACAAAACAAGGCCATGGAGAATGGAATTCACCGATGCGGCGTAAGACACCATTGTCAACATAGGGCTTTGTCATAAATTTTTCCCAATAAAAGACGTCGGATTCTAGCGATGAGAGTGACTCTATTGCCCCCGATAGATTATTTATAATCCGGAATTGTGAGTCTTGTATTGCCTTTCCTTGTTCAGTTGCATCGACTATGGCCATCAGATGAGAGCCCGATCCGTAACGACTTATTGCATATCGTTTATCATAAATCTCTGAATGATGTTGCAACTCGTTGTTAATCCCGGTGTGAATGCCCCACGCAAGTGGAGTCTTGACATAAACACTGATGATTTTGCTTGGATTGCCTTGAATGATGTCCTTTATAATACCTTCAGTGAGTAGAATGCAAGCATCAATATCGTCATTGCGTAGTGCAGTGGTCATCTCGCCGGTTCCACCGTGAAAGTCTGTCCATTGTACTTCAACTCCTCTTGTCTGAAAGATTTCATTTTCTATGGCTAAGTGGATAGGAACATTAAAATGCTCGGGAACTCCGCCCAACCTGATTGTGGTTTTTTCCATATCTTTAGTTTATAATTTGAGTACTATTGTCTTGTAGCAGAAAATTTAACTCGTGATTCCTTTAGGATAGCCTATGCATTATTGTATTGATTATTTTATATAAAAATAAACTGCCATATTCTTATCATGGAAGTGGAAAGGAGCCTATTTTCGTTCTGATACAGATTAATATTACGACTATTTTAAAATAAATACACAGCAATAAGTCTGGGTATTATGATATTTATGACATAAACCATAAAAGGCATTGCAGGGTTTACGAGATTAAAGATATTATTGTCTGAATTTTGAATGGGAGTGGTATGGATGGAGAGGAGAATTATCAGAATTAAAATTTGGATGGATATTCTTTATCGCTAGCTTGAAATCATATTATGCCGGACGCCGATTTGCCGAAAGGCACAATAAAATAAATCTGCATAGAGAGTGTTTTGTATATTTGTCCTGTCATCTATATACCTTATTAACCGAAGAGAACAATGTTGAATTCTTTTATACTTCTTGTCATTGCGCTGATATTCTTTGCGGCATTATTTTATCTGGCATATTATCTATCTCGATTCTTTGTGAATTATAAACCGGGCAAGAAGCGCCTTGATAAAGATTTACGGAAAATGAAGGAAGAATTACAGCCTATGATAGAAAAGCTGGTTCCGTGGACACAGGAAGAAATGGAATTATTGTCTTTGAATTCCAAGGAGAAGGTGAAGAAATCAATAGGAGCAAAGACGCGGATCGGGATTCTCTTTTCTATTTATCACGAGCCATTAATTGCTTACGCAAAAAAGGAATATTCTGAAGGAGAATACAGCTTGTTGTATGCAAGGACGAGTAATCATGAGTATATCTATAGAAGCTTGCCAGAACGGACCGAGGTGTATATAGATGGATCCGCAATAGGAAGGCTTGTAAATAAAAATGAACTACGCGACCCGCAGAACAAGATAGTCCTTGCTCGCTGCTATGATAGTGGACAGCGATTAACTCCGGTTATTTTAAATAATAAGGAAGTAGGGCAGCTTGTTGATATTAATGATAAGGAGAAAGTGAATCCTCGTGCTTATGAATTTTTACAGGAAATGAGTGAAGCTGAGCGCTTGAGTTTCATGGCTATTACTATTCCTCTTGTCTTGGGTCAAGTAGCTGAGTTGAAATAAGTAATTGTGTTTCTCCATCGAAGGAGCTTAAAGCTTATTTTCATCAGGGATCAATAGCGTAAAATGACTCGATAAACACATTATACCGGGGTGGCGAGGTCTTGCGTATTGCTTTCAGGCTGGAGTTAATAAAAATTGATGTAGCTCATTGAGCTGAATCAAGCTTCTGATCTTCCTTGATATGAAGATAAATTCCCTTGAAGCTGATAAATATTTGCCTTGAACTATATTTTTTGTAATTTCGTTTAATGTATCAGTCAATAGTAATTTTATGAGTGTATTAGATACGGTAAAGCTAATTGTATATCGAGTTCATGAAAAAGGACTTGAGATTTTCCTTGTCAATGAAGAAAACAAGGAACAGTGGGATATGATTAATGGCATTGCCCAGGAAAAGCTGGAAGAATCTGAAGAAGAAGTGATTCACCTTGAGCCGATAAAAGAAGATGGCAAAGTCATTAAAGCAGTGGCAATTAAAGGAGACTGGCACGACTTACCATCGATAAGAAAGCTAGTATTTAATGATGTTGAAAGAGTGAAGAGCAAGCTGAAGTCCTTTATTCCAGATACGGAAAAGGGGATGTTCTTTGCGGTAAAGGATGCCTTTAAACGAGTTGTTCCGCGCAATAATGCTTTTATCAAAGAACTCGTCGAGATTATTTCCGAGAAAAACCTTACGAGAAATATCTGATTCTTATCCATACAAGACAATGGGAGATAATCGACCACAACCGGAATCGGTAAGCATAGAAAAGACAGATTTTAAATTATCTGATAACCAAAGTTTTTATCGAGGGAAAGTACGTGATGTATATTGCGTTGAGGACAGGATTATTATGGTGGCGAGTGATCGTTTATCGGCATTCGATCATGTTTTACCGCGTGCGATTCCTTATAAAGGAGCAGTTTTAAACGGTATCGCGGCATATTTTTTAAATAACGTGGGCGATATTGTCCCGCATTGGCTTGAGGCTACTCCGGACCCCAATGTCAGTATAGGTAAATATTGTGAACCGATTAAGGTGGAAATGGTTATCCGTGGATATCTTGCCGGACATGCGTGGCGGGTCTATAATAGCGGTGCTAGGAGCTTGTGTGGTGCAGAACTACCGGATGGCTTAAAGGAATCTGATAAGCTGCCTTCACCGATCATTACTCCATCGACCAAGGCGGAGAATGGCCATGATGAAGATATCAGTCCTCTTGAATTAATTGAAAGTAACATTGTTCCTGAAGATATTTATACACAGCTTGAAAAGTACACGAGGGCACTTTTCCATCGCGGTACAGAAATGGCAGCGGAACGAGGCCTGATTCTTGTTGATACCAAGTATGAATTTGGCCTTTATAAGGGACAGGTAATGCTCATGGATGAAATTCATACGCCGGATAGTTCACGTTATTATATTGCAGATAGTTACGAGGAAAATCAGGAAGCCGGTATTGCACAGGAGCAATTGAGCAAGGAATTTGTCAGAGAGTGGTTAATGGACCATGACTTCCGTGGGAGAGCAGGTGATATTATGCCGGAGATGAATGATGACTTCATCTGGGAAATCTCTGATAGATACCGCGAGCTATACGAGCGATTGACCGGTGAAAAATTACACATTCCTCATAGTGATGTGCGACCGGAATTACGCGCTTACCGGAATATCACTGAGTGGCTTAAAAAATCCAATTTATAGCTCTATGTGGTCACCGGGCTCAATAGCTGCATTGTATGTCCTGGGCACTACAAGAATGAAAGCTATTTTAAGGGAAAATTGAATTAAGCCTCATCAACACTGGAAACCATATTATCGAGATCCCTATCAAAGAGATACAGGCCTCCTTTATTGTCGCCGATGAGATTAAGTCTATCATTTAAAGTACGTGCGAGATCTTCTTCCTCGAGTTGTTCAGCGACATACCACTGCATAAAATTATGTGTCACGTAATCTTTTTCTTCTAGTGTTATTCTTACAACATCTTCTATTGCTGCTGTAACCTTTACTTCATGTTGGTGGAGGTTCTGAAAAATATCCTTTAAACTGGCGATATTCTCGGTCGGCTTTTTCAGTGTAGGTATTTCAGCTTTTCCATCTCTTTCATTAATATACTTTATGAGTTTAAGCATGTGCATACGCTCCTCTTCAGCATGGCTATAGAGGAATGCTGCCGTGCCTTGCAGGCCGTGAATCTCTGCCCATGAAGCGAGGTAAAGGTAATAGTGTGAAGATTCAGCTTCAATCTTTACTTGTTTATTAAGTGCGTCTTGAATTACTTTTTTTAACATAAGAATCATTTTCTATTGAGCAATGTAGGAGTATAATACTTCTCTTGCATGAAAGGTTGGTGTGCTGTGGGTGAAATGACAAGGAAATGAGAATTTAGAATTAAATCAGATAGAGATAAGCTGGATTCTACGAGTTTCTTTCATTGGGAGAATGTTCTGCAAGCTGTCATAGGTGCAGGAAGTGCTCAACTTCCGGATAAATGGAGCAACAATAAGCATCCCAAGCTCAACTGTGAAGTGTAACGCCTTGTGATATAGCACCGGTCTGAATAGGGATAACTCCGCAGGCTAATTTCCCTTTAAGTAGTGCTGTTCAAAGAATTCTCTGTAATTAACGAGTGTCTTTGTACGTAAAATCTGACGGTAGTTCTGTTGATTTACAGCATACATAGCATATTCAGTACCGGTAGGCAAGAAATCCTTGGCAAATTGCTTGGCTGTTTCATAATAGTTCATAGCTCTTTCCCTATTCTCAAATCTCCGTACAATAATTATCGGTGCGCTGTTATCTTTGATATCGAGATAAATCGTAGAAACTTTTAAATCTTCCAGCCCGAAGTATTTTGAGTTAAACTCAGACACACTGATCTTGGCTTTGCGTCGATTAATCTTATTGGGGTTTTTAATTGAGATCATGATGTAGTGAAGCTTATCGTCCTCGACGACAAATTCACCGCTGCTCTTGCCATCCTTGAATGCAGTGCTGCTACCGTGGAGGAATCGGAGGATTTCTTCAGCATGAATGGCTTCCGGCGTGCCTTTATAGTCTTTAATGAGATCTTTCAATGCATTGGCATAAGGGATTTCGCCCTTGGTTTTCCCCGTTGCCATAGCGTCCAGTAGAGCAAATTTTACGGCGTATTCATTGTCTTTTCCATAATCTGTATAAGCGGAATTGACGCGTGCATGTACTTTTTTATAATTACCACTCCTAAAATCTTCATAGGTTCTTTTATAGAAAAGGGAAAGTTTCTGAAGCTTGGCTTCTTGACTCGCTTTGAAGGAAGGGTCTTTTAGGATTTTTGCAATCGTAGAATTGGAATAATGGTCGATAATATATTGCTTGTATTTCTCTGCTTTTTCAAGGCGGTTTACGCTTTTATAGGCTAGATAGAGATTGTAATATACATCGATACTTTTTTTAATGCCCGGGAATCTGGATAAGAGTTCTTCGAGGATTTCAATCGATAGATCCGGGCGTTTTAATTTTGAACGATATAGGAAGCCAAGGGCAGCCATAGCGTCACTTATTTTTTTCTTGGCTTCAAGGAGTTCAAGCTTATTTCTCGGTACGTCTTTCAGGTATTTCTGCACTTCAGCTTCGGTAAGCACTTCTTGCGTTTCAGTCTGCTGATTTTCTTTCTCTTCAATATCCTGAGCGGCTTTGCTTTCATCTCTTAATGCGGAGACGCGCCAGTTATCGACGAGTGGGAAATCGCCCCATTCCTTTTCAAAGTTTCTAGCTCGTTCTTTCTTGGTATCTTTCTGATAGGCAAAGAAATTACCGGTATATTTTCCACGGCGGACGCCGCGTACGGTATTTTTCTTATTTTGTTTACCGCGCTGCTTGGCACCGAGGTCCAGGGATTGAAAGGGAGACTTGGCATTCATGCCTTGTTGTCCTTTCATTTCAGTGGCTTTGGCTTCTTGTTCGGCTTTAATTGCGGCTGCCAGTTTACGTTGTTCTTCTTGTGACATTTCAGAGATAGCGATAAGACTATCTTGCTCGGCTATGATTCTGAGATTCTTGGCAATCGGATCGAGTTTTTCGGATAATTCTTTAAAAGAGGCATATTCTTTATCATCCGGGCTCATCAACATAATACAGCTATCGAGATATGAATCTGCATAAATAAATTCATCCCTTCCATAATAGAGCATTGCGAGTGAATGATAGCTTTCCAGGGTAATGGTTGATGTTCTAGTCTTATGTGCGAGGGCTTTTCTATAGCTGGTTACAGCTGCGTCGTAGTCTTTATCTTTTTCATAAATCTGTGCCATGGTGAAGTAGATAAAGTCCAGGTACTCGTCATTTTTTTCATCCTTGGTCATTTTATCTAGTCTGTCCAGGATTGAGGAGCGGCTGCGTTTGCCATTTGCGTAAGCTGATTTCATCTGATTGAGTTCAGCATTAAAAATCATCTCGTAGGACGTCGCATAATTCCGAGCTTTATCATAATATATTCCGGCTTTTCTATTTTTATCACTCAGTTCATAAAGTTGAGCTGCGATAAAGGCATAGCGTGCCTTGTGTTCTCGATCAGGAGCAAACTCAATAGCCGAGGAAAGCTCATCTGCGGCTCTTTCATATTTTTCTTCATGGAGATAAAGCTTGGCTTGTGTGGTGAGAAGGAGGTTCTTCATCTCTTCGCTGGGATAATAATTGGCTTTTACTTCATTGATAAGCGCTTGAGCCCTGCCGATGATATCTTGCTCGACATAGGTCCTGGCAAGCCAGAGTTTTCCACGGTTGTAAGCAGGATTATTTCCCAATCCACCGTCGCCGCGTACTTCAGCTGCATATTTGTTTTTTAATACCGCATAAGAGACTTTCTTACCCTTGCGTTTTTCCTTGGGGTTTTCTTTATATTTCCAGTATTGACTATCCGGATTCCCTGGGTTAAATTCTTTAATAAGGTATTTTAATGTCTCAGTAGCGGCTTTAAAATCGTGCTTGAGGTATTGAGCTTTCCCTGCAAGGAGATAACAATCATCTGTCCACTTGCCTATCCGATGAACGGAAGCGACAACAGAGACTTTTTTAATCGCGGTGTCAAGCATCGGATATACGGCTTTATAATGAGGCGAGCCCATATACTTTTCTATCGGGAGGATTTCTGTGTAATTATCGGGATGATCGCTTTCAAGCTGAAGAATTGCCTCTTCCATCAGAACATTGGCATTAAAATAGCCATTATATAGCGCGGTGGTATTATGATAGAATTTTTTAATACCGGAAACCTCGGATCTTTTCTTCGTTGTCTCACAACCGGCCAGGATGAGGACAGGAAGGAGAAGAAGAAGTCCGTAGAGGTACGTTTGTCTCAATTGCTTATGCGTGAAATTGTTATTCATACTATAAATTCGCTACATTCGTTGAGTTAACTACTTTAACTAGGCTTTTATTATACGATAAACGCAGAAAAAACAATGCTATTTTACTCGGATAACTAGCTTGTCCTTATTAAAACCTACTGAATGAAAGACGAAGGTAAAAGAAATTCCTTAATTCATAGGCTGAAACAACCATATAGATTGAATTTCCTGAAAGAGTCCACCTTCAGAGAAGTGAAATCCTATAAAATCACACCTCTACGTGCGATTCTGTATGCGCTTCTAGTACTGGCTTTGTGTCTTTTTCTCTATACGATGCTTATTATTTATACTCCCTTAAAACGACTTATTCCGGGTTATGGTGACCTCAGCAGCAATCGCCCATACATTCAACTTCTTAACCGTGTCGATCATCTTGAAAAAGAACTTGCGGATTATCGCCTGTATGTGGAAAATTTTCAAGAGATGATGATGGATTCTGCCCAATATGTCGAGGATATTGCCCGCGATCCATCTCTAGTGCGCAGTGAAGTTGAAATGGTTGATCGGATTCCTGCTGATGATTCCTTGCGCGCTAGGGTAAATATCACGCAAGACCTCTTGCGCATTGCTACCGGAAAATCCCTGAAAAGTGGAAAAGGAAACAGTTCCTCGGTCAGTGAATACTATTATGCACCTGTAAACGGAATAATAAGCAAGGGATTTGATGTCGCTGATGGGCATTATGGGATTGATATTATTGCTCCCGCCGGCACTGCGATTAAATCTATTGCCGATGGCGTAGTGATATTTGCCGGTAATACCTTAAAAACCGGAAATACCATTGCCATTCAACACGATAATGATTTAGTTACCTATTATATGCATAATTCAAGTCTTATGAAAAAGAAAGGCGATGTCGTGTCGGCGGGTGAAGTAATTGCGATTATAGGAAATACAGGTGAATTGACTTCGGGGCCTCACCTTCACTTTGAAATGTGGTATAAAGGTGAACCTCTGAATCCGGAGAAATATATTTATCTGATGGAGTAAAATTATCGCTCATGTGAATAAATATCTTTCACCGCCTTGTTTATGTCGGTAAATAGGAAGTTATAACCGAGACTTTTTAATTTTTCCGGTGACAGTCTCGTACTTTCCAGGACCATTTCAGACATTTGACCCATTCCGATTTTTAATAAGAAGGCGGGAGCAGGAATAGATGGCAATTTGCAATTAAAAGCCTTTCTGATAGCTTCCGCAAATGCGCTATAGCTTACACTTCCCGCTACAACATTGATAATGCCCCGATAATCCGGCCGCTCGATACATTGTTGATATATGCGCACAATGTCATTGATGTGAATCCATGAGAGGTATTGCTTCCCCGTCCCGAATCTCGGAACTATCCCATAGCCTGCAAAGGGTTTTAATTCCTTTAATGGTCCACCTTTCACACTTAGGACGACACTATTTCTCATTATGCAGTAATTCATACCCTCCGGAATGGTCTGCCGGATCGCTTTTTCCCATTGGATGGTTGAAGTGCTCTGGAACCCGCGTTTTGACGGCTCAGCGGATTCTGTGATAAGCGTATCGCCGTGGTCACCATAAAACCCTTGTGCGGATGCAGCGATATATTTCTGAAGCGACGGAGAATTCTCAAGATAGGGCTTTAAAATCAGATTGGAGGCGCGACGGCTATCGATGATGAGCTGCTTCCGTTTATGCGTCCAGCGCTTAGATGCGATATTGCTGCCTGCGAGATTGATGATGACATCTGCTTCCGCAAATACTCCATCGTCAATTTCTCCTTTTAATGGATCCCAATAGTAGGCTTCATACTCTTTTACCTCCTCCGGCTGGCGGCTGAGAATACGGATGTCGTAAGAGCCTATTGCAGTTAAATGTTCTGCAATTGCCGTACCGATTAATCCCGAGCCTCCCGCAAGTATAATGGTTTTCATAAGGTAAATATAAAAAAAGGAAGTGAATGTCTATATTTGAATTATGAAGAGGAGAGGTTTCCGTATTTTATGCTATCTCATAGTTCTACTATGCTGCTTAACAGCTGTATCTTCCTGTGAAACAGAAACAGACAAAGGTGCCGAGAATTATACCATCACTGCAAGGATATCACAGTCCCTTAACTCATTATTTCCCCTTCTTTCAAGTGGGAGCATGGCAAGTCGGGTAGAGCGGCTGGTCTATCAATCGTTAATGACAATTGACCCGGAATCTCTTGAACTAGTTCCTGTTCTCGCTGCCTCTAGTCCCACGGTGGAAATCACAGGCGATACATTTCGCTATATGTTTACATTGCGCAGAGGTGCATATTGGGACAAAGGGCATAAAATTACTACGGAAGATATAGCATTCAGCATAAAACTAGCACTAGTGCCGGGATTTGATCAGAGTGGGATTCATACCTATTTCAACGATCTCATCAAGTTTAAACAGATATCTGATGATATCTTTTCCATAAGTTTTAAAGGTGAGCCATTCCTCTCCGAGACAGCAATAAGCACACTGGCGATTTTGCCGGCTTATGTTTATGATACTGCTTCTGTATTAAGTGAATATACCATCGATGCATTGAAAGCTATGGAGCAGCCTGATAAAACATTAAAACAGCTGGCAGAAGAGATAAAATCGATGGCAGATCAAGATATTTATGTGGGAAGCAATGCATATAAAATTGAAACCTGGAACAAGCAATCCGGCATAAGTCTTTTAAGGAAAAAGAACTGGTGGGGCGATTCACTTGCCGCGACCCTAGATCAGTTTAAGGCATTGCCATCCCGGATTAACTTTGCATTAATCCCCGATGATGCAACGGCACTTACAGCCTTTAAAAACCATCAGATTGATGTACTTTTGGATGTGAAAGCACGAGATTTTAAAAGATTAAAGAGGACCGGTCGCGATTATAAATACTATAAAACAACACCTTTCAGGTTTTATTATTTATGTATGAACAATAAAGATGAATTCCTGCAGGATAGAATACTGCGTACGGCCCTCGCGTATTGTTTTGATGTGGATCGCTTTATCGAAGTGCAGATGGATTCTATGGGAACTCAGATTTATAGTCCGATTCACCCTTCTTCTAAGTACTTTTTTAAGGCCGATTCAACAATGGAGTTTAATCTTCATAAAGCACGACAACTGCTCACAGAACATGGATACAAGGATAGCAATGAAGACGGATACATTGAGTCTCCTGAAGGAGAGGAAGTGGTATTGAATATCCTGATCTCCGGCGGTATGCTAGGGAAAACAATGGCTTTGCTTCTACAACAGAATGCTGCTCGTATCGGCATCAAGATAAGGATTACTACAATGAAGTTTTCTGAAATAAGAGAGCGCCTTATCCAGAAGAACTATCAGATTACACCGCTTGCCTTATCGACCAATCCTTTTAAATATGACCCTTATCAGTCATGGCATTCTGATAATGCTGGAATTGAAGGGTCCAATATGAGTGGTTTCTCCGATTCTCTTGCTGATATGTATATAGAGCAGATAAGAAATGCACATTCAGAAAAAAAACGCCTTCTAGCTTATCGTGGATTTCAGAAAAGATTACAATATGAAATGCCCGTTATATTTGTCGCGGCACCTATCCGCTGCATTCTTACGCAGAAAAATATACTTGTTCCCGTGAGCCCCTTGAATTATGGCTGTGATCTGAAGCGAGCCGTCTTATTAAAAGAATGAACACATTAAAAGAATGAACATAGGCTGCATGCAATAGGCAAGAGCTGCATACATAGAAATTGAAGATGAATGATTCAGGTAGTAAGCAAGGACCATAGAAAGAAATTTCAATAGACATAAGCATTATCTCGATGTGGTAATTTTATAAATTGTACATAGCTTTTCAAGCAATACAATGGATAATTAGGCAAGCTGTCGGATATTTGATATTTTTGATATACTATGTGCATTTATCGCGCAGCTTAAAGTAATCGGATGAAGGAATTTTTTACAAGGCTTGTCGGAGGTGTTATCCTTTTGTTCTTTGTATGTCTGGTGACGTTTATCCTATTTAAAGCATTGCCCGGAAATGCATATACAGATCAGATTTACTTGTCCTATCAACAAGGGAATACACGGGAATATGCTGACCTCAAGTGGCAGAAATATATACAAGAACACGCTCTAGATAAACCTTTATTTTACTTTTCGGTAAGTCCGGATTATGTGGATAGAAGAGCTTCTGAAATTCCACTTCAGTCTCAATACAATGCATACGTCGTTGCCGCACAACATTATCAACCTAGAGAAGACTTTTACAAACTTTGGAAAAAATTATCTGTCATCCCTCTCGATAGGTCGGTATATGGAAAGCTTACAAGTGAAATGAAAGAAGGGATATCGGTAAATGCTTTATATAAAGACTTCCGGGCTCTGTTGCCTGCTGATGCATTCACCTTAATGACTCCTATGCTTACGGCACTTGAAAATCGAAGCGAGATTATTCCTCTTCCACAGTTTCATTGGTATGGAGCAGAAAATCAATTTCATTACTGGCTTCAGAGATTATTCAGTGGAGAACTTATGTCGTCAAAGCATCACCAACCGGTCATTTCAACTATTTGGCAAGCTCTGATATGGACTTTAAGCATAAATATCCCGGCGTTTCTTATTTTGTTCTTCATAGGACTTCTCCTGGGGACAATGAAGAGCCTCAGAGAGAGTATAGCTATCCAGTATCTGGAGAAGATCTTTTACACATTTTATTCCATGCCATTATTCTGGTTATGTACGCTTGCTTTAACGATAACAATTAATTGCTTTCCTGTCGGAAGTTTTAAGCTTCTGATCGGACCATTTTATATGGAGAATGTTACCATATTGTCGATATATAGCAAGCATATTTTAAGCATTTACCTGCCCGTCCTATGTATTGTCCTTCACAGCATCATATATATAAGCAGACATGTAGAACAAAGTGTAAATAGTGTTAAGAAATCTAGATATGTCCTCGCTGCGAGAACGCGAGGTCTTCCATCAAGAATCCTTTTAAAAAAGCATATTATTCCCAATGCCATCCGCCCGATTATCACGCTTATTCCGCAACTCCTCCCGGGGCTTATCACCGGTTCTATCATAATTGAGCTCATTTTTAATATTCCGGGAATGGGAAGACTATTCTGGGATTCTCTCTTGAATAGGGACTGGCAGATAATACTGGGACTAGTAATCTTTATCAGTATCGTTGTTTATCTCTGTATGTGGATTGCCGATGCGCTTTACCCTAAGCAAGGACAAATTGATGCGTATGAGTAGCCTGAACATATATTCACCTCCTCGATGGTTTTTGCTTTTCTTATTATGTATAGTATGTGCAGCCATATTTAGAGATTTTATCGCAGGTGATAAGGCAATAATCGCTTATTCCGAGGAGACAGGATGGGATTTTCCGATATTTGCGGAAGCTTACGCAAATGCCGATTCCGTATATGCATGGAGAATTATGCCCCTCATTCCATATAACCCGGAGGACATTACGAGCTCTGAACAGATTTTACAATCGCCTATCAGTGCAGGAAAAGGAACACAGGCATGGAGGTATTACCACTGGCTGGGGACAGATGGCCTGGGGCGAGACGTGCTAGCAGGAATAATCTATGGTTGTCGCATAGCCTTGATTATAGCATTCATATCGGCAATTGTGTCCTTATTCTTTGGCTACAGCTTAGGAGCAATTGCAGGGTATTATGGAGATAAAAATTTAAGGATGAATGCCTTTGCCCTCCTTGCGATAGGAGTAAGCTTGGTAGTTTATGTTTATCACCTATACTGGCAAAGTGTTCTTCAGAATGGTTTTTCCATAGGCTTATTCTTCTTGTTTCTGGCATTTCTTGCCATTATGTTATTGCTGGGACTAAGGTATAATAAGCCGGCTATCGCTGTGCCTATGGATTTTCTCATTATGCGAGGTGTGGACTTCCTCAGCTCGGTGCCCGCACTTCTGGTTTTACTTGTTTTAAGCGTGGCCTTTAAAGGCTGGAATGTCTTTGAAATTGCAATTTTGATTGGTTTCTTGCGATGGCCGGTACTGTGCAGACATGTGCGTGCTGAAGTCAAGGCTATAAAAAGCAGCGAAGAAATAGAATATGCCAAGGGGCTCGGTTTTTCTGATTACTTTATCTTAAGCAAGAGAATATTCCTCAGGTCAATTCAACCCGCAGGTGTCGTCCTGGCTTTTGTTACGACAAGTAGTATAGTTCTTGAGGCTACATTGAGTTTTCTGGGACTCGGCCTTCCGGCCGGTGTGGTAAGCTGGGGGAATCTCATACAACAGTGCAGGACCTATCCGGACGCCTGGTGGCTGGTATTTTTTCCCGGATTGATGCTATTCCTTATTGTATTGGGCCTAAATCAATGGGGGAAAAGAGTCAATAAACACGTTCACCAGACGACGCGATAACTACTCAAAGAGTCCGGAACGCGGCTCTTTCTTCCCAAATATGCCTTTTTTATAATCTATTGCTCCGGATTTTTTCATGCTTTGCGTCGCCTCACATCCATAGCCTCGATTACAGCTTGAAATTCCTGCAAACAGGATGAAGATTCCCAAAATTATTCCTAATACACTGATTTTCATTGAGTTACAATATTTGCTTATCTGATTAAACAAATTTACATAGAATTCAATTCTCAAGGAAATATGGAGGCAAAAAGTCGTACAATCCGCTACAGTTCTATAAAATATTGAAATTTTATCTGAAAATATTTGGTGGTATCAATGGGAAAAGCCTATTTTTGCACCATTATTTAATTTAAAAGATCATATAACTATGAACAAAGGTGATTTAACTGACAGCATCGCACAGAGAGCTGAACTTACTAAAGCAGATGCTGGTAGAGCTCTAGATGCATTCCTTGAATCAGTTCAAGGTGAATTGAAGAACGGAAACAAAGTTACAATTCCTGGATTTGGAACATTCTCTACTTCTCAGAGAAAAGCTAGAAAAGGACGCAATCCTCAGACTGGCGAAGAAATCCAAATAGCAGCACGTACAGTTGCTAAATTCAAAGCAGGAAAGACACTTGCAGAGGCTGTAAACTAATTCTTAATTTACAGTTCTAGAATTCTTATGCACTCTCAGTGAATTACTGGGGGTGCTTTTTTTTATGCCTTTTGGCACTGCTCGACGCGATAAATGACGGAGCGATATAAATACACGTAGAAGGTGGAAGCAGCTCGGATACACATTTGCGGAAGCTTAAAGTACACAGCCTGAAAAATAAAGGACACGAACTTTATTTCTCTTGTAAAGAACAAAAGTGTGCCCGGCGAGTGTTGATTAGAAAGATATGTGAATAAGTCGGGAGAATAAGTGGAAATCTCACAAGGGTTTTCTTTCAGATTCAGGTATCTATGAGTAATTTTGTGACAAATCTTACATCCCATGACAGAAATTTCAGAATTACAGCGTATCGCAAGCCAGGTGAGGCGCGATATCATACGCATGACACATGGAGCACAATCGGGGCATCCCGGTGGATCGCTCGGATGTGCCGATATATTTACAGCACTATATTTCCGCGTACTAGACCATGATCCTGCATTTAATATGGAAGGAAACGGAGAAGATATGTTCTTTTTATCCAATGGACACATCTCTCCCGTCTGGTATTCTGTGCTTGCGAGAAGCGGATACTTTGATGTATCAGAGCTAGCTACTTTCCGCAAGATCGACAGCCGATTACAAGGTCATCCGGCGACAGAAGAGGGACTTCCGGGAGTGCGTGTAGCATCCGGTTCACTCGGTCAAGGTGTTTCGGTTGCAATAGGTGCTGCCGAGGCCAAGAAACTCAATGGGGACGATAAACTTGTCTTTGTTCACACCGGCGATGGTGAATTGCAGGAAGGCCAGATCTGGGAGGCTTTTATGTACGCTCCGTATAATAAACTCGATAATCTCGTGACGATTATCGACTGGAATGGACAGCAGATTGACGGTCCCAATAATGCGGTCTTGTCACTCGGTGATCTTCCGGCAAAAATGAGGGCATTCGGCTGGAATGTGGTGCACATGAATGGAAACGATATGGCCGATGTAGTGAAAACTCTTGAGGAAGTGAAAGTGAATCGTCCTGGAGGCACTCCTACGGCCATCCTCTCCAAGACAGAAATGGGCTACGGTGTTGATTTTATGGTGGGAACACATGAATGGCATGGAAAAGCACCCAATGATGAGCAAGCACAACGAGCTCTGGAACAACTCGAGGAAACATTAGGAGATTATTAAGTATAGAATAGCATGATTGAACATATCACATCAACTGAAAAAAAATCAACGAGACAGGGCTTCGGTGACGGACTCTATGAACTCGGGCAACAAAATGAAAAAGTAGTTGCTCTTTGTGCCGATTTGACCGGTTCATTGAAAATGAATGTCTTTAAGGACGCTTTTCCCGATAGATTCTTTCAAGTGGGAATAGGAGAGGCCAATATGATGGGTATTGCTGCCGGTCTTGCAATAGGTGGGAAAATACCATTTACCGGAACATTTGCCAATTTTTCTACCGGCAGAGTCTATGACCAGATCCGCCAATCAATCGCATATTCAGAGAAAAATGTCAAACTCTGCGCTTCACATGCAGGCATTACGCTCGGAGAAGACGGTGCAACACATCAGATACTGGAAGATATCGGAATGATGAAAATGCTCCCCGGCATGACCGTGATAAATCCCGCCGATTACAAGCAGACTAAGGCGGCCACGATTGCCCTGGGTAGTTATGAAGGACCGACTTATCTGAGATTCGGCAGGCCGGGCTGGCCGGTGTTTATGGATAATGAGAAATATCCATTTGAGATAGGAAAGGCAATTAAATTGAACGACGGAGATGATGTGACGATTATTGCCACTGGCCATCTCCTCTGGATAGCCGTTGAGGCCACTAAGGAGCTCGAGAAAAATGGCATAAAAGTTGACCTGCTTAATATTCATACGATAAAACCACTAGATGGTGAAGCCGTATTGAATTCTGTAAAAAAGACAGGATGTGTGGTCACCTGCGAGGAACATAATATCATCGGTGGATTGGGCGATTCTGTCTCTCATCTGCTTACGCAAATGTTGCCCGCACCTCAAGAATATGTGGCAGTGAAAGATACCTTCGGTGAAAGTGGTACCGTTGATCAATTAATGAAGAAATATCATCTCGATAAAGATGATATCATTGAAGCCGTGCAGAAGTGTATGGCAAAGAAAGCAAAGTAGAATTAAATTATGAAGTTTAATACCAAGACAATACACGCCGGAGTTAAACCGGATCCATCTACGGGAGCGATTATGACTCCGATATTTCAGACATCAACCTATGTGCAGGATTCGCCCGGCAATCATAAAGGATATGAATATGCCAGAACGGCCAATCCCACGCGCGATGCACTTCAAGAGAGTATAACCGCACTGGAAAATGGAGTAGGAGCAGCTTGTTTCAGTTCCGGTCTTGCGGCAATGGATGCCGTATTGCGATTTCTTAACCCGGGCGATGAAATCATTGCTTCCAATGATCTTTACGGTGGCTCTTATCGATTAATCAGACAGGTGCATGAGCAATATGGGATCAAAGCACACTTTATTGATATGACGGTAGAAAATGTCGAGAAATATATCAATGAAAATTCCGCTTTATTGTGGATTGAAACACCGACCAATCCGACATTAAAAATCGTCGATATTGAGAACTTATGTGCCCTAGGACGCGAGAATAATATTAAAACTTGCGTGGATAATACATTTGCTTCACCATACCTGCAGAATCCACTGAATCTCGGTGCAGACCTCGTCTTGCATTCTGCAACAAAGTATCTCGGCGGCCACTCCGACGTTGTGCTCGGTGTCGTTATTCCGGCAGATGTAAAAGACCTTGAACAATTGCGCTTTATTCAGAATGCTATCGGAGCAGTACCCGGCCCACAAGATTGTTTTCTCGTTTTACGCGGTATTAAAACCTTGCATGTCCGCGTTCAACGCGCTTGTGAAAATGCACGAGAAATAGCGGCACTCTTGAAAGCGCATCCCAAGGTAAATCATGTTTATTTTCCCGGGCTTGAAGATCATCCCAATCACGATATTGCCTTACGGCAAATGCGCGATTTTGGCGCTATGATTTCATTCGATCTGCACGATGACACACAAGAAAGTGCCAATAAGATTCTTGAAAATACACATTTCTTCTGCCTTGCGGAATCACTTGGTGGCGTCGAATCACTTATCGGTCATCCGGCAAGTATGACGCACGCTTCGATACCGAGAGAGGAACGACTCGCTGTAGGCGTAACAGATTCATTGATACGACTCAGTGTCGGTATTGAAGATATCGAGGACTTGAAAGGGGATCTCTCTGCGGCATTGGGTTAAGCTGCGATTTGATTCATGTGGTTTAATTATTTCTATTGGGCGATTTGGGTATAAATCAATTGTCTATGATAATAATAATTTCAATTCTTGGTGTCCGGAAGAGAAATCTAAACCATTAATGTCTTGTATTTCTCTAGTACCCAAACCATGCAATAGAAATGCAAAAGGAAGTGCAAAAGCCACAGAAGACAAGGGCTCGCGCAAGAATTTGGCTCGGAATCGTAGTAAGTGAAGATCCTCGGACAGGAGTCCGTCTTCAGTCCGCCGATGAAGGAACTATGAGCTCCTGCGAATAGCTAGCAGAATCTTTATGTGAGGAAAGAACCAGTGGAAATTTATTCTAAGCATCAAGGCACAAAAGCATGAAGCGATAAGATGGACGGCGGTTTTGCAAAGCAAAAATTCCCTTGGAAGTCCCTAGATTTTTGCGCCACTTTTCATTTACCCCGTGAAATGGCTCCGCCAAAACCGAAGGTTTTATTTCACAGGGTAAATGGAAAAGTAGTAAAAGAATATATGGGTGTCCCAATGGTGAAAACAAGTGTACAGCCTTTCTGCACGATTATTCCATTCCCTTGTAACATTTGAAGTCCTTCTTCGTCATAGTAGTGTATCAAATCTAATATTGCTAAAATTCAAAACTCAGTATGATGAAATTGCGACTGATATTCATTTTAACACTTTACATAATAAATAACCTCTGTGCCCAGGATGCATTAATGAATGCAATGGATAAATACAGAGACACGCTTATCTCACAGAATTATGGAATGGTAGGCTTGTATAAACACGGTGATACTATAGAGAAATATGCTATAGGTAAAGCAGGTGATAGTATAAAAATGACCAATGATAAAGTCTTTAATATCGGCAGCTTTACCAAGACGTTCACTGCTGTTCTCATTCTACAAGAGGTAGAGAAAGGCAATATTTCTCTTGATGACAGTGTATATCATTTTTTCCCAAAGGAATTGGTATATAATAAAAATGTGAATCTCGATATTACTATTGAGCAATTGTTGAGACATAGAAGCGGTCTGGGGGAGATTGTCATTGATACGATTGTCAATGAGGCATTTTATAATCCCTATCATGAATACAATAATACCTTGCTTTATAATAAAATTCCCGAGCCCATTTCAGAGCCGGGCACAGAATATAGATACTGTAATACCAATTATATTTTGCTCGGTTATATCCTGGAAGTTCTCAATGATTTGCCCTATGCCGAACTCTTGAGGAACAGAATATTTAAGCCTTGTAATATGGTAAACAGTTATCCGTATTATTCCAAGAGTATTGAAAATATTGCTCATCCGATGTCCCATGGAAGAGATCTTTTACCGTATTCCTTCTTTCCGTATTACAGGAATTATGCCTTTTCGGCAGGCTGCATATCATCCTCGCTCGATGATCTGTACAATTTCTTTCAATGTCTTTTCATTAAAAAGTCCTTGATTGACCAAGAAAGCCTGGACAAAATGCTTGACTTTATGGATAATTATGGATTGGGCATGATGAAATTCAATTTTAATGGCATTACTTATTATGGCCATGGAGGCGATGATATAGGTTTCAGGGTAAGGGATTATTATAATCCGGAGAATGGAGACATCCTGATTCTTATGTCCAATCAATTTGCCGATCCTTATGTGCTTAAGGTAAGGGAATTATTATTGTAGAAAAAGAAATAAAAGCCTTTTCAATAGGAACGTTTTCCCGGCAAGCATACACTCATAGGTGAATGATTGAAGGAAAACACACTATGACGTACACACAGAACAATCTGCAGCCTATTACTTCATGGGCAGAAGATGAGAGACCACGTGAAAAACTTGTAAACCTCGGCCCGCGGAATCTTTCCAATAGCGAGTTGCTCGCCATTCTCCTCGGATCGGGGAATCGCGATGAAAATGCGGTTCAGCTCGCGCGGAGGATCCTAGCAGGAGCCAATAACAATCTGCGGATGCTAGGGAAAATGACTATTGAGAATCTGCAAGAATACAAGGGCATCGGCCTTGCCAAGGCCATAACAATTACCGCGGCTATTGAATTGGGACGGAGACGACAATTTGCGGAAGCTGAGGAGAGATTGACTATAGTTACTTCAAGAGATGTATATGAATATGCCTCGCGCTTTATGAGAGACTTGCCTTATGAAGAATTTTGGGTGATTATCTTAAACCGCGCCAATAAAATTATAGGGAAAAAACGGATCAGTCAAGGTGGAGTTTCAGGCACGGTTGTCGATGCGCGCATTATCTTCCGCGAGGCAATTCAGAAACTTGCTTCCTCAATTATTCTACTGCATAATCACCCTTCAGGACAACTGCGAGCCAGCCAGCAGGACATAAAGGTTACTAAGAAAATCCATACTGCGGGCAAAAGCCTAGATATTGTGGTGGTTGATCATATCATATTTACAGACGATGGCTATTATAGCTTTAAGGATGAGGGATTACTATAAGCTCCGATAGGAGCGGCACCTAGGTAGCTCCGTAGGAGCGATACATAAATGACATACAATTAATCAATTTTATAGGCTCAGATGAGTTTCGCATTATTAAATAATGAAATTATGGCAAATACGTACACACAAATTCACGTCCAATTAATCTTTGCGGTAAGAGGAAGACGGAATGCAATTTCAGAAAAATACCGAGAACAAATTGAAAAATATATCTGCGGGGTAATCAAAAACAAAAAATCAAAACCATTAGCAATTTATTGCAATCCGGATCATTGTCACGTATTGATAGGTCTAGACCCTACAATATCCGTCTCAGAAATCGCAGGGGCAGTGAAATCCAATTCAGCAAGATGGATAAATACAAGAGGTTGGTTTCAAAAGAAATTCGCATGGCAACTAGGATATGGAGCCTTTACATATTCCAAAACACAAATAGAGAATGTGATAAAATATATACTTAATCAACCAATCCATCATAACAGAGAAGCTTTTAAAAAAGAATATCAGAAATTACTTGAGGAATATGAAATAAAATATAATGAAAAATATATCTTCGATTTTAATGACTAGATTTCTTGCTCAAGCTATTTATTACGCTCGGCAGCTCCGATAGGAGCGATACCTCGGTAGCTCCGATAGGAGCGTCACCTCAGTAGCTCCGATAGGAGCGCCACCTTAGTAGCTCCGATAGGAGCGCCACCTCAGTAGCTCCGATAGGAGCGCCACCTTGGTAGCTCCGTAGGAGCGCCACCTTGGTAGCTCCGTAGGAGCGCCACCTCAGTAGCTCCGTAGGAGCGATACCTTGGTAGCTCCATAGGAGCGCCACCTCAGTAGCTCCGATAGGAGCGCCACCTCAGTAGCTCCGATAGGAGCGCCACCTTGGTAGCTCCGTAGGAGCGCCACATAATTTTAGCATATTTGAGCAAGAACAATATCCGATAGAATCGTGTTTTGACAGAATATGCAGAAGCAACAGACCTTTGATTTTCAGACATTCGTCAGACTGATAAAACAAGCCTTACCATACAGGCTCTTGTTTCTTGTCTGCTGTGTACTGGCAATAGTGCTCGCGCCATTGGGGGCATTGCGCCCATACCTGATAAACAAGATGGTTGATGGCCCCATTGCCAATGCCAATTTCCAAAGTATATGGACCTACACCTTAATCTTATTTGGTCTCCTATTTTTAGAAGTAATTTTACGCTATTGCTTTATTTATTTAACCAGTTACCTCGGACAATCAGTTATAAAGGACCTGCGGATTAATGTCTTTAAAAACCTTTTGAGACTCAAGGTCAAATACTATGACGAAACACCTATAGGGCAATCTACAACGCGGACAATCAATGACATCGAATCCATAAATCGCGTCTTTTCAGAAGGACTTATTACCATAGTAGCCCAAGTATTAAGTCTGCTGGTTGTATTATTTATGATGTTCACAACAAGCTGGAAATTGACGCTTATTGTACTGATAAGTTTTCCGATTCTGATCTATGGCACCTATGTCTTCAAGGAAGCTGTACGCGTATCCTATCAGAACGTCCGGGCAGCAATAGCAAGGATGAATGCATTCTTGCAGGAGCGGATAACCGGAATGCGCGTAGTACAGATCTTCGGAGCCGAAGAGCAAGAGCAAGATAAATTTAAAGAAATTAATGGAGCATATACACAAGCTTATCTAGACTCAATACTATATTATGCCGTATTCTTCCCATTCGTAGAGCTTATGTCGGCAATATCACTCGGTTTACTCGTGTGGTATGGAGCAAGTAGCGTCCTCGATGGGAGCTTAACACTCGGGGTATTGATTGCATTCCCTATCTATATTAATATGCTCTATCGCCCTATGCGTATGCTTGCGGACAAATTTAACACAATACAGATGGGCCTGGTCGCAGCAGAACGCGTCTTGAATGTTATTGACAATAAATCAGTCATCAGGGACACGGGAACCAGAGAAGTGGATCGCATACAAGGAAAAGTAGAATTCAGAAATGTGTCATTTGCCTATAAGGCAGAGAATTGGGTGCTGAAAGATGTAAACTTTACAATTCAACCAGGTGAAACAATGGCAATTGTAGGGAGCACAGGCTCCGGAAAAACTACAATAATCAACCTGTTGAATAGATTTTATGAAATCCAAAAAGGGAAAATCCTACTAGATGACAAAGCATTGAACGATTATATGCTGAGTTCAATACGGCGTAGGATTGCTATTGTATTGCAGGATGTATTTTTATTTACAGGAACAGTATATGAAAACATTATCCTTCAGGATGACAGTATCAGTAAAGAAGAGGTGATAAAAGCTAGTAAGATTATAGGTGCACATCCATTTATCGAGCGATTGCCCGGTGCTTATGACTTTGTGGTAACAGAACGGGGAAATAACCTATCGATGGGACAACGACAACTTATCTCATTTGTCAGAGCACTGGTTTTTAATCCCGATATTCTTATTCTTGATGAAGCAACCAGCTCTATTGATACCGAAACAGAAGCGGTTATTCAATATGCGATTGAAAAACTGATAGAAAAGAGAACATCGATTATTATCGCCCATAGACTCAGTACAATTAAACATGCGGACCATATCCTTGTCCTCGATAAAGGCAAAGTAGTGGAATGGGGTAATCACGATGAACTCTTGGAGATCTCCGATGGCTATTACCAGCATCTTTATCAAAAACAATTTATACAACCTGCGCAGACTGCATAAACACATATTACTGTGCAAACACATACTAATATGGAGCTTAATCAGAAGTGATTGTGATTAAGGTCGAGCCACCGATTATAACCTCTTGCCTGTCACGAGATTATTGACATTCAGCAGCCTCTAGCATATATTCATCGAAAAATTTATCAATTCTGAACGCTACGACGTAAATTGGGTTTAAACAGTGTAAGAAAGATAAATTATGAACGGACAGAGGTCGATATTTCAAAGTATTATAAGCTTACTTGTTCCCATAGTTATAATAGGACTGGTAGTTTATGTTGGATTCTATGTCGCTAAGGGGATATTTGCAATCCTATCCTGGCTTTCTCCACTTTTACTGATAATCGCATTGCTTGTAAACTATAAAGTTGTTCTTAATTACGGCAAGTGGTTGATCAATAAACTCACTACCAATACTCTGTACGGAATCCTCATGTGCCTAGTGACAATTTTTCTTTTCCCACTCGTCGCTGCCTGGTTATGCTTTAAGGCCGTATTAAGTCGGCAGGTCGAGAAAACAATCAATGAAGTCGGAGGTCGTCAAACTGAACTCGATGAATATGTCGATTATGAAGAAGTAGATAGTGAGATCCACGAGAAGAAAGCACTTAAAGACTCTTACGATTCTGAGGATTATGTGTGATTAGCCCTATTTTTTTAGGGTTCAGGGCAGGGAAAAGGGCTCCGGCAACCTTAGATTATTTAAAAATTTCTGAATTTCCGGATTTCTCAGTTTCCGGATTTCTATGTACCCGGATTACCTTCCGTTTCCTATCTTTGAGCTATGACTCAGATTATTGCGATTATATTGTCAATATGCACACTTGCCTATGTAATCATCATCTTGACATGTGCAAGAAAGTGGAGAAAAGCTCCGGATATGGAAATCACCGGTCTATCCGATTTCCCGTCGATAAGTATCGTGATCCCTTTCAGGAATGAGCTGTATCATTTAAGATCTTTACTTCTCTCGCTAGAGAAATTGAATTATCCGAGTGATAAATATGAAATTATCTTTGTTGATGATCATTCTACGGATGGCGGCTCAGATCTCATTAATACCGATGAGAATCAATACTTGATCTACAGTGATGGTCAGGGGAAGAAAGCGGCATTAGAGACCGGTATAGCTTTCGCAAATATGGATATTATCGCAACGACGGATGCCGATTGTATCCTGCCACCCGACTGGTTGCAAGCCATTGCAACTGCTTATTCCATTCACGATTACGCATTGACTACAGGGCCTGTAACTTTGACGGGGACATCAGCTTTCGCAAATATGCAGGTACTCGAAAACGCCGGAATGATGGTCATGACACAGGTGGGATATGCCACCGACACCTTCCACCTTGCCAATGGTGCTAATTTCAGCTTCAAGAAAGAGGCTTATACCGAGGTCGGTGGCTACTCAGACAACAAGGACAGGGCAAGTGGCGATGACGTGCTGCTCGCACAATTAATTGCCGACAGATATAAAGTCGGCTTCCTGAAGACAGAATCTGCTATCGTAACAACCGCTGCCGTAGATACTGTAAAAGATTTCTGGCAACAAAGGCTCCGCTGGGCTACAAAAAGTGATATCTACACGGAATCATCTTTGTTTTTCTTACCGGGCTTTATCGCAGCCTACTATGGATTACTCCTTATGTCCTTACTCTTTTTCCCCGATCCATTATTTTGGTTAGCACTGAAACTCATCGGAGTGAAAGTCTTCATGGATTTTATTTTATTCATCGCGTACAGAAAATTTTTTAAGTATTCCTGGAATAAACTAGTTTATCTTATACCTGCCTCCTTGTTTCACTTGATTTATGTGCCTATCATCGGTGTCTGGAGTCTTTTCATAAAAGATTATCGATGGAAAGGGCGGAAGGTGAGGTAAGAACTGTTATGGATTATTACATTTAACAATTAATTAAGGTCTACTAAAAAATAGTCAGAATATTTATAAGAAAAGTGGAAATGT
>CAYTBT010000009.1:0-99839 GCA_964436125.1 uncultured Saprospiraceae bacterium | reverse complement strand
AGACACGCTATCAGCACTTTATGATTTATGCTTAAAAAAAGTGTCGAAGTCAGGAGGACAATCGAGCAATAATTTAATGTTGCAGAAAGATGGTATCAACAAGCAAACACTTCTAATCACAGCTTCCTGTTCCGACATGCCTTTATAGGTTTATTATCCAGAACCAAAAAGAAAGGCTTGCAATTGAAGTAATCAACTTCTATTCATTCTGCTTTCTATTCCTAATTACGAAAATCTATAAACAGGCATACTTTCAATCTCACTTTACTTTAAAAATCCTTTCCCATGGACAAATACCAGACTGGATCTCCTACACGCCTAGTATCTACTCCCCAAGCATAATCAATGCGGAAAAACAGGTTAAAAAGCATGATACGAGCACCGATACCATAACCGACAATAAGTGGATCACGATAATATCTTGCGCGTACCTCTGAGATGGCATTTTCTACGGTGATAATATTAAGTGGATTTTCCGGACTATAAGGTGATAATCCGTACCATGCAGTTCCCACATCAAAGAAACCAACTAGTTGAAAATTTTTGAGAAAAGCGGACTCAAGTTCCTTTTTACTAAGATAATTAAATGGGGCAACCCGTAGTTCAAAATTCCCCAGAACATACGAAGAGCCGTTCCTTACGTTCTGCCGGAAGCCGCGCATTTCAGCTGCAAGTCCTCTGTACACAAAGTTCCCCTCTCCCGGTTGGGATAAACCGCTATATTTGGGAAATAACCAGTTACGCACACCGCCCATGAGAAATAATATCTGCTCCGTACCGAAGGACGTCGCACCTACTCCGCGCATTGCAAATATGGCATAATTCCCGAGTCTGAAATATTTCCGTGCATCAAATCCCAGCACCGTCATAAACCCTTCCTGTGGATTAAATTCCCATGGAGAAAAGCGTATCTTAAAGCGATTCATAACTTCTACATAGAACTTGTATCGCAAGCCACTTTTCATATTATAGGCAAGATCGTAAGTATTGTCAAATACATAGGCCGCACGCAAGCCAATCCGCTGTGAATTCTCCGTGGGAACAAGCAAGGTTTCACTATCGCTAGCATAGGTAATTAAACGATCTTGCCTGAAGGTCGCACGCAGCCGTAGAGATTTGAACATGCTGAAGGGATAACGCATCTCATAAATACCTATGTAATTAATTGCCCTGCGTTGTATTCCCATCACAGCACCGGGTTCCGGAGGCTGGATATGTTTTTCACTCTTCCGATAAATACCGTAAATCTTATCCCATCTTCGTTTGCGATCCTTGAAGGTCAGAAAATATTCACTACCATTTAAGCTTACCGGATATCGGGCCCCTCCTTCCAGTATATAGTCTTCAAAGACATCGTATGCCCTCCCTTTTATTAATAAACCAAATGGAGGATACTCATAACCTTGTTTTTCGCCGGCATAGGAATCCAATCCAGAGAATAAGGGCCCGTTATCAAAGCTAAAATCCAAGCCATCTGTCTTAAAAAAGAGCCGAGATGCTACTACTCTGGCCGAGTAAAATTTCACTAAGCTCGAGTCACTGCTGCTTCCTTGACTATCCATCACAATCCCATTTCCCGCGTTGAGAAAAGACTGAAGGTTAATATTCTTAAAGGAAGGAATATTTTCCGGGTCAGGAAATTCTGATTGATAGATCAATTTTACCCTTACAGTGTCCTCAGTATCCAAATTATTTCGTTCTTCTTTCTGCTCATCCTCAGACTTCTTTTCTTCTGCTTTTTCCCTTGCTTGTATATGGCTGTACATAAAAGGCCTGTATATATTATCGCTATCTATTGCCCTTATTGGAAGGTTGTCATAGATTATTTCACGTCCATTATCGAGTAGACTTATGGCATATTTATTCTTACTTATGGTGTAGGTATGTATATGGGAACGCCACGCCGATATAAGCTCACTACCTCCACCTTCACTTAATCTTGCAAGGTATCGACGCCCATGACGTTCAGCTATATAATACAAGTATCCATTGTGATATTGAGGGTCAAAATGATTAAAATCGGTATCTGTTATCCGTATTACTTGCCCGCTGTCCTTCCCTACCGCAGTGAAAGGATAAAAATAAAGATCAAGTGTTGCTTCAACTAGCGATGTATCTCTCAGCTGTTTATAAGTGTATGGATTGATGCGATTGGAGTTAAAGAAATATCCTTTCTGCCCTTTCCACACCCCTATACTGATGTTGAGTTCATCAAAATAATCATAACTCATCCGTTTCAATTGCCTCGTCCGCGGATAATAGTAATAGAGATCACCAAAGCCACGAGTATTGGCAGCAAATATCAAGGTGTCTTCCTTTAATATGTCCATATCATAAATCCGCTCAAATCTCGGTCCCATCAGCGCTTCTTCCACTACTTTTCCATCCCGATCAATCTGTGCAAGCTTAATCTCGTTCTTGTCCTCGTATATCACAAGTAAATGCTGTCCATCTTCCGTCCATTGGATGATGGGATAATTGTAATCCGGAATCTGAAATGGATTGCGATACTTTCCCTTCATAAGAACAGATTCTTCTCCACTATCCAGGTCATATAAATAGACCTTCCACTGCCCCAATTCATTTCCTACAAATGCGATGAAATTCCCATCAGGACTATACCGCATTTCTGTAATCCGTGAACAATAGCTATTCTTAAAGCGCAATTTATATTTGCCGGAAGGCATTGCCATCATCTCAATATCTCGGGCATAAACGACCGAGTAATAATTCCAGACCTGCTCGACGAGTGCATCAAGCCCTACATTCAAGGTATAGAGAAAAGCGGCTTCAATATTTCTGTTAATCCTGTTGAGGTAAAGAATACTCGCAATAATTCCATTGCCATAATGTTGCACGAGAAAAGTCCAGAAAGCATGCCCTGCAATCCTTGGGTGATCCCTTGCCAGGGAATAAAAGTCTTCATAAGCATTATGTGCATAAATGTCGCGTAAGATATTGTCAATATCAGCACTCCATGGATGACCAATATATGAAGCTAGCCCCATCAAATACCAGTCCGGATAATCGCTGCTTCCCATATTCTGAAAAAATTGCTGCCAACTATCGCCTAGGAGCATCTGTGCCAGATACACTTGTGCAATACCTTTTCTTATCATCCGGCGCAGGTGTGACTGATTGCCATCAAAATACACAAATATCTTATTCCCCAGCACATTCACCTGGCCAGGCCGCGTTTCAAAGAGCTCATTGTTCCCGATATTGGTCTGGTGGAGGTCGCTTATATCAGTATAAACGATGATATCTGTCTTTTCATTGGTGCGGTGTTCAAGTAGAGTGCGGATAGCTTCATTCTCATATTCAGCGTATTGAACCGTAGCAATAGCGATTTTTCTTCCCTTGCCATACCAATGAGTAACAAAGCTCTTACTCTCATATCGGTCCCAGTTGTCAAAATCATCGTCGTATTGCACTCTGTTCTTCCCATAACGTACAATATTCCCCTGTTGCCCCAGAATTGTACCGGACATGAACAATAGGATAAAAAACAAGCCACTATATCTAAAAGAAAGATATCTCATTCCCTGCAATTTATAAACTTCCTGCCATTTAATAGCATTACAAGAGAAGAAATTCCTTAAAGCTTTACAGATTATGCAATTCATCGTAAAATCTTTTACATTTAACGACTTTCAGGAGAATACTTATGTTCTCTACACGGAGGATAAGGACTGCCTAATTATCGACCCGGGTTGTTCTACTCGGGAAGAGCGCAAAATATTAAAAGACTTCATCCTTCAGCGGGAACTGAAACCTATTAAATTAATCAATACGCATTGTCATATCGATCACATCTACGGAGATGCATTTGTCCAGGAGGAATGGGGACTTCCACTTCTCATTCACTCCGGTGAACAGAAAGTGCTGGATGCGACGCAACAGCTAGCGGATCTTTATGGTATGCCCAGACCTCAATTACCTCGCGATATAGTTTACCTCGATCAGATGGAGGATATCCCATTCAATCAAGAAAAAATCCGCATTCTTTTTACCCCGGGCCATTCGCCGGCACACATCAGCCTTTATCATGAGAAAAGCAAGATATTACTCTGCGGTGATGTCCTCTTCAGAGAAAGTATAGGTCGTACTGATTTACCTGGTGGCGATTCCGCAACACTCTTGAATTCAATCAAAGAAAAACTGTGGGTACTGCCCGATAACACGCAGGTATTTCCGGGACATGGACCTAGTACGAGCATCGGCTATGAAAAAGTAAACAATCCTTTCCTGTAGAAGCTCACAATCAAGAGCTTTCTTACTTCATAAACATATTATAAAAATATATTATGTATCTTTACTGAAAATTTTCGGTATCGCATGAAAAACTGCAATTAAATATGTCCTTTATCAAGCGTCTTGCCGGCGACACAGCATGGTATGGAATGAGTTCCATCGTGTCACGCGTTATCATGTTTTTCATCCTTGCCCCCTATCTAACAGAGATATTGCAGAGCAGCGAGTATGGGATTCATGGGATAATGTATGCATTTGCAGCGCTATTACTCACATTTTACACCTTCCGTCTAGAAACCGCATTCTTTCGCTACGGAAGTGATCACAAGGATATTGAGGCAAGTTTCTGGACGGCGAGCCTCTTTATTCTGGGACTGGGCATCTTTTTTACGGCATTACTCCTATCATACAGCAGTGGCATAGCTGCGATACTGACAAAGGCGGCCGACAGTCGATTTGTCCGATACTTTGCCTTTATCATCTTTCTGGATGCACTCGCGGCGATTCCATTTGCACGCTTGCGGCTGGAACATCGTCCACGGAAATTTGCCCTCTTAAAAATCCTCAATATTGTTGTGACAGTCATTACGATGCTTTTTCTCCTTGAAGGGCTGCGGAGACTTCCGTCAAATGGCTTTCCTGCACTGGGACATATCTATAATCCGGACCACAAACTCGATTACATCTTCATTGCCAATCTCTGTGGGAGCTCCATCACTTTACTCTGTCTGTTGCCGATGTATTTCCGTAGTAAAATCCAATGGAGCACAGCTCTTTTCCATAAACTCATCCGATACTCAGCTCCACTTTTAATCGTCGGTGTAGCAGGTACGGTAAATCAATTGACCGACAGGTTTTTTGTCAAAGAGTGGATGCCCGGAAATCTCACTGAAAAAGCTAGTATAAGCGATGCCGGCATATATACTGCTGCAGCTCGGATTGCGGTGATTATTAATCTGTTCACACAAGCTTATAATTATGCAGCAGAGCCTTTTTTCTTTAAAAATAAAGCATCCGGTGGCTCGATAAAGGTCTATGCTCGTTCTGCAGAAGCCTTTATGCTCGTAGGAACATGTGGCTTTCTCTTTCTCTCATTGAATCTCCACACGATTAAATACCTTATCGATGAGCATTATTGGTCGGGCTTATTCGTCACTCCGATTCTCATGATAGCCTATCTGCTTTTGGGACTATACTATAATGTTGCTATCTGGTATAAACTGACGGATAAAACCAGATACGGAGCCATAATCTCAATCGTAGGTGCAATTATCACGGTAGGCCTCAATTATTTACTCATCCCACGCATAGGCATGACCGGTGCTGCTGTAACGAGTGTCTCGGTATATTTTACGATGGTGATACTCGCTGTGCTTATCGGCAGAGCTTATTATCCGATTCCATATCGCTTTCAACGTATCCTCGTTTATCCTCTCCTGGCAGTAATTATGTATTACGCCTATACGTATTTTATCAAGAACCCGTATGACTTTACGATGAGTAATCTCATTATAAGTAATTGTGTAGGGCTCCTCTTCCTCGGGATTATTTATATAGCTGAACGCAAATTCATCGCTAGATTAATCAGAAAAAAGTATTCCTCTTAAGTTTATTTTGTAAGTCCTTCTAGCTCATTATCCATATAATGCAATCATCAGAAAAGAGCTGATTATTAAGACGGCAGTAGTGAAAAAACGATAAGCATTATACCGATCAGAATTAAGCCACCATAAACATACCTGAAAAATACTTGATACTTCAAGTGTCGATTCAGAAAGCGCCCGATAAATATTGCGGGAACTGCCGAAATTAAAGCTACAAGAAAATACTCCAGAACAGTAGCTTTCACCAATCCATTATAATAATAGGCACAGAATCCGACAAAGCTCGTAGGCAAAAAATAAGCTTGCAAGGTAGCTCGGAAATGTCGTGGTGACCATTGTTTAAAATTACCATAAACTACGAGTGGCGGCCCATTAAGTCCATACGCTCCCCCGAGCACACCCGAGAGCAGTCCACATATCAGGAGATAGGCTTTATCCTTTGTACTTATTGTAAAGGCAATTCTTCCACTTAGAGAAAAAATGGAATAGCCGACAATGAGAATTCCTAGGATAATTTTCACAAGTGAATCATTGCCATAAAGTAGTAGCACAAGCCCCAATGGTATCCCCGGAATTGCATACAAAATCAGCCATTTTGCACTCCTAAAATAAATTTTCTCGTAATCCTGAATTACAATTACTAAGGCAATGACAATAGAAAGCATTACTGAAAGTGGAACAGCTATTTCCACAGGAAGAAAAAAGAGAAATAAGGGCACGGCGAGCAGAGACTCCCCAAATCCTAAGCTTGATCTGACAAGTGAAGCAATAAAACTGATGAATAGAATAAGAAAAACTGTCATTAAGATATTTTTATGGCATACACCTTTACTTCACTCCGTTTACACAAGCATTTTAATTAAAAGTTGAACTAAAGTTAATATACTATGCCCAATTCATGCATTACGAAAGTGGAATATTCCACATTATGGCTTATATAAGTATTTGACAAAAGTCAATTATTACACATAAAGATTATAGTTTAATAGACGACCTTTATAACTTTAAGCTTATTTTACGGTCGTATTAAGCTGTTCACAGGCTCATCATGAAAGCACAAAAAATAATCAAGTATCTGTTCCTCGCCATAGGATTGGGCATGTTAATCGGCGGGATTTATTTCCTTCTGCAGAGTTCATCCTTTCGGGCCAAAGCGAAAATGACCACCGGCACCGTCGTTGACCGTTCAGTATCGATATCAGATGGCTCACAGATGTACACACCGATTATCGAATTTCAGCCGACTTGGGGAGAAAATATCAGATTTCATTCCAGTGTAGCAAGCTCACCACCCAAATATTCAATAGGCGACAAAGTAGAGGTATATTATCTTCCGGATGATCCTTCCCATGCTAAGATAGCTAGTTTTATGAGTATATGGCTCGGCCCACTCGCATTGAGTATCCTAGGTTTAATCTTTTCCATGGCAGGTTTTATATGGATTTATAAATCATGGCAAGAACGCAAGAAAGAAGATTATCTTCAACGGCATGGCATTACCATACAGGCTTCATTTCAACGCGTTATTTATAAATCATCGACAAAGGTTAATGGTAGGAGTCCATACCGCATTATTGCACAATGGCAGTCTCCAAAAAATTCCAAGGTTTATGTATTTGAAAGTGATAATATCTGGTTTAATCCGAGGACACATATCCATAAAGACACGATTCCCGTATTAATAAAAGAAGAGAACCCGTCTATTTATGAAGTAGATTTATCTTTTCTACCTGAGCGAGCAGAATAATTACCATAAAGAAAGCCCCGTAGCATAACTACGGAGCTTTCTTTATTATTACGGTATTATACAAATAGCTGTTCAACTTCAGCATAAAAATGCCTTTACACAAGAAGACCGCTACCTGTTCCGGAGATTTTAATCGTCAATACCGATAAAAGGACCATCGGCATCAAATTTTAAATCAACATCATTGGATAAACCGACTTTATATCCATAATTTTCTTTCTCGATGCTTTCAACATACAGCGACGGATAAGTCGACTGGATATAGCTAAGAACATTGGCCGGCACTAGTGCATCCGGTACGGCTTGATTTTCTCCATCTATATCTGTCCAGTTTCCATCGGCATCAAAGCTCAATTCAAATCCATTGTCGAGCTCTACTTCATATATTGTACCATCATCCTCAGCAACAGAGTTTTCCGTTACCTTTATTGCTTGTGCTGTAGGAAAATTAGTCTCAATAAGATCTTTGGCTGCTTGTGGTAGCTGGTCAAAGGCAATAACTGTTTCTCCATCATCATTGCCATCGTCGTCTCCATCATCATCGCCGTCATCATTATCCTTATCAGAAGAAAGAAAGTTTCCATTAAGGTCAAATGCCAAGTCAGTATCATCGGAAAGTTCTACCTCATATCCTTCTTCATCTTTTTCGATACTTTCTATGAAGACGATGGCAGCAAAATTATCTTGTACATAAGTCAAGATTTTCCCTGGGACTGCGCCATCAGGCACGGCTTGATCATTCCCATCGATCTCCGTCCAATTTCCTTCTGCATCAAAACCTAATTCAAATCCGTTCTGGAGCTTCACTTCGTATATGCTTTCCACCTCATTTTCGTCATCGTCGTCATCTTCTGTTTCTTTGGTTACAGAGAGTACTTGTACTCCGGAGAAATACGTTGAGATGAAATCTTGTGCTTTCTGAGGCAAGTCACTGAGTAGAATAGTTGTCTCATCTTCGTCATCGTCACCATCAAATTCTTCTGAAACAAAATTCCCATCAAGATCAAAGAATAAATCTATGCCATTGGATAAGTCAACTTCATATCCGTTGTTCTCTACATCGATTTCCTCAATATAAATCGGTGATGGATAATGTTCTGCCACATAGTCAAAGATTTTCTGTGGGATTGCACCTCGCGGTACAGCCTGACCGTTTCCGTTAATACCTGTCCAATCTCCCGCTTCATCAAAATCAACTTCAAAGTCATTGCTCAACTTTGTCTCATACACTGTTCCATCTGCCTCCGGTTTATTGAGTTTAATCGCAGATACCACGGTTGCGTCTTGAAAGTTCTCGGCAAGGAATGACCGACTTTCTGCAGGCAATTCCTCACTAGTGATCTTATCGCCTTCATTATCGAGTTTATTGTCTTTCTGGCATGCGGTGAATGTCAAGACACCTAGGACCGCAATTGCCATTACAGTTCTTAAAACGTTTAACTTCATTTTGATTGATTTTATGAATTAATGAAATATCCAATCCTGGATTATCATGTAAATTTTCTTCTTATAAGTACATATTCCCTTTGTCTTATCGCTTTAACTGTTTCATTGCCGACAATGTTATATTCATGTATCAATAAAATGCTACTTTCTACTTAAGCTCGTTTAGTTTCTATGAATCAACCTCTAGAATATATTCCCCCTACTCCACTCTCAGATATGCAATTACGATTGGTTGCTCCCTGTCCTCAGCAATAAAAAGACAGGTAATAAGTGAAATAGAGAAGCTTATTGATTGAACGAGCGACTCTTAACTATTGACTCGGACTTTATAACCTGTAGGTGATATGTCATCCTATGATTTTCTGCTTCTCCGTAGCACTTTATAATAAATTCACCCGACTAGGGGAAAATGCCAAAAATAAGCGACAAAAAATCCTTTTTATAGGATATTTTTAGTACATTTAGCCTTGTTATAGTCACAAAAACAGTGAATAATGAAAAGAAATAATCTAGCAATAGCTATCGGATTTGTCCTAGTCCTCCTAGCT
The DNA here is from genome assembly GCA_964436125.1 of uncultured Saprospiraceae bacterium. Taxonomy (GTDB): domain Bacteria; phylum Bacteroidota; class Bacteroidia; order Chitinophagales; family Saprospiraceae; genus CAYRFF01. The sequence goes on along the minus strand of CAYTBT010000009.1, from coordinate 90,240 downwards.
GCTTGTCAAGCAAGTCAGAAAAGTAATAAGGGAATAAGTATAGGCCCACTACATATTTCTCAAGAACATCCAGCGCCCGGTAAAACCGTGGATATAAGAATTACACCTGAAGATAGTACGCTTAAAGCCCTGCACGCATACTGGATTTATCTCGTCAATGACGATATATATACTCAGGACCTCAAGCTCGACGAGAAATCCGGGACTTACACAGGAAGTATATCAGTACCTGACTCGGCTACACTTCTTGCTATAATGATGAACACCTCGGAGAATTCACTCTTTGCCGAGCAGGACTATGAATGGGTTTTTCAGCTATATAAAAATGGGGAACCTCTACCTGGAACCATGGCCAGCGAAGCTTATCTTTACGATGGATTTGGACAGCGATTCTTTGGGTGGAAAATGCCTGATAGCAGCAAGCTGAAGTTGCTCCGCGATGAATTTGACAAGAATCCGACAGCTACAACACAATGGGGCCAGTTTTATGCTCGGCTCTTATCCGACCTCGATAAAGGACAAGCTGAGACTTTCGTCAAAAATCAAGTCAAAGCTATTGCAGAAAAGAAGGACAAATCCCTCGATGACTATAATGCTTTAATTGACTTTTCTCGATTCTTAAAACAAAAAAATAAGGTCGATTCTCTGGAGAAAGTAGTTATCACAGCCTTCCCCAATAGCACTTACGCACAGATTGAAAGCTTCAAGAAGTTCAGAAAAAGCCACTCACTTGAAGAAAAGGAGACAATCTATAAAAAATATATGGCTTCACTAGGAGAAAATGCAGAATACGGAGACCGCATGGCAAGTGCACTCGCGAGCGCATATTTGCGGAAGCAAAATTCAGAAAAATTTCAATCATACAGCGATAAAATTCATGACTTAAGAAGCCGTGCAAGCCTATATAACAATATCGCATGGGGAAGCACTGAAGGCGATAATAAACTCAGTCCGGAAAAAGCCCTGGAATTATCCAAGGAATCTATGTCGTTGCTTAAGAAGGCAGAAAAGAATCTCAATGGCAAGCCGGATTATCTATCACCGAGCTTATATAGAGTCCGATTAAATAACAGTTATGGAATGTATGCGGACACATACGCATTACTCCTATATAAGCAAGGGAACTTAAAGGAAGCGATAAAATACCAGAAACTTGCAGTTGATAATGCCATCAGTGGCGATGTAGCAGAGCGTTACCTCAAGTATCTCCTCGAGGATAGTCAGACAGACAAGGTCTTGAAACTCAGTGAAGAGTTCATCAAAGAAGGCAATGCAACTAATCAATCCAAGGCCTATTTTAAAAAGGCTTATGTCGCTACCAATGGTTCAAGTGATGGATTTAATGAAAAGTTAGAAACGCTAGAGGATATTGCGCGTGAAAGGGCGAAGGAAGCATTAAGGCAAGAAATGGTGAAGGAACCGGCCCCCTCTTTCACACTACAAGACCTGGCTGGCAATGAAGTGGATCTTGCTTCATTGAAGGGAAAAACAGTCATCCTCGACTTCTGGGCAACATGGTGTGGCCCCTGTAAGGCTTCTTTCCCAGGAATGGTGAAGGTTCTTGACAAATACAAAGATAGAAAGGATGTCGTATTCCTTTTTGTCAATACATTTGAACGATCGCCATCCCTCGATAAGCGCATCGAAAAAGTAGGTGGTTTTATAGACAGTAAAGGCTATCCATTTCACGTTATTCTCGACCAGCAGAAAAAAGACAGTAGAAACTTTCAGGTTGCCGGGGATTATGGTATCACGGGAATCCCGACAAAGATATTTATCGGTCCTGAAGGGAATACCCGCTATAAGAAAGTAGGCTATAGTGGTAATAATGCACAGATGGAAGAGGAAATAGAACTTCTGCTGGAGTTGATTCAGGCGTAAAAATTGTCTTCGGTAACACATGGATTACGCACTTCGAGTTTCTCAGTGCTCCGTTGATGGGGCATAAGTCTGACGCTGTCACTTATCTTCTATTGCTACATTACACATATTACCTAAATCGTGCAATAAAAATTGAAGATGACCGAATGAAGTTCCGGCTTGCCAGAATTACTTTCAGGCATGTTGAAAACCAAATTCGAGCAAGCCCCGTGAAATGCCGAGAATCGACACGATCGTAGGTCGTATTCCACCGGGCAAGTACCTGCATTCACAGTATTTTGTGCTTCCTTTTGCATTTCTATTGAAAGTTTTGGGTAATACAAGGCTCTTCTCGTTACCTAATTCCAATTTACGCTTAATTATTGCTACAGCGCGCATTAAGGTTGATAAAAATTATAAAAATAGAAAACTGGATTTCTTATTCCCTGACTACAATTTAGATCCAAAAAAATCACTGCAGGAGCAGATATATAAGGTGATCCAAACTCAAATTGTAAAATAATTTACCAAATTCTAAGGGATGAGTTCAGTAGTTCAACTTTCAGTTTTCTCAACAAATAGCCCAGAGGTGAACTCTTGAATACAGTGGATGAATTCTGCCATTTTCAACATAGTATAGATAAAATAATGAGGAGACGGAAGATGCATTGGAAGCTTTGAAGTTTTCTCTCGACCCACAGACCAATTGCGGGCGGCTCATCGCTGTCGCTCCGAGTGTTTTATATGCTGTTCAGGAACTATTAAAAGCAGCAGGATATAGAAATTTTTCTGTTCCAATCCGCGCGTTTATAATAAAGCGATGGGAGCATAGTGGTGGCTTAGAAAATTTCTAAATTCATGAATAAACGTTCAATATACAACTATCTTTTTACTGCTTTCTTTTCCCTTATTCTTAAACCAGAGGAAATAAACTCCCGGTGTTAGTTTTGGAAGCTTATATTGAATTTTTTTTATTTTCCTATATCGTCGCTCTATCATCAATTCCCCTTCTGTATTATAAAGGCTTATCTCGCCTGTAAATTCCCTCGCACATTGTATCTGCACCGCATTCCCTGTATGTACCGGATTGGGATAGAGTTGAAAGGTGTTTTTTACTGTCTTTATTATCGCAGTAGTCTCATCTATACCTAGCGTATCACAAGCACTACCATCAACAGGTCCAAGATTGTAATTAACATAAAACGGTATTGATTCTTTATTTACCAAGGGTAATGCAATACCATTCTGCTCAAATTCACATGCCTTTCCACGTTTATTGGGGTAATTAATCACGTGCATATACTTCGATAAATCATGAGCAGCACTTATATATATCTTTCCATCCGGCCCGAGTCGTGAATGCCCTAGTGCGGAAATACGTGGAAGGTCATCTTCTTCATCAATTACCCGACTCCACCTGCCGACCGTATCTCCCTTGAGATACCAGTTCTTGTCATTGACTTGATACTGAATAATCTTCTTTAATAAAACCGCATATATAAATTGTCCATTGGGTGAAAACACACAACTAACTCCGTTTCCACATGAATTTAACATTGCTTCCCCTTCTCGACGGAGCAAGTTCCCCGTACAACGATTGAATTCATACAAGTGCAGAAAACAATTATATGGTGGATCAGGTGGATTAGACGACGATGGATCGTATCTAGAAACAACCGATGACAGCATTGACCCGTTTTTGCTCGGCATTATAGTCCAAACATTAAAAGAGTAAGTCGAAGAACTATCAAATACTTCCTCATGGTCATAGTGCAGCCCTGTTGTATCGAGGAGAAAAACATAATATTTATAGACTCTTGTCTCAGTCGTAGGGTATCGTGCATGTCCTATTATTATCCACCAGTCCCTGCCATTAGCATGCCGGATAGCTGCCTTCGCTCCTGATTCTGCAAGATACCCATCCGAATCATCCCTGATAACGATATTCTTTTTAATTACTCTAAGTTGACTGCTTTTCTCTTCCGTTATGGAATTATCCCGTAATATTTTTACTTCGGTATAAAATAATGAATCTGTAATCCCGAAGGTTACTCCATACCCGTGAATAATTCCCAACTTGTCTTTCCCAATGGGTAAAATGACAACTGAATTCCAAATGTCAGAACCTACATAACAACCGAATTTTTCCTCAAGTTCATAATACCCTTCTCTGTATTCTACGGGGCTGAGGGAATCTCCGTTTTCAAGTAATTGATATTCTCCATTAAAAAGATGGAATCCATCGCTATAAAGTAATAATTCTCCTGTCTCCGGGTCACAATATGAACTGTTGGCTCCGAATATCATTCCTCGATGTGGCACACTATCAATCTGTTCAATCCCATTCTCTGAAAAGGTAATCCGGACAGCATTTTGACTGGTACGGGGATTTCTGCCTACCATCCACACATAACTTGATTTCTGTCCCATACATTCCGTAGAAATAAAGATTGTCAAAAGGAATATACCGATTATATGTAATTGAAGTCGCATCTTGTAATTGATTAATGTTTTATAAATTTTGAAGTCCAGACACCTCTGTTACAACGTATCACAAGTATATATATACCCGGTGTTAGTTTCTCCTTGAGATCAATACTTAAATTATTGCTGGAATAAAACTCTACTGAATACGCCTTATTTCCTTGAATAGTGTATATAGTCGCCGTACCCGAGCTCTTTTTATCAGTACTAAGGTAAAGTTTCGATTTATCAAGTGGGTTGGGGAATAACTTCCATTCCATTGTTTTATTAACGGCTTTACGGACATTATAAGGTGAGCAATCGAAAATTAAATCAACGGTATCACCCAGTGATACCGCTAGAGCTTGTAATCCCAATACCCCATTCTGATAACGTTCTAGACATGCATTAGAATAAGAAAGAATCTCGGCGCTATCAATACTACTTAGTTCTCCAGCAATATATTTTGACTCAAGTCTAAAGAATTTCTTATATATGATGGATGCATTATTGTTTGCATTAAGTGCAGATACCATGGGTAAAATGGTGTTAAATATGGTATTATTCCGTGTATATTTAAATTCTAAAATGTGATGATCCACAATTGCATTATACACTATTATGCTGTCTTGCAACTCCCTTCTTACCTCAATATATGTTGAATCATTCATCCCTCCTCCGATATATATTGAATCAATTTCTGCAATATCATCCAAAATATTTAGTTTCTTGTCTTGATATTGATGCAAGCTATTTCTTAATGAATTTGGCATTGTAATAATAGAAGAAATTTGTCTTTTGACATTTACAAAATCCGCAATCCCGTTTTGTTGACAATCCACATAAAAACTATCATATAACGTTCCCGGGATTACAGGAATCTGAAATCTGTTGATCTTTGAATACAGATAATAGTCTTGATACCATTGCTCAGCTATCGGAAAATCAGTAATGCAAGCACTATCAATAGCAATCAAACTATCGAGACTTGAAAAAGTCGTATCAATAAGAATGGGCGAAGGAGAGCTTTCACATTCTATATATTCACCGTAGCGACTATACACTGCAATTAAAGGCGGCATGCAAGGATATGGGTCACGTATAGTATTAATGTCATCTCGATATACCCAATATTTATCAAAAGAACCATTTTGAATTAAGCTTTTGATTCTATATCCACTGTTATACGTCCCCAGCCAAAAATTACTTTTATACTTCTGATCTCCTGTATGACCATTAAAATTATAGTATATCCCTACTCTATGAGTATTAAACTCTGTTAATGCAATGCTTGAATTTAGACAACTACCCGTTATTTCCAGTCCTCTCGGAGTTTCAGATAATTCATTACAAATATATGAAGTCTCGGGACATCCGATCATCTCAATACCGGGATAAAAATAATTGAGGGCCGAGATTCCATATATATTATTCATAATCAAAGAATGTAGATGACCCTTGATAGGTATTACTCCATTGATTAAAATGCCTGCTTTATATTCTACAGCAGGATTTTGAAAATATATCTCATTGTCCTTGATCTGAGACCGGTTACATCTTCTTATTAATATTCCATAACTCCCTTGATTCATATATATTTTATTCCGGCCCACGATTACTGAATCAGTTACATAATTTATATCAATACCTATTGAATTGTCTCCTTGTGTAGCATGCGTTACTATCTTATTATCCTCTATCCTTAAATAACCGATGTTTACCCCAAAGATTTCCACTCCTTTCTCTTTTACACTATCGATATGGTTATTTTTAATGACTGTTTCCGATATTCTTGTCCGTCCTGAAATGCCTTTATTGCAATTGTCAATTGATAATTTACTTGCATTTAAATTAATTAATCTGTAATTGATTCCTCTATCTACATTTACCATTGTAGGAAAATACGGAGGATTTCCTCCTATTGTGTTAAATCCGACAATCATAGCGTCTTTACCTAGTTCAGGAAAAATTGATTCCGGTAACAATTCAGGTACATTGATAGCAATTGCATTCCCTTCCTCAGATGAACTAAAGAAGTAATCCTGTGGTTTTCTATTAATATTCTGAAATATATAATTATTAATAGAAATATTGCAATTATAAGCTATTATGCCATTGGAATGATTATTAATATAGGAAAAATCACAGCCTGAATGTTTACTGACTACATCAATACCAAAAATCAGAATAGCAGCCCTAGGTTGAGATAATGAAGCAACAATATCTCCTTCAAAAACTGCGTATTTAAGATTGGAAGTTGAATTAAACATATTACTCTTCAATCCCAAAAGAACATTGTCCTGTGATTCCGGAAATGTCCCGGCTTTTATACTATATAAATTATTGTCAAATTTATTATCTACTATTATCATAGTACAATCAGAACCTGTATTATAGATTCCGTTCTTTGCATCATTCATCTGATTATAGTAAAATTTAAGTGTTGAATTCTCACTGACTTCAATTCCATCCCACATAAAGGCATTTCCACTACTCATCTTATTATGCACAAAGTAAGTTTTTACCCCATTCTGTATAACTATTTTGGCTTGTGAGCCTTTTAAAATAATTTTACAACCATAAACCACCGCACTAACATCAATATATAAAGTGGCATTATTTATTACAACACATTCATTATATAAATATGAGCCGAAGGTAAAGTAATTAGATATTTTATCATCTTGATTTATATAAATGGCCGTCAAATCATTATTGCATGTAAAGGTTTCATTCCATGTTGTGCTATGTAATGCACCCCAGGGCTTACAGTTTTGAGCATGCGCTACACATATATTTATTGCAATTATTAAATAAATGTAAAACAAAAATTTGGTTTTAAACCAAATTTTTGAATTTTTATTTTTTGTATTCTCGCCCATAACATTTAATTAAGTAATTATGCCTAAACTACACCGAAAATACTTAATATCATAGCTTTTCTTAAAGTTTTTTTACTGTCCCTAAAAAGGTGTGTAAAACGCACAATGATTATCTCTGAATATTTTCACAAAATAGATTAAAGAATATGCGTTTTATACAAGCACAATTTACAACAATTATAGAAAACCTACTGAATGAAGAAGATGGATTGAACACTATATTAAAAACACCCCTTGAAGCGATGATGAAAGGCGAGCGGGAAGTAAACAGAATAGCACCGTGTGAATAACTCAACGCAACGATAATGCCCATACCTATTTCTGGTTCCACAATTTTATTATAAATTTGGTGTTTTTATCATAAGAAGTAAAAATACATGCATATCAAGTCAATATTTCTTTCAATTCTTTCTCTCATACTCTGTTCTACCCTGAACGCACAAGAATTATACATTCCGCGGAATATCCAACAGGCTTATAAAAACAATACGCGTTCTATGACCGGAAGACCCGGGAGTAATTACTGGCAGAATCGCTCCACCTACAACATAAGAATAAAGGTATCACCGCCGGATAGAACGGTACATGGAATTGAAACCATCAATTACACCAATCATAGTCCGGACACCCTACACAGAATCAACTTTAAGCTCATCAACAATATCCATAAACCCGGCGCTGTACGGGCGTGGAGAGCACCGCAGGACTTTATTGCCTCGGGAATTCACATCGACAAATTTACAATTAATGGCAAGCCACATCAATGGAAGAGTAAGAATGATGGGACCAGTAAGTTTATCAGATTAAAAAAGCCACTATTCCCGGGAAAAACACTGCGATTTCATATAGAATGGCATTATGAACTCGCTGAAAGAGATGGAAGGGAAGGTGTCATAAAAGATCATACATTTTATCTGGCATATTTTTATCCACGAGTAGCGGTATATGACGATTATAATGGCTGGGACAGATTACCACATCTCGGCTCACAGGAATTTTACAATGATTTCAACGACTACACATTTGAAGTGACCGTTCCCAATGGTTATATTGTATGGGCAACAGGAATATTATTAAATCCCGATGCTGTTCTCCGGGAGAAATATGCCGACCGTCTGGAAAGATCGATGAATAGTGACGAAGTCATCCATATAGTTACATCCAAGGATTTGCGGAAGCATAATATTACTCAGCAGAATAAAACCAATACCTGGCAATGGGTTGCTACCAATGTTACTGATATTGCCATTGCAGTCAGCAATGAATATCTCTGGGATGCCAGCAGTGTTGTTCTCGACAGTCTTACCGGTCGTCGGGTAAGCGTTCAAGCTGCTTATGATAGTGTCTCAACGGACTTTGAAGAAATGGTAAACTATGCAAGTAATGCAATTCAATGGTTTTCATCTCATTCCCCCGGCGTGCCTTATCCTTATCCCAAGATGACCGTTGTGCGGGGGCATGCCAATATGGAGTATCCCATGATGGTAAACGATGATTCCCATCCTGACAATCCGGACTTTACCCGATTTGTCGTTGAACACGAGATTGCGCATACGTATTTTCCGTTCTTTATGGGGATTAATGAAACGCGATTTGGCTTTATGGATGAAGGCTGGGCCACGACATTTGAATATCTCATCGGAATAGCAGATATCGGCAAAAAACAAGCCGGTGTAAATTATAAGCGCTTCCGCGTATATGAATGGGCGCATGATCCTACAATTGCAGCTGATCTACCCATTATTATCCCGGCAAGTATTCTCCGCGGGAACGCTATGGGTTATAATGAGTACGGTAAAGCGTCATTGGGATATCTTGCTCTACGCGATATGCTCGGTGAGGAAGCTTTCGCAAATGCTCTGCACGAATATATGAAGCGCTGGAACGGAAAACATCCTATGCCATGGGATTTCTTCTTTACCTTTAATGATGTCACAGGCAAAAATCTGAATTGGTTCTGGAATAGTTGGTTCTTTCAGTTTAACCATATCGATATTGCGATTCAAGAAGTAGATCCGGGCTGGGGCAATGTGAAAATAACATTAAAAAATATCGGTGGCTTACCTGCGCCGGTAGATATCGTCGTAGTTGATAAAAATAATAAAGAAAAAGTTTATCATCAGTCCCCGGCTATTTGGAAAGGGAATAAAGGACAGGTGACGATTAAACTCGAAGATGTCAGAGGGGTACAAAAAATTTATCTCAAAGGTGGAATATGGGTGGATTCCGACATTTCTAATAATGTATGGGTGCGAGAATGAAGACTTGTACTAGCTATAGTAGAAATTGCATAAATGGATGAAACTTCTTTCAGTAATATATTGCATATATTAAATATTTATAGGAAATTGCAGGGCGGAAGAATGAGGTTTATGAGTTGCCACCCTAGCTCAGTTGGTAGAGCAGCTGTTTCGTAAATAGCAGGTCGCTGGTTCGAGTCCAGTGGGTGGCTCTTTCTTTGTGGATGGTGACTAGTGACGCTTCGACCTAGCACTTCGACTTCGATACAACGCTCTTCAATATTTCAACATTCACCTTTACAACCAGTATCGGTAATGGTAAAAATAGGCGAAGGGTCGTTCGCCTCTACGAGGTGGATTTCCTTCAATGTCTCGAATTCCAGCATTCAACTTCTTTACGCCTTGGCGCCTTTTCGCCCTTGCACCCGTGTGCTGTATTGCCTATACTGCTTCTCTTTCATTGATTTCGGTTAAATTATTTACAGGTTCGCACGGCCGTGCAAACCTACGTGCTTTCTGTACTTGCCCTTGCGCCTTGTCGCCTCATCGCCCTTGCGCCCACGCCTCACCATAAGGCTTTCATTCCTTCTCCCAGATGTTGTAGCTCCGTAAACATTGCTGAAAGTGCCCGCGTCTGATGGTCATTGGGGACAAAGAGACCTTCTTCATTAATCTGTGTCCCAAAGAATGGTATTTGAATGCCTTCAAATGGAAACATCCGCAATGCACTTGTTACTTGTTTCAATTGCTGGATAGAACGCGTTCCACCGGATATCCCTCCATAACCGACAAATGTTACTGGCTTGTATTTCCATTCCAGGGATAAGAAATCCAGGGCATTTTTCAATGTTGCGGGCATGCCGTAATTGTATTCACATGTCACTAATATAAATGCATCCATCTGCTCTACTCTTGCACTCCACTCTTTAGTTGCCTCATGTGTATACTTCTGCAATCTCGGATGGTGAGCTTCATTGAAAAAGGGCAAATTCAGCTCCTTAAGGTCAACAAAGTTAATTTCCATTCCATCTACCTTCCTGCTTCCTTCTACTACCCACTCAGATACAGGTAATCCTTGTCTTCCCTCACGCGTACTCGCATGTATTATCATTACTTTCAACATCTTCTCCTTATTTTTCTGTGCATAAATCACTATCTGGTTTTCCCTATAGAATGACAGCAGGCAAAATTAAATGAATCCGACTTTTATACAAGGAAGGGAAGAGAAAACATTTTATTCAGTGAGGAATATTTTATATATTTAGCTTCTGAATAACAATAAATGCATACATTAAAAGTACTCAACTCCCACTATATAACGCACAATGTGAAGCGATTTTCAATTGAGAAACCGGAAGATTTCACCTATCGTCCCGGACAATCCGCTCATATTTCACTTAATCTGCCCGGCTGGGAAGATAAAATCCGGCAATTTGCCTTTACTTCTCTCAATGCCTGGCCTTTCATCGAGTTTATCGTCAAGGTCTATGAAGATCACGAGGGTGTCACCAAGCGTATGGGGACATTGAATAAGGGAGATAAAATCATACTTCACGATGTTTTCGGCTCTATAGAATATAAGGGGCCGGGGATTTTCATCGCAGGCGGCACGGGAATTACTCCCTTCATTTCTATCTTCCGCGCATTGTATTATAGCGGAAATTTACGCGACATTGGCCTCATTTATTCCAATAAGAGCGAGGATGACATCATTCTCGGTCAGGAATTATTTAAAATGCTCGGTCCTGCTTATATCAATGTCTTTACGCAGCAAGGTGTTATCGGTTTTCAGGAACGGCGTATCGATCGGGAATTTCTGAAAGCAACCATAGGGGATTTTGATCAGCGATTCTACGTCTGTGGACCTGAAGGATTTGCCCGGGACATTACGAAAGCTCTGATGAGCCTGGGAGCAGACCCGCAGTCTATGGTCATTTAAAAATTTGCGGAAGCTTATAAAGATGATTTATAGCCTTACGGCAAATAAAAATAGGTGTCCCATATAACAATAGAACACCTAAGGTAATTTTCTGAATCAAAGATACTCCATTACTGGAACTCACTTCCGGGATGATATCTTTTTACGCGATGCAATGTATTTTTATCCGTGTGGTGCATCTCCTTTCCGATAGCAGCTAACTTTAATACGATATCAGATTCATGCGTAAAAGTACCATCATCGTGGAAGATGAATTTATGGTCATAACTCATCATTTCTGCACGTTCCATAAGATATTTATTCTGTAGGATTCCATAAGATGGATCGCCGGGACGAGCTTTTAAGTGAAACTCCGTATCACGAGCTCCTGCCGTTGTACCTGCAAGAATTGAGATACCGCGCCCAAATACTACGCATTGCATAACTTGTTGATTGGCTTTATCCCATAATAGATATCCGGATTCATCATGGAAAGGCTCCATTGCCTCTTCACCATGACGCCAGTTGGTAATCTTATACGCGAGCCCTTCTAAGGATTGCTGTCCGTTTTCTTGAGTAGGAATAGGTTTAAACCAAGCTTTTTCAAAATTGGAGGTTTTTCCTATTACATCGTCGTCATTGTGATATGAAACATCTAATCCTACGTTTCCTTCCCATTCTCCGACAAGTGGAGTTAATGGTCCTAGTCTTTGTGGACCTAAAATCTTGTTGTCTGCCATAATCGATTAATTTAACTCTTTATAAAATGTTTTTCACTCAATGTAATGGGACTACATTGTACTTTGTTCTGCATTCTGTCAAATCAATTGTCCTCAGCTTCTGATATGTTGAATTATTCAGGCTTTCACCAGGAAAATGCTCTATTCCATGGCGATTTTCCATAAAAATAGAGTTCACCCTTCTTTATAGGCGCGCAATGTATCGTACTTCTCTTTTTTATAAATCTTCTCTATCATTCTGAATACCATATTCCTAAATGCAAGCCCGAGAATACCGAATACTGCAATGGCAAGAAGTCCGGCTGTATCGTTAAACAACAGCTTAAAAATATAGAAAAGGAGAATCGGAAGAATAATTTTAGGGATAGTCAACAAAACAGTCTTGAGGTTAAATGCCCTAGAATCACCGAAGGGTTTCTTCCCGCTACTTAAATCTATAGGTGTCTTTACGTAAGCGCCACTTAATAGTACGATATGTCCATTGACACCTATATTATAGATTCCACCGGCTAGTATCGCAAGATAAAATTTGAGACCGAAGTACAGATAAAATACGCTCAAGATCATCGATACAAATGTTGCAATAACAATAAGCCACCACTTGGAGGTAAGGTATTCCTTATACTTGATGTTCTGACTCATAAGGAGTGGATAATACGCACTATCCCAGCTCGGCACATAACTCCCGAAGGTAAAGAGAAAGCCACCGGTAACAAATATAGCAGCAAATATGAGCCAGAAGTCCGATTCATTGTACATGGAATTGGTAAAAAAGAGAAGTCCGTATAAGAGAAATAATGCACTTACCCACAATACACTCCGCGGTCGTTTATTGCGCAGAATAAGTCTGAGATCATTTTTTAAAAATGTTCCCATTAAACCAAAACGGTTCAACCAGGTATAATCTCGTACTTTGGCTAGTTTATGTACCTTATTTATTGCCTCATCAAGATAGAGAGCGTTATAAAAATAATTAAAATTGTACCTATACATAGCATAAGTCAATCCTAGGACTATGAATACAGTCCATGGAAGTTCATAAAATGCCTGAAATACAGGACCGGCATATTCTGTAATATCCAATATCTGATAGTACTGCAAGATTCCCAGACCTACAAGAATAAACAATACAAGGATGAAAATTTTATCTTTGTTATTTACCGCAAGGTTCAAGAAATTATTGAATAAAGTAAGCGCAACAATTGCTAGATGCCAGGCAATGACACCTAAAATGGAATAATCATTAATGATAAGTACGATAGAAAAAGGAAGAAAAAAGAAAGCGGGGTAAATATTGAAGAATGAAAAAGCTGACTTCCCCATGAGATACCGGGTTATTCCTTTCTTGGAAATCGGCAGCGTCAATAAACTCCTGACTGACATAATCGGAGCTTTCTGTAGGAAATACCGGATGACTAAATCTGCCGCCACCCAGTATATAAGAAATCTATTTACGCTTGACAATGGCTCTAGTCCAGCCTCTTTAATAATGTAATACATCCCGGCACCGAGGATCAGGAACATGACCGCATAAAAGGATGCGGCTAGCCCCAATATGATTTTTAAGGCCATATTCATCCCAAATGCCGAGGAACGAATAAAGGATTTCCACTCTAACTTCACAAATCTCCAAAGCATACATATTCTTTTTCTAATACAAATTTACATAAAATTTCGCTTTCCTCCCCTCATACAGAAAGTAGTCATGCCTTCTTTTGCACTTTTACTCCGATTCACCTGAAATCTTCTCTTTTACTTCTTTTATCTCTGAGTACTCAAATTAAGGAATTTTCCTCATCACTTATCAAGCAAATGCCTGGGCGGAAGACCTAAAGCTTCTGCAAATTCTGTAAAAAACAGCAATGGATTTTAAAAAATTCTACACTTTTCAATGTAAATTGCAGCCTATGCGCTGTTATACGCAATCGGGTGGCAGTTTTATTCAGAAATACAAGAATATCAAATACAAGAAATATGATTCATGTTAAGGGCATTAAAAAGATTTATACCGGCCAATGTGTATTAAATATTCCTGAATTGAATATTCCCGATGGACAGTGTTTTGGTTTAGTCGGGAACAATGGTGCAGGGAAAACGACATTTTTCAGCTTAATCCTCGATTTAATTTCTGCAACTGAGGGCACAATCACAAGCAATGACATAGATGTAAGTAAGAGTGAAGCATGGAAGCCTTTCACGGGTGCATTTCTCGATGAGAGTTTTCTCATCAATTACCTCACACCTGAAGAATACTTTTACTTCATCGGTGAATTACGTGGACTGAATAAAGCAGATATCGATGCATTCCTCCAGCCATTTGAAGATTTATTTAATGGTGAGATTCTGAATCAACGCAAATATATCCGCGATTTATCCAAGGGAAATCAGAAAAAAGTAGGCCTTACCGGTGCTTTCATAGGAGAACCGCAAGTACTCATCCTCGATGAACCATTTGCCAATCTTGACCCCACGACACAGTTCAGGCTAAAATCACTTCTAAAGGAAAAAATTGCCCAGGGAAATCAGACCTTCCTTATCTCTAGTCACGACCTCATGCATACAACTGAGGTGTGCGATAGAATTGTCGTACTCGACAAAGGAGAAATCGTCAAGGATATCCATACTACACCGGAAACACTGAAAGAACTTGAAAACTTTTTTGCTCGTGTTTCTGAAGATTAGTAGTAGCACACAAGCTCATTTACGCGGTTTAAAGTGCTTTATAATCCCATTGACCAAGAAAAAGAAATTTAAGATTTTCCCTAGAATTTAAATTTTATGTTAATAATACGTAAATTGCACCCGTGAAACAAGATAGATTATCTTCTCCAAGGTCTGGAACATGAAGAATATAGTATATATTTTTACTGTGTGTATGGGCATTTGCGTAAGCTCAGCCTTCATAGCCTGTGATGAAAACATCAAAGCTGAATTTCAGCGTGATCTCCCACAGATTACAGCCAGTGGGGTCCTCAATGTCATCACAACCAATAATTCTACCAGCTATTTCCTTTATCGTGGACAAGCAATGGGCTATGAATATGAGATGGCAGAGCATCTTGCTGACAAACTCGGTCTCGAGTTAAATATCATCGTTGCAGATAATTTCAACGAAGTATTTGACTTACTTGAATCCGGGAAGGGAGATATTATTGCCTTTGGGCTTACGGTAACCGAAGCGCGGAAGAAACAACTTGCCTTTACCAATGATCTTTACCTCACCCATCAGGTTCTCGTTCAACGGAAACCGGATAACTGGAAGAAACTTTCACATAGGGAAATTCAGCATCACCTCGTGCGTAATCCGGCGGAACTTATCGGCGATACGATTTATGTAGGAGAAGGAACTTCTTATTTTCCACGCTTAAAAAATCTCGAAAAAGAAATCGGTGGCAAAATTACTATCAAAGAAATCAAAGGCGACAAAATTACCGATGAAATTATCAGAATGGTTGTCGATAAAAAGATTGACTATACCGTTGCTGACTACAACCTCGCTGCAGTAAATCAAGCTCTTTTCCCTATTCTAGATATTCATACTAGGATAAGCTTTTCACAACATATTGCCTGGGCCGTAAGGAAAAATTCTCCTCAGCTATTAAAAGCAGTGAACGAGTGGATTAAAGGAGCCAAGGAACAACGTTTCTACACAAGTTTATACAATAAGTATTTTAAAAATAAGCGTAGCTATCTCCGTCGGGTTAATAGCGATTACTTCAGTAAGAATACAGGAAAGATAAGCCCCTACGACGATCTTATAAAACACTATGCCGATGCTCTGGGATGGGACTGGTGGCTTTTAACTTCGCTTATCTATCAGGAATCAAGATTTAATCCCGATATTGAAGGTCGGCTCGGTGCAAGTGGTTTAATGCAACTTATGCCTGAAGCATTGCGTGTATTTCAAGTGAAGAACCCTTTCAATCCTGAAGAAAATATCCGTGGAGGAACAGCTTTTCTCAATCGTCTTTATTCAAGATTTGAGCGAGTTGAGGACAGTATTCAGCGGATTAAATTCACGATGGCTGCCTATAATGCGGGAATCGGCCATATCTATGATGCGCAACGACTTGCACAATTAATCGGATTGGATCCGTATGTCTGGGATGATAACGTTGAAGAAGCAATAATACTCCTGAGCAAGCATGAGTATTTCACTAGACCGGAAATAAGATATGGTTATGTCAGAGGCTTTATCACAGACAATTACATCCATGAAATCTTCAGACGATATAAGCAATATGAGGATTTAATTCTTCCTGAAAACTCCTCTGAAAGGGTTGAAGCTCCGTAATCGGTTTTACTGTATGCCGGGAATTACATAATCATATAGTGGTGATTTCCCTTCTTTCTGCTAGCATATTACCCTCCCAAGTCTATAACGTAGATAATAAAACAACAATTTTCTCGCCATAATTATACTTTTATGCAATCACACTTTCGACGATATAGCAAGAATCAAGCTTAAAAATCG
Source organism: uncultured Saprospiraceae bacterium (assembly GCA_964436125.1). Lineage (GTDB taxonomy): Bacteria > Bacteroidota > Bacteroidia > Chitinophagales > Saprospiraceae > CAYRFF01. The sequence continues at coordinate 73,663 of CAYTBT010000009.1, read as the reverse complement.
TGTAAGCATAAAAGCCGATCGAGCATAGTATCCCGACCGGCTTTAAACTTTGCCGACTTTCCAAAAGATGGCTTATCTAGTGATCCTCCTTACTTATACGTCACTATCCTACCCCACACATCATTGGTTCCCCAGATACCTTGGCGGGTTGCTTCCAGCTGAACGAGCTGACTGTGATCGACAAATAAGTTTACCTCAGGACCATAGTTCTTGATGTACCACTTGAAGACTTGTGGATCAGCTGCTTCAAACATCACGTTCTCCAATCCCAGTTCCCTGATAAACTTCGCAGGGACATCTATTTTCCACGGCTCCGCATTTTCAGTAACGCCCTCAGACTCCATCATAATCAAGAATGCACCGGCATCTAGAAACTGTTTGGCCTGTTGAATGGCGTAGTTCACATCCTGAATTCCTTCATCTTCGTATTCGGCAATCGTTCCATCGCCACCGGCACCAAATTGGACACCGATTTCGGGCTTAGCCTTCAAGCCTGCTTTCTGTACGTCTTCGATAACGCTCTGCCAGTCGGAAGTCGGAATGGAAATAAACCCCGTAGATATCTCAATGATATCAAATCCCAGTTCCTTCACATCACGGATATACTTCCTCACTGCATCTTTCCCTTGCGTTAACACATATTCCATAAATCCACCGGTGGAAATCTCCACACCATAACTGTGTGCAAGCTCATTGATTTCTTTGATTTTTTCCGGATTCATCATAGTAAATGACCCACCGGCATATTTAATACTGTCCACATAATTACCACTCAGCTCCAGGATATCCTTGAAATAAGTCTGCCCAAAATTGGAGTAATATGCTGCTCGTATTTCAGTGAGTCCGACACTACGCGGTTTCTCTTGTCTTTCATTCCGCCTCAACCAGTCAAATGCAACGGGATGAGTAATAAAATCTCTCTCTTTATTTAATACTTTTAAATCTCTCATGTCTTTTAATTTTGTGTGATTAAATCTTCTTTTTCTACTTTGATTCCGTTTAAGACTTTCATCAAGTCTCGCACAGAGTACATTTCCATATTCTGTACTATTTCAATAATTCGATTCTGCCTGTCTTCATCTGCGTACGCTGAAGACAATGCTTTAAATTTATTTATAACCATATCCCAGGAAGCCGGACGCGTATTAAATCCCTCATAATCCGTCTTCTCAATTTGATACTTTTCCCCATTCTTCATATAAATTGTGAGATCACAAGGCATTTCCCGTGGGAATCGATCGGAATAATCACCTTTCTCGTAAACTTCTACTTTTTGTAGGAGTGTCTGCACATCATCGCTATTTATTCGCTTACGCAAATATTGAGCAGGCAATACCTTCCCATCAAGTAACATCACAGCAATTAAATACGGCAAGCTATGATCTGCCTCTTCCTTAGTGCTGATGTGTTTCTTATCTCCTTCTTCACCTCCGCCGATGATATTGTACGCCACATCAAATGTATTGAGCACAATCCGCTCTATATTCTCCGGATCAATATCGTAGAGTTCTCGCATTTCTTGCACTCCCTCAAGCGTAGCTTGAGAATGAATCTCGGCATTATACTTCTTCACAATCGTTTCTGTAACTCTTTCCATATTTTCAGCTTTCCAGTCAATGCTGAAATCTCCGGCGATCGTATCCTTAAATCCTTTGTTGCCTTCAATTACTTCTTCAGGCCCTGTAATACCACGCATTGCCAGAAATGCGGAATGTGTCGATGTCCATCCCGTTGATGGAAATGCCATCCCTTTCCAGTGTGACAGGTTTCCGGTCCGTGTCACGCGGAGTGCATTATACGCAGTAGCGGAAATTGCAATTGCATGGGCGATACGACTTTCATCAAGACCTAGAGCATAAGATATGCCGGCAGATGAACCATAAGCACCTTGAACCGTATGATCAAATCCCTTGTCTCTTACCGGTGCTTCGTCACTTAATCTACATTGTACATGATATGCAATCGCAAGTGCAATGAGAAATGTCTCTCCATCGATATCGGCATATTCACCTGCCGCCAGGATACTGCCGATATTATCCGATGGATGACAGGTTTCATTCTTCGCTAGATAACTATCATTATAATCGAGATATCTCATGAGAAATGAGTTGTAAAAAGCAGCTCGGTCGGGAGCCGTTTTTCCACCACCAATTAAAGTAGCCAACGCATTCCCACCGAATTCCTCAATGTTCTCAGCAAGCATCTTTACCGGCTCGCCTTCCATTGCTCCTATGCCACAACCCAGTGCATCGAGTAAACGGATCTTCAATGCTTTCTTAGCGGCATCTGATAGCTCGCTATATTTCCTTTCGGCAACATACTGTGCCAATCTCTGTACTTCTGTCATTTTTATTGCTTTATCTGATTATTTAATCAATTGTACTCTTAAAAGCCTCACTTGACAGAATTCGTTTCTGATCGTTCACGGGATATTACGATAAGACATATAGCTAAAAACGATATCTTCTTAACGATACCTTCTTAAATCCCTGCTATTCTATTCTGACGATGAGTCCTGAAAGCTTGAAGTCTAAAAAACTAGTCATTGATGAACTGTAAAATCTGAAAGCTGGAAGTGGCTAGCCTTAATGTTGATGGTGCATAGTCCGATATCGATATACTGCCACGTCGGAATATAACAATTCTGAAAATCCTTCGCATCCTTGCAGCTCTTCCTTAGGCTTTATAGTTTATGGCTTGCAGTTCAACAATTCAGCTATAATGCGATTTTTTCAGTGCAGCAATTCTGCAGATTAATTTGTCGGTAGATTCCCTTGAATTTCTTGCTTTATAACCTTGGTAATTCTATTTTTTTGGAAGCCTCTCGGTGTAACAAGCACTACATTCCGTTTTATCACGGGATTAACCAATTTGCGTACCATTTTTAACCGACGATTCCCCATATAGAGCGTTGATAGTTCAGGCAACAAAGTCATCCCCCCATTTCTATCGATGATTTTCCTTATAGTCTCAAGAGAACCACTCTGAAAACGGACATTGGGAAGCTTGCCTTTCAAGAATTCTGATTCCTTTCCGAGATGAGTCGGTTTATAAAAATAATCGTGGATATCTTCTTGCAGAATAAGATTCTCAGCTGATATATCTTCCCATTCGACCTCATCTTTTGCAGCAAGCGGATGTTGTGGGTCAATATACAGGACAAATTTTTCTTCAAAGAGCAGATCTTCATAAAATCCATCTTCAGCAAATGGAGACAGGACTATTCCACCATCAAGTTCTTCACGCTCGAGATGCAGAGCAAGTTCACGTGCACCGACTTCCACAATCTCTAGACGTAAATCAGGATATTTATCAGCAAGAGAATTAACAAATAGCGGAATAAGATACGGAGCAAGCATAGGAAGAATCCCCATTTTAAATGTGCCGACCGGCATATTCTCCCTCTTTAAGGCGATCTCCTCAAATCTCTCTCTCGCTCCAAGAATAAGCTTAGCTTGATCAATCAGATCCTCTCCTTTCATCGTCGGAGTAATCGGCAATCGCGACCGATCAAATATCATAACCCCATACTCTTGTTCAAGTCGTTGGATTTCTTTACTTATCGTCGATTGAGCAATGTGGCATTCACGCGCAGCCTGCGCAAAGCTCCTGTACTTCTCTACCGCAATAATATATCGCAATTGATTAAAATTCATCGCCTTTTACTCCTTTTATATAATAACACTTATTATATAATAACACTTACCGGCCATTAAGTTGTTCGCTTCCGCAAATGCCTACTCCTCTGCAACCTATATATAAAAGCCCGATAAGAGTTGTGAGAAAGACATTTGCGCAAGCATAAACCTGATGAAAAATTCATAGGAACATATCCCTTATTCCCAACACACGTAATATGCATTGCACGATTAGGATGAGAGGACAAGCTTCATCAGAATAATCCGTTAAGAAAATCATAAAATCTATATCTTATCGAATTGTCCTCTTGCAGAATGTATTATAAGTTCAGAATTCCGATGTTAAACACTCAAGCTACCAGCTATGAAAACATTAACTACTCTCCTATTCACGATTGCAATATATTCAGTCAGCCAGGCACAACTTATTTATTCATGCAATAGTAAGTATGAAGCAGATATCCGGGTCTATGTAACAGACAATAAATATGAGGCCGACCTCCTGGTCTATAAATGTAGCTCTCGCTATCAAGCCGATGGCAATAAAGGGCGCTGGCACTTTACCGACAATAAATACAATGCGGACAAGAAAATTTATTTTACCGATAGTAAATACAGTGCCGACTTAAAGATATATTTTACTGATAGTCAATATAATGCCGGGTGGCGAGAAAAATCCAAGATGCACCTTTTATATTAAGCCCGGTTTCATCGGAAAGGATGGATAAGCTTTATGGTTTCCTTGAAGAATGAGCTTATTCATGCACCTTATGCACATATATATCAGAAAAAATTCATATAAGTTATTTGCCGCAAACTTTGCAGATTATCGTTTTTCTATAGCAATTACAGATAAATAAATCAATTGAGATTAATTCTCTACGACAATCTATTGTTGCATAAGAAATCAATATGCAAGCGGATAAACCGAGGTCTTGAAAAGAATACGGTGATTATTTGCATTGTAATAAAATTATAATAAATTTATGCGCACATTTATTCACCCAATGAAATTCATATGAAAAACAACTACTTATTACATTTATTTCTTGGGCTATTTCTTACGATGTCAGTAAGTGTAATGGCACAAGAAACAATAACGGTGACTGGACAAGTCACGTCGACAGATGGCGATCCCTTAGTGGGTGCAAACGTCACTGTTCAATCAAGCAACCAAGGAACTATTACTGACTTTGAAGGTAATTATTCAATACAAGTATCGTCTGACGCAACACTTATCTATTCATATATAGGATATCAAGATAAAGTTGTAGAAGTAAACGGACGGACAACCATCAATGTATCTATGGAAACCGGAGAGTCTCTCGGCGAGGTTGTCGTAACGGCTCTAGGTATGAGCAGAGAAAAGAAGAAGCTCGGTTATGCCGTCGATCAGATAGGTGCAGAAGAACTCGAGCAGACCGGTGAAACCAATGTCGTCGCGGCATTGCAAGGTAGAACGCCGGGTGTCCTCGTTACAAGCACAAGTGGTGCTGTAGGTTCAGGAATGAACTTCCTTATCAGAGGTGTTACATCCATAAACCCCAATCGTAGTAACCGACCGCTTGTCGTCATTGACGGAATCGAGGTAAGCGACAACCCGATTGTAACTGCTACGGTTCCCGACGGAGTAAGCTATGGCTTTTCTACAGGAAATGCGACGCAGACTTCCGTAAGTAATAGACTTATTGACATTAATCCTGCTGATATCGCTTCGATAAGCATCTTGAAAGGTGCAGCTGCAACAGCATTGTATGGTGTAAGAGCTTCCAATGGAGCAGTTATTATTACTACCAAAAAAGGACAGAGCGGTGAACCTAAAGTAAACCTCTATTACGGAATGGGCTGGAGAAAAGTAAATAAATTTCCGGAGGTACAGACTTCATTCATCGACGGACATAGAAGTACTTCCAAGAAGCGTTCCTTCTTGTGGGATAGCTGGGGTGTCGAAGTCGTTCCGGGAAAAACTTACTCAACGCCGAGTAATATTTATAAGGACTTTTACAAGGTGGGTAATTCCTATGATTTCGGTGCATCTGTTACGGCAGGAAACGACAGATTTAATTATCGTCTATCTGCTGCACATTTCCAGGAATCAGGTATAATTCCTGAATCTTACTATAAGAAAACTAATTTCTCACTTAATGCCAAGTATAAATTAAGTGATAGATTGGATGTTTCAGGGCAGATTATGTACGCAAACAGCGACGCCAATACACCTCATGAAGGTAGAAAATCAATTATGAATGTCTTGGCATATATGCCAGTCACTGCTGACGTAAATCACTATAACAAACCTTATACCTATGGCGGAAATGTGTTCGCTGGTATCATCGATCACCCTTTATACCTAGCCGAGCACGTAAAAAACTTCAGCAATGTTAATCGCCTGATAGGAAGCACGCATATCAACTACAGAATCCTCAATGGATTAAATGTAAAATATGTCCTCGGACTTGACTATTACGACAATGGAAGAAAACGGATCGTGCCACCGGAATCAGATGAAGGACAATCCGGTGTAAATGGACCTCCTTACGGATTTCTTGTTCACAGTAACATAAAATCAAGAGTCCTCACTTCCAATCTTTCTTTAAATTACAATACGCGCTTTTCAGATGATTTCTCCTTCGGAGCAACTCTAGGGCAATATTTATATACCAAGAATCTGGAAGTACTTAGTGTGATAGGAAAAGAATTTGAGGTTGAAGATTTCTTTAATTTAAATAGTGTAAATGAGCTTGAGCAGAGCAACAGCATAGTACGGTATGTAAACCCTGCGATTTATGCAGAGGCAAACCTTGGGTTCAGAGACTTCTTATACTTGACATTGACAGGACGAAATGACTGGTCTTCTACTTTACCTGTAGGAAATCGTTCATATTTCTTCCCTTCCGCAAGTTTATCATGGATACTATCAGAGTCATTTGACTTGCCTGAAGCAATGTCATTCTTGAAATTAAGAGCATCCTACGCAATTACCGGTAAAGACGCACAGCCTTATGTCGTAGGAAGATACTACTCACGTACATCTCGATTCCCATTCGGTGAAGTAATCGGATATCACGCCGGTACTTTTATCGGTGACCAGAACCTCAGACCAGAGTTCTCCAAGTCAATGGAATTCGGATTAAATGCACGTTTCTTGAAAAATAGATTAGGTGTGGATCTCAGTTACTATACCGGAAAACTTGAGGATATGATTCTTCCGGTGCCGGTAAGTAATGCTTCCGGAATATCCAGATATACGACTAATGCAGGTTCTATGCACAATTACGGTGTTGAAGCTATGCTGTACGGTGACATCTTTAAGAGTGAAAACAGGGACGGATTCAACTGGTCAGCTTCCATTAACTGGAGTATGAACAGAGCTTATATCGATAAGATAAGCACAGGAGGAGATAAGAATGAAATCGTTCTTACTACCTTAAGAAACGTCCAGTATAAATATGTAGAAGGTGGACGTGTAGGTGATATGTATGGAAAGCCATTCAACAGAACAGATGATGGAAGACTCATCCTCGACGATATGGGATTACCGACTTTAAATCAAGATACCTTTGTGTATATGGGAAATGCTCTTCCCGACTTTATCGCGGGTCTGAGAAACCATTTCACTTATAAAGGAATTAGCTTGTCTTTCCTACTTGAATGGAAGAAGGGCGGTCATACTATCGATATCATGAGACCTTATAGTATGGACAATGGTCAGTTGAAAGCAACACTCGGACGTTATCAGAGCGTTGTATTTAAAGGAGTACAGCAAGTCGGTGTTGATGACAATGGCAATCCTATCTATGAAGAAAATACGCAGGAAACAGAAATAACACCTGCCGGTTTCTATAGAGGAACTAATCGACTCCGTTATGCACCGGAAGCGCTCTTGCAGCCTTCTGACTGGCTGAGATTAAGGAATATAAGCCTTTCCTATAGCTTGCCTATGGACAAGTTAAATGTGAAGGGAATTTCCGCTATTAGAATTTCGTTAATCGGTAATAATCTCTTCCTCGATACACCATTTAGAGGATGGGATCCGGAATCCAATTTCTTCGGCGCAAGCAGTAGTATATACGGATTCATGGGCTTCAGAACGCCTAATTCGAAAAGCTATAAGTTCAAAATAAATATTACACTTTAAAATATAAAAGATATCAGTATATGAAATACTTACAATATACAATTATCGGGTGTGCTCTACTCCTGTTTTCATGCAGTGACATCTTGGATGTGAACAACGATCCGACGCGGATAAAGGACGATGAGGTTTCTATGAAAATCCTCCTTCCTACAGTCTGTGAAGCAACGAGTGACGCCCAATATAGTGCCGGTAGATCGGCAATGCTAGCAACACATCACCTCGACAATGTTCAAGCTGGTTATTACCAGTTATTTCACATGTCGGGTGTATGGTCAGAGGTTTATCTGTCCTGCTTAACAAATCTGAAAAAGATTGAAAGCCTCGCTCAGGAGAAAGAATCTCCGCATTATGAAGGCATAGCCAAAATTCTGGAAGCTGTTAATTTGGGACTTTTGACTGACTGCTTTGAAAATGCTCCTTATTCGGATGCGCTCGGTGAGTCAGACAATATTACACCTAAATATGATACGCAAGAATCTATTTACAAGCAGATTTTATCCCTTCTCGATCAAGGCATAAAACTCGTAAATGCTGAGGAGTCCAAATTTGCTCCTTCTACGGATGACTTGTTCTATCATGGTGATATGACTAAATGGGCAAAGCTCGCTCATAGTTTAAAAGCGCGTTATATGCTCCACATCTTGGATAAAGGACAAGGTGTTACTTCTGCTGACATCTTAAAGGAAGTCGATCAGGGTTTCACATCCAATGATGATGACTTTCAGCTAGTTTACTTTGAGAATTTTGTCAATCCATGGTATAGCGGTATTGCTGCCTTAATGGAACAATCCATCGCTACCCAAGTTTATGGTAAATTCTTCATGGACTTAATGAATGGAGAAAAATACGATGTTATTGACCCGCGTCTTCCTTATATCGCTTATAATGAAGAAGGCGAGAACGCTAAGTATATCGGACTTGCTTCATATATCAATGACACCTTATACAATGCCCTTCCGACCAAGGAAACATTCTATATGCAGCCTACGGCGCCTTTAATTATCATGTCCTACGCTGAATTGAAATTCATTGAAGCTGAAGTTTCCTTAAATACAGATGCTGGCCGCGCACAGACTGCTTATGTTGCAGGAATTACTGCCAATATGCATAAAGTAGGCGTAGAAAGTGATAGCCTTATTACAGATTATGTGACTGATCCGGCTGTTGCAAGTGTGGACCTCGAGCATATCTTGAAGGAAAAATACATTGCAACTGTCTTCAATCCTGAAGCATGGAACGATATGCGTAGATATGGCTATGATGCTGACCTCTATAAGGGCTTTGTCGAGCCTAATTTAAATGGGCGTTCAGTACCAGCCTATCGGGCACTATATCCTACTTCAGAGCAGAGTAGAAATGCCGCCAACTGGCAGGCCAATAAAAAGGATTTCACCGAAAAAATGTGGAAGGATAAATAAAATAATAAAATTTAAACTATGAATATTACTAAATATACAACAGTATTACTAGCGCTTCTCTTTATCTCATTGACCGCTTGTTATAAAGATAATCCGTACTGGCTAGATGAAAATATCAAGAAAGGGGGGACTTATTATCCCGTAATTCAAGAATTCTATGCTACTCCGGTACAAGATTCCTCTTTTGTTGAAGGTGGTACAGCTGAGCTAAGCCTACTCTTCTGGTCAAGAGACGAAGTAAAGCAGCTTGAGTTTTATAAAGTTGAAGACTCTACAGAGATCTTACTTAAAAAAGCTCCTTACAATCCGACATTCGATCACGATAGCGAAGCTTGGCTTCAGTCTATCGAATACAAGATCCCGGCCGGCACTTCCGGTACGGTTCTGAACTTCAGAGCAGTCGTAAGGACGGTTAACGATCTTACCAAGGACGCTACAACGTCTATTGCAGTAGAGTAATAAGACTGTCAATAAGTGAATCATAAGCTTTCCGTGGCACCTTTCTCGGTCTCCCGGAAAGCTTTTTTATTTCTCCCCTTCAAGTAAAGCCTCTCAGAAACTTTATCTCTCCCTTCTTGTTCTTACTCTATGTATGCGCATTCATATTCTTATCGTCTCGCGTTTATGCACTTATAATTTTATACAAGATTTTAACATCTGAATTACCTACAACATTAAAATCATGAAAGTAGATATCTGGTCAGACATTAGGTGCCCTTTTTGTTTTATCGGGAAGAAAAAATTTGAAAAAGCTCTCAAAAATTTTGAGCATCGTCAGGAAGTTGTAGTTCAATGGCATAGCTATGAACTCAACCCGGAACTCAAGCTCGAGAAGCCCGTGAACTACATAGAGCATTTCATGAATAAAAAAGGCATCGGTGAGGCTGAAGCCATGGCTATGTTTAAACAAGTGTATTCAATGGGTGAAGAAATGGGGATATCATTCAATATCAAGGATGCCATCGTCGCCAATTCCTTCAATGCGCATCGTTTAATCCAATATGCAATAACTCAAGACCGCGGGGAATATTTGATTAAGCTCCTCTTTGAAGCGCATTTTTTAAATGGTCTGAATATCGACAATGTAGATACACTCGTAAAACTTGCCGTAGATTCCGGTTTAAATGAAAGTGATGCAGAAAAGGTAGTTAATTCTGACCGGTTTTCTCAAGAAGTAAGATATGATGAATATCAGGCACAGCTCATAGGTATTCAAGGTGTTCCTTTCTTTTTATTCGATGAGAAATACGCAATTCAAGGCGCCCAATCCGTGGAACTTATGCTTAAAACACTCCATAAGGCCTATTCCGCCGGACTGACGGTAGAAAACAATCGCAATTCCTAGCTTCATTACCCACATATTTTAAGAGAAACCGGAAAGGCAAAGAAGCCACATACAAGAGATTGAGCCGGTTAAGCATATCCACCGGATATTGTAAAATATCTGAAATCCTCCTGAAGCATTCACCCATTGCTTCTGTCTCCTAGCTCCTTACTTCTTGTATCTCACCGTTCAACCCGGATTATGACAAGAATCATACAATCTACCTGTGCTGTAAGGTAGGAAAATCTATACCTTTGTCTTAAAACCAACAAAACGCATTATTTCACAATTCTTCCCCGATTGAAATTGTGGATTCTTTTCGACATTTGCGAAAGCTAAATAGTAGAAAGTATTCTGCACAGAAATCGAAGAAGAAATCAAAAACCTGTTAAAATGAACTACGTAAAAAATTTCAATTCCCTGTTTACAATAGGGATAATCGCAATGCTCGTATTGGTCTTTTCCGCTTGCCACAAAGACGACAAAGTCATAATCGACGAGGGGGGAATAGACCAAAAGAGTAAAATTGCAGCTGACACCAGCGCCTCCGGCAAAATCATTACTTTATGGAAAAACGAAGAAGGTCTTACTACCGGTTACAATCCGGTTTATCTCAGTGTGCAAGATGAGGATGAAAACTACCTAGAAGAGCTCAATATGAAACTGAAGTTAATGATGGATATGGGGAGAATGGAACACGGAGCACCTCTCATCCAACCCACATATAACGCTTCAAGTAAGCTCTATGAAGCAGGACTCGTCTTTACAATGGCAAGTTCTTCCATAGGGCACTGGAAACTCACGGTAACAATCGGTGGAGAAGAAACCGATATTGAACTTACCGTACAGCAATCAGAAACCAAGCTCACAGGAACATATACGGGAAGCGATAGTATCAATTATGTTCTCACACTCATGCCCCATAAAAAATGGGAAGTGGGGATGAATGATTTCTCCATCCTCATAAATAAACAAGAAGAACTCCATAATTTCCCGACTTATGACGGATTTGACATTGAAGTGAATCCTATTATGACATCAATGGGCCACAGCTCGCCCAACAATGTCAATCCAAGCTCTCAAGGAAATGGTGTTTATACCGGCAAGGTGAATTTCACGATGACCGGTGACTGGAGGCTATACTTTCAACTAAGCAGGGACAATGCAATTATTGTCGATAGTGCTTACGTGGATATTAATTTCTAATGGAATTATTCAACATGAGAGTTCTTCTGGCACTTTTTATCTTTTATTTACCTTTCGTTGCCCTGGCGCAGAGCGATACGACGAAGCAACCGATCAGCCTCCAGGAGGTTATTATTGTCGATGGTACAGAAAATCTGAATGAAGAGACCAAAGGGAATAAAAATAAGGTTCAGGCTCCCATTCATCGACTCCTCGATGAGGTGCCCGGAGTCAGTCTCATCCGCAGGGGAAACTTTGCCCTGGAACCGACGGTAAGAGGCTTGAATGGTGCCCAGATTAATCTCTCAATTGATGGGATGGCAATATTTGGAGCTTGTACGGACAAAATGGATCCGATAAGCTCCTATATCGAGCCCAATAATCTGAAAAGTATCACGATCAACTATAGCTCGGACGCTCAGTCCTATGGAAGCAGCATCGGCGGTGGTTTTAATTTCAGGACGATTAAACCTGTCTTAAATGCTCCCGACACCTGGACCGGCAGGCTCGGCGTCGGATATAATAGCAATGGAAATGCGCTTCAGAGCCTCGCCTCCATTTCATACAGCAATAAGGTATTTGCTATGAATATCAATGGAATTTTTCGACGTTCCGAAAACTATACTGCCGGTGGCGGCCAAGAGATTCTTTTCTCTCAATACCACAAGTGGAACGGCAGCATCTCTGCCAAGTATAAAATTGCCGACAAGCATATCCTCGCTGCACAATATCTGCAAGACAGAGGCTATGATATCGGCTATCCCGCTCTGACAATGGATGTAGCTTACGCAAATGCCAATATTGCTTCTTTAACATATATTTTTAAAGGCAATGGGAATGGATGGACGCATTGGGAGACCAAGGTCTATTATAATCATATCCATCACGTCATGGATGACACACAGCGTCCGCCTGAAATGGTTCCGATGCACATGGATATGCCCGGTATCTCAACAACCATGGGCTTATACTCAGAGAGCAAATGGAGCCTAGGAAAAAGGAATCACCTTGCATTGCGACTCGATTTCTACAGAAACAGATATCATGCGGAGATGACGATGTATCCCGATGCAGGCGATGAGATGTTTATGCTTACTATACCGGACGGCCAGCGTTCAGTCCTCGGCCTGAGCTTTACCGACCACCAGATAATATCCGACGTATTTTCCGTGACATTCGGTGGAAGGATTGAAAACAATGCTTCGTCTTTATACACAGAACAAGGAGAAAACACGCTTTCCGGCTTTTATCCCGGCGATCTCGGTAGATTTAAGCTCATCAGCAACTTCTTTGTCAATCCGGAAGTACAATTAAATGACAACTGGACCTTATTTGCACAGATTGCCCGAGGAATGCGCGCTCCATCGCTCCGTGAAATGTATGGATTCTATCTCTTTGACAGAGCCGACAATTACGATTACATCGGCAACCCCAATCTCCATCCGGAAAGCTCCTGGAACCTCAGTCTGAACACAACATACACAAGCCCCCGGCTCCGCATAAAAGCCAAGGTCTTTACCTATCTTTTTCAAGATTATATCACCGGTATTATCCATGAGAATTATAACACTATGACGATCGGTGCAAGCGGAGTAAAGGTGTACAACAACCTCCCTTCTGCACGACTATATGGAGCTGATTTTAACATAAATCTAGACATTATTGAGCACCTCAGAATAGGCTCGAGTAATTCTTTCACCTATGCTTACGACAATAAACACCGCGCATTGCCTTTAATCCCACCCTTTAAAAGCAGCAATTCCTTAACTTATAAGCGCAGTTCTTACGCTTTCTATGTCGAGGGAATATTCTCGCTTGCGCAAATGCATGTGAACCATGAATTCTACGGTGAGTCCACTACTCCATCGTATTTCCTCGCCAATATCGGTTTACGTAAAGAATTTACTTTAAAAACAAGCTCCATCTTTGTAAACCTCAGGCTCAATAATGTGTTTGACAAGAAATATCACCAACATTTGGACATAATGCAAGTGCCTCGATTAGGGCGTAATTTAATCGTTCAAATAAGCTATGAATTTTAAATACAAGTACATTGTGTGAAAATTATAAGCTGCTCGGATTATTAATCATCAGAAACATCAAAAACTATGGATGTAATACACAAAAACGAGGCTAAGCTTCAAGAAAAAGCTACGGAAGAAGAAAAACTCGTATTTATAGACTTCTATGCATCGTGGTGTGGCCCTTGCCAGACTATGGATCCAATTATGGAAGAATTAAAGGATGAACTGAAAATGGATATTCGGTTTATGAAAGTTGACGTCGATAATAATCCACAAGCAGCGGCGGCTTTTCAGATAAAAAGTGTACCTACTTTTCTCCTCGCCAAGGGAAATCAAGTCTTATGGAGACATTCAGGCCTTTCTACCAAGCGAGAACTCAAAGCCAATATTCACAAGTACCTTCATTGATCATTTTTTAAACCTGAACATTATGAAAAACATTCTCTGGCTGTGCGTTATAGCATTAATTATAGGAAGCTGTGCAGATTTAAGCACAGAACAAGAAGCAGATACGGATACTACCGTACAAGATGATCTTCATAAATCTCATGAACATGAACATGCTACTGAGCATGACATGCATGAAGAACATGCCCATGAAACACTCGATTCAGATGAAGAACTCAGCTTGAATAATGGAAAGCAATGGATTGTCAATGAAGAAATGAAACCATTTGTAAAAGCAGGTGAAGAAACACTCAACGACTATGTTTCCAATTCTTCTACGGATTATATCGCTCTCGCACAATCATTGAAAGCGACAAATGATAAGCTCATAAAAAGTTGTACGATGAAAGGACAAAGCCACCAGGAATTGCACAAGTGGCTTATACCGCATCTCGATCTTGTCAGCGCATTGAAAGAAGCTGAAAATGCCGATGAAGCACAGGAAATCATACATGAATTAATCGAATCATACGAAGTCTATCACACCTATTTTAAGTAGTTGACAGATTCTTGAATAGGTCTTTTCTCTGCAATGTCAAGCCATGCAGGCGGATATCATAAAGGATAATTATCGCTCTGCGATAGTTATATAGTTGTGCAACTACTGTTAAATCAGATTTTATGTACTTCCTGTGTAAACTACCGGCTGAGCACGCTTGAAATAAACATTAGGTCATGGATTTAGGGGAAAAAGCCTCTTAAAAACTCTCGTTCATAGTTCGATAAATCTACCGATAGTTCATTTTTCGCTTCCTGAATTGCACAACTGTCTTTAAATCTGTACCTTGGAGGCTACTTTCGTAAAGAGTAAAGGCATTTGCGGAAGCAAAAAATTATTTTACAGGCTTAAACCACTGAATTCATGAAACAAATCCTCGGAAATGCGTTTTTCATTGTCCTAATCCTTTTCACAGCATGTGCTGTACCAAATGACAAAAGTGATATGCAATTTAAAGATATCGAAAACAATCCCATTATTAAAGACAGCGGACTGCCGTACAATGTCCCGGATTTCACCGAGATTGAACCCGCTGATTTCAAGCCGGCTTATGAATATGCAATGCAGGTACATCTCAAGCAAGTAGATTCAATTGCCAATAATCCAGCCGAAGCAACGGTAGAAAATACCTTGATTGCACTAGAGAAAGCAGGGCAAGAGCTGGGTCGCGTTGAAAGGATATTTGGCCTTCTCACCTCAGCCAATACCAATGACGAGCTCCAAGCCATTCAGGAGGAGATGGCACCTAAAATCGCCGCACATTACGATAAAATTACACTCAACGACAAGTTATTTCAACGGATAAAATCCCTCTATGACAATCGAGAAAATCTCGACCTTGATAAAGAGACTGCGCGATTGCTTGAGGTACAATATCAAAACTTTGTTCTCGCCGGTGCACTCTTGCCACCGGAGAAGAAAGAGAAATTAAAAAAGCTCAATGAAGAAGAGGCCGGTTTAATGACGCAATTCACCAATCGCCTCCTTCAGGCAGCCAAAAATGCGGCTCTTGTCATCGATAATAAAGCGGCTTTAAAGGGAATGTCAGAATCGGCAATTGAAACAGCTGCGCAAGCTGCTGCTGATGCAGGTCACGATGGGAAATATCTCCTCTCTATCGCCAATACCACGCAACAGCCTCTGCTTCAATCTCTCGACAATCGCGATACGCGGGAAAAATTATTTAAGACCGTATGGTCACGGGCGACACAAGGTGATTCTACAGATACAAGAGAACTTATCCTCCGGCTTGCTGAGATACGTGCAGAACAAGCTGAACTCCTCGGCTATGACAATTATGCAGAGTGGAATCTCGTCAATCAGATGGTAAATACACCTGAAGAAGTGCTTAATTTCCTGCAGGAGCTAGCTCCGGCTTCCGTAGCCAAGGCAAAGGATGAAGCGAGTGTAATCCAGGACAAAATTAATGCGAGCGGAGATTCATTTGAGCTGGAGCCATGGGACTGGAACTATTACGCAGAACAAGTGAGACAAGAGAAATATGCGCTTAATGAGGACTTGATTAAACCTTACTTTGAGTTGTGGAATGTCCTTGAAAACGGTGTTTTCTATGCCGCCGAGAAGCTGTATGGAATTACATTTGAGCGGAGGACGGATATCCCTGTGTACAACAAGGATATGCGCGTCTATGAGCTCTTTAATGCCGATGGCAGCACAATAGGATTGTTCTATTGCGATTACTTTGCTCGACCCAATAAATCCGGCGGTGCATGGATGTCCAATATCATTCCTCAATCAAGCCTTCTCGACTTGAAGCCGGTGATTTACAATGTCTGTAATTATACCAAGCCACCGGAAGGAAAGCCGGCTCTTCTATCCTATGATGATGTGAGTACACTTTTCCATGAATTTGGTCACGCACTTCACGGCTTCTTTGCCGATCAGAAATACGTTACTTTAAATGGAACCAATGTCGCTCGAGACTTTGTAGAATTCCCTTCTCAGTTCAATGAACACTGGGCTTTATATCCGGAAATTTTAAAGCACTATGCCGTTCATTATAAAACGGGCGAGGTCATTCCGCAGTCGCTCATTGACAAGATTAAAAAGGCAAGCACATTTAATCAAGGCTATATGCTTACCGAGTTGCTTGAAGCAGCAAGTCTAGATATGCAATGGCACACGCTTTCCAGCGATGAAAAAGTTACTAATGTCGAGAAATTCTCTAAGCAAGCTTTAAAAAAGACAGGACTGTATCTCGAAAATGTTCCGCCGCGATATCGCAGTTCGTATTTCCTTCATATCTGGGGAAATGGATATGCTGCCGGCTATTACGCCTATATCTGGACGGAAATGCTTTCTGACGATGCCTATGAATGGTTTAAAGAGAATGGCGGATTGACTCGTGAAAATGGCGATCGCTTCCGCAGAATGATTCTCTCTCGTGGAAATACCATGGATTATGCTGAAATGTACCGTGCTTTCCGCGGACACGATCCGGAAATTCAGCCAATGCTAGAAAGTCGAGGATTGATCAGTGAGTAAGAAGGCATTTTAGCTGCGATCAATCAGGTGAATTGAAGAATCTTTATGTAGGCAAATTGAACAGGATTGCTCGTGGGAAAGGTGCAATGGATTATAGTGAAACGGCCAGGGCAGGAATTTTTTACCGGAAATATGCATTGAAAAGAGTAAATGCTCTCGATTATATCGAAGGATAGAATATGAAATATATGCAGATAAAAAGCCTCATCTTAATCACACTGACATTTGCCTTGAGCGTATCTTTAAAAGCACAAGGTAGTTTCTCACATCAAGACAGCCTATTCGGCGGATATGGTCCCGGGAGAGACTGGTGGGATGTCACCTTTAATCACCTTGACATTGAGGTATTCCCATCGGAAAAGGCAATTATCGGCTCCAATACCATAAAATATCGTGTTCTTAAGCCCTATCAGCTTATGCAAATCGAGCTGCAAGATCCGCTTAAAATAACGAAGATTGTCCAGGATAGTCAAGAACTTTCATACACGCGAGATGGCTTCAGCTATTTTATTGAATTGAAAAAAGAACAAATTCCCGATGCAATAGACAGCATCACTATTTTCTACGGTGGAAAGCCGCATGAAAGTCTCAATCCGCCATGGAGTGGTGGCATAACATGGACTGAAGATTCTGCAGGTGCTCCTTTTATTGCTTCTTCCTGCCAAGGTATCGGTGCGAGTATCTGGTGGCCGTGCAAGGATAGTCCACGCGATGAGCCGGATAGCGCACTGATCAGCATAACGGTACCCGATAGCCTCATAGATGTTTCCAATGGCCGCTTGAGACAAATTGAACTTGCAAGTGATTGTACGCATACTTTCCACTGGTATGTCGATAATCCGATTAATAATTATGGTGTGAATATGAATATTGCAGAATATGCACACTTCAGCCAGGAATACGATGGATTAAAAGGAAAATTGGATTGTAATTATTACGTCTTGAAAGCCGACCTGGATAAAGCCAAAGAGCAATTTACTTATGAAGTACCGCGGATGTTGGAAGCATTTGAATATTGGTTTGGGCCCTATCCATTTTACAAGGACGGCTATAAGCTCGTTCAAGTTCCTTATCTCGGCATGGAACATCAGAGTTCCGTAACTTATGGCAATGGCTTTCAGAATGGTTACCTAGGTATGAATCGTAGCGGAACAGGCTGGGGACTGAAATTTGATTTTATTATTATCCACGAGTCAGGACATGAATGGTGGGCCAATAGTATTACGGCGGCTGATGTTACCGATAATTGGATTCATGAAGGTTTTACTACTTATGCAGAGGCACTTTTCCTCAATTATTACTATGGCGATACAGCTTGTACGGAATATGTGATTGGATTGCGCAAAAATATCAGCAATAGCGAGCCACTTATCGGCTATTACGATGTCCGCGACGGTGCTCCGGGCGACATTTACGATAAAGGTGCCAATATCTTGCACACTTTAAGGCAGATTGTCCATAACGATGATCAATTCAGGAATATCCTTCATGGCTTATATACAGAATTTTATCACGACATCGTGTACTCCAGCCAAGTCGAAAACTATATTGACAGTATGATCAGCTATGATTTGAAGCCATTTTTTGACACTTATTTACGTAGCACACAGATTCCTGTTTTTACCTATGAGATTAAGCATGATTCATTGAGGTATCGCTATAAAAATGTCGCGGATGGTTTTGAGATGCCTCTTACAATTTATGTGAATGGAGAAGAAAAGAGATTAAAGGACGCTAGTGATAAGTGGCATAGTATTGCTTTTCCGGAAAATTCTCTGAGTGTTGACAAGGCCTATTACATCCGAGTGGAGAGGCAGTAAAGGATATTCCTTTTACCATTTGGAAGGACTAGACCATTTCAATAAATAAAATAATTTATGTCGAGGATTTTGATCGTCATTGACTTGCCTTGAAGCGTAAAAGTGCGATTCTCTCCCACCCTTGCACCGAGTATTGGCTGTACAATTGGCGCGGTAAAAGGGATTTTAAGCTGTTCAATGTCTGCTTCATCTACACCTACGATTGAAAATGCACTCTTTTCCCCATTCAATTCCATGACCACAGTTGCACCGAATCTTACTTCATCATGTGGCTGATCCTCTATTCTTATGATGACTGCCGTGGATAAACGTTCATTGAGCAATCGCAACTTCCCATCGATGAGTGCGATAGTTCGACGTCTTTCTCTTTCATCATCCTCAGACAGCTTTCTGCGCTCCTTTTTAAGCATTGCCTTTTCATCCAGAAGTGCTTCATAGCCGGCAACGGTAACATAATTTTTCACACCTGCCGGCAATGCCGCGCGTGGCGGTATAATCGGTGGTTCTTCTTGATCACCTTCCTTCACAAATCCCCTACTCATATCTATTTATCATTTAATT
Source organism: uncultured Saprospiraceae bacterium (assembly GCA_964436125.1). Taxonomy (GTDB): domain Bacteria; phylum Bacteroidota; class Bacteroidia; order Chitinophagales; family Saprospiraceae; genus CAYRFF01. The sequence goes on along the minus strand of CAYTBT010000009.1, from coordinate 54,104 downwards.
CTTAATCATATATCTTGCCCTATGTCCTTACCGTTTAAACCATCCATTCAATATCGGATAAGTCGGTGCATCGACATACAAGTCGGCCCATTCATCGCCGCTCCGCAATTCTCTGACAATATTTTGTATGGCATGAAGAGCAACAAGCTTTGGTTTTCCTCCTACACTCACCCGGTTTACTTGCATTCTCCTGAGTGCAGTAATGTCAAGGGACTTGCTCATTAAGATATTCAATGGAACATCAATCCCTTTTTTCAGGCGTGCCACTGTCTGCATAGAATCAATAAATGGGATAAAAACCCCGTCGGCACCTGCTGATGCATAGGCCTTGGCCTTATTAAAGCACACCGCAATCCGGTCTTCTACGCTTAATTCGCTGAGAAGCATTGCGTCGATGCGTGCATTGATGTATAAATCCAGACCTGCTTCCCGGCTCGCTTCTCTTGCGATATAAATACGTTCTTTCTGCTCCTCGATAGGCCTCATTTCTCCACTCGATGCGATACTATCCTCCAGGTTTATGCCGACTGCACCCGCAGCAATAAGATTTTTGATAAACTGCGCATACTTGTCTTCATCGGAATAATACCCGGCTTCAATATCAGCAGTAAGAGGGACTTCAATCGAATGAGCAATCCTTTCTACTACTTCCAGCATTAGCTCCGGTGGAATATTTTCTCCATCGGCATAGCCATAAGACCATGATATTCCGGAACTTGTAGTAGCGACAGCCGGAAATCCTTCAGCCTCGTATATTTTTGCGGAAGCACAATCCCATGCATTGGGAAGAACTAGCATTTCCTCGCCGTGGTGCAAGGCATGGAATTCCGACGCTTTCCGTTGTTGGGTAGTTTTATTCATTGCCATATACTTTTCTTTATCGATCCTTTTCACTTAACTTCATCAATGATATTAAGTTTATTATTTCCTCATCGGAATCTCTGACTATTGTGAATGCCCTCACAATACATAGGCAATTCAGTCTCATTAATGTGTTTTATGTTAAATTGAAATGCTCCATAAGTCATAAAACTATCAAAATGAGCAATAAAGCCGCATAAAACTTGACATTCTCTTCCTCATCCGCTACCTTGGAATGTTTTTTTCTAAAATATTAAAATACAAGTTATGAGAAATGGATTCATAAAGTACGGAATATTAGTTTTAATCCTCACCGCCGCAATAGCTTTTTTCTTCCCCGGATGGCTATGGTTATTTATCCTCTCGGGAATAATATTCCTCATAGGCGTGTACGATATGATGCAGAAAAAGAATACCGTATTGAGAAACTTTCCGGTAATCGGGCATCTGCGGTACTTTTTCTTATTCATTTCGCCGGAGCTTCAGCAATACTTCATTGAACGCAATATCGATGGCAAGCCCTTCTCACGGGCACATAGAAAGCTCGCTTATGAACGCTCTAAGGATCTCGAGCCTACGTCACCATTCGGAACACAAGTCGATATTACCAAGGAGGATTATGAAGGCATCCGCCACTCCATTTATGCTGCACCTGCTCTGAAAGAACTTCCACGTATAAAAGTAGGAGGAAGAGATTGCACGCAAGCATATAGTGCATCACTTTTGAACGTCTCAGCAATGAGCTTCGGGGCGCTCAGTGCCAATGCCGTTCTGGCTATCAATGAAGGTGCCAAAATCGGGCACTTTTTCCAGAATACCGGTGAAGGTGGTTTAACCGACCACCATTTAAAAGGCGGTGGGGATATCTGCTGGCAGATCGGTACAGGATATTTCGGTTGCAGAACCCTCGAGGGCGACTTCGATCCGGAGTTATTCAAGGAAAAATCTCGGCATCCCCATGTCAAAATGATAGAACTCAAGATCTCGCAAGGTGCCAAACCAGGTCACGGTGGCGTTCTTCCGGCGGCCAAAAATTCGAAGGAAATAGCAGAGATACGCGGCGTTGTTCCCCACACTGACGTCATTTCCCCTCCGAGCCACACCGCTTTTTCCGATGCAGAGGGTTTCATTAAGTTCATTGCAGAACTCCGAGAATTATGCGGCGGAAAACCGGTCGGTTTTAAATTGTGCATCGGCCGTACAGAAGAATTTATCGAGCTAGTGGAAGAAATGATAAAGCAAGATACTTATCCCGATTTTATCACTGTTGACGGAGCCGAAGGCGGAACAGGTGCCGCACCGTTGGAATTTGTCGATTCCGTGGGAATTCCCCTCGAGCCCGCACTTATCTTTGTCAATAAAACTCTTAAGAAGTACGGTGTAAGAGATAAGTTGCGCCTCATCTGCAGTGGAAAAATTCTTACCGGTGCTTCCATTTTACGCGCTATTGCGCTCGGTGCTGATATGTGCAATAGCGCCCGCGGCTTTATGTTCTCGCTCGGATGCATCCAGGCACTCCGTTGCGACACCAATAAATGCCCGACAGGAATTGCAACCCAGGATAAAATGCTCATGAAAGGCCTCGTCGTCGCTGAAAAGAAATATCGCGTCGCCAATTTTCACAAGAATACCTTGAAGGCTGCAGTTGACCTACTTGCAGGTTGTGGCAAGAAGGACTTCTCTGAAGTGACGATGGATATGTTTATGAAAGGCGATGAATTTGTCCACCTTTCTGACCTCTATTTCCCCAATTATCTCGATGATTATACCAAGGTGAATGAAGATGGCAATCCGCGTGGTAGGAAGAAGGAACTGAATTAATCCGATATATTAGCTTACGCAAATATCTATTCAGTCATACTCTATCAACACTGGGGAGATTGAGCTCTCTTGCAATTGACTTTTATTGAAATTATGCTGGAAAAAAGCCGTAATTCCCAATGTGTTGAAAACTATATGTCTCAGATTCTTATTCCCAAATTATACACTTTGATATTTTCATGCTTGGGAAAGGGAACTAAGTAAACTTGTACCCAAGGCGTACAATGATCCTGAGGTGCAGAGGTAGAAATTAAATATGACGGGGCAAAATCCGCTGCCTTCGTTATATCGAATTAAGGACTTTAATGAGCAGTTTACTATATGAAGTTCCTTTTTGATGGCAAATAGGTAAAAAATTGAATGGGGATAGCTGAAACTATCAACTTTGATAGCATAATTTAAAACTACGCCCATATTTTATAACACTGGAGGATATTTCGGCAAATATCAGTGGAATATTCCCTCTATAAATCAGATAAATATGAATAGAAGAGAAGCATTAATAACAGAAATTGAACAAGAAGCAGCAAAAACACAAAAGATTCTTGAGCGCATACCGACAGATAAATTTGATTGGAAGCCACATGAGAAATCAATGAGTTTAAAACAACTAGCTAGCCATATCGCAAGTCTTACAGGAATTGTTTCCTCTGCAGCTAACCAAGAATACCTTGACCTTGCAGAAAACAGGGGAAATCAAGGAGAAATTGCTACTGCTGAAGACATTGTAAACCGCTTTAATGCCGGTACAGAACAATCACTCAAGGCATTAAAAAGCATAGAAGATAATAAGCTCGATGAAGAATGGACAATGCGCGCCGGAGATCATGTAATAATGCAAGCGCCGCGTTCCGTAGCTATCAGAACTATGGGATTGAGCCACCTTTATCACCATCGTGGTCAACTCGGCGTCTATCTGCGTTTATTGAATGTGCCGGTTCCGGGAATGTATGGACCTAGTGCAGACGATAAAGCAGGTAATGCTTAAGATATCAATTTCATACAACCAATACCCAATTCTTGCATCGACCCTTCGATGTAAGTTTTGGGTATTAAATTCTAATCTCAAGCTCTTCATGGGTGATCAAAAAATGAAGCATGTTTTAAATGGATCATTGGACAATCAATCCCTACTTACCTCACTTCTCATCCTAAGTCCGGCGCATCTTATTCCCATGATTCAGCCATTTAATGTTTTTACACTTTTATCACAACTCCGCTTTCAACGATTAACACTCGATAGAGTTTCATAAGACCCAAACCATGCAATAGAAATGCAAAAGGAAGTGCAAAAGTCACAGAAAACAAGGGCTCGCGCAAGAATTTGGCTCGGAATCGTAGTAAGACTACGATGAGAACCAAATTCGAGCAAGTGCTTGTATTCACAGGGTTTTGTGCTTATCTTCAATTTCTATTGCATGATTTGGGTAAGAAGCAAGTCATTGAAAATGCTTGAAAAGAGAACTATGATAAGACAAGAAACGATTAATTTCCTTGCCAATCTCCGCAAGAATAATAACCGTGAATGGTTTCAGGAAAACAAAAGGCAATACGAAGCAGGATTGGAGAATTTTAAATCATTTGTAGAAGCTGTCCGACTAGAACTCAATAAGGTTGACAAGATATCAAAGGCCAAAGTTTACAGAATCTATCGCGACCTTCGCTTCACCAAGGATAAAACACCGTACAAAAGGCACTTTGCAGCGCATTTTACGCGTGCCGGCAAGTATAGACGAGGCGGTTTCTACATTCAAGTAAGCCCCGATAATTCTATGGTAGGCGGTGGTTTCTGGAAGCCCAACCGAGAAGATTTAAGGTTTATCCGAGATGGCATTATCTCTGATGCAGAGCCTCTGAGATCTGCTTTATCCAAGCCTGAATTGAAGAAGCGATTCGGTGGATTGAAAGGAAAGGAACTCAAAACCGGGCCACGTGGATATGACAAAAAGCATCCGGCAATCGATTTATTGAAGAAAAAGCAATTTCTGCTCTCGTGTAATTATAGCTTGAAAGTGGTCTTAGGGAAAGATTTTTATAAACGCGTTGTAAAAGATTTTGAATTAATGCTTCCCGTATTTCAAGCAATGACTGAATATCTCGTTTACGATGGTAATGGCATAGAGCGATAGAAATTGTTTTAACCTGCCTTCTATTCTATCCTCCTTTAATCTTCTCGGTAAAGTAAAGCTATGTATGCAGAATTTTAACACATCACAATAAGCTTCATAAATATAAAGATTCCTGAATTATAGAATTCTTTATGCATGTGGTGAAGCCATTTCCCTTCATGCAATTTTCACTGCCGGTATTGGAAATCAAATACCTAGAGTCCGGTATCCTTTTTCACCAGATCGAGAATCTGAAGATGAATATTATGCAATTGAGCGTGCTTATGTTGCACCGCCCATCGCTTGGCATTTTCAGCTCCACCTGTATAATAGCGATACAACCAAGGCAAAACAGCGATTCCTCCTTCAATCAGACCGACCGTAGCAGATGTATAGATAAAGACTCCTACTAGAGCTGCATTCAATATAAAAGAATTAAATGCATCGAAGTAATAAGCATTAAGTGCTTGACCTAAACCGGGAATAATGTAACTTATAAACTGATAGACTTTTATGGATCTTCCATGCACGTGATGTGCTTCATTAAATAATTGAATAAGCACGATTTCATCTTTTGCTGAAACCAATTCCTTGTACAATTCCATCGATTTCCGATAATTATGTGCTTCAAACAATGCAAATGCCTGGTAAAGTGTTTTTTTCTCCCGGAAGCTGTCAGTATCCGGAATATTAAATGTCTCAGCATAAGCAAGCTTGTATTTATGCATAGCCAGCCATAATCGCACCTTTTTCATTGCAAGAAATTCCCTGCCGGCAAAATCCAGATTATTGGAAGAAGCGTAACTATAATTCCGTATCGCTGATTGGTAATCGCCTTTTTGACTATAAATATCCCCGAGATGAAGATATGAGAGATACCTTAAACTATCAGCGCTGAAATACGCTACGCGATGAAAATAATTCTCTGCAAGTTCAAGATTGCCGCCCTTATATGCATCAATTCCCATCGAATATGTCTCTTCAATACTCTGGGCCTGTACAGAGATCTTAAAGCAAAGGCTAATACACGCTATATAAAATACGATTGGTCTCATCCACATATTTCTGAATCTTTTTCTGATTATATTCCTTGGCAGCTTTTACAGAGCCATAGATACCTGCTGCATAATATGTCGCCCCCAATCCGGTGTATATCCACGCCGGCCAGCTCTTTATCCCTTTCTCTTGGAAAAAGCGCGTTGCCTGATAGGTCATTACACCGACAAATAATAGCGATATAACTCCATCAAAATAGCGACCGACATAAAACTTCCCCGTTCCGGGAATGATTGCCGATAAAACCCCTGCGAGTGCAGGGCTTTTATACTTGTCATTTATCGCATTGTGTGCTATTGCATACAGCCTCTGTTCAACGGGGATTGTAGAATTTCTCAATTCTTCTTCTGCGAGCTTCCAGTTTTTCTGTAACATAATCGATGAGTACAGATGTAAGTCCTTATATTTCCATTCGTCGGAAACTTTATGCAATATATCAGGTATCTCCTCATATCTACCCAACTTAAGAAAGAGCCAGGATTTCTCGGTGAGATAGGTCTGCGGCATGCTGCCATCAATCTGTTTATTCCAGTTATTCAGCTCGTGTAGCGCATTCCGGGCCTTACCGGCATTTGCGTAAGCTCGTATCCACAGTGAAACAACATCCTTCTCCTTCTTATGAAAATACACATATCGTTGAAATTCATGTGCTGCGGCAAGATAATCACCTTTCTGCAACAAATATTTTCCATATTCCAGGGAGGATTCTGCATCCCATATATTCTCCTGACTATGAAGGTTACAGAGGTTAAAAACCAGGAAGATACTGAAGATCATTCTCCGATACTTCCAGGGCTTTTTTATCAACGGGATCATATAATCGTTTTTTATCAACATAAACAGGATAATTCTTTACAGCAAATGGATGACAGCGGGTAAGTCGGTCAAAGGCAGCTACAATACCGGCAAATAAGCCTTTCTTCTCAATAGATCTAATCGCATAAGTGGAGCATGATGGATAATACATACAATTGTTCCCGTCCTGAGAGGACAAAACAGTTTTATAGCCCAGGTATAACCAAGTGAAGATTATCTTGGCCTCATTCTCCGATTCAAATGTCCTGTCAACATGCTGGTCTATCGCCGTCTCGGTTGAAATATTATTCCTGAGTAGCATTAAATCCTTCACGGATATTTCCTTTGTCTGCGCCCGGCTTGATAGGCAGAAACTCAAGATCATCGCGAAAAACAGAATCCCTCTTAAGATTATTAATCGTAACATTTTTCAATATCAATTTTTTGACATAAGTCATACTATCTGTATAGATGCGTTGACTGATAATATGTGGCATGTTTAGTCCATTAATGATGGCATAATCTTTATAATATTGCCTCGTCACAACATGTTTATTCTCATCGAGGTAGGCAAGTCCCGTTGTTTTCTGCCCCTTGGATTCTACAAGAATGTATTTAAACACGCCTATCTGTTTCCAGTAGGGATATTCCCATAGCTTATACACGGCTTCCTCTTCTTGTCGGACATCAAGCAAGCTACAGCCCATCTTCTGAAACAGAAAATCGTAATTATACTCGCTCAACAGAATGTCAAAGTTTAACATACGCATCGCATAGGGCAATGCATATCTTGAGATTATCGTATCATTTCTGAGTTTATAAAAAACAGAGTCTTGAAGTACCCAATTTTCACTTTCCGGAAAATCCACCTTATATACGGCTTGCTTCTTATTCTTGTCATAATCGATGTGGCCGCGTGTAAGAAAGGTATTCACAGAATCCGATTCCTCAGTATACAACATTATCTCACGTATGCTAAAATCACCGCTCAGTCTGAAAAATGTCTGTGCACAAAGTGCTGAATTTCCTAGAACAATAAAGAATAATGCATACAATACTGCCTTATTCATCATAATAGTAGAATTGAGAAACCCGAATTCTACTGCGAATCCGGGTATCAGTTTCTTTATGAATTCTTAATGCCTTTACCAGCAAGCAGTATTTACCACCACCACCAGAAGCCGGTTCCTGTACCGATAAGCACAACAAATACAACGTATAATAGAACGTATAAAATACCGAGGGTTATACATCCCCATAAGGCATTTTTCACTTGCTGACTTCGTCCGGGGCTATCAGCCATAAGTACAAAGACAAGGAGTATCCCTATGGCACCTAAACAGAATCCCCAGAAAAAACCGTTAATTCCTAGTGGAGCATCTGTCGCGCTCAAGCTGTTGAGCACTTCTGTTTTCTGTAAGGATGTAGATGCGACCTTTTCCGGAAACTCGGTAGCTAGTTCATCATAACTTAAGCCCTGAGACTCAATGATAGCTTCTATTTCAGCTAGCTCTTCATTGATTGTGGCAATCTGTATATTCTCTGATTGCATCAAGGCGGAATATGATACCACATCTTCATTCTTCATTAATGGGTCATTTACTGCATAAAGCGTGTTAAAGCTTACTGCAAGCAGTAGGACAAGTAAAAATTTTGGCATACGATTAAGTAGAGTATATTTCATTCTGTAAAATTTTATTGACTTTGCTAAGTTATAAATTATGGACGTAGTGTCATAATTATTAGTCCGGGATTTATTTATTCTGTAAACATCAGTCTCCATTTTTTATTAAAGTCTTGCATCTAACCTATGTATAACCCATCATTCCTCAGAATTCCCATGCCCCTTTCTGTTCCGGCACGCGAGAGATAATCGGTAAAATACAGAATAAGATGACCGCAATTCCTACGTAAACGATAGCTTGCGCAAAACTATGGTTCTTCGCGTCGGTAATTATTGCTGTGGCTACGGCAATGGTAACAATCTGCCCCAGCTGTATCCCCAGCGAACGCACTGCAGCGATATGAGCTGATTGTTCCGGTGCCAGTTGTATTCCCGCATTCCTCCCCGCCGGGCCCATAATCCCAAATCCCAGACCGATCATAAATGCACAGATTGCCAGCCAGGCATAAGGACTCATGCCCAGAATAGGATTCAGTGCCATTAAACCGATTCCTAGTGCAAGAATTGTACTTCCGACATAAATCGGCAATCGATAACCCGTCTGCCTGATCCGCATGCTCATAATTATCGATAAACTTACCGATGCTATTCCTTCAGCTACAAGTAACGTTCCGGAGCTTAATTCACTGATCCCGTATCTGTTGATTGCATATAAAGGTACAAGTGATATCGCACCGATGACAATCCCGGTATAAACAATATTGACAATATTCACTGCCGCAAATCCCTTTCCGGTGATAAAACGCGGTTCAATAAACGGATATTCCACACTATTCAGATGCCTAAACAAGAGGATAAAAGAGATTATCGATACTACTATCAGACCGATAAATAAAGGTGATTTCACCCCTGCCGCCTCCTGTGATAAATATGTCGCTGCATACATTGCAGTCATTATCGCTACTCCTAAATATCCCAGACCAATAAAATCCATCTTCTTACTCTGTTTCCACTTATTCTTGTCCCTAGGAATAAATCTCAGAGCAAGTATTATCGCAGCAATACCTATCGGTACATTTATAAAAAATATCCAGGGCCATGACCAATATGTTACAAATAATCCACCAAATATAGGCCCGACCATCGCTCCTATTGCAAATATACTCCCAAAGAGTCCAAGAAATTTATCGCGCTCACGCCCAAAATACTCGACGATAAGTCCCGTTGCAGATGGCGTTATGCCGGCTCCTCCCATTGCTTGAAAAACGCGAATTATAATTAAGATATAGATATTCTCAGCGAGTCCACAGAAAAAAGACGCTATCGTAAACACCGCTACCGAATAGATAAATATGCGCCGATGTCCATATTGGATACTTAGCTTAGCACTCAATGGCAACATAATGACAAATCCAAAAGAATAGGCCGTCAGAGTCCAGCCCACCCAGCTCAGAGTCGTCCCTAAATCATGTTGTAAAGTATGCAGAGCTGTCGCAACTATCGTCGCATTCATTGTCATCATGAATAAGGAAAATGCGATGATAAAAAAGACAAGCCAATTGTTTACCTTTTTCTCCTTTCTTCTTGTTGCCATAATTCCATCCTTTCGTCCTGCTTTATTTACTCCCCTGTATATGACAATAATCAGTGAAAGAAGTTGTTCTTTTCTTTTGCCCCATATAATCACAATGATTGTTTTTCCTCTGCGTTTTATATCTAACACCTGAAAGCAAAAGCCATGAAAACAAAGAAAAACATCTTACTTACCGGCGCCGGGGGAGCCGTCGGATATGAAGTCCTAAAACAGCTCTCAACGCAACTCGATGCAATTAATCTTACCCTATTCGATCTGAAAACGCAGGATAATATTCAGAAATTCAAGTCATATAAGGAAAAGGTCAACATCCTCTATGGAGATATTTCCGACAATAATGACATCTTGCAATCTACATGTGCAGATATAGATATTGTCATCCATCTTGCGGCAATGATACCGCCTCAAGCCGATGAATATCCCGATAAGGCTCATCAAGTAAATACAATAGGAACTCAGAACATTCTCCGGAACCTCAAGAAATATTCTCCGGAAGCCTTCTTTCTCTATAGTTCTTCTATCTCTGTCTATGGCGATCGCGTGAACAATCCCGGCATAAGTGTAGGAGATCCGCTGGAAGCGAGCACCGGCGATGAGTATGCACTTACCAAAATTGCTGCGGAGAAATTAATCCAAGGCAGCAGCATTGACTGGTGTATATTCCGGCTTTCTGCTATTATGGGCAATCACAAGATATCAAAGCTCATGTTCCACATGCCTCTAAAAACTCAACTTGAGATTTTAACACCACAACTAGCTGCCAAGGCATTTGTGAAAGCTATAAATCAGAAAAACCAATTAAAGAATCGCATCTTCAACCTCGGTGGAGGGAAAAAATATAGAACAACATATAAAAAATACCTCAGTAGAGCATTTCAGATTTATGGATTGGGTACGCTCGATTTTCCGAAAAAGGCATTTGCCGAGAAAAATTTTCACTGTGGGATTTATTTCGACGGGAATATCCTCGAGGAAATCCTGCACTTCAGAGAGGGGAACATTGAAAACCATTACGAGGAAATCCGTCGCATTACTTCAGCTTTCAGCAAATGGATGATTTACCCATTCCGGAGTATTATCAAGTACTTCTTGCTGAAGAAATCAGAGCCTTATAAAGCATATCGATCCGGCAAAGCACCCGCTCTGGCAAGATTCTTTCTCCTTAGCCTTTTCATCTGCTTTTTCTCTATAAATCCTCTTTTCAGCCAGAAAAACACCTTGACAATTAAAATTACCAATGTCGAAAATACTGCCGGAAAAATTGTTGTAGGCATTTATAATGACGCTCGTTCCTGGCTCAAGAAAGGCAAGGAATTTATTTCAGTCCTCCTCGAGCCGAAAGACAAGAAAACAGAGGTTAAAATTGAAGGTCTTCCACCTGGCAGCTACGCTGTATCCATTTATCATGACAGCAATTCCAATCATCGTTGCGATAAAAATTTCCTGGGAATCCCTACGGAAAAAATTGCTTTTTCGCAGAATGTGCGGCCACGACTAAGGAAGCCAAAGTACAAGGAATGCAATTTTACTATACTGGAAACAAAGTCTATCGATCTTGTTCTCTTTGAGTTTTTGTAGCATAGTTTTCAATATACTCTACAGAGAAAATCTCCATTGATTTTGAATGTCTATCGGAAACTAGGTAGAAGAATGTCACAGCAAGTGTGGAAATGCACATCGCATTTATTGTAAAAATATTACCTTAGGGCTGTAATCAATGGAAAATTGCAATAAAAACATAACAAAGCATCAAACTCAAGTTTAAATCAGACTGTATAACTGAAAAATTATTTTATGCAAGTTAAATCCACATCCGGTAGAGGTGATTATGAAATCATCGATGATAAAGGGAATAATATTCTCACGGTGAAGTATAAGAACTGGTTCTCTAGCACAGCCTCCACATTACTAGGGAAGACCAAGATTGAAATAAAGTCCAAAAACATCTGGGGAAGCAAATTTGATATTTTAAAAGATGGCGTAGATTGCGGAGATATTATCTTTAACTGGAAAGGGCATATCATCATCAGACTAGAATTCAGTCATCAGAAAGAAAAAAGTTGGATAATGCGTACCAAGGGCTTCTGGAGTCAGAAATTTCATCTCTACGATGAAGATGAAAAAGAGATTTTAATCCTCAATCCGGACTTCAATTGGTCAAAGGTCAATTATAACTACATCATTGAAGGGCTTGATGAAGAATTCCCAAAGGAATTACTCGCTGAACTCCTCATTTATGCTTGCTATGGAGCCAATCTGTATATAACCACGATGTTTGCAGCTGTATAATTTTGCCGTCTGTCAGAAAACAGGTAGCAACAAGCTATGCATAACTCACTAAAGAAAATTCAACACTATCCGATTCGATTATAGAATGAAGATGGATAAAATCACTGCTTATCCAACTTAATTATTCACAATTTCAATCATAAACTACCTCCTTCACTGAAAAAGAAGGCCGATCGTGAGGAAAATCGCACTTAAGTGAAAGCTATTGAGTAATCAACAATGATACTTCATTATTCATCACCTCAAGAAAGCCTTTTTCAATAGAAATAAAGCGTTCTTCTCCGGATTGAAGGATATATTTTACTTCTCCGGCTTCCAGTGCAGATACAATCGGAGCATGACCATCGAGTACTTGAAATTTTCCATTGACTCCAGGTACGGATACACTACTCACTTCACCGCTGAATATTTCCTTTTCCGGGCTTATAATTGACAACTGCATCGTTCTACTTTTTATGCTTCTTTTAACTCTTTTTCACCAGCTTCTATAACTTCTTCAATCGTTCCCTTCAAGTTAAAGGCAGATTCAGGATATTTATCTAGTTCCCCATCCATAATCATGTTAAAACCTTTAATCGTATCTTCAATTGAAACAAGAGTTCCCGGAATACCGGTAAACTGTTCTGCAACATGGAAAGGCTGTGACATGAAACGCTGTACCCTTCTAGCTCTGTGCACTACTTGTCTATCCTCCTCAGAAAGTTCATCGATACCGAGAATAGCAATAATATCTTGTAATTCTTTATTTCTCTGAAGCATATTCTTCACCTTCTGGGCAGTGTTGTAATGCTCTTCTCCGATAATTGAAGGCTCCATAATACGCGAAGTAGAATCGAGCGGATCAACTGCCGGATAAATACCCATGGAAGATATTTTTCTAGATAGCGTCGTTGTTGCATCGAGGTGTGCAAATGTCGTCGCAGGAGCCGGATCCGTCAAGTCATCCGCAGGTACGTAAACCGCCTGCACTGATGTAATTGAACCACGTTTTGTCGATGTAATACGTTCTTGCATCGCTCCCATCTCTGTAGAAAGGGTCGGCTGATAACCCACCGCAGAAGGCATCCGTCCGAGAAGTGCAGACACCTCTGAACCCGCTTGTGTAAATCGGAAGATATTATCGATGAAGAACAAGATATCTCTACCGCCATTGGGATCGCTGAGATCTCCATCCCGATAATGCTCTGCAATAGTCAATCCGGATAATGCTACTCGCGCACGAGCACCCGGAGGCTCATTCATCTGCCCAAATGCAAATGTTGCCTGCGATTGCTTCAAGGTTTCTTCATCCACACTGGATAAATCCCAGCCACCTTTCTCCATGCTCTCGAGGAATCCGTCACCGTACTTGATAATACCAGCTTCAAGCATCTCACGCAAGAGGTCATTCCCCTCACGCGTTCTCTCTCCTACGCCGGCAAATACAGAAAGCCCGTCATATCCCTTGGCAATATTGTTGATAAGCTCCTGAATAAGAACCGTTTTCCCCACACCGGCACCTCCGAATAAACCGATTTTACCTCCCTTGGCATAAGGCTCAATCAAGTCAATTACCTTAATCCCGGTATAAAGCACCTCTGTCTCAACAGATAAGTCTTCATATTTCGGCGGTTCACGGTGAATGGGCAATGCCTTGGCAGTTTTTTCAACTTCTCCAATACCGTCGATGGCTTCTCCCGTTACATTAAACAAGCGGCCTTTAATCTTCTCGCCTACCGGCATTGAGATAGGTCTTCCCGTGTCAATTACTTCCATACCACGTGTCAACCCCTCTGTAGCATCCATTGCTATCGTCCTTACGCTATCCTCTCCCAGGTGTTGTTGCACCTCAAGCACAAGCTTCTCCCCATTCTCACGATTAATCTGTAATGCATTATATAGATTGGGTAGTTCTGAACCTTCGTCACTGAATCCCACATCGACAACTGGGCCGATTACCTGCCTTATTTTTCCGGTATTTGCCATACGATTTAACTGTTTAGTGATTCATTTTTTTAAAATCGCTGCAAAGATAAGCCTTTTGTAACGCCCACAAAATTCTTTTTCATCTTTTATTCAGAACTTTTTTAGCTTCCGCAAATATCCTATCCATTCCCCGACCGTAAACCTGTCCCCATATTAAACCCCATCTCGATTTCTCCCGCCTCGATGCCTTCCTTCTATCCACTTTTCTCTCTTCCATAATGCCCTATCTATGCACGAGAAATTGAAGATGACCGGGTTTAATATTGCTATGCAAGAATCCTGATTACTTGCGACCATTTAATCGTGTAAATAAAAAACTCATAGATACGGTGAAGATTTCCTACATTAGCACTTATGGCTGATTTTCCTACAATTTCCATTCTTATGCCTGTTAAAGATACAGAGCAATACCTCGCAGAATGCATAAATTCTATCCTAGAGCAATCATTTCTAGATTGGGAATTGATTATGGTAAATGATCATTCAACAGATGACTCAGAGATCATGATGAGAGATGCCGCTAGGAAAGACAGCCGTATCCGCGTGATGGTGAATGGAGGCTCAGGGATAATTCCGGCACTTGAAACGGCATTTGCGCAAGCTAATGGGAAATATATCACCAGAATGGACTCGGACGATGTCATGACACCCGATAAACTAGCAACTTTATATAAATTACTTCAGGATTCTGAACGGAATGCGCTTGCAACAGGAGCCGTCGAATACTTTGCGACCGGGAAAGAATTGCAATCCGGCTATCATTACTATGCGGACCGCCTCAATGCACACGCAGGTAATGATACACAATATCAAGACATCTATTACGAGTGTCCTATTCCTTCTCCTCTATGGATGACGAGAAAATCAACGCTGGATGCTATCGGTGGTATCACGCAAGGCTATTATCCTGAGGACTACGACCTTGCCTTTCGCTTTTATCAATACAAGTGTCCGATCAATAGCACATCAAAAGTGCTGCATTACTGGCGCGACCACTTTTCCAGGGCAAGTAGAAATCTACCGCAGTATAAGGATTATAATTATTTTCCCTTGAAGATAAAGTATTTCATACAACTCGATTATGCAAAAGAGAAAAAGCTCCTCTTGTGGGGTGCAGGCTCAAAAGGAAAAGCAATTGCCAGGCTCCTCCTACAATCAAATATCAATTTCCGATGGACCTGCAATAATCCGCGCAAATGGCAAAAACATATCTACGATGTCCTGATTGAAAAACCTTCTGCTTATCCAACGGATGAGTTTCAGATTATAACTGCAGTATCCCAGCCCGATGAACGCCGAGACTTAAATGCGATCCTAGGCAATAAGGGCTTTCTCCTGAACAAAAGTTTCTTTAATTTCTGTTGAGTCCCCGGAAAACACTTTTCTTACCAGGTTCAATATTCATACTGAGCTTCTTAAGATGTGTAATTAATCTCGCCTTTCTTATAGAACACAGAATTGAAGGTACTATGACTTCAATAACACTTCAGCTAAAATATTTATGGTATTTATCGATTAAATTTCCCTCAACCACTTAAATATCGTATATTAAGCTCGGAAATGTTCTTTAAACCCTTATATCAAAAAATATCTGATTATATGCCTAAGCTCTACCTGTTCTTTTATATTCTTATCTTCAGTTTTTACACGGTCGGTGGAACTGCGCAATCTTATACGTCAATTACAGCGCAATCCTTGTCAAGTCGAGGCAATCTCGATCAATCATTTAAGAATTATCTCCTTTTCACAGCAGATTTCTCAGCAATCGACAATATACCGGCTACAAAGTTCTCAGCAAGCTATTTTAAGCTGAATATCAATCAAAAGCTAAGCTTTAAATTTAGCGTAAGTCAAGATGATATTCTTGCACCGGGATATTTACTGACAATAAAAGGTAATCTTGACAAAATTCCCGACGGATATATTCTCATTCAGGATGGTGATCCTACAAGTATGAAACTCAAAAGAACCGACCATCTCGTATATAATGGCTATATGAATGATTCAAAGGGCGGAGAAGTATACCTCACGGTTGATGGAAATTTTATCTTCGGTGAGTTCCAGACAGAGAAGGGTACTTTTTTCATTGAAAATGCCGATAGATTTGATGAAAGCCTGCCGGCAAATAGTTATGTCCTCTATCAAGCAAAGGACATCATCCGGGATGCATCTGTAAAGTGTGGCCTTAGTGAAGTGATGAATAAAAGCAGGAGCATTGAACCGCCGTATGCCGGAAAACCAAGTGCCGGAAATTGCAAACTTGTTGAACTTGCAGTTGTACATGACATATCAATGTATCGAACTTATGAAAAGAAAATCCGGTCCGTTGAAAATCATGCAATTGCTGTGATGAATGTTGTAAATGGCCAATATTTAAACGATTTCAACGATGAAATACGATTTGAAATAGTAGAACAAGTTATTTTTACCGACTTCAAGCATCAACCGACGAGTATAACCACAGCAACAAACATGAACGATCTCTTGGATGCTTTTTCCATTGAAGGTCCCGCTATTTTTACGAGCACTTATGACCTCGGTCAATTATGGACAGCAAGAGATTACCCCGGCGGCACAATAGGTATCGCGTGGGTAGGTGCAGTCTGTGTATCAAATATTAAATATCATGTTCTGCAATATTATACCGGCAATCTTCAGTCGCTACGCGTCCTGGCATCTCATGAAATAGGGCATAATTTCAATTGCCCGCATAATTTTGCCATAGGAGGAACCTGTGATCCACCTAATAGGGCGCCACTGATTATGGATCCCCGAGTCCATGCCGATGCTGTTGACTGGTCAGATGGCACACCTAATAATTGTGAGAAAAATTCTATACAAACTGTAAATAATTATTACCCGGGCTTATCCTGCCTATCATCATGCAATACGCAGGTTGAGGCACAATTCTTCTCCAATACCACCTACACATGTAAGGGAGATTCCGTCTATTTTTTTGACGTAAGTCTGGGAAATGTTACAAGCTGGTCATGGTCATTTCCCGGAGGAAGTCCATCGAGCTCCACTGATCCCAATCCGGTTATCCTTTATAACGCTCCCGGCCAATACGATGTTACCTTAACTGTGAATAGCGGCGCTTCTACAATCACAAGAACAGCTTATATCACCGTAGGTGAATCCCGTGGAGTCGAGCTCTGTAATGTCAGTAGCACAATAACAGACACCAGTGGAATTGCTATTTTCAGACTCCAAGAAGGAATGACTACACTTTTCAGAAATGATTCCGGTACTCCGAATGAAACTGGCAATGTCTATAGTGATTATAGCTGTTACAATACACCGATACTTTCAGCAGGTACGACATATAATATCGACTTCTACTTTCTAGGCCAAGATCAGAAATTCAAAGTCTGTTTTGACTATAATTCCAATGGAACAATTGAAAGCAATGAAGTCATTATAAACAATGGAAATTCTTATTCTGAAGGGGATTACTATAATTTCAGTTTCACGATTCCCACATCAGCTACAACAGGAGAATACTTAAAATTCCGTATCTGGACAAAAGTTTCCGGCACTACCGGTTCCGGCCCATGTGATATACCTGTCAAAGGCGAGGTAGAAGATTATGCCTTTTTAATTGCAGCTTCCAATCCCAAGATCTCTGAAACAGGTGGTTGCAAGGACATTTATGTCGATAATGTCTCGGGCAATAGCTTCATACCATTTTATCTCAATGGCCACATCGTCGCAGAAATAAATCCGAATAATCAAAACCTGGGAACGGTGAACCTCAAGATTAATGACCTCGGTTCTGTGCAACAGACAACTACGGGAAATTATTACCTACCGCGGAACTGGGCATTGAGCAGCTCCAATTCATTCAATAATAACGTAACTATCAGATTTTATGCGCTTGATCAGGAACTCAGCGACTACAATGCTGCCACAGGAGGAAATTATCAAATCTCCGACCTGAAAGTTACCTGGTACGATGCCTCCGATCCACTTGATGAAGATTGTGACTATTCCAATAATGATCCGACACAAGGCACACGTGGAACAGTACTGCCTACCGTTGTGAACTATGATCAATCCCCACAAGCAGGCTTTTACCTGGAATTTGATCTTAATCATTTTACGGAATTCGGTATTGGACATAAGGATATTCTCCCACTGGAATATCTCGATTTTACAGCCGATGTTTTCTCTGAATACATAGGCCTCCAATGGAAAACGATAAATGAATTGAATAATTCGCACTTTATCGTCCAGAAAACCCGCGATAGAAAACACTTTAAGAATCTCGGCACGATCGGTACTTCAGCAAGTTTAAGTGATGTAAAAACGTATAATTTCAGAGATAATCACCCATTTCCCGGCATAAATTACTACAGGTTATGCCAGGTGGATAGAGATGGCTCTAGAAATTACTCTGAATTAATAAGTGCTTATTATGCACCTCATGAGGTAAGTGTATCCATCTACCCCAATCCTACAACTGATTTTCTTCAGCTTTCCCTTATGCTTCCGCAAATAAGCTCTGTGGACATCGAGATTACAGACCTCTTGGGGAGGACATTCTATGAAAGAAAACTGATGAATGATCTAGGATTAATTCAAGCGAGTATCGATATGCACGATTTCCCTGCAGGAGTATATTTTATACGCCTTCATACCGGAAAGCAGACGATTGTACGGAAACTTGTAAAACAGTAATTCGATGTTTTACTCCATGCAGCAAGATTATTTAAGAAGGGAAATCTATTTATGCCCTATCTGCAAGAGCACTTGGAAGTACCTATCGGGTTTTATTCACACATACAGCTCCAGTTCATTCAGAGACAGGGATTTGTGCATAAAATGAGCCTAAAAACATGGCACTTGACCTTTATGTCTGCGGTTTTCCCAGAATCTATTGAAAAGCTTGAATTACCCAAATCATGCAATCAAATAGCACCCAAATCATACAATCAAAACCGGATTATTAAATTTTTAAATGCATATTATAGATTGATGTGCAACTTGTAAGTACAAGCACTTTCACATATCCCAGGCATTTCATCAACGACCTAATCCATAAAAATTTCACCTCAAGCTTGAAAAAGCAGAGGACTCGCAGCTACGCTGCGAGTCCTCTGCTTTTAATCCTCAAATAATATGATTTCAAAGTGGAATTCAATCAGGGATATCACTCATACATATTCTTGTATAAATCCCCTTTCCAATATGGACTTCCTACTTAGCCCCCCATTCTTTAAGGACTTTGTTATTGAGGTACACATAATGGTCATCCCCTGAATCCTTGGCCATTTGAAGCGATTTTTTAGCTGTTTTAATCGCCTCGTCTTTCATACCAAGTTCAGCAAGGATGAGCGCCTTTTTATGAACCTTAAAATAACTTGGATGCATTTCAATTGAGGTGCTTATCCAGTTCAATGCTTGCTTGAGGTCTTTCCCGGAGACAAAATAGTAGCGGGCAGCGACATAGTAATCGCGCGCAGAAGGGCCGGACATAACGTCCTTGATATTGGCCATAGTTTTACTATCTGTAGGAACGCGGAAAGGTACTTTCACACCGGTATCTGCCCATTTAAGGACAAGAGATGCAGTAGAATTCCGTAGATCATTGATATCAATGGTAAAGCTTTCAACCGAAGGGCTTATATTAAATGGCTTCACTTTTACGCGGACAGCGTCGCCATCTTTTTCATATTGAGTTCCCCAGTGGCGCCAGTCTTTATTAAAGATCACCGTCCACTCCTCTTTACCGGGAAAAGTGTACAAGGAATACTTGCCTGCATTGAGTTTCTTCCCTTTGATAGTCACATCATCAGAAAATTCTATCGTTGTAGCTTGATTGGCTCCTGTACGCCATACTTTATTATATGGAACAAGCTCACCAAATATTGTTCTACCCTTCATTCCAGGGCGTGAATACACGATAGTAATATCTGTCAAGCCTACACGTTGTTGAAGTGTAGAATGTGGCGAAGCAGCGGGTGCCTCAATCTGTGCTTGCACGCTATTCATTGAGAACAAGCAGCAAGCGATAAAAAGTAAGGAGAATAAGTTCTTCATCTTGGCATTTTTAATTAATTATAATACTTTAACGCCCGCTTAAGGCATTAAAGCTTCAATTTTCACCATGACAACAATGTTGAAATCGATTTGTTCTCTCTTCCTTTTCTTCTGCTTCCTGCAGTCAGGTTTCAGCCAGACCATAATTTCCCTGAATGGAAATGCTATTCTTTCTTGCCCTGAACTCGATACGAGTTTTACCACATCAATCCCATTTACAATCCCGATTGCCTATAGTCGTGCACATCATTCAAGCTCGACTTTCCCACGCATTGACAAACTTCCGGAAGAGATTTATGGGGCTGAATGGCAGTTAACGATGGACTTCAGGATACCGGCTTCTCCACGCTATAGTAAACAATATCTCGTAATAAATCGACTAGCCACTTATGCAACAATATATTTGAACGGACACAAAATAGCTTCCACGGAGAATGCCTTCCGCACTTATCGATTCTTTGCCGACCCATACCTGCAAACCGGCCGCAATATTCTTAAAATTATCTTTCACCCCACAAGTCCTGAATTCTTACCGTCTCCACAACTGCCCTCTCCCCTTGCCATCGACTATAATCATCTCCACAGACAATCACAACTTTACCGCGCACTCGACATGCATAAGCTCCGGTCATACAGAGGCCTCATAGGCAGCATTTCCCTTCATCGCTGGAACAAAGTAAGAATCATAGACCGGGAACTCAATCCACATTATGATAGTCGCACAGCTGTAATCCGCGATGAGCTTACTATCGATGCTATAAAATCCGGCGAATCTATCGTCTGGGAAAGAGCAATTTATCGCAAGAACCTTCCCAGGCCCTTGAAACTCTTGAGAGATACATTTTATCTCCGCGACCAAGAATTGCGCTCTACAATAACATTTGACAAGATAAATCCCTGGAAAGTAGGCTCTGCTGACAATACTTTTTATGGCTACAGGAGCACCTTGATACAAGGTGAAAATATCTTGTGGAGTGATTCAATCCCGCTTGCATTTCGCAAGGTTGACATTCATGTTGACAAACAATCGCACGAGGTTAATTTTTATGTAAACAATCACACTCAGTTTATAAAAGGAGTAAGTATTTTCCCATGGAAATATTTTCCGGACAAGATCTCTGATGCAGATATGGAGTACTACTTCAAGGCATTGAGCAAAGCCCATGTAAATCTCGTCCGTATTCCGGCTTCAACACACTATGTATCGGATGCATTTTATGACTATTGTGATTCACTAGGTATTCTCGTGTGGCATGATTTTATGTTTTACGAGGCTATTTACCCCTTTTCTCATGAATATCTCCGCAATGTCGAGGAAGAAATCACTGAAGTTGTGAAAAGAGCAGCTCGACATCCCTCCATTTTTCTATGGCTCGGAAATGATGCCGTCTATCAGAAGCTCGTAGAAAGCAAGCTCAAAACAGCGCAGAATAAGCACATATTCATCCGATATGAGCAGAATTATAAGCGCTTATTCTACGATAAGATCCCTTTGATAATACAGGGATTTGATCCCGGGATAAATTATATCCGGTCAACGGATAATAGGAATAAACGCAGTCATCGATCAGCTACAGAATTTCACAATCTACCGGATGACTACGATTACCGAAATAAAAATATTCCGAGTGGATTTATAAGTTCTCAAGGCATTTATGGCTTGCCCATCACGACATTTGCGCAAGCTAATGTCTCCGATTCTATAAACAGCATCAGAAAAAAGCAAATCCTCGACGCTATCGAGAAGAAATGGGGCTATCGCGATAATCGTACAGAAATAAGCAAGGAAGAACGCTATTTATCACAAGTCCTTCAATATATCGGTGTAAACAATATTATTCAAGATCATATATGTAACTGGCCGCAAAGCCACGGACTTATTATCCATGGATTGAATGCGTCTGTGCCCGGCATAAGCAGCTCACTTCTCGATTATGCAGGGAATGCCAAAGGAGGCTATTACGCCATGAAGCAGAATTACAGTCCGAGTGGAGTTTTCTTGCAGAAAAATGGCGATAAACTTATTCCGGTCTTGAAAACCCAACTCCGCGAGCCTATTGACTATCATTTTACATTGGAAAAATGGGATATTAAAAGAAATAAACTCCTCCGAAAAGACACAGCACTTATAATGCGCGATCGCGACAGCATTTACCATCTCCCGGCACTATTCAGTGATATTGAGCAGGAAGAAGGTGTCCTATGGAGGCTGAAATGCTCCTACGATGGTTATCATTTACACAATGTCGTCCGGATGGAAGACTGGAAAAAGATAGATAAGTCAGAGCCTGTTATAAAAATAGGAACTTACCATAAGGAGACGGGAATTTATCGCATTATCCTTACATCTGACAAACTCAGCTTCTTCACTCAATTGAGCGCAACAGTTCCGGGATTCTTCAGCGAGAATTATTTTACCCTATTTCCCGGAGAAAAAAAAGTTATATACTTTGAGCCGACACAGCCTTCTGACGGTGTCAACTTCTCAACACTTACGCTTAATGAAGTGCTGCACAATCGATAAACTATCATGAGATAATTAATTTCTGAAATCAGACATCTATGGAATAGGTTGAATTGAAGAGGAAACTGCCCTATCGATAGCTTTTCCCGGGGAAAAACCAGCTTTACCGGCAAGAAAATTCCGCGAGCAAATAAAGATAAAAATTCCCGTTCATTTTCTATATTTGCCGGACTTAATCAAAGGAACTAGACATGCAAGAAAATAGAAATCTGACAGCACAAGACTATATCGACATAGAGCTCAAAAAAGGAGCGCATAATTATCATCCACTTCCGGTTGTTCTGGCAAAAGGGAAAGGCATATATGCATGGGATGTTGAAGGGAAGAAATACTTTGATTTTTTATCGGCCTATTCAGCATTGAATCAAGGGCATTGCCATCCACGGATTATTGATGCATTAAAGAATCAAGCGGAAGAGCTCACCTTGACATCTCGCGCCTTCTACAACAACAGATTGGGCGTATTTGAGAAATATATTACGACTCTATTTGGCTATGACAAGGTACTGCCGATGAATTCCGGTGCTGAAGGTGTTGAAACGGCTATTAAACTTGCACGGAAATGGGCTTATGAGAAGAAAGGGATTCCCCCTACCAAAGCAAAGCTTGTATTTGCCTCCGAGAATTTTCACGGAAGGACTATCGGCGTTATTTCAGCCAGCACCGACCCGACGACAAAGGAAGGCTTCGGACCATTTGTTCCCCGTTATGAAATAATTCCGTTTAATGACCTCAACGTTCTAGAAGAAGTGTGCAAAGATCCGGAAGTCGCGGCATTTATCGTAGAACCTATTCAAGGTGAAGCCGGTGTAAATGTCCCGGATGAAGGTTATTTAAGTGGCATAAGAAAAATATGTTCAGAGAACAATGTGCTCTTTATCGCAGATGAGATTCAGACCGGCATAGGGCGGACAGGAAAACTCCTATCTTGCGATCATGAAGAAGCACGTCCTGATATTCTTATCCTAGGCAAAGCCCTTTCAGGCGGAGCTTATCCGATTTCAGCTGTACTGGCTGATGATGAGATTATGCTTACCATTCAGCCCGGTGAACACGGATCGACATTCGGTGGCAATCCACTTGCCTCCGTAATAGGTATAGCTGCCCTGGAAGTAATATTGGATGAAAACCTTGCAGAAAATGCTGATGCCATGGGTAAGATATTCAGGTCGCGTATGAAAGAACTTATTGCAAAAAGTGACATTGTTTCTCTCGTCCGTGGCAAAGGATTGTTGAATGCCATAGTAATCAACGATAATCCGGAGAGCGATACCGCATGGAATATCTGCATAAAACTCGCTGAAAATGGCTTACTTGCTAAGCAAACCCATGGAAATATCATCAGATTTGCGCCGCCACTTATTATTACTGAAGCTGAAATGAATGAAGCTTGTGATATTATAGAAAAGGTTATCGTGGAATTCTGATTCACGGTGAGGACAATAGCAATTTCCTCTGTCCATAGTTGAATTCTCTATTGCAACAAGCTTAACCTGAAGGCTTTTTCCTGAGAAGGGAACTATTGTTGATTCTGATTTATTAATCGGTGTGAAAACTTATGTGCCTTGACAAGAAATTTCAGCCTCCTTAAAAATATAGGTAGCTTCACACAGGCAGAAGGAAACAGTTATCCCGGGAAAATACAATAAGCCGTAAAACTCAGACTTGAGAGCCGATGCTGCTATGGTATTAGGGCAATTCCTTTCTTTCTATTCACACTTTCCCTGCCACTCTGTCTATCGCTTTCAAAGCTTGCGCGAGTTCATCCTCCGTTACAGTAAGATGAGGACGGAATCGGATAGAGTTCTCACCACAAGGAAGGATGACAAGCTGTTCATCCTCGCGCAATCGTTTCACGACTTCATCGCGTTGATCGGTCGTCGGTAAATCAAATGCACAGAGAAGTCCTACTCCACGGGTATTGGAGATGGTTCCTGCATATTTTTCTTCCAGATTACGGAGACCTCTCAACATGAAATTACCCTGCTGAGTTGCATTGTCAAGGAGTTTGTCCGACTCGATGATCTCGAGAATCAGTTTCCAACGCAACATATCGAGAAAATTTCCTCCGAAAGTAGAGTTTATCCTAGATGATTCCTCAAATACGTGTCCCTCTACCTCATTCAACTTCTTTTTACTTGCAAGAATACCGCATACCTGCGATTTCTTACCGAAGCTCAAGATATCCGGCGTAACACCGAGCTTCTGATAAGCCCACATTTCACCGGTAATTCCCATTCCTACCTGAACCTCATCAAATACGAGTAAAATCTCATTCTCATCGCAGATATCCCGCAGTGCTTGCAAGAAATCCGGCCTGAAGTGATTATCTCCACCTTCACTCTGAATAGGCTCAATAATAATACAGGCAATATCTTCCGGATTGGCAGAAATGGCCTCATTTATCTGTGCTATCGCTTTATTCTCCAGCTCGATAGTCCGTGCCAGACTTTCATCTGTCAATGGGAAATGAAGCTCCGGATTTACGATACGCGGCCAGTCAAACTTCGGAAAATACTTGTATTTCCGCGGGTCAAATGTATTGGTCAATGACATCGTATAACCGGAACGCCCGTGAAAAGCCTGCTCAAAGTGAATTACCTGAGAGGCTTGCACATCGGATCCTTTCTCCATATTCTTCCTCGTCTTCCAGTCAAATGCCGCTTTCAAGGCATTTTCCACCGCTAGTGCACCACCTTCAATGAAAAAACAATAGGATAACTCTTCCGGAATTGCCACACGCTCAAAGACCTCAAGAAACTCCGCATATTCCTCAAAGTACACATCGCTCAAGGTCGGCTTATACGTCGCATGCTTTCCCAGCCATGCCTCGTGCTTCATGATATAAGGATGATTGTATCCCACTGAACCGGATGCAAACATAGCAAACATATCCAGATACTCCTTCCCCGTAACCTCATCTACAATCCACGATCCATGCGATTTCTCATAATCCATCACAAAGTTATAGCCATCAGCAAGTATATGCTCTCCCAATATCTTTTTTACCCGATTCATATTGTTCATTTTTTCCGGACTAAGTCGCCCAATTTTATAATTCTCTCGCACTATATACAACTTTTCCCCGTCCATTGTTGAAGAGATGCGCATTCCTCTGTCAAATTCTCCGATTTCAGCGATTTCATCTCCATCTTCCCTTTCTGCCTTTCGGCAAATGTCCGGCTTGAACAAATTATATGAATAATCATATAGCTGAAATTCGTTATATGTAACTTTTATCCTATCTTTACACGCAAGAAGTCATTATGAACGTTAATCAAGGTAAAATGGCTGTTTTATTGATATCGGAAACTTCAATTATGCATAATTACAGGATACTATATCTGGGAACACTACTCTTCTTTTTCATCGGCTTACATGGCAGTATAGCACAGGAATCCGCCTTTGCAGCTGATCATTTAAGAAGTTTTAAGGACGGAAAAACGCTTTATGCGATCGGCACTTATGCTGCGGCACAAGAACAATTATATGTCTTTCTGAATTCCACCGAGAATTTCAGTACACCGGAATACGATCGCCTGCACATGGAAGCTGAATTTTTGATTGCAGAAAGTGCCTTGCGCTTAAATCAATCCAATGCAGAACGCCTTCTCCTTTCCTTTATCAGAAAATACAAGCCGGATCCCTATGCCATAAAAGCGATAAGTAAAATTGCCGATTATTATTACAATGCTCGTGACTACGAGAAAGCGGTGAAATATTATCGTGAAATAGATCTCTATGCACTTCCTGAAGAGAAGCGCACCGAAATTCACTTTAAAATCGGCTATTGTGAGCTCGTTCAGAAGGATTTTGCGCAAGCTCGATCACAATTTCAGTTAATTAAGGACATTAAAGGACCATATTACTATCCGGCCAATTATTATCTCGCAATGTCTCAATACTTCACCGACAACTACGATAAAGCGCTACATGGCTTTTACCTCGTCCAGCAATCCAGAAAATATCGGGATGTCACGCCTTATTATATCACACATATTTACTTCTTGCAAGGCAAATACAAGGAGCTCATTCCATTTGCGGAAGCGGCAATACAGAAGAGTGGGACAAGATATCGCACGGAGATAAAATACCTCCTAGGACAGGCGTATTTCAAGCAGGGAGATTATAAGAAGGCATTACCCTTGCTTAAAGAGCAGGCATCGCGCTCCACCCGACCGGAAGACATTTATCAACTTGCTTTCAGTTATTACAAAAACGGCAAGTACAAAGAAGCGGCACGATATTTCAAGAAAGTCTCAGCTCAAGAAGGTAAAATGGGGCAAAATGCCAACTTTTATCTTGCCGACACCTATATCGAGCTGGGCAACAAAGCCGATGCTAGGGTAGCATTTGCCAATGCCTCACGCAAGAACTATGATGAGAAGATTGCGGAAGAGGCGCTCTTCAACTATGGAAAAATATCAGCTGAACTGCAATACGACAGGGAAGCAGTGAATGCATTGAAAGATATTCCGCCATCATCGTCCTTTTATCGATCGAGTCAGAAGGTGCTCTCTGATGTCTTTTACGATACGCGAGATTATGCACATTCCATTGAAATTATGGAAGACATGGGAAGTCTATCACCGGATTTAAAAAAGGCCTATCAGCGCATCACCTTGAATTACGGCTTGCAAAAGCTGAATGACGGAGACGAAAAAGCCGCCTTAAAATACTTTGATAAATCTTTAAAATACCCTATAAATACCTCTGAAAAGCTTCAAGTACATTATTGGAAGGCTTATATCTTCAATACGCAGGCGCAGTACGATAAAAGCATCGGAGAACTCAATACTTATTTTACTTTATTGCGTAGTGGAGAAAATAATTTGCCCCATCAATCTTCAGAAGCGCTTGCAAGGTATCTCCAAGGATACAACTACTTCAAACAGAAAAAATATCGCATGGCCTCCGGACAATTTGGGAGGACCATTTCATTGATCAGGCTTGAAAATCCGGGATCAGCAGAATATTTACAGAAGAAAATAGAACCGGATGCGCTTGTGAGGCAGGGAGATTGCTTCTTTAAGGCCAATGATTATGACCAGGCTATTGAAAGGTACAACCAGGCGCTTAATATCGGTTATAAATCTCCGGGATATGCCTTATATCAAAAGGCAATCATTCTAGGACTTCAGGAAAAAGTTGCAAAAAAGATTCTCTATCTCAACAAAATCGCGGACGATTATCCCTCATCAGCATTTGCCGATGATGCACTTCTTGAAATAGGACGGACATTTCAGGTTATTCAGAAGTATGACCAAGCTATTCCACCACTACGGAAGCTAGTCTCCAAGTACAAAGGCAAGTCCAATCTCGTAAATACGGCTCTCCTATCACTCGGACTCATCGCATATAATCAGGGAGATGTTAAAGCTGCCTTAAGATACTACAAGGAAGTGATAGACAATAATCCGGATAAGCAGACAACCGATGAAGCACTTTATGCAATCAGAGAAATCTATGTGCAAGACTTGGGAGAACCAGGTGAATATGTGACATATCTCGAAGATGTCAGAGGCACTGAGCTCAAGGCAACGACGCGCGATTCCCTGACATTCCGCTCTGCCAATCTCGCATTTGAGAGCGGTAACTACGACAAGGCAATTTCCAATCTCACGGAATATATCCAGGAATTTCCCAAGGGACTTTATAAGACTAAGGCTCATTATTTCCGCGCTGAATCATTTGCGGTACAGCAGAAATATAAAAAGGCACTGAGTGATTATGAATTTGTGGCGGCTCAAGGGCCGGGCAATTATTACTTCTCAGCATTGGAGAAAGCGGCTAAGATCGCCTATAATTCAACCCATGAATTCAAGAAGGCAGTGCGGTATTACAATATCCTCTCGGAAAATGCGAGAACGGAAGACAAGAGATTTGAGGCGATGATAGGAAGTATGGAGGCAGCTTATCGCGGGGAGAATAACAATGTAGTAAAACAGAAAGCTCTTCAAGTTTCCAGCAGCCCACTTGCAACGGAGAGCGACATAGCCAAGGCTCAATTTTACCTTGCCAAGGTCGCGATGAAGGAAAGCAAATACGATGATGCTTTAAATGCCTTTAATCAGGTGATGCAATATACCGACGACGAAAAGGCAGCTGAAGCACGTTATTCTATAGCCCGAATTTATTATCTCCGTCAAGAATATGATCTCGCACGGGATCTTGCAGAAAAAGCTTATAAGGAAAGTACAGCATATCCATATTGGATAGCTAAGTCTCTCCTCCTCCTTTCAGATGTGCTCGTAATTCAAGACGATTTATTCAATGCAAGGGCAGCTGTCGAGGCAATTATTGAAAACTTCAAGGCAGATAAAGAAATCTTAAAGGAAGCAAAGACGAAACTTGCCCACATCAAAGATTTACAGAAAAAAGAACAAGAATCCTCTGATGGATTATTGCAAATGGAAGAAAATTAATGTTATGCGGATTTATAGAACTCTTATTATTCTTAGTTTCTTTTTCACAGGAAGCTCTGTTTATGGACAAGGAAATCTTCCCGGCGAAGAAGTAGATGTCATCAAAAAATTTGATGCGCGTATCGGCAATGCAAGTATGGTAAAAAACGTGCCGCAAGTGCTCCGCCTCGATACTTTTCAGCAGAAAAGCTATAAATACGAGGTGACGAGCTCGCCGCTCAAGATCACTTATACACCGGAAAAGCTAAGGCCTATTGCTATGCCGAGGAAAAAATTGGGCGATGCATATAATGGCTATGTACGGGCGGCCTATGGCTTGCCCAATTCCATTATCGGCCGTGCCAATTATGCTTTCTCAACGGAGAGTGGATTTGAATTTGGGCTACATCTGCTGCACAATTCCGTAAATAACTCCAAGAATCTTGAGAATCAACGTTATATGTACAATAATGCCGGTGTGAAGATAGCGCAGGTATTTGACGGTGGATTGAGACTAGGCGCTGCCATAGATTACAGTATGGATGATAATTATTACTATGCTTATGACCACGAGCATATCAGTTATACCAAGGAAGAAGCTCTACGGCGCAAACACGACTTCAAGATAGAGACTTCATTGAGCAATTCCACACCGACCGAATCGGGTATAAATTACGGCTTGCGTTTTCAATATTCACGCTTTTCCAATAATGTTGCCACTAGGCAGAACGATTTCAACTTGTATCTGTCGGGGACAAAGTGGTTTGCCGACAAGAATCCTTTAACTCTTGAGATAGGCACAGAATTTACGACTCTACGCGATACGATAAAAAGGACGCTCAATAATTTCTTCCTCAAGCCATCATTTACTTTACACAACTCGACATATAAGCTCAAACTCGGTTTATCGCTCTACTCCAATAATGATTTATTTTACTTTTTCCCCGATGTGGAATTTGACATCTATCTCGGTGATAGTAGATTTATCGCATTTGTCGGTGCAGATGGTGGTTTAAGCAAGAATACTTATCGTACTCTCGCTCGATATAATCCGTATGTAGAAGCACGTCTAGACACAATAGCCAATACACACGATCGCAGATATTATGGTGGCTTGAAAGGTCAGGTAAAACATATCAGTTATCGCGCAACGGTCGGTTATCAGACAATCAAGGCACTAGCTACTTATAATCCGATTCTCAGTAGCGATAAAGGATATTACAACGTCTTGTATGCGGATGGAAGTCGTATTCTCCTCCAGGGTTCTCTATCTTATGATATTTCGGAATCCTTGAATTTAATGTTTACTGCTTCCAAGTCTTTTTATTCACTTAAACCTTCCAGTCATTATGGTTTACCATCATTTGAGTTGAATACACGGCTGGAATATCTCTTATTGAATGATAAGTTACGTCTCTGGGCCGATTTTTATTTACAGGATCCGATACATTTCCATATTATTCCGGATATGGCAATTCAATCCAATTACAGGTATGATATGAATCTCGGTGGTGAGTATTTCTTCAGCAAGCATTTCGGTGTCAATCTGCAGTTGTTCAACATCTTTAATAACAAGTATTATCGTTGGTTCAATGCTCCGAGCATTGAATTTCAAGGTTTGATAGGTTTAACGGCGAGATTCTAAGGGCAAATATCTTATTTCCCTTGCCGGTGTACTGATTTCTGTACAGAGCCGAGGAGTATTTTGTTTTCTTGTAGCCTCTAGTCTTGTTTCCCCTGTGGGAATTTAATCCCAAGTATTCGTACTTGCATCGACGATAATGGCAGTTAAATATTTGCAAAGCGTGAAACAGGTGAATTGATTTATACCATTCATTTCCAATATTTTTCCGGAATAGCCAGTACGGGTACCGTCTTGGAATAAATTACATTCTTGGCAATATCGCGATTGAAGAGATTAAAGATTGCGCTCCTCTCATGTGTCCGCATAACGAGCACATCGATGCCATATTCAACGTCATACTCCATTATGCCGTCGATAAAAGTATGCGCATCTATATTATGAAAGGCAACGTTTTCCTGCTTTACATAGGATTTCCATTCTTCCAGAAGCTTAGGACGGGTCGATGATCCCCCCATTCTGAAGTGAACGGTAATTAAAGAATCGATATAATCAGGGAAGAGGTTTTTCAGTATTTCTAGAACTTTTCTATCATTATCGCTGAAGTCGGTGCACATAACAATGGAAGTAAAGTCATCCATGTGGATTGCATTGGGTGGTACTCCCAGAACCGGAACAGCCGCTCTTTCCATGATATTGGAAGTGTTATTTCCGATAAAATACCGCTCAACAAGGGAGGCACCTTGCGTTCCCATGACAATTAAGTCAACATCGAGATTATGCGCCTTCTTAAGAATCATTTCCTGAATATCATTGGATTCTTCCAGCAGATAATCGAGTTCGATATCTTGATAGCCCATATCAAGTGCAATACGCTGTAAATGAGGTATTTCATCCTTAAAATTATTGAATTCTTCAAGATATATGTCATCGTAGATAGCTTTCAGACTTTTAGGCAATGACAATTCTTGAATAGCCGGCAAGGAATAAGTGTGCAATACCGATACCCTGGCATCCAGTAAACTTGCAAATTCAAGGCAATAACGGAACGCGTTATCTGCGGCATCGGAAAAATCGGTCGGAAACAAAATATGCGAAATCGGAGTCTTCATCATATAAAATATTTAACGTGGTATAGTATCGGCATAAGTTACAAAGAAATCCACAGAAGAAGGATTTTTCATAGCATCTTTATTTATAGACTTCTCCAGTGGCATACCGAGTAAGATTTTCTTTACAGGTGTCTCCATCTTCTTCCCGCTTATCGTATGTGGGATATCCGGTGTCTCAACGATAGCATCAGGGACGTGTCTAGGAGAGTATCTTTTCCTTAAAAGTGCTTTAATTTCATCTTTTAGCTCTTCAGTCAAGGCAGCCCCGCCATCCATTTTCACAAATAACGGCATAAAATGATCTCCATTCTTCAATTCAATGTTCACAATGAGAGAATCTTCTAGTTCCGGAATATCATTGAGCACGCGGTATATTTCAGCCGTTCCTATGCGCACGCCGTGACGATTCAATGTCGCATCTGACCGACCATAGATAATAAGGCTACCACGTTCTGTAATTAAAATCCAGTCTCCATGCCTCCACATCCCTTCATACATGGAAAAATAGCTGTCCTCATAACGCACATAATCTTCATCGTCCCAGAAATAAATAGGCATGCAAGGCATTGGCTTTTTAATGACCATCTCTCCCACTTCATTAATCAGCTCATTGCCCTGCTCGTCCAGCGCATGCATATCAACTCCGAGAGCGCGGCATTGTATTTCACCTTTATACACCGGTTTGATAGGACAACCACCTACAAATGCCGTGCAGACATCCGTTCCCCCACTCATTGAGCATAGCCACACATCGTCCTTTACCTTTTCTTCAATATAGACAAATCCCTCCGGAGGCAGAGGTGCACCCGTTGAGCCGATAGATCGCAAACCGGATAGATCACATTCAGCCATTGGGTTTATGTCCCGTTGCATGCAAGCAACTATAAAAGGCGCACTTGTCCCAAAGTGCTGGATATCCGCTTCTTCAATAAATTTCCACATTGCTGTCAAGTCCGGATATCCGGCTGATCCGTCGTACAGAACCGCTGTGGCTCCTACGAGCAATGAAGCTTGCACAAAGTTCCACATCATCCAGCCGGTTGTAGAATACCAGAAAAATCTCTCTCCGGGCTTCACATCATTATGAAGAGACAGGTACTTTAAATGCTCTAGCAACATCCCGCCATGAGAGTGTGTAATCGCCTTGGGATTTCCCGTTGTCCCTGAAGAATAAAGCACCCACATCGGCTCGGAGAACTCTACATATTCATACTTAAGACTCTGTCCCTTTTCCGCTATTGTATCCTCCCATGCAGTAAGCCCTTGACTTTCGTCAAATTTCAGTTCTTCCACATAAGAAACGCCTATTGTCAGCTCCAAGTCCGGTAGAGATTCCCGTATTTCTCCGACGACATCGCGCTTATCGTAAATCTTGCCGTTATAGGAATAGGCATTTACAGCAAATAAAACCTTCGGTTTTATCTGCCCAAATCGCTCCAGCACTGAAGATTTCCCAAAGTCCGGGCTGCAAGAAGACCAGATAGCTCCGATTGACGCCGTAGCGAGAAAAGCAATGGTAAACTCCGGGATATTTGCCGCAAAGGCACCAACTCTATCGCCCTTTCCCACCCCATGAGACCGTAAATATGCTGCGAGGCTAGCAACTTTTTCTTCAAGTTCATCCCAGCTTATTGTCTTCAACTCACTATTTTCATATCTTGCAATTATGGCGGGATTCTCCGAGTTCTTCTGTTTAAATATCTGTTCTGCATAATTTA
Source organism: uncultured Saprospiraceae bacterium (assembly GCA_964436125.1). Classification (GTDB taxonomy): domain Bacteria; phylum Bacteroidota; class Bacteroidia; order Chitinophagales; family Saprospiraceae; genus CAYRFF01. The sequence continues at coordinate 20,609 of CAYTBT010000009.1, read as the reverse complement.
ATTCGGCTCCCCTGAACCAGCGATAGTGAGGCATTGCTTCTCCTTCCAAAACGGCTTGATAAGGCTTATGCAATTCAATCTTAAAGTAATCTATTAAGCTCTCCCAGAAGTCTGCGATATTTTCCGTGGACCATTTCCATAAGTCGCTGTAATCTGATGCCTGTACATGGCCTTCTTTTTCTAGCCACTGCATATAAGCATACATATTGGAACTTTTCACCATTTCATCGCTTGGTTCCCATATAATTTCCGGTGTTTTATAAGTCATGATTCTTATTTAATGTTTATATATTGTCTTCTGGCACTTGTCCAGTACTTTAATGAGTACATAAGTTATTGGCTGATACCTGTAAAATCGCAAGCATCTTAAGGCCCCTTTAGTATCACCTCAATATAGGGAATTTTAAAGAAAATCACTTCATTTGAGAGCGCTAATTCATAAATTGAGCTAGCGTGGGGAAATCTTTATGAGAAGAAGGCTGTATTCTGATTAAAACAATACGTAATCACATTTGCGCAAGCTAAAGAGACAGCGAAATAAAAGCACGAGCACATTAAAAAGCCCCTGTCTATTTCTCAACAAGCCGGACTGGCAAGCGGAACGTGAATTGCAAGGCCGCCTTGTGAAGTTTCTTTATATTTATCCAGCATATCCTGTGCAGTATCCCACATCGTCTGCACGATTGTGTCAAAATTGACAATCGCATCTTCAGGCTTGCCGGACAGAGCGAGATTGGAAGCGGTGAGAGCTTTATTGGCTCCCATTGTATTCCTTTCAATGCATGGAATCTGAACAAGGCCTTTCACGGGATCGCAAGTCAATCCGAGATGATGCTCCATTGCTATTTCCGCCGCCATAAGAACCTGTCGAGGACTGCCACCTTTTAATTCAGTTATAGCACCGGCTGCCATTGCTGAAGCAACTCCTGTCTCTGCCTGGCATCCACCCATCGCAGCGGAAATTGTCGCGTTTTTCTTAAAAATACATCCTATCTCACCTGCAGTGAGCATAAAGCGCAAGATATCTTCCTCGCCCTTATAATCTTCAAAGCAGACATAGTGCATTAACACTGCCGGGATAATTCCCGCAGCGCCATTGGTCGGTGAGGTAACGATACGACCTAGAGCAGCATTCACCTCGTTTACTGCGAGGGCAAAGCAAGACAGCCATTTATTGACATTATCGTATGCATTGCCGGTGGCTCTTATGCAGGCTTGCCATTCTTCTACAGAATTATATTCTGCATCTTTCAATAAACTCTCGTTCAATGCCTTGGCACGGCGTCTCACATTCAAGCCGCCCGGCAGTATCCCATCGGTATGACAGCCGTTGTAAATGGAATCCAGCATCGCATTCCATACTTCCAGCATCTTGGCTTTGGTATCCTCCGCTGACTGAAACACTTTTTCATTCTCAAAGACAACATCGGATATCTTTTTCCCGATTTTATCCGTATGGCTTATTAAATCATCGCCATTATCAACAGGATAAGGAAGATCGACGTCTTTGCTATTGGGATTGGTATCATTTTCTTGAGCGATAAAGCCTCCTCCGATTGAAAAATAAGTTTCTTCTATCTTATTTCCTGCTTCATCAATTCCTTGGATGGTAAGGGCATTGGGATGAAAATCCAGAGAAAAATTCTCAAATACAATATCTTCACTCGGATTAAATGGGATCTGATAATCCTTCACCTGAAGCGTTTTCTCCTCTGTAATGCGATCGATATAGCTTGCAATCTGTGTCGTGTCCACAGTTTTCGGATCATAACCTTCAAGCCCCAGCATCACAGCGAGATCGGTGTAATGCCCTTTCCCCGTCAAGGATAAGGAACCATAAAGATGGACTTGAAGTGAGGCCAATTTTCTCTCTCCCACAACTTCCATATATTTCCTTGCTGCAATCCATGGGCCGAATGTATGTGAACTCGACGGCCCTACGCCTATTTTAAAAATGTCAAATATGCTTAAACGCTCGACCTTTAACTTTTCTGTCTCCATTGCTGATGATCTTATTCTACAATCAAAATCCCTGTAAGATTAACAATCCTCTCTCTTATTACCAATTATTTTGCCGACATTTTCTGCCAATTCAAGTAAAATGTCACTTTGAATGAAGAATTTCCTTTAATACTCAGATCCACCTCTGTCCAAATCGTTTAAAACCCAATTCCTCTTGGCATGAACACTGAAATATAGAAGATTTTTGCACGGATATTGTAATAAAAGCCCTCTTGAGCACATAAAGAAAAGCTCGAGGCGATGCAGCATAGCAATGATTGCACTACTTTGTGTTGAAATTCCAAAGGGATTTAAGCGGCATAGCTGCTCCACATTTGCGGGCATAAGTACAAGGCAATGTGGACAGCTGTGACATTCAGTAAAAATTTACTTCTGCGGTGCTGCTCTTACCCTTGTCTTCTCTTGTATCCAACACTCAACTTTATATAAATCTCCTACATCGATAGAAGTCCGGGCAAATATTTCTGCTACACTCGGCATATATTGCCGGTATTTATCGATAAGTGCTTGCGCTTCAGCTTGAACACTTGGGTCAAGTTCAATCGCTTTTTTCCATTTATCGATTGCAGGCCATACGACGACCTGGGCATCCCAACCGCTGCCTCCCCCGCATAATTCCCCGCTTGAAGCATATAATTTTCCGATTAAAATATATGGATCGCCCCAGTTGTGCTTGTACTCACTAGCTTTTAAAGCCCAGGTACGCGCATCCGGAAAATCAGAGAGATGAATGTAGTAAATCTTGGCGATCAGCAAGGCGATATCTCCTTTTTTATCGGGATTATCCACTGTCTTGAAATATCCCTTAAACTTCTTTATCGCATCTTTATATCGACCTTGTTTAAGAGCTTCCAGCGCCTTTTCACCTGCATTTCCCTGTTCTTGTGGCTCCTCAACTTCTGACACAGCTTCCTCAGTACATGCTCCATCGAGAATTGCTTTCATCTCTTTCAGTTTATCATCCGGCGTGCATCCTGCCCATTTTTTCAACTTATTATAAACGAATTCAACCGTATCACAATTCTTCTTATGTACCTCATATACCGGCAAATACACATCTTTATAATACATACATGATAAAAGTCCCTTTTCTGCCTCCAATTGCTTAAAAATTGCTCTCGCTCGTTCTATCACCTGCTTCCATTGAGGATTCTTCTGATCCGCAGTTTTTAAGCTCTGATGGATTTTCCCTGTATATTTCTTAAGTGTATCAGCTTCCACAAATTCCTTTTCATATCCCTTCTGCAGCAATGTCAAGGTGGGAATAATCGTAAATATCGGGACTTCTCCTTTAAGCTTATTTAAAGCAGAGATAAACAAAACGCTGAGTTCCTTATCGGACTTTCTTCCTGGGTAATTGTAGTAATATTCCGCTGCCATCTGAGCCTTTAAGCTCCCTTCCAATGTCGGAAAACATTCTATTGCTTCTCTGTAGAGTTCAAAGATCTTTTCAGCATAGTCTTCTTTCTCCTCTACATCACTGGTTGCTTCATAGAAATGCGTATAATAAAGTATCCCGTCGATATAAATCTCAGGACTATTGCCATATCCCGCCGGAGCTCTGCGGTAAACTTTCTTCCAGTAGTCAAATGATTGCGTGTACTTCTCAAGCGACATAAAATCTTTGTAAATCTGATAATCGCTGATTAACTGTTCTATTCTCCTGGAATCTTTAAATCCCGGACAATCACTGATCACCTGTATGGTATCCGGAATCAGGGCATCTGTGTTTTCTGAGCTTTCTTGACTATTCTCAAGAACTCTGGGAGAGCAGGCAAATAAGAAACATAAGCTGCCGAGGACAATGCTTTTAAAAAGGGAATTAGTATAATTCATGGTCAAAATGATATATCCATCTGCCTTTATAAACCTTCAAATCGTCATTTTAATTGTACTTCTGCTGAACAAACCACTGATTATCCGTTCCTTTGAAGCTGAAGCCGATTCCATAATAATTTTCATTAATGCCGCCTAATTCTTTATGGCGATAGAAAAATGAAAAGGTCGCATAAGCACGTCGTCGTATGCCGAGCAATGGCAAGGTCAATCCTGCTCCTACACCATAATCGCGCAATTGCTCTCCATTAATCGTCCTGGGATCATTTCCATAATGAGCACCGACAAAGTATTTCACTCGATTAAAATATCCATTGATAGCATCCTGGTCCGGCACATACTCAAATCCCAGCCCGACCCTATAAGCAGAGCTCATCTCATAAGTATTGCTTTCTTTAAATGGATTCTCATATTTTGCCCAATTTTGATATCTAAAATCGGCAATTAATGATAAAGATTGATTGTGTTGATACTTCAAGCCTGCCTCGATATGACCAGGCAAGAGGCCGACGCCCTTCTGATCTGCCTTGTGAAAAATCGTATCTACCAGTCCATCAGCAGAACTCTCATTCACAATCAACATATCTTGAGTAAAATCAGCCTTCACTGCGCTACTCATGCTGAAACCAAGGTTAATATAGCGCTTTGGCTCACCTTTTAAACCTTCTGCAAGCGGCACTTCTCGATCGATAATAAAATTATATTGAGCTCCTAAGTCATAATTGAATGCATTCATATATAAGGTGCGTCCTTGAAAAGTAACAAAACTATAAGATTCATCTGCAAGCTGTGTATTTACCTTATAATCCATCTTCCCAAGAATATACGCAAGCTTAAAGCCGAGAGAAAACTCCTTATAGGTAAACCCATTCCCCCAGATAATCTTATACGTTCCTCCTTCGCCCTTGTAAGAATTCAATACTTCGGTGCCATCAGATAAATAACTCTGGTTATATGTTTTATATCCTACTCGGCTATAGGGCTTTATTCCTAGCATCATCCCCCAATTAAAATCCCGCGTATCTCTCTCTAGAATATCATTAATGGGATTAAATATCGGAAATGCCAGAACGAGATAGTCAAATTTTCCGTAAAAACCTTTTGAACTGAGATCACCTTGATGCTTATAACCCCATTCCATGCTTACGCCCACATCAAAACTCGTTGCACGCAAGCGGCCGAGGGCTGAAGGATTCCGGAGATTGGCTTCATAAGGGCCGAATGCCGCTGTTGATGTATAGCCACGATAGCGATATCGATGTAGATCCCCCGGCTGCATTTCTCCGAGGCCGATATAGGTAAAGGGAGAATTAACCGGCACCTGAGCTCTCAGGCTATCCATACATGACAGACATAAGAAAAGCATAAATATGCCGTATATAGAAAATCTATTTCTTGTATTCATTCCACTGATATATTTCATACAATCCCTGCAAAACTAAGTGTTTTTCTAGTATCAGTTCATCAGGGAGATTATTTTTTAAAAATTGTGCATGGCCACCGGATACATAAACGCAGATATCTCCGTACAGCTGCTTCAACCATCGGATATATGCCTTAATCTCCAGCAACAAGCCATATTTCCCACCACTTCTTAATGCGTCATAAGTATTGGTAGCTATTTTATCCAGGTAATCCTTCTCCTCAACAAGTGGCAGCTGAGCAGTTAATGCATGCATGCTTGCATAACGCATATCTATTCCGGGACTGATCATCCCTCCTAGATGAATACCTGAATGCTCAACTATATCATAAGTGACACATGTTCCAGCATCAATGATGAGGGCTGTTTTTCCCTTTGCCTGAGAAAAAGCTGCCACCGATGCTGCCCTCCGATCTTTACCGAGCATCCACAGCTTATCATAGGTAAATCGTAAAGGATATTGCGTGTAAGCATCCATTGTATATGCCCGCTTCAATCCACAATCCTCAATAATTTTCTCTTCTTTAAGCGATGTCGATCCCAGTATCATCGCTTCACGACTCTTATTCTTCAGAGAAGCCTTCCAATTCTGAACATCCCCCAAGGCATGGATTTCAATCTTCTGAAGCTCATCGGCCTCAAAATGACCTATTTTTATCCGGGTATTTCCTATGTCAACTGCATAAATCATGCTTAACCATGTTTAAAATGCCTAGTCCCCGTCAATACCATTTTCATCCTATGCTCATCACAATATTCAATGCTCTCTTTATCTTTAATCGATCCACCAGGCTGAATAACCAGATCAATCCCGTGTTTATGCGCTATTTCAACACAATCGGGAAATGGAAAAAATGCATCCGACGCCATCACTGCGCCTTCCGTCTCAAATCCCATTCTACCGGCTTTATCTATCGCCTGCATCAATGCATCAACACGAGATGTCTGCCCCGTACCGATGCCGATTAATTGCATATCTTTTACGAGGGCAATCGCATTGGATTTTAGATGCTTTACGCAAATGTCAGCAAAGAGCATATTCTCTATTTCTTCTCCACTTGGCTTCTCCTCTGTAACGTATTCAAGATCGCTTACCGCGACAATCTTATTATCGATGTCCTGAACAAGGACTCCATTCAACACAGATTTAAACATCCGTGTCGTTCTAGGGAAGGATTTAAACTTCAGGAGAGTCCGTTTCTTTTTTCGACTTAATATCTCCAGTGCTTCAGCTGAAAAAGAGGGTGCAATCAGCACTTCATAAAACATTTTATTTATCTCCCGGGCGACATTTTCAGGCACCTCAGTGTTAAAAATTATAATCCCACCGAATGCCGATACAGGATCTCCCGCCAATGCCGCTTTCCACGCTTCATATACATTATCACGGACTGCCAGCCCACAGGTATTGGTGTGTTTAATGACGGCACAACTCGCTTTCCCTTCCGGCATATCTGCAATGACGCGGATAGCTGACTCAATGTCATTCAGATTGTTATAGGAAAGCGCTTTCCCTTGTATTTTCTTAAAGCTTTCCTGCAAATTGCCATAAAATTCACCGGATTGATGTGGATTTTCGCCGTATCGCAATGCTTTCTGTGGACTTGCGGTGTAAGTAAATGCCATTTTATCCCCGGCATTCAGATAATCTGCAATAAGGAAGTCATATTGAGAAGAAATCTTGAATGCAGTAGCCGCCATTTGCCTTCTTAAGCCTTCATCGGAGCCTTTTCCGTCTTTCAGGAGCTCCAGAAGTGTACCGTATAGCTCCCTGGATGGAATAACAAGTACATCTTTAAAATTTTTGGCAGCAGCGCGGATAAGCGAGATTCCCCCGATATCAATTTTTTCTATTATTTCTTCATGCGTCCCGCCAGAGGTCAAAGTCTCTTCAAATGGATAAAGGTCAACGACAACTAAATCAATTTCCGGAATATCGTATTTCTCAAGTTCCCCTTGATGTTGATCATTACGCATAGCCAGGATTCCTCCGAAAACCTTGGGATGCAGAGTTTTCACTCTTCCTCCGAGTATAGAAGGATAATCGGTTAATTCTTCTACAGCATGTACTTGAATTCCTAGCTCTTCAATATGCTTCTGCGTTCCACCTGTAGATAATATTTCAACTCCTTGTCTATCGAGTTCTTTTACAATAGGCGCAATCCCACTTTTATCAAAAACTGAAATGAGCGCTCTCTTGATTTTCTTATTGGCCATTAAGAGGTATTTTTTGAGGATTTCCGCAAATGTAAAAAGATTGGAGTTCATCTTCTCTATGAAATCGAGATAATTCACTATTCATCTTTCGACAAGAGTAAATAAGCCGTTCAATTCCGTCAAAATTGCCTTCTCACCGTGGATTATCCCCTTTATTTCACTTAAAATACGGCTATTCTTCTTGAAAAAGGCTCTGAATCCCAAAATCTTCATCCTCCTTCACCACTTTCTGTGACTTAAATGTGAGCATCGGCCCTGCGTGAAAGCAAGTACGACAACGCGCTTCATATTCGCCGCGCTCGCCGAGGAGAACGCGCTCTTCATCCTCGGAAAGCCGATAGGAATGCGTTGCGAGATTACCACAATGAACACATATAGCATGAACCTTGGTGATAAAGTCTGCCGTGGCCATAATCTCAGGCATTGGGCTGAAAGGATTCCCTTTATAATCCATATCCAGACCGGCAACTATGACTCGTACGCCTTTTAATGCAAGCTCATCCACTATACCGGGGAGTTTATCATCAAAGAATTGCGCTTCGTCAATTCCTATAACATCATATTCTTCAAGCTCTTTAAGTAGTGCTGAGGAATCAGCAATCGGCTCTGCATGAACAGCATTCTTATCATGGGAAACGACATTCTCTTTATCGTATCTCACATCGGTACCTGATTTATATGCCTTCACCTTCAAGCCGGCGATTCTCGCCCTTTTCAGGCGCCTGATAAGCTCTTCGGTCTTTCCCGAAAACATGCAACCGCATATCACTTCTATCCATCCTTTCCGTTGTCCTATATAATATGGCTCTAAAAACACGTTCTATGTATATCTACATTTGTTAATATTAATGTGAAAGTAGGAAACTCTGGGAAATTTCTTGCATAGTATAAACTATTGTTATTATATTTACTTTTATTATAAGATGTAGTTAATTGATCACCATAATTTTATAAATATCACCATGAAATTAAAAGCATTCAAGAAAGAACTTGACGTATTACACAACCTCGTGAGCAATCTAGATGAAATCGGTGGCCTTTCAGCAATCGACCAAGCAATTATTAAAAGAAAACTAGAGAATCTTTACGAATTTGTCATCAGTGACTTTTATACAGCTTCCTCTTTATCGAGCAATCTGCAAGCTGATCAAGGTGTAAGTTATGAACGTGAAGAAATCAATGTATCGAAGGACACCTCTGTTCCAAGTCCCGAAAAATCCGGCACCTCCGATGTAAAGCAAGAATCCGAAGGAGAAAAGAATAAAATAAAGAATACCGGGGAGGAAAACTCCATTCTTTTCTTTGATAGACGAGAAAGTGAGGCAACTGAAACAGAACAAGCAGAGAACGAGCTTGATCATAGTTCTACATCTAAACCTGAACAATCTAATCACGACTCACATAGACCAAGGCGAGAAGCGTCTGCTACAGAAGAAGAACAAGATATTGCAGAGATAGCACATAATTCCATAAGCACTGAGCACCACAATGGAAATGGCAACACGATAAAAATCGAAAAAGAGAAGCACAATGGAATAAGCGAAGACAATGCTCAAGAGTCAGCATACGACGAAGAAACCGAAGATATCGACACTCATCAATACCAGGAAAAGAGCAAGGGTGAAATAAAAGATTATTCATCTGATAGTATCGATATTGACAATCCGGAACTTGAAGATCTATTTACAATCAAACAAGGAAAGGACTTATCCGATCGACTAAGTGCGACACCGGTCAATGACATCTTAAAGGCAATGGGCTTAAATGAGCGCATATTCACACAAAATGAGCTCTTCGGAGGCAATAATGCCAAGTTTACAGAAACGATTGAACAATTGAATGACTTCTCGACATTTGCGGAAGCTAAAGCTTACTTAATTTCAACAATAGCACAGGACGAAAAATGGGCGGCACCCGGCAGAAAAGAGATTGCTAAGAACTTCATCCAGCTCGTAAACAGGCGCTATAAGAAAGAATTATGAATAGAATCGGTGTATTGACATCAGGTGGTGATGCGCCGGGTATGAATGCCGGCCTGCGTGCTGTGGTGAGGACAGGAATACGTAAAGGGCTGGAGGTGTATGGGATTCATCGCGGTTATAGTGGTCTGATTGACAATGATATGCGCCAGCTAGAATGGAATGATGTGTCGCATATAATTCATCAAGGAGGCACTGTACTTCACTCTGCTCGCTCCGAGGAATTCAGAACGCCTGAAGGGCGTAAAAAGGCCGCCGACAATCTTCGGAAGAGGGGAATACAAGGTCTCATTGTCCTCGGTGGTGACGGGACATTTACCGGTGCCAATTTCTTTCTGCAGGAACATCCGGATTTCAAGATTATAGGCATTCCCTGTACGATTGATAATGATTTATATGGGATCGACTACACCATCGGTTATGACACAGCGATTAATACAGCGATGCGAGCTATTGATAAGATAAAAGATACGGCTATCGCGCATAATAGGGCATTCTTTGTTGAGGTGATGGGGCGTGATGCAGGTTATATCGCGCTACGGAGCGGCATTGCAACGGGTTCTGAAGCGGTTCTTGTGCCGGAATATCGCACGGATATCGATAAAATAGTTGCTTTGCTCCAAGAAAAGAAAAATCACTCCTCAATTATCGTGGTCGCGGAAGGCGATGATGAAGGAGGGGCATTTGAGATAGCTCGGAAAGTAAGGAAAAAGGTTCCACACATAGAAACACGAGTATCTATCCTGGGTTATATTCAGCGCGGAGGAAGCCCGAGTTGTGGTGATAGAGTGCTTGCCAGCCGACTGGGAATGGAAGCTTTAAAAGCCCTGCTTGCAGGGAAAAATGGGCTCATGATTGCTGAACACAAAAAAGATATTGTCGAGATAGATTTTACTTCTGCAATTAAACATACACAAGTGCTGAACCCTACGCTTATGGAAATGGTTAGGACTCTAAATTAATATGTCAACTGACAAAGGCTTATTTCCATCAGAGTTTTTATCTCGCTTGAAGATACCCATTGCATTTGTCCTGGCGATGTGGATTTTCCATCTCATTAACTTCTTTACAGCAGGTTCACTAAAAGTCTATGGGATATTGCCACGGACCCTAGAAGGACTTATAGGCATAGTAATGGCGCCTTTTATCCACGGGAGTTTTCAGCATCTCTTTTCCAATACTATACCGATTTTCTTCTTGCTCTCGGTCTTGTTCCTGCTTTATAAACGCATCGCATGGCAGGCCTTTCTAGCATTATATTTCTGTACCGATATTCTCGTATGGCTATTTGCAAGACCGGCTTATCATATCGGTGCTAGCGGTATTGTGTACGCACTTGTTTCCTTTCTTTTCTGGACCGGTTTATTCAGGAGAAATATGAGGGCAATCGCCATATCACTCGTTATTCTTGTCTTGTATAGTGGATATTTTATGGGAATTATCCCGGATGACCCGCATATCAGCTGGGAAAGTCATCTTCTCGGTGCCATAACGGGTATAATTATAGCCTATACATTTAAAGATGTCCTTGAGGAGGACGAGGAGAAGAAAGATAAGGACGACCACGATGAACATAGGCATGCATATTTTGACAGCGACACCTTCACCTACACCAAAGCTGAAAGAGAGGCAATGAGAAGAGGCGGAAGCAATTGGTATTCACCGCCGAGCTGGTAAATAATGCCTATTTATAAATAAAGCCCATTAATTATGCATAAGCAAGCGTAAACATACAAGCTCAACATCAAAATAGTAGTTTTACCAAGCGATTATACTCGCAGCATATTAATTCTCAAATTGTCGAAGCACTTCCCTCACCGATCCGTGTTTCAATAATAATGCACGAGCTTCATCATAAGGCACATTCCGTGCATCCTGAATCATTTTCGTACCCCTTTCAACGAGCTTGTGATTGGTGAGTTGCATATCGACCATTTTATTTCCTTCCACCCTACCTAATTGAATCATCGCTGTAGTCGTAATCATGTTGAGGATCAACTTCTGTGCTGTACCTGATTTCATTCGCGTACTGCCGGTCACGACTTCAGGGCCGACAACGGCTACCACGGGATAATCGGCATATTTTTCAAGTGGAGTATCAATATTGCAAGTAATACACCCGGTAGGAATATTCATTTCCCGGCATTTTTCCAAGGCCCCTACGACATAGGGCGTTGTACCACTTGCGGCAAGACCTACAACAATATCATCGGAACTTATCTGCCATTGCTTGAGGTCTTCCCAGCCGCCATCTTGATTATCTTCAGCTTCTTCAACTGCTTTCCTGATAGCGCCATCTCCTCCTGCAATAAGTCCGATAACCATATTATCAGGCACGCCAAAGGTCGGCGGACATTCCGAGGCATCGACAATACCTAGTCGTCCGCTTGTCCCAGATCCAAGGTAAAAAAGCCTTCCTCCATTCTTTAATTGTTGCACCACGCAGTGCACCAGCTTTTCAATATCCGGAATACAGGCTTGAACCACTTGTGGAACCGTGCTGTCTTCCGCATTGATAATCTTCAGGAGTTCATGAACAGACTTCTGTTCAAGATGATCATAGTGAGAGCTCTTCTCCGTTATTTTTTTCATACGTATATGTTTTTATCAAGAATAGTCCGATGAAAGTCAGCAATCCATTTAATGCAAGTGTCATATATCCCAATTGAAGCCCATTAAACCAATATGCAGAATAATAATCAACGATAAAGGAGATAAGTGGAGCGAGAATACAGACGACCGGAACCCATACTCCTCTGACTCGATATCGCGTAAGAATACCGAAGAAAAACAAGCCCATCAATGGCCCATAAGTATATGTCGCAGCCTTAAACAATACCGTAATCACCGCATCATCATTCCATGCATTAAAAACAATAATTACGACAAATAAGACAATAGACATAAACACATGTGACATCTTCCGGATACTTCTCGCACGCTTGCGTGAAATATCCTTCTTCTCAATATCAAGAATATCAACACAGAATGATGTCGTCAATGCAGTAAGTGCACTGTCAGCACTTGAATAGGCAGCTGCAATAAGCCCCAATATAAATAATATCCCTACGTAAGGGGATAATTCTTGCAATGCAATCATCGGAAATAATTCATCCGTGCGAGCAGGAATAGGCAACTGAATTGCATCTGCATATTGATAAAGAAGCACACCGAGTGAAAGGAAAAGCAGATTGGCAAAAATGAGGATAAAGCTAAAGCTGTACATATTGTATTGTGCCTCCTTAATGTTGCGACAAGACAGATTCTTCTGCATCATATCCTGATCGAGCCCCGTCATAACAATCGTGATGAGCGCACCGCTGATAAATTGTTTAAAGAAATTATTGGGATCGCTCCAGCCTTCATCAAAGAAAAATATCTTACTGTGTTCACTACTTGCTATACTATGTACAATGTCCATAAAGCCCATACCGAGCGTATCACCGATAGCCAAAATCGTAAAAAAGACGGCTCCCAGCATAAAAATTGTCTGTAAGGTATCCGTATAAACAATTGTCTTAATCCCCCCCCTGAAAGTATAAATCCATATCAATAGGATTGTTATTGCCACGGTCACATAAAAAGGAATCCCCCAAGCATCCATAATAAAAGCCTGAAGTACCATAGCTACGAGGTACATTCTGAAAGCCGACCCTATAATACGAGACAACAAGAAAAATACAGAACCGGTCTTATGCGCTTCAACTCCCAGTCTTTTTTCCAGATAGGTATAGATCGATGTGAGGTTCATCCGATAATAAAGTGGCATAAGCACATGGGCTATAAAAATATAGCCTAGCAGATATCCCAGAACCATCTGCATATAAGAAAAATCCTGGTTTAATCCTTCTTGGCCCACGACGCCAGGAATCGATATAAAAGTCACGCCGGATAGACTCGCACCTATCATCCCAAATGCTACAAGATACCATGGCGACTGCCTGCCTGCGATAAAAAATTCTTCATTTCCTGCATTTCGACTCGTAAGCCAGGAAATGGCTATCAATATGGCAAAGTATGCAATAACACATACGAGTATTACCTGTGGAGTAAGTGTCTCTATCATAAATATTTCTTAATCGCTCCTTCTTATTCCTGCATCTTATTCCCAAATGCAAGGTCACCTGCATCACCCAATCCCGGAACTATATATGCCTTGGCCGTAAGTTCTGCATCAATCGCTCCAGTCCATAAATCGGCATCGGGGAAAAGCCGACGGATATAATCCACGCCGTCTTGTGCCGCAATCGCGGTGACGCAATGAATTTTCTTGGGTTTTCCATATTCCAGTAAAGTATTCAAGGCAGATTTAAACGATGAACCGGTCGCTAGCATCGGATCGAGGACAATCAATATGCTATCGTCGAGTGGCGGGCAAGTAACATATTCCAGACTTACCTCAAATGATCCATCATTATGATGCCTTCTATAAGAAGAAACAAAGGCACTTTCCGCATATTCCACCATTTCAAGAAATCCCGTATGCATCCCTATTCCGGCCCGTAGAATCGGACATATCACAATCCGCTCCGTAGGTTTATAAGCTTCCGCAATTCCCAGTGGAGTATCAACTTCCACAAGCTCATATTCCATCGTTTTACTGATTTCATAGGCAAAGCATTGACTGAGGCGTTCAAGATTCTTCCGGAACTTCATCCTGTCACCCTGAATATCCACATCACGTAATTCACGGATGTAATTCTGAATAATCGATTTCTCTGTACTGAAGTTGTGTACCATAAGCTTCTTCTTTTATGCAATGAATGTACAATTTTTCCGTGAAATATCAAGGAGCATCTCCTTTTTTCATTATTTTAAGGGACGCAGACTTTCGTCAAATATCTCCCACCACAGTTCCGACTTCCCATCAAAGAAACTGTTATGCCATAACAGTCCCAGTTCACCACCATATATTAATATTTGCTTCCGCAAATGTCTGATTATTTCCCTCGCTGCTTCAGGTGACATAGATCGATAAGTCGTCATCGTAACATCCATAAATTGCAATGGATGTATCACAATATCAAGTTGCACATCGTCATCTATGTCATACCATGGATAAGGATAAGAAGTGCCATTTCTCCAGCCCTCCATATCTGCATAAGCCATAGTATAGTCGTGTTTTATGCCACATGCATTTAGAATCTTTACCGTCTCCGGATATGAAATGCGCAAATAATGTTGTCGGCTCAATTGTGGCAGTGCACCTACCACATCTTTATAGAGCTTCATTTCCTCTGTTATCACCTCTCGTTTGCGGAAGCTTCTATACGATGGATGTATGCCCAGAGAAGCAAATTCAGCAAGCTCATCAATTAATGCCTTATAAGCACTGTTCCCCTCTATCTTCTGTTGAGTATCCATACGCGTTCTTCCCGATAATAGGAGAAAGAAAATAGCTTGAAGAGAATACTTCTGAAAGATGCGCAACATCTTGTCATACGTAGCATAAGGATCATCTGCTGAAGACCTGTGCATCAAATGCGGTAAAGCTTGATAGTCTGTTGTAACAATAGCCTTAATCAGCTTTTTTAAATATCCGATAGGCCTCAGATGCCGATATTTCCATGCATGATCTATATCACAAGTTACTTGAATACTCCGATTAATTACCGGCTTTATTTCTATACGACGACTTAGCTTATCGAAGAAGCCTTTTATCCAGATATCGACAATCGGCAGTTGAATGCATCGCGCTCTGTATTGCCAGCTTTCTTTATGCTGAAATCTTCCATGCTTATCGAGTTTATCGGAACTGTATTCTTCTGTGCGTAGTATAGTGTGAAAAATCGCAGCAAACAAGTCAAATCCTCCCGATTCTACCGGAAACAGTCTTGCATTTTCCCTTATTTCTGTGTATGGGAATTCATGTACTTGTTTCTCAATATTACCGGTATAGGGAATATGAATAGCTGCATTGATATTATTTCCCTTATCATAACTGATCAGTAGATCAACTGCCTCGACATTCCTATCATCGACAAAGATAAATTCCTGTTCAAGCCCATGAGATCGGATAAAATCGAGGACATATCGCAGGCGTAAACGCAGCTTATCTTTCTTCAGATAAGGTGAATATATGCCGATAAGTCCTCCGGAATGTGACATTTAAAATAATTTATGTACTTTTAACAATATTACTTCTTTCAATTGAAAAGAACATAATAAATAGAATTATTCTTATAGTATTAATGAAAGCAGTCATCCCATGAAGTGGTTTTATCTATTTATTGTCACTTTAATCAGTAGCAGTCCTCTCGTAGGGCAAGTTACTTTCCAGCCTAAGAAGCCATCGCGCACTATGGCTGTAGGTGTTGTGTACAATAAAGAGCAGACGATACACTTTAAGTTCCACACCCGTGGATTTGCAGTAGGTTATGACTTTGGGAAGATTGAAAAGTATAATGAGACTACTTTTTATACATTTGAACTTGGGCATCTGAAGCACAGCAAGGAATATCGACAGAGTATCCGTAGTGTGGGGAACAGTTTCTTAGGCAGATCGCTTGTTTATGGTAAAATCAATAACCTTCTCGTAGCGCGGGCATTATTTAAAGAGAGGAAATATCTCTCAGAAAAAGCTAAGCGCGACGGAATAGCTGTCGGTTACACATATTCATTCGGGATAACAGCAGGCATTTTAAAGCCATACTATGTCAAGATAGCAAACTATGACTCTCCTTTCCATACGACTTTCCGGGAAATCAAATATGGTGAAGAAACAAAGGAAGAGTTCCTGGACTTGAACAAAGTAAGTGGTGCAGCAGGCTTTTTCAAGGGTTTCAGCGAGGCAAAAATAGTCCCCGGGCTCTCCGGTGGTATAGGTGTACTCTTTGATATTGGTGCTTATGAACAATTTGCCAAGTCAATTGAAGCCGGCATTATGGTCGATCTTTTCCCTCGTGTAATGCCTATTATGATAAACACACAGAACTCTCCTATCTTCATCAATGCTTATATCTCCTTCAACTTTGGGAAACGCTGGTAAACCTACGGATAGGTAGTTGATTTCAATCAAAATTTATGCGTAACCTGGCACAAGTGAAGAATGAATATAAAATAGCTCCATCTACTCATTATCTATAATTCCTATAATATGGGCAGAAATAAGCTCTGCTGGCAATACCTTATCAGAGGACAATTTATTCCCTGCCCTCTGTTTTCATGTTATTTACAGCGATGGACTTAAAAGGGAGAGGAGCTCGTACCTATTTATTGAGTACCTCTTTCATTTTCTGACCGATATGCGCTGGTGATTCAACGACATGAATACCACATTCAGCCATAATTTTCATCTTGGCAGCAGCAGTATCATTTTCTCCTCCTACAATGGCACCCGCATGCCCCATAGTACGGCCTTTAGGAGCAGTCTGACCTGCAATAAATCCGACAACGGGCTTTGTTCCATGATCTCTGACGTATCTAGCAGCATCAGCTTCCATTTCACCACCGATTTCACCGATCATGATAATCCCATCGGTCTCGTCGTCTTCCATAAGGAGTTTCACGGCATCTTTGGTCGTAGTGCCGGGAATCGGATCACCACCGATACCGATGCAGGTACTCTGTCCCATACCGGCTTTAGTTACTTGATCAACTGCTTCATAAGTAAGTGTGCCGGAACGTGAGATAATACCGATTCTTCCTTTCTTGTGGATAAAACCGGGCATGATTCCTACTTTGGCTTCACCAGGAGTAATTACTCCCGGGCAATTGGGGCCTATTAAGGTACAATCAAAATCACCTATATATGCTTTGACCTTTACCATGTCCTGCACCGGGATTCCCTCAGTAATACAGATTATCACATCAATTCCTGCATGTGCGGATTCTTTAATTGCATCCGCAGCAAAAGCAGGAGGAACAAAGATGATTGAGACATTGGCTCCTGCTTCTTTCACCGCATCATCTACGGTGTTAAATACAGGAACTCCCAGATGAGTCTGTCCACCTTTTCCCGGTGTAACGCCACCGACGACATTGGTGCCATACTCAATCATCTGCTCTGCATGAAATGATCCTTCTTTCCCTGTAATACCTTGTACTATAACACGTGAATTCTTATCTACCAGTACTGACATATCTAAACTTTTTTGCTTTGCTTTAATAAGGCTGCAATTTACACAAAAGCTCTTAAAATCGTAGTTTTCTATGGAATTAAAAAGTAGAAGAATTTTATTTAACTATTACCCAAATCATGCATTAGGCCGGAGGCGCACACGTAGAGATTGAAGATGACCGAATGATTTTCATATAAGCTCCGCTTATATGAAACCATTGATACTAGATGTATCATTGATGAGGACAAACCAGAACTACTCTCAGTCATATTTCATCCGAGTGCGCCTCTGCTGTATTGTATGTTATGGATCTTACAAGGCCATAGGCTAAATAATACTAACCCTATGGATAAAATAAGCAATCAAAATTGCTCAATATTTCACAATTTTGGACTTACCGATAATTTTTCCGTTCCTATCTCTAATAACGAGGAAATAGGTGCCTGCGTCCACTGCGTACATATCGATATTCCTACTATTGTTGATTTCAGCCCGTTTTAATAACCGTCCTTGAATGTCATAAATGGCGTATGAATGGACATCCGAGTTTTCCGCCTTAAGTGAAACCGATCCATAGGTAGGATTGGGATAGACGACCATGATATTGTCGGGGGAAAATCCTTTCACAGAGGTAATTGTTCCATCCGCTTGCACCTTTAAATAAAAGTTACGCCACCTGCGTACTTCTTTAATAATTTCCTCGCTCCTATACCCGCCGGCAATGATAAAATCCCCATTTTCATCCGTATCCGCTGCCCATACTGACATTTCGGTGCCATTGTTAAAAGTAATAAACCATTCATTACTCCTATAGCCATAATCTTCCAGATTGGTCTTGATGATATAGAGTGTCGTTGTATCCACCCAATACGCACCTGGATACGAAAATTGATCATCCAGGACTACCAGTAAATTTCCTTCAGCATCGACAGCAGGGAATACATACTCGGGGTATAGCACATTTGACCCGGGGGGAAGCAAAGGATCAATCTGATCTATATCACCGATACTATCTCCTATTATCGGTAGTCGAAGATGGGTAATACCATATTGTTTTCCCCATGTTGGCATTCTCCCTACACAATGGATATACCCATTTTCCGCTCTGATAAAACGAGCATCTACATTAGTATTCATGAGTTTTATTTCTGGCGCATAGAATCTTTCGTTCACCTTCTGAATAAGGTTAAGCTCCTTGTCGTACACGAGATAATTTTCGGAGTTAACATTCACAAAGTATAGTTCGGGATCTTCAAGGTATTCAAATCCAATAATACTCCTTTCTTCCATACCATGTCCGGCGTCTTCCACCTCTTTAAATTGCAAAACTTTACCTGAAGTGGAAACCTTTGTGGCTACATACTTTTGATTTAAACCGTTCTCCCCCTGTGTCTGCCCGAAAGCTATCAGCGTCGAATCATTTATTTGCTTAAAGTAAACATTATATAATAAATCTGCCGTCAGTACAATTGAATCCGTTCTATGGACTTCGAGGGTTCTCAAGTTCAATTTAAAGATGTTATACAGCGTTTTATCTTCCTTAAATTGGTTCCCTGCCAAGAGGACATAATTCTCTTCTTTATCAACATAGATAAAATAACTAAAATTCTGTATATCATTGCCTACCTTTAATGTCTTTACTCGATCTATGACATTAAAGTTTGTGTCAGTCTTTATAATGGAAAATTGAGCTGTTTCATAACTTAGTACATCTTCATTATGAATGTGTGAAACCATAAAATAATAATAATCTCCGATACACTTTACTTTAAGAATATAGTTGAATCTATAGTCATCACTAAAAGGGAAGCTACCAAATATTTCCGGCTTGTCAATCTGTGCATGTAAGCTCTGGCAGATTAAGAGAAAGACAATGAATAGGTATCGCATAATATGGGATTTAAAATTAATTACATGTTATTATTCAACAGGGTCATCATGGAATAAGTCCTGCATCAAGCATCTCAACATTGGCATCAATTGTATAATTACAGTAAACTTTCCCTACCTTAACCGGGCTTGAAATCCGATAAACATTTCCTTCAGGAGTTCCGCCTTGACCATCTATACTCGTACCAAAATTCATCCATATAAACTTATGCTCTATTGGTATTTCTTGTAATAAATAATATTGTGAGGCACCATAGATGGAATTAACTTCAATAGTATCTAAACATGCACATGAGATGAAACCTTCTTTTGGAAGGATTGCGCCTGTGGGAGCAAAATAATTATATAAATCTTTCCATGAAGGATCGAACTTGAATGTCGTTACATCATAAAACTTAATAAAGTTATCTTCTGTATTTGGGTCGTTGTCATCGCAATAAACGTCGGTTGAATTAGGCGGAAACTTTGTATTAAACATTCTCTGAATTTCTGAGATAGCGGTCCATGATTGAGATCTGTATCCACAAGGCCCATAACCTTTTTCATCGCAATGCAGGTACCACCATGAATTGGGTATGACACTAGGTTTATCTGGATGTATCTCATTGGCTCCCAAATATAATCCTGGCTCAAGGTTTGAAGTGGAGCTATTGTTTTCACTTGAAAGAATAGTACTTCCAATATATTGCAATGTACCATTAACAACCGTGTCTAGCTCCAAATCATAAGCCGCAATAGTCGTATTGTTTATATCTTCTACAATTGAGCTTTTCACTTTGAGAAAGAGGTCATAAGGACTTTCATTAGCTGAATTAAAGGTAATAGTATCTCTATCTCCCATAAGAGTCCTTGTCCCAAGTTTAAATTTTGAATATCTTAAATTAACCAATGTTTCTAATCCATACTCAATCTCCTGCTGAGAATAAGACCTTGAAGTAGATACATTATCGCGTAAGTTTTTTAAATATGTCTGGAAATTAAGTAGCCAAGTCGTGTCGAGAGTGGACCCCGATCTTAACGTGGTGGCTATCTCAAGTGAACTATTTTGAGTAAATTCTTTATCCTTGGAACAAGCTGTAAGGAAAATCATAGCTACAAGGAATAAAAGTAACAGAAGTTTACATAATGGTGCTGAGGTGCTGAGGTGCTGAGGTGCTGAGGTGCTGAGGTGCTGAGGTGCTG
>CAYTBT010000008.1:0-104571 GCA_964436125.1 uncultured Saprospiraceae bacterium | reverse complement strand
GTGGCTATGCAGCATAGGGTCAGGATTAGTCGCACATTTGGCTACAGCCAAATATTTAATACCCAAAACGTGCAATAGAAATGCAAAAGGAAGTGCAAAAGCCACAGAAGACAAGGGCTCGCGCAAGAATTTGGCTCGGAATCGTAGTAAGAGAAGAGCCTCGGACAGGAGCTCGGTCTTTAGTCCGCCGGAGGCGGATCCCTCATCATTGATACATTTAGTATCAATGGTTTCATATAAGCTTCGTTTATATGAAATTTCATTCGGTCATCTTCAATTTCTAATGCATGATTTGGGTAATAGGACAATAGTGAGCAATGGTGTTTCTCCGCAAATGCCTGCATTAATCCGGCTCAAATCCTAGGATAAGATTGAATTGTCCAAATTTACTCCAGCTTGCACCGCTCTGGATAAGTTCTGGTTTATCAAAGCCAAATCCATAATCAAATCCGATTAAGCCAAACATCGGCAAATAAGCACGCAATCCCACACCCGCAGATTTCCGCATATCAAATGGGTTGAAATTTCGTAGCCCTTGCCATACATTACCTCCCTGGAGGAAAACAAGGCCATAGATTGTCGCGGTAGGATTGAGTGATATCGGATAGCGGAGTTCCACGGTAAATTTATCAAATACAGTACCGCCACCATTCCTATTTCCCGGAAGGTCTTGTACTTCATAACCCCGCATACTGATGATGTCACGACCGATTAAGCCTATACTCTGATTATTTAAGCCGGAGCCACCGACTTCATACCGCTCAAATGGGATGATACCGACTTCTTCGTTATAGTATCCAAGGAAGCCTATCTTAGCATTGGTGCGGAAAACGAGATTTCCTACGATAGTTGTGTACCAGTCAAAGTCAAATCTCCACTTGTGGTACTCGAGGAACTTGAACTTTTCTTGTGGGCTCATTTCCGTATAATTTTTATCCGTGAATAGTGAATAGGGAGGAGCAAGCTGTACTTTCAAGGAGATTTCCGATCCACTCTTAGGGAATCGTGGATTGCCGATAGACGATCTTGCTATACGGAGGATAAGGGATAAATTGTTAAAATTACCATTGCTTATAGGCTCACCATTGGAGAAGAAGTCCTGTGGATAGTCTCTGAGGGATATATTTTCATAATTGAATCGGGCACTGACGATGAAATTGTCATCCGGCCAGTCCACACGCGTACCCAGGCCTACAAATCCATTGGTGATAGATAGATATCCATCGCCGATGACCCGATATGAATAAATGGGTCTTATCTTGGTATAATATCCTCCGATATTGAAGGAAGTAGGTTTGCTTCCACCGAGCCACGGTTCAGTAAAGGAGATATTGTAGGATTGATAATAATCGCCATTGGTCTGACCACGCAGAGATAACCGTTGCCCATCACCGGTAGGCAATGGTCGCCACGCTTCCTTATTGAACAGGTTTCTTATGGAGAAATTATTAAATTGTACTCCGAGCGTACCGATAATTCCACTGAATTGATTCCAACCCGCCGATAATTCAAGTTGATCCGATGATTTTTCTTCTACATCGTACTTGATATCCACGGTATATCTACTGGCATTGACCGGAGTGCTTACATTCAATTTTTCCGGATTAAAATAACCGAGTGCAATAAGCTGTCTCTGTGATCGGATCAGATCAGCTCTGCTGAACTTGTGCCCCGGCTTAGTCCTCAGTTCACGTCTGATAACATTCTCGTGCGTTCTATCGTTACCCGTGATAACCACGCGATCAATAGTAGCCTGTGGTCCTTCAAATATCCTTATTTCAACTTCAACGCTGTCATTGTGAATCGCGGTTACGACAGGAGTTGCCCTGAAGAACAGGTGTCCATTATTCATATATATTGCGCTTACGTCCCTCCCATCTCTACTGAAGGTGAGGCGTTCCTGAAGCAAGGCAGCATTGTATATGTCTCCATTCTTGATTCCGAGTAGCTGTGAGAGAACCTGATCGGAATAACGTGAATTGCCGGTCCAGGTGATATCCTTGAAAAAATATTGATCTCCTTCATCAATGGAGATATGAATGCGGATATCTCCATCGGCCTGTCTCCATATTGAATCTGTGGTAATCTTTACGTCTCTGTATCCTTCCGCCTGATATTTTTCCTTCAGGGACTGCAAGTCTTCAAGATATGCATCGTACTGGAAAGTGGACTTGGCAAATAAGCGGCGCTTGGTTCTCGTGTTTTTCATTGCACTCCTCAGTTTCCGAGCTTTAAAGACGCTATTTCCTGAAAAGGTAATATCATCGACCTTGACGCGCTCTTTTCGATCGACTTTAATTGTTACATCGAGAACATTCTTAATCTTATCATCGGGTTCTGAGATAATTTCTACCGTAGCGTCCGGATATCCCTTTTCACGGTAATACGCTTTAATCCCTTTCTGAATATTATTGACAGTGCTCTGTGTGAGGACTTCCCCTTTATTTAAAAACTCTTCAACAATTTTATTGAGGTCGGCATGTCGAGATTTTTTTACACCTACATAATGATGTCTTAGGTATCGTGGCTTCTCCTTGACTTGGATTTCCAGAAAAGCTATGTTCCCTATGGTCTTACTCAGGACTATCTTGACATCTTGGAAAAGATGCAGGTCGTATATTTTTCTCAGTGCAAGGGTGATATCATCGCCGGGTATCTCGATAACTTCACCGACTTTTAAGCCCGAGAGATTTAATAAAGCACTTTCATCTGTATTTCTTGCTCCGACGACCTTAAGCCCGCCGATCTCGTATGATTGAGGTTCTGAATATTGAATAATTTTCAGGCTATCCGCTTCTTGAGCTTGCGCAAATACTGCGCCAGCAAAAATAAATACGAGCAGTGTAGAAATTAAATATATGTGTTTCATATAGGGATTTCTCATTTATCAATCTTGACTTATTGAGAACGATACCAATGGATAATCCGTTGCCTAGAACTCAATAGTGTGCAAAAGTAATAAATTCCACATTGAAAGCTGATTATTTCTTGCCTAACTGTTCACTAGTCTTCCCAAATCTCCTTTCACGTGATTGATAATCAAGAACAGCATCGATAAAATCACTTTTCTGAAAATCCGGCCATTGGGTATCGGTAAAATATAGCTCCGTATAAGCAAGTTGCCACAAGAGGAAATTGGAAATGCGCTCTTCACCACTTGTTCTTATCATTAATTCCGGATCGGGAATGCCATGCGTACAGAGATATTGTTCAACTATTGATTCATCTATTTCATCCGTGGAAATCTTATTATCCTGTGCAGCTTCCGCTATTAAGCGCGTGGCACGCGTAATTTCCCATCGCGCGGAATAGTTTAAAGCGAGGATAAGAGTCATGCGTTTATTCCGTGCTGTTTCTTCTATCCCATATTGAAGCGCCTCTCTGCTTTTCCTGGGTAAACGGGAGATGTCACCGATTACATCGAGCTTGATATCGTTTTTCTGGAGTGTTTTTAATTCTTTTTTAACCGTTTCAATTAAGAGGGTCATCAGGGCGCTTACTTCAAGCTTGGGCCTGTTCCAGTTTTCTGTTGAGAAGGCATAGAGTGTCAAGTATTGCACGCCTATTTCCGCAGCAATTTCTGTAGTATTTCTCACAGCTTTTACCCCATTCCTATGGCCTACAACTCGGGGAAATCCCTTTTTCTGAGCCCATCGTCCATTTCCATCCATGATGACGGCGACATGTTGAGGTATTTTGGCTTTATTTAGCGCTTCTATTTCACTCATACTTAAAATTAATAGAACAAAAATAGTAAATTCATTCTATATTTGTAGTTATTCGCAAGTAAATGTGGAGGATAATTGAAATAAATTTGATAAAATTTCATCCAGGCACACTACTTTTATTAACTTAGGCACTGAGAATTGAAAAGCCAATTACCATGTACACTGTAATTTTAAGCTTTATTACAGCATTTGTAGTAACTTATGTTGCAATCCCTTCAATAATCCACATTGCGAGGGTGAAAAAGTTAACGGATGAGCCCGGGAGTCGTCGGTCACACAGCCATTCAACGCCTTCTCTGGGAGGTATAGGAATATTTGCTGCGGTGATATTCAGTGTAGTGATGTGGACGCCGTTTAGGGTATTTGGAGATTTACAATACATACTCTGCAGCATGATTATCTTGTTTCTAGTGGGTGCCAAGGATGATATTCTGCCGATGAACCCACGCAAAAAATTTTTGAGTCAGCTTATTGCAGCCGGAATACTCGTCTTACTTGCCGATGTACAGATACCTTCGTTTTTTGGAGCATTTGGCCTAGATGATATCCCACTCTGGTTCAATTATATCATCAGTATATTTACTATTCTTGTTATAATAAATGCTTTCAACCTGATTGATGGAATCGATACCTTAAGCTCCAGCATAACCATTTTAATATGTGCTTTTTTCGGGTCGTGGTTCCTAGCCATAGGGAGGATAGAGCTGGCGATACTTGCATTCACAATGGTAGGTTCTCTAGTTGCATTCTTAAAGTTTAACTGGACACCGGCCCGGATTTTTATGGGCGATACAGGCTCTATGCTCTGCGGCATGGTAGTGGCAACCCTTGCCATAGAGTTTATAAAAATTCATGCTTTAGACGTCAATCTAGGAGTTTATAGATTTCATTCTGTTCCGGCTGTGACCATAGGAATCCTCGTTATTCCACTCTTTGACACTTTACGCGTATTTATAATGCGTGCATTAAAAGGTCGGTCGCCTTTCTATCCGGACAGGTCACACATCCATCACTTACTTATCGATGCCGGTCTGAGTCATGTGAAAGCAAGCATGTTTCTGGTCTTTATTAATATATTTTTTATAGTCCTTGTGTACTTTTTGCAGGATATAGGGACATTGAATCTGACATTTGTTTTGCTTGCCATAGCAGTGATAGGCACGCTCATTCTTGAGAAAATAGTGAAAGGAAAGAGAGTGAAAGTGCAAGAGATGGAAAAATCTAAGTTGTAGGGCATATATTTTCTTGATTTAGTGAAAGAATCAGAACCATTTCTTTCATATATAGATTGATAATTATAAAGGAATATTATGGATAAGCCGATACATATCTTACTTCCTACAGATTTTTCACAAGAATCAGTGCTAGCCATAAATATTGCAAAGCAGATTTCCGCCTTTATGCCCGTGGAGCTCAGCATGCTTTATGTGACCTCATTGAACTCTATCTCTCTGCATGGTACCGGCAGCACTTTTATGGATACCGGAACAATTCAAGCGACTTATCTGAAAGAAATACGTGAGCAAGGCTATGCAGCCTTGAAAAAACAAGCTGAAGAACAGGCAATTCAACCGATACATTCAGAAGTTATAGTTGAAGATGTTTCTACCGGTATTGCTGAATACGCAGAGGAACAGAAGGTGGATCTCATCTTAATGGGGACAAAGCAGGCTAAGGGACTGCTGGCATGGCTCAGTGGTTCCGATGCACAAGTTGTTGCGAGATTGTCAACCGTTCCTCTATTAACCGTTATGCACGGTACAGAGCTCTTGCATATTGATAGAATGCTTTTTCTCCACGATTGCAAGAAAAATCCGCTTGCTGCACCATGTGACACAATGCTACGCATTCAGGAAGCTTGTGGGGCGGAATTGCACGTTATTTATGTTGATTCTCAAGCCGGAGATAATGGCCTTGCTTATGTAGAACACTATATCAAAAATCATGACCTGCAGAATGCAATACCACATGCGTATATAAGTAAAGATCTGAAAAACTTTTTGTCGCAATTCGAGAAAGAAAAGTATGACATCCTATGTATGGGTACACATGGACGTAGCCAGATATCCCAGCTATTTAAGAAAAGTGTAACGGAATATATGATTGCACATTCCGGAATTCCTGTGCTCTCTTATCGTTTGTAGTGCTTTACGCTACTTTCAGAGCAAATACGAGAAAAGTGAGCGTGAAGGGAAGTGCTACCCAGAAAAACTCTGACCAGAACATCAATAATAGAATCATTACTGTCAATGAAATGATGAATCCTATCCAATTTTTTACCGTACCTGCGCTCGTGTATTCAACTTCTTCCTCGTGAAATGAGTCTCTTAATTTTTGTGCTTCCTCGCTTAACATATCCTGTCGATTTAGTATTTCTTCTGCTAATGTAATTACTTTATTATTCAGTTCCAAATGTTTATGAATCCTCAATACACGGATTCTTTTATTACTGAATCATAAGCCTACACAAATCTACATCTTCTTTCGCATTTTTCCGCTATGTATCGAGAGATATTTTCGCAGAGTAAACACAACTACCTATAAGTCGGCGTGTACAAGGATGCGTGACTTCTATGGGATTCTCACTGTGCCTGAATGACGTCCGGGATTGTCCAAAACCGAATTGATATTTATTCAAGCTGGTTCTGTCATGCCAGAACTCATCTCAATTGCCTAGGCAAATTATTTTTATCTGCGTGTCTCTGGCGTAGTGCGTATTTAGGGTAATCGAAAGCCGAATTCCTGCCTAAAATGCACCGAAATCAATTCATGAAGGCATATTTGATGAGATTGGCACCCATTTTTAATGCTTTTAAGCGAATTTCAGGAGGATCGTGATGAACTTCCGGGTCTTCCCATCCATCACCAAGGTCTGTTTCATAAGTGTAATAAAGGACAATCCTACCTTTATAAATGATCCCAAATCCCTGAGAGGGTTTTCCATCGTGCTCGTGAATCTTTGGTGGACCGTGTTTAAAAGTATATTTCATTGAGTAGATTGGATGATTGAAGGGGATTTCTACGAGCTCCTTATTGGGGAAGATCTTGGCAATTGCCAGCCTTGCAAATGCATCCATGCCATAGCTGTCATCCATGTGCAGAAAACCACCGGATTCACAGTATTTTCTGAGGTTTTCAGCTTCTCTATCGTTGAGAATGACATTTCCATGTCCCGTCATGTGAATAAAAGGATAGTTGAATATCTCCGGACTGCCTGCCTCAACAACTGCATAGTCGTGATCGATAGATGTCCCCATATTTTCATTACAGAAATCTGCAAGATTATTGAGTGAAGTGGGATTGGAATACCAGTCTCCACCGCGATATTTTAAGATAGCAAGTTTTGTCGAGGCTGTATATTGTCCCATGACAGTGATTGACAAGAATAAGCCGACTAGCAATGATAAATACTTCATAAAAATTGAAAACTATAGTTTAAACTTGCTGCGTATAGGGCAGCGGTTTCAGTCCTCAGTCTTTCATCACCGAGATGGACAATATGCCATCCGGCATTTGACGCAAGTCTGAGTTCCTCATCATTAAAATCTCCTTCCGGTCCTACAAGTACAGTTAACGGTTTATCACTCCATTTTCTTATGATATCGATAATGTTTTCAGATTGTTCTCCGAGATGGCAGATTACTTTTAAATGGTCGGCAAAGTCGGGATTATTTATGATATTATCAAGGTCTTGTATGGGATAAACTGTGGGAAGATACCATTTATAAGATTGCTTGCTAGCAGCAATTATTTTCTTATGGATACGCTTGAGTTTTATGTTCCTGCGTTCAGAATGCGCAGAAATAAAAAAATATAAGCTATTTAAGCCAAATTCCACCATTTTTTCTACACACCATTCGATGCGATTGAGATTCTTGGTGGGCGCTATGCACATATTTAATTCCCTTCTCTGTGGATCTTGCATACTGTTCCCCAGAATACTTACCTGTGCAGCCTTTTTGCCGATAGACAGTACAGTTCCGGTTATTTTATGTCCCTTGCCATCCATTAATACAAGAGAATCGCCTTGTTTATACCGCAATACCCTGAGATGATGGAGCTCATCCTTATCTAGGATGGCAATACCCTTATGTACATTACTTGTATAAAAAACATGCATAAGCTTAAAAGCTCTCAATTTATGACCGGATTAACAACAGATATACGAGCTCAAAAAGCCCTCTGTGCAAATGTCTAAATATTTATAAGAATAAAGTAAAAAAAGTAAATGGTATATAAATAATACCTATTTATCGGGATAAATATACTTTTAATCGTACTTTTGCAGCCGTTTAAAACAAGAAGGGAGGTGCATCAGTTTAAATGCTGATAGTATTGGCTCGATCCGACAATAGGAGAAATACAATAATTAAATAGTGGTTTATGGGTATATTGGTAATGATTGCTCAACTTATTCTGAGTTTATCAATCTTGGTTGTTCTACACGAGTTTGGGCATTTTATAGCTGCCAAAGCTTTTCATACCAAGGTGGAGAAATTTTATCTTTTCTTTGACCCATGGTTTTCATTGTTCAAGAAAAAAATAGGAGAAACAGTTTATGGTATAGGCTGGCTTCCTCTCGGTGGATATGTGAAGATTGCGGGAATGATAGACGAGTCGATGGATAAAGAACAGATGAAACTCCCCCCAAAGCCTTATGAATTCAGATCCAAGCCAGCCTGGCAACGCTTGATAATCATGCTGGGCGGTGTGACGGTAAACTTTATTCTGGGTTTTCTCATTTTTGGGCTTGTTTTATGGACATGGGGAGACACATACCTCGCGAGCGCTGATGTGGACAATGGCATTGCAGTACATGCAATGGGAAAGAAACTCGGTTTTCAAGATGGAGATAAAGTCCTTGCCGTAGGAGGTGTTCCGCTGGATGAATTCAGCGATCGTATCGTCTTCAGAGAGGTCGTCCTACACAATGCTTCTACAGCTAAAGTACTCCGTAACGGAAGCCCGGTTACAATTACATTTCCTGACTCAGCTTCTTTATGGCTTGCGGATTCCGAGAATGCTTCTCAACCACTCTATACACCGAGAATACCTTATAAAATTTACAAAGTAAAAAAAGGGTCGCCTGCAGACAAAGCGGGACTTAAAAAAGACGATCGGGTGGTCATGGTCAATGGGCAAGATGCTCGCTTCTTTGATGAATTTAAGGAAATTGTCAAAGGGCAGCCCCATAAAGACCTTAGCTTGACTATACTCAGAGGGGATAAAAGGATACAGAAAGAATTGACTACTGATGATAATGGCTATGTGGGTACATATAACTATGGACTGGATTATTTTTATGATTTTACCACTAGGGATTATTCATTGATTGAGGCACTGCCGGCCGGAGTATCCAAAGGATATAATTTTCTCGCGGATCAGATAACGGCATTTGGACAGATGTTTAAAGGAAATATCAAGGCATCGGAATCGCTAGGAGGATTTGTAACGATAACGAAATTGTTTCCAAAGAGCTGGAACTGGCAGAAATTCTGGACCATCACTGCAATATTATCGCTGATACTGGCAATAATGAATCTGCTCCCTATCCCGGCATTGGATGGAGGACATGTTGTCTTTTTATTGTGGGAAGTAGTTACGGGGAGAAAACCGAGTGATAAATTCATGGAATATGCGACGATAGCGGGATTTGTCTTGATTCTAGGCCTCTTGCTCTATGCCAATGGGCTCGACGTAATGAGATTACTGGAATAATTTCCGAGGATTGAGTAGAAAAATTTGTTGGCTTTACAGAAAAAGAATTACTTTTGTAATCCCTCAGAAAATTTATGCCGAAGTGGCGGAATTGGTAGACGCGCTGGATTCAAAATCCAGTTCTGGCAACAGAGTGTGGGTTCGATTCCCACCTTCGGTACAATTTAATTTTTCTTACCGAACCTTATATTTCAATCGAGCATTATCGTATGCAGGTCGCATTATAAAAACTGTTAATAACTACATATTTTAAGAATTAATAACTCATTAACACGATGAAGAGGAATAAATTATACCTATATCGTGAGTTAATGCGTTGTTATTAAGACATTTGCGTAAGCTGAATGCAGATACCTGTTTAACAGAAAAGATTTATGAAAAAATATATACTTTTTATCCAATTTATGTTCCTCGTACAATTCATATATGCACAAGCGGCAATGCAGAATGGAGAAGTTGCGGGAAAGATTGTTGATGCCCGATCCCATGAGCCGATAGAATTTGCGACGATATCCGTGATGAGTGTCTCAGATTCTGTTGTCATTACCGGCAATGTCAGTGAGCAGAATGGAAAATTTATCATCAAGAATATTCCTGTCGGTGAGTATTATCTACAGGTGAATTTTATGGGTTATAATGAATTCCTCTCGGCTCCTTTTTTAATCTCCACAGTGGATAATAGCATGAGCATAGGTACGATTTCACTTGAAGCTGATGTCGAGAAGATGTCGGCAATCGTCGTGAAAGGGGAGAAGAAAATGATTGAAACAAGGCTTGATAAACGCGTGTACAATGCAAGTGCCGATATCTCAACCCAATCCGGGACAGCGCTGGAAATGATGCGTAATGTGCCATCGGTTCAAGTGGATACAGATGGTAATATCAGTCTGCGGGGAAAACAGAATGTGAAAATTCTTATTGATGGTCGTCCATCGAGTTTTTCCGCAAGCGATTTATTGAGGCAGACACCGGCTTCTCGTGTTGAGAAGGTTGAAATCATCACCAATCCCGGTGCTAAGTACGACCCGGAAGGTACTGCAGGGATAATTAATATTGTCCTGAAAAAGAATGACAAACTGGGCTTTAATGGCAATATCAACGTAGGTGTTCAACAAGCTACTTATACTTCCTACAATACCGGGATAGGGCTTAATGTAAGAAACAAGCACCTAAATATTTATCTCAATTACGGATATAGCCATAGAAAGCGGAAGAGTAATGGAATATCGGAGCGATTTATCGAGACGGCTTCAAGTCCTTATGGAAGAATAAGCCAGGATGAATACGGTTATCGAACCGGTGGTGGACACCAGATAAAAACCGGCATGGATATTTATATTAATGACTGGAACACTTTTTACTGGTCTGCCTCTTATAGAAAATCTGACGATCCCGGAGCAAGGACAGTGGAATACCGATACTACGATATGCGAGATAGCCTACTGAAAGCAGAACAAAGGTATTCTACAGAACGCGATGACGATGATAACTATCGCTTGAACATAGGATGGATTAAAAAATTTGCCAATCCCGAGCATCAACTCGATATTGATATTATGTATGATGCCGGCAGCGAGAATGAATACGAGGAATACTTTGACCGGGATTATCTTCCAGATGGTAGTCTCACTGATATCTTAAATAAGGAGAAACAAGATGAGATGGAGCTTGAAGGCCAGCTAGTGGCCCGCGCAGACTATACCCAGCCGTTTGGGGAAACGATGAAACTCGGCGCAGGCCTGCGCTATGACATGCGGATGGAGAACACGAATTCACGCTACTATATTTTTAACCGGTCAGAAGGCTATACCTACGACCCATCACGCTCCAATCTCTTTAAGTACGATGAAAATGTTATTGCTGGTTATGTGTCTTGGTCACAAGAAATAGGGAATTTCAGCTACAAGGTAGGCTTACGTCATGAAACGACTTTCTTAAGCTCCGACCTCGCAAGTGATACAAGTGTATTTAAGCAGGAATATTCTCGCTTGTATCCGAGTGTCCACCTTATGCAGAAGGTTGGTGAAACCAATGTCTATTTGCTCAGTTACAGTCGTAGAATTGATCGGCCTAGCCCATGGCAATTGAATCCATTTACGGACTATAATGACCCATTGAGTTTGCGTTCAGGAAATCCATATCTTCAACCTGAAGACATCCATAGTATCGAAGCGGGATATAAGAAAATATGGAGCTTCTTGACACTGAATCTTACGGCGTATTATCGGTATATAGGCAATCAGATTAACAGATACACGGAAATTGAAAATGGGATTACACATTCTACTTTTCAGAATTTTGGTACGGCAGAGGAATATGGGCTAGAGACCATATTGAGTATAAGGCCGGCAGAATGGTGGGATATCACGACGACTTTGAATACTTATCAAGCAACACTGAGTAATTTCGGAGCGCTAGAAGTCGCCAATACTAAGACATTCCGCTTCAGAGCACAATGGAATAGCCAGTTCAGCTTGCCCCGAGAATACACGATTCAAGTAACAGGCCATTATACGGCTCCATTTAAATCAGCTCAGACGGAAATAAGCGCTTTCAGGACGATTAATTTAGCTTTCGCAAAAAGCTTTCTGGATAAAAAATTACGCGTGTCAGTGAGTGCAAGAGATATTTTTGGATGGATGCGGTTTAAAGGGAATATGCAGATAAACAGCCAGATTTCAGAGCTGATGACCTGGCACTGGGATAGTAGAAGAGTCGGCTTGAGCATATCATATTCATTCGGCAAGCAAAGCCAGAAAAACGCTCGTCCTTATCGTGACGGTGGCTCGTATGGCGGCGGAATGGAAGGTGGTAGAGGATTTTAAGTGGGACTAGCTATAAGTTTTATGATATTAGGTTTAGGGCATACTCAAAAGCAGTGCTTACAATTCTTGTGCACACTTTCGGATTTCGTATTTGACTAGTGCGGCTTACGGATGCGAGGATTAGGTTTTAGCCAGGATGTGACACGACATGAGCAAGCAGTGAGGCGATGTATTGGAAGGGAAGATAAATTCATTGACAGGCCTGTATCTGTTTTGAAACTATTTACGTTCTATGTACTTTCGCAGTTCATTGAGTAATTCAGCTTATGCAATTTATTAACCCAATGCTTTTATGGGGACTTCTCTTATTGATTTTCCCTATTATTTTCCACCTCTTCTACTTCAGGCGGTACAAGGAACTTAAATTTACCAATGTAAAGTTTCTTTCCGAATTAAAAGAAGAGAAGAGTGTGAGAGATCGGCTCAGGCAGCTACTCATTCTGCTTATGAGACTGGCAGCACTTGCATTTCTTGTTCTTGCATTTGCAAGACCATATCTCCCCGGAGAGAACCAGGAAGACAAAGGACTTAAATCAGTATCTATCTATATAGACAATTCCTTCAGCATGCAGGCTGCAGGAGAAGATATAGGCCACCTTAATAAAGCTAAACGGATTGCACAACGGATTGTCAACACATATCAGATACAGGATATGTTTCAAATTATTGACAATAATTTTGATTATAATGATCAACGATGGTTGTCAAGAGATGAAGCACTTGATGCAATAGAAAAAATAGAACTCTCGCCTGTGTCGCGCAATATTGAAGAAATCGCCGAGCGACAAGGACAGATAGATTATAAAGCTAGTCAGAAAAGCAAGAGCTTTTATTTGATTTCTGATTTCCAGAAAAGCTTTACCCGAGACGGCTTAGTTATTGATACTACAATTGAACTTAATCTCGTCTATTTAGCCTCAGCCAGACAAGCCAATCTTTCCATTGACTCTGTGTGGATGGATGCTCCGATAATAGAATACAATCAGATAAATCCGGTATGTGTCAAGATAAGTAACTACGGGACTACGGATATCAGGGATGCCGGCTTGTCATTGAAATACGATGGTCAGACCAAGCCACTGGGAGTACTCGGTGTAAAAGCAGGAGAAAGTAATATAGATACTTTTAATATCGTGCCACGAGAGGCCGGCTGGCAGAGTGCGGAGATTATGGTGAAGGATTACCCTGTGAACTTTGACAATACCTATTACATCGCATTTAATGTCCCTAAGAAAATGCGGATTCTGTCCTTATATGGCAAGGCTCCCTCGAGAAAATTACAGACAATTCTGGAAGGCTTGAAGTCGATTGAGGCGCATAGCTCATCAGTAAGTCATGTTGAATATGGAAAACTTGCTTCATACGATCTCGTGATTTTACATAGTGCAGAACGGCTCACCGGAGGCATCTCCCAGGCATTAAATACTTATGTGCAACAGGGTGGGAAACTCCTCTTTTTCCCTTCTATGGATGTAAAAGGATCGGAATATCAACAATTCTTGCTTTCACTGGGTGGATTGCAATATGGCACACGGGTAAAACAGGAAAGTGAGGTGTATAAGGTGAATAAGCATTCCTATGTGTTTCAGTCAGTATTTGAGCCTAGTTCAGAGAGGATTGCCTTGCCACAGGTGCATGAATACTACAGAATGGATGGTCATGGGAATTATGCATTGCCACTGCTGAGCTTACGGAACGGACAGGCATTTATTACACAAGTACAATCTGGCAAGGGATACTTTTACCAGTGTGCTACGGGGATATCGGAAAAGATGTCAAGCTTATTGCTGCGGACGGATGTTTTTATCCCTATGATGTACAGGATGGCGCTGCAACGGAAAAATAAATCCCAATTGAGCTATACTATCGGCGACAATGCTCTTGTCACAGTAGAACACCCAATAGGGGCACCGGTCGATGAACCGATCCGCATTAAAGGTCCCATAGAATTTATACCTGCACAACAGCCCAGAGGACAGGCTTACGTGCTGAATATGCATAACCAGGTGAAGGAATCCGGTGTTTATAATATCGTATTCCGAGATTCAATAATGAAAAAGATAGGGTTTAATTACAATAGAGTAGAATCAGATCTTGCCCAAGTCGATCCTGCTCAATTAAAAGAACTATTTCCAGGGGGGAACTTTGTTGATGGGAGCAATATAGGAAATGTTGAAAATTATATCCGGAGCGCATCATTGGGGACAGAATTATGGAAATGGTGCATTGTTTTGGTGCTTATTTTCTTAGCTTTGGAGCAGATATTTGTAAGATTCCTTAGGAAAGATTGAAAACGGTATGATTATTCATATAAAAGACGTCATTATTCCTCAATTATCCTCTGAAAAATCGGATATTATCATCCAAGACGGGATATTAAGGAAGTACGATGAAGAATTTAAGGCTGATAGGGTAATACAAGGGAAAGAATTATATCTCATTCCGGCTTTTACTGACGTAGGGACCTTCAATGGTGAACCCGGTCATGAAGAAAGGGAAACACTCGATAGCTTGACACGAGCAGCCTTGAATGGTGGGTTTAAATCACTGATTGTTCTACCGCATACAGATCCTGTAGCGGATAATGGCAGTCAGATAAGGAATATTAGCCGGAATTCCGGCTTAAACGGAATAAATCTCTATCCACTCGGCAGTATATCAAGGCAATGTGAAGGGAAGGATATTGCAGAGATGCTGGATATGACGAGGGAAGGAGCCGTGGGATTTACTGATGGATATAGGTCTGTACAGTCTTCGGGACTTCTGATAAGGGCACTTGATTATGCCAAGAGATCTGAGTCATTGATTATGAATCATCCCTATGATGCGAGCGTGATTAATGGTGGCTTGATGCATGAAGGGGAGATGAGTACCCGACTCGGATTAACGGGAATTCCTGCCGTCGCGGAAGAACTTATGCTTATGCGCGATATCAGTCTCCTTGAGTACACGCAATCTCGATTACATATATGGAATATCACAACGGCAGAAGCTGTTGAAATGATCCGAGAAGCAAAGGTAAAGGGGCTCAATATAAGCTGTTCCGTTTCTTATCTGCACCTTCTGAACACAGATGCTGATCTTGAAGGCTACAATGTAAGGCTTAAAATTGATCCGGTGTTGAGATCGGAAGCAGACAGAGTAGCGCTAGTTGAAGCTGTCAAAGACGGAACCATTGATTGCATTGATTCCCTGCACTGCCCGTGGAATAAAGAGAAAAAAGACCTCGAATTCACAAGATCTGCTTCCGGAGCTGCGGGGCTTGAAACGATGTTCTCTGCCTTGTGGACCTATGAGCCTGCATTGAGGAATTGGGAATTATTGAATAGGGTTTTAAATAAAAGACCACGTGAGATATTTGGATTGGAACCTTATGAAATAGCATGGGATATGCCATTTCAGGGTACATTGGTCGATAAAGGGGCAGAATTTACATTTGACGAAAGTCATAAAAGCTCAAATGCCGATAATTATCCGTATATTGGGGATGTGTTTAATATTCTCGTGAAACCATTGAAACTATAAATTATGAAGGATACCTTGTACAATGAAGCACCGAAGTTCCCCATAGGCGTGAAATACGGTTTAATTGTGGCGGCGATAAATATAATATGGAATCTGTTGACGTATATCATGGGTGTAGGGCTGGACCCCGGCTTTTTTAATAGCCTGCTCAGCACCGGTGTGACAGTTATTTCGATACTTATTTTCTTCCAGGGTGTGAAAAGTTTAAAGAAGTTGCAGAATGGTTATTTAAGCTTTACCGACGGCTTTGTTACCGGTGCTATAATAACAGTTGTGGCCTCTATAGTGTACGGTATCTTCTATTATATTTATTTGAAATGGATAAATCCTGAGATATTTCAGACTGTGAAGGATATAGGAATGGAGAGCATGACTGAAGAACAAAGAGAGCAGGTGGGGCAGGTTATGGATACGATTATGACCGCAGGCATGGTCAGTTTGACTACGATTATGTTCTATTTGATTGCAGGATGTATCTTGAGTTTAATCATCGCTGCAATCCTCCGGAATAAAGCACCTAAACCTATTGCATAATGAAAAGAGATGTAATCTACGGTGCGATCGGAGGCATAGCAACGGTAGTTTTTTCTTTATCGGTCTGGGCGATAAGTCCCGAGACCCTCGTGAGCTCTCTGGTTTTCTGGATAAGTACAGCAATTCTCGTTTTATTTGTTATTCTTGCAATGCTTCATAAAAAGAGTGGAACGAGTGAAGCAGCGGATTTTAAGTCTTTGTTGAAAACGGGCTTTGTGGTGTACATAATAGGTGATCTTGTAGCTTATTTCTTTCTGTACTTGATGTTTAATTATATTGATCCGGGCCTTATCGATATTCAACGCCAGCAAGCCATTGAGTTTTGGCTGGAGAGAAATGGCGGTAATGCCGATGCTGCAGATGTAGTAAGAGCAAAGGAATATGATTATGCCATGACATTGGGGAGGGCAATCTTCGGTTATGCAAGGGGATTGATATTTGGATTTCTTGTTTCTACGGTTCTGGCAATGATGATGAAAGAAAAGCCATACTTTGATGAAGGAAATTGATACTATTATGCACGATTCTATTGACATAACGGTCTTAGTACCGGCATATAATGAGCATGAGTCCCTACCTGAACTCGTCGATTGGATAAGGAATGTAATGGAGGAACACAACTATACATGGGAAGTGCTCATTGTCGATGATGGAAGTACGGATTCTACCTGGAAAGTGATTCAAGAGCTTTCGCTCAAATATCAGGGCGTCAAAGGGGTGAGATTTAGACGGAATTATGGAAAATCTGCCGCTTTGAATACTGGTTTCCACCTCTCACGAGGAAATGTGGTGATTACCATGGATGCCGACCTTCAAGATAGTCCGGACGAAATACCGGAGCTGTATTCATTGATTGTGGAAGAAGGATATGACCTTATTTCCGGATGGAAGAAAAAAAGACATGATCCTATCAGTAAAACTCTTCCATCAAAGTTTTTTAATCGCATTACCGGCTGGGTAAGTGGCATTAAGTTGCATGATTTTAACTGTGGTTTAAAAGCCTATAACCAAGATGTTGTAAAATCGATTGAGGTTTACGGTGAAATGCATCGTTATATTCCGGTTATCGCTAAGTGGGCCGGCTTCCATAAAATAGGAGAGAAAATAGTAGAACATCAGGCAAGAAAATATGGAAAATCAAAGTTTGGGATGAACCGCTTTATTAACGGCTTTCTGGATCTGATGTCAATTACATTTGTCGGAAAATTTGGGAAAAAGCCGATGCATTTATTTGGTGCCCTGGGCTTTGTGTTTTTTATCATCGGTTTTGTGATTCTTTTCTATCTGTCATTTGAGAAATTGTACTGGAATGTTCCCGATATGAATCAACGCCCGATCTTCTATTTTGGAATCTTGATTCTTATTGTTGGTTCACAGTTATTCCTGACGGGCTTCCTCGCAGAGCTCGTGAGCCGAAATTCACCGTCGCGAAATAGTTATAATATCCGGGAGATAACCGATACGCTAGAATTGACCGATCCGGAAAAAATAGGGGAGTATCGATCAGGGAATCTTGAAATGTAGTCCACTCCGGGTTGAATCTTCATTCTCGGTCGATGAGCGACCAATGGTCTCGGCGTGCCGTGATGACATTCATTTGCCTGTGCAAAATATTTCTACCTGTGTGCCTTTCGGAGCATTGTGTGTTATTGGGTATAGTCCTCTTCTGCATCATATTCAACAATTATGTATAGTGGATTTTAAAATTTAGTCCACGTAATTCCTCGATACCCTCCAGCAAATTGTCAGCTGATTTATCTGATGTTTCCTGAACTATTTCTGTTTATTGATTGTATTATGACTGAATGGTCAGTCAAAGATAGCAAATGCCACGCACCGATAAACAGAATAAGGTCATCAGAGCGCAGAGGAGGACGGCGCTCAAGAAAGCGGCATTGGAATGCTTTGCTGAATATGGTTATGGGCACACCAGCGTACAGATGATTGCCGATAAGGCCGGTGTATCAAAAGGGTTGATTTATAATTATTACGATAGCAAGAATGCTCTTTTAAAAGCCGTACTGGACGATGCTATTGAAACGGGGAAAATGTTCCTTAGAATCCTTGATAGTAGTGATGTAGAACCGGGAGAGAAACTCCTGCTGATTTTGGATGGAGTATTTGCGATGATGGATGCTGATCTAGACAAATGGAAGTTCTTTACCTCGCTGGCGATGCAGAAAGAAATACGGAAAGAGCTGGAAGTACTTATAATTGAACAGAATGAACTGCAGCTGAAAAAATTTGAAGAACTATTTGAGCAACTAGGTGTCGAAGATCCCATGCTTGAAGCCTATTTTATCGGAGCCTTTATTGACGGTATTTTTCTGGACAAGGCGATTATCCAAGAATATTATCCCTATGCTGAGATAAAGGAAAAACTTAGAAAATTTATCATTAAAAGATATAAGTTATGAGAATCACATTTATCGTATCCATCATTTGCGTAAGCTTATTTTACCTTGCCCCTGTGAGTGGGCAGGATGCCACGGCAATTGTGAAAAAGGCTGAAGATAAAATGCGTGGTGAAAGTATGAGCGGCGAGATGAAGATGACGATAATTCGGCCGACTTGGACGCGCGAGATGAGCTTTAAAACCTGGGCTGAAGGCGATGATTTTTCACTTGTCCTCATCACTTCTCCTAAGCGCGACGCCGGGACGGCTTTTCTGCGTAGAGAAAACGAAATATGGAACTGGCAACCGACGATTGAGCGGTCGGTAAAGCTCCCGCCGAGTATGATGAGTCAGTCGTGGATGGGCTCGGATTTCAGCAATGACGACCTTGTGAGAATGTCCTCGATGACCGTGGATTTTACACATCATTTTGCCGGCTATGATGAAGTTTCAGGACAGAAGTGTTATAAAATCAAGCTCCTGCCAAAGCCGAATGCCGCTGTTGTGTGGGGAAAAGTGATTATGTGGATAAGTACCGATGATTATCTGGAGCTGAAGACTGAATTTTACGATGAGGATAATGAGCTGGTCAATACAATGATAGGTTCCGGTGTGAAGGAAATGGACGGTAGGTTGATCCCGACAAAGTTAACGGTGCTTCCTGCCGATGAAGAAGGAAGGAAAACAATCGTTGAATATCTGACGATTGATTTCGGCGTTGATTTCCCATCACGTTTTTTCACTATTCAAAACATGAAGCGCTTGTGAATAATATCATGCCCTTTCTTAAATATTCGTTTAGGAATGTCTGGAGGAATAAAAGGAGGACTTTTATTGCCGTGGCGTCGATAGCATTTGCGACATTCTTTGCCATATTTATGGTGTCAATCCAAGACGGAATCTGGTCAAGTACTATTCAGAATCTCATTGATCTTGAAGCCGGTTATCTACAAGTACAAAATAAAGATTATGGGGAAACCAATTCCCTGAATAAGGCTATTCCCGTCGATGAAGTTCCCGACAATATCAAGGGAATTGTGGGACAAAGGGCTCGTTTAAGGGCATTCGCCTTGATTTCTTCCGGAGAACTTACACATGGAGCATTAATCATGGGTATCGAGATAGAGAAGGAACGGAAGCTGATTGAGAATAAACTTATCGCAGGCGCAATACCCGGACCGGATTCATACTCGGTGGCTATCGGATATGAACTTGCCGATTTTCTCAATGTCGGAGTAGGAGATACAGTTGTACTTATCGGACAGGGTTATCATGGCACCAATGCCGTTGCTGAACTTCCTGTGGCCGGGTTGATGAAGTTTCCCGTTCCCGAGATGAATAAACAATTAATGTATATGCCACTTCCGACGACGCAATACGTCTTCCGCATGCCTGATTTATGTACAGCTGTTATTCTCGACCCGGAAAATCACGAGGAACTGGAAGCACAGAGCTCAATAGTAATGCAGGCTATTGACACTACTCAATATACGGTAAAAACCTGGCAAGAATTGCTTCCCAGCCTTGTGGAGGCCAAGATTGCGGATAAAGCCGGTGCTTATGTCATTTTATTGATACTGTATGTGATAATAGGATTTGGGATATTCGGTGTAATACTGATGTCCGTGAAAGAACGCGCTTATGAATTTGGCGTGCTCGTTGCAATCGGGATGAAGCGCCGGCAGTTAAGCATAATGATATGGCTGGAAACGATAATCACGGGAATAATCGGTGTTTTATGCGGCGCTGCCCTTGCATACCCCATTGTAGCTTATGTCCATTTTAATCCCATTCCATTTACGGGAAATCTTGCAAGGACCTATGAAAACTTCGGGATAGAACCGAGTATCACAGCAGTAATTGATCCATCGATATTTCTTGCTCAACTCGGTGTTGTCCTGTTGATGGTTACGGTATTGGCTGTTTATCCAATCTGGGAAATATTCCGACTCGACCCCGTTGAATCAATGAGAGAATAAAAAGGATGAAGAATATAATTAAAATAGCGTGGAGAAATATCTGGCGGAATAAAGTCCGTAGTGCCATCGTGATTACCTCGGTCGCTCTCGGTACATGGGCATTGATTTTCATCCTGGGTTTTTATACCGGCATGATTAATAATTATGTCAATAGCGCCATCATCCACAACACCTCGCACATTCAGATTCACAATACCGCATGGTTGATGGATCCACTCGTAGAGAATTATATTCCCTTCAACAAGAAACGCACGGCTTTTTTGCTCCACTCCGATAGCATACAGGCATTCTCCAAGCGCCTTATCGTTAATGGTACTGCGTCCAGTGCACGAGGTACGCGTGTTATCCAGGTCTATGGCGTTAAGTTGCA
Organism: uncultured Saprospiraceae bacterium; assembly: GCA_964436125.1. Classification (GTDB taxonomy): domain Bacteria; phylum Bacteroidota; class Bacteroidia; order Chitinophagales; family Saprospiraceae; genus CAYRFF01. The sequence goes on along the minus strand of CAYTBT010000008.1, from coordinate 83,497 downwards.
GATTGAGGATGAGACAACGGATTTATTGAGTGATATTATCGCTTCCGCAAATGGCTTTCACAGCGATACCTTGACCGACAGACAGGTAATCTTAGGCATCGATCTAGCCGAGGATTTGAAGCTGGAAGTAGGCTCCAAGCTCGTGGTGAACTTTGCCGCTGCAGGCGGTGACCTGAAATCGAGTGCCTTCAGGATAGCGGCAATTTACGACTCAGGGAATAAAATCCTTGACGGACGGAGGATTTATATTTCCAAGCAGAAACTCGCCGAACTTATGGGGATTGATCCGGCAAATAGCCATGAAATAGCTATTTTACTCAAGGCTAAAAGTTATACACCGAGTATCCAGTCATATCTCAAGGAGCAGGTAGATGACGATGTTGTCGTACAGAATTATGAAGAGATAAATCCCAGCCTCGCCCTTATCGGCAGCCAGATGTATGTAGCGCTCGGTGTGATGGTAGTTATCGTGTTGCTAGCATTGATATTTGGGATTGTCAATACGATGCTTATGGTAATTCTCGAGCGTACTAGAGAACTCGGGATGTTGATGGCAATAGGCATGAATAAACTCCGAATCTTTCTGATGATTGTCTATGAAACCTTATTCTTGAGCTTGCTCGGAGCACCGATAGGTGTCTTCCTCGGCTGGTTATGCATACTATATTTTGGCTACGCAGGATTCGATTTATCCTTCTTTGCGGATGGACTGAAGAAATACGGCCTGTCATCAATCGTCTATCCTGAACTGGATACATCTACGTATATTTATGTGGCAATTTCGCTAGTAGTGATGGCCTTAATTGCCTCAATTTATCCGTCTGTCAGGGCGATTAAGCTCAATCCCGTGGAAGCAATCAGAAAAATGTAAATTAAACTGTTGAATTATGGCAATTACTCCGATTATTCAAGTAAACGATCTGAAAAAGACCTATCACTCTACGGAAATTCCCGTTGAAGCGCTTCGCGGTATCAATATGGAGATATATGATGGTGAATTTACGGCCATCGTCGGGCCGTCCGGTTGCGGGAAGACGACATTGCTTAATATTCTCGGTGGACTCGACGATCCGACGAGTGGGACGGTGCTCATAGATGGACAAGATCTCTCAGGACTATCCGGCAATGACAAGATTGATTTCAGGAAGGAGAAGATAGGATTTGTATTTCAGGCATATAACCTTATCCCGGTCTTGAATGCAGAGGAGAATATTGAATTTGTGATGATGCTACAAGGCCGTTCAAAAGTTGAACGCGATGCTCGTGTTTCGGAATTATTACAAGAAGTCGGACTGGAGGATAAAGGAAAGCATCGCCCCAATCAACTTTCAGGCGGTCAGCAACAACGCGTAGCGGTGGCAAGAGCACTTGCGCCCAAGCCCAAGTTTATCCTTGCCGATGAACCGACGGCCAATCTCGATTCTCAATCTACTGAACATCTCTTGAGTCTTATGAAAAAACTCAATGAAGAAGAGAATATGACCTTTATTTTTTCTACACACGATCAGCGTGTAATTGATAAAGCAGAACGGATAATTACACTTGAAGATGGTCAAATTATTTCCGATGAAACAGCAAATTAAATTCAGCATCATTTGTCTCATCTTATCCTACAATTGCGTCGGACAGATACAACAAGACACGAGCCTTGAAATTGACCTATCAGGTTATGTCAACAGCCTCCAGAATTATTTTTCTTTCAAGCAATTAAAGCAACAATATTATCTCGGTCTTATTCATCACCGATTAAACCTGAAGGTAGATGCACCGAGGCATTGGGAATTTTATGTCGGGCTGCGGGACAGATTGTACATCGATCCGACAAGTGATGGCTTAATGTCTCATCTTCTGGTAAATCGCTATCCTTCTTCCATAGACCTGAGTACGACGATATATGATGACAAAGGAGTACTCTGGTATCTGAACATTGACAGGTTGTATCTTGCTTATGAAGGACTGACATGGCAAGTGCGCGTGGGAAGACAACGCATAAACTGGGGAATCGCACTTTTCTGGAACCCCAATGATCTATTCAATACCTATAATTTTACGGACTTTGACTATATCGAGCGGCCTGGAGTAGATGCGGTTTACCTGCAATACAGCCCGACATTTAAGCAATCTTACGCTCTCGCATACAAAATTGACACTAGCTGGACGCAGACAACAATCGCGGCACGCTTAAAATACCATATTAAAAACTACGATATACAATTTGTCGCCGGGAAATATCTCGATGATATTGCACTTGGAGCCGGCTGGGCAGGTGCAATCGGCGGTGCAGGATTCAAGGGAGAGTTTATGAATTTTATTCCATTGGACGAGAGAGATTATGCTTTGACCGCAACTGTAATGACCGATTACATGTGGAAGAACGGATTTTATACCTCGCTGGGCGTCTTGTATAATTCATCAGCTTCTGCTGATGCTTCACTCACCAATTTTTATTTTACTCAATTATCGGCAAGGAATCTCTATCCCTTTAAATATACCACTGCAGTCAGCTTGAGATACCCGATTAATCCGATTTTAAGCACAGGACTTACGAGCGTATATTCATTTGACGAAAGTCATCCCTTCTTTCTCAGCCCGGAATTCAGTTGGAATATAGGGGAAAACTGGGACCTTACGCTGCTCGGGCAATGGTTTTTCTACAAGCGAAAGAAATACAGTGCGCAATTGAGTGGGATTTATCTGAGATTTAAATGGAATTATTAGATAGGGTGAACCTCAATAAGTCGAGCTGTTCACCATATTTCCTATAATTGTCCTTCTTATAATGATTGAAATAAAAGAAAAATTCTGTACTTTTACACTTGTAATAGGAATCTATGGAAAGTATATACTCGAGGTTGAGACATCGTACGGCAAAGGGGAAAAAGCACCTGGCAGTGTTGATAGATCCCGATGGTATTGATATGGAGCATATCGATAAATTGGTATCACTTGCCGGAGAAGCTCAGGTGGATTATTTTTTTATCGGCGGAAGCTTAATTACGGATGATGTGCTGGAACAATGTATCCGTCGCATTAAAGCTCAGTGTAGTATTCCTTGTATAATTTTTCCCGGCAGTCATCTTCAAGTAAGCGCGGAAGCCGATGCTATCTTGTTTCTGAGTCTGATTTCCGGTCGGAATGCGGAGATGCTTATCGGTCAACAAGTCGTCGCGGCACCCTATATTAAAAAGGTGGGGCTCGAGGCGATATCGACCGGTTATATGAACATCGATGGGGGAAATGCCACTACGGTTTCCTATATCAGCAATGCCTTTCCCATCCCACGCAATAAACCGGCTATAGCAAAAAGTACAGCGATTGCAGGTGAAATGCTCGGTCACAATGTTCTTTTCCTCGATGCGGGTAGCGGAGCCCAATTTCCCGTCAGTGCAGACATAATTCAAGCGGTAAGAAAGGCGATAGAAATTCCTATTATTGTGGGTGGTGGAATTAAAACGCTGAAACAATGCGCTGATGCGCTGAGTGCCGGTGCCGATATAGTCGTTATCGGAGATGCAATTGAAAAAGAACCACGGAAGCTCAGGGAATTTGCCGAGTATATTCACCAAGCACAGCCTGAATGCACATGAGAGGAACTGTCGTTAAGTCCACAGGAAAATGGTATGATGTGGCAGCAGAGGATAATGTTATGTACAAGTGCCGTATTAAGGGGAAATTCCGCTTGCTGGGGCAGCCATTGACCAATCCCGTTGCAGTCGGGGATATCGTGACATTTGAGCAGGAAGGTTCCGATCTGTTGCAAGGACTTATCACAGAAATAGCAGAGCGAGAAAATTATGTGGTACGGCAATCGCCTTCAAGAAAGCATGCACTTCATCTGCTCGCAAGCAACATCGATCAGGCACTCCTCGTGGTCACGATTATTAAACCCAATCTCAAGCAGGGCTTTATCGACCGCTTCCTCCTTATGACTGAACCACAGGATATACCGGTCATTATCGCGTTCAATAAAGCTGATTTATACGGTGAGGAGGAATGGAATATGTATGATTATCTACACGATGTTTATACCGAGATAGGTTATAAGGTATTGAGCCTTTCGGCAAAAGAGGGTGAAGGTGTCGATGAGTTGCTTGCCTTGCTCCGCAATAATATTACCTTAATAAGCGGCCAGTCCGGTGTAGGGAAATCCACCTTGATAAATCAGATTGCTCCTGAACTGGATATCCAGACTACTATGCTTTCAAGCCATACAGGCAAAGGGCAACACACAACAACATTTGCAGAAATGCATACGATAGAGGATAATATGAAAATTATTGATACCCCGGGGATTAAAACATTGTCCTTCAATAATCTTACTCCGCAAGACGTAAGACATAATTTCAGGGAATTCTTTGAGTATAGCAAACATTGCAAATTTTCAGATTGCACACATATTAATGAACCTCAATGTGCAGTAAAACAAGCTATTGAAGAAGGTGAAATAAGTGAATTAAGATATCTGAATTATCTCAAGATTCTGGAAGAGATAGAGAAGCAGAACCGCTGGGAAAGGCCAAAGAATTATTAAGTGGACTGAGCCGTGATTGAGTGCGGAGGTCGGACATTGCTTGAAATCTGGACAGTACATCCCATGCATCTTACACATGCAATAGGTGGCAGATCTGAAGAAAAAATTTTAATATGTTGAGAAAAATCATTAATATTGTAAAGTAAACGGAGTTCTACGATAAATAGAGCTCATTTTTGAACTAAATTTGAAGACATGAAGAATTTAATTGGATTACTCGTATTGTGTTTCACAATAGGTACTGTATCGATAGCAGATGCACAGCTAGGAGTAAAAGTAATGGGGAATTATTCCGTTGTTTATGGCGAAGCAGAAGAAGTAAACGGAACGGCGATTGAGGATGCAAAATTTGGGCCTGGATTTGCTGTAGGCGTATTTTACAGGGCCGGTGAAGGAGCTGTAGCCTTTCAAGGTGAACTCATGTATGAGCAACGTTCATCCACAAGCATAAAAGAATTTGACGCAGCTCATCTTAATTTTACATCAGAGAACTCCTATTCATTTATCAATGTGCCTCTACTCGCAGTATTGAATTTGTGGAACTTTAAACCTTATGTAGGATTGAATGTGGGCTATCTCATTTCAGCGAAGGCTACACAAAGTGGTTCTATAGGGCCGGTAGCCATCGAAGGGCAAGAAGTTGATTACCTTGGAAAAAATGAGCATGGCACTGATTATTCAGATAATCCATATTTTAATCAACTAGAACTTGGAGCCAATCTCGGTATAATGTTTCAATTGAGCGATGCGTTCCATATTGATCTACGAGTGATGCACGATTTAACGGACTTTACCAATAATGATTACGATAAAAGTTTAATCGATGGATCTGCGAGATCGGATTCCGATAAGAACTTAAGCTTTAACTTGGGAGTGGGACTTAGCTTCTAAGAAGAAGGATTTAAAGGTATTGAACATGGAGGCTTTCTATGAAATTCATAGAGAGCCTTTTTTGTCTTATTTCAGGGCAGGTTTCAGGTGTGGAATTATGGGTAACAGAGCTTTATGAATGTATGTATCCGTAGCAGTAATAAAGATAACTGAAATGCTTTTCGATAGCGGGGCTAGGCTTTAAGATTAGCTAGAGAAAGGAGCATGAGAAAGATTTTTATTAAAAAGCTTGCCTTAGATTTGAATATAAAGAATTAAAAATATACCTTTGCAAACCAATTTTAAACAAAAGGAGTTATTTTATATGTTAATAATCAATGTGAAGGAAGGCGAGTCAATTGATCGCGCATTAAAGAAGTATAAGAGAAAATACGAGCGATCAGGCGTATTGAAGCAGATACGTAAGAGAAAACATTATACCAAGCCTTCTGTAGAACGTCGCACCGAAGTATTGAAAGCGATATATAAGCGTGAAAAATTCGGTAAGAGTTAATTAGATTTGTTGAAATTCATTCCTTTTTCATACATTACACGGTATGAAACAAGCGGAATGGATATTATACCTAAAATCAATAAAGCGATATTCACATCATACAGTGGCCGCTTATGAAACTGACGTTTCACAAGCGGCTGTTTTTTTGTCTGAAACCTATGCAACAGAGAGCTGGAAAGAAGTAGATGAAGGCATGGTCCGCGCATTTATAGTTCATCTCAGCGAGCTGGGCTTGAGCGGGAGGTCCATACGACGGAAGATGAGTGCATTGAGCTCCTTGTTTCAGTACCTTCGCAAGCGAGGAAAAGTCGAGTCCAATCCCCTGGAACTCCTTCAGGCACCGAAGATGGAAAAGGAACTCCCAGCCGTCATACCGGTAGAATCCCTTGAAAACTTATTTAACAATCTTGCCTCAGAACCGGACTTTATAGCCAAGCGTAATATAATGCTGGTGAAGCTCTTATATTTAACCGGCATGCGTCGCGCCGAAGTAATCAATCTATCGGTATCGGATATTAATTTTCAAGAAGGTCTGATTAAGGTACATGGAAAAGGGGATAAAGAACGGCAAGTGCCTATATCACGGCGTATGCGGAGTTCACTGGAATATTTTATGGAAGAAAGGCATGCATATCTAGGGGGAGAAGAAATCAATTTTGTATTTTTCAGCGATAAGAAAACTAAATTGTATCCAAAAGCTGTTTATAACATAGTGAGGGATGAATTGCAGAAAGTGACGTCTATGAGTAAGCGCAGCCCACATGTCTTACGGCATTCATTTGCAACGCATCTGCTTGAGAATGGAGCAGATTTAAATGCGGTCAAAGAATTGCTGGGACACGCGAGTTTAGCAGCTACACAAGTGTACACGCACAACTCTATAGAGCGTTTAAAAAAGGCCTATGAACAGGCACATCCACGGAGTGGAAAATAATCTTTTAATTAAAACATGAATCTATGAAACTTCAATTTGAGAGCCTACATTTTACAGCAGACAAGAAACTTATTGATTATATCAGTAAAAAACTGGATAAACTCGATCAATTTCACGATAAGATAATATCAGGGACTGTGACATTAAGGCTAGAGAATACCGGACAGATAAGGGACAAGGTTGTCGAGGTAAGATTAAATGTACCTGGTGATGTGATTATCGGGAAGAAGACGGAGAAATCATTTGAAGCTGCTGTAGATGAAGTATGTGGGCCACTTAAGCGTCAGTTAATCAAGCGGAAAGAGATCGAGCGCGCATATTAAGCAGTATCGAGCATTAGAAATTGAGGCAAAATAAGGAAGGGTGAAATGCGGCTATGAAGATGGCGTCAAAAAAAATATGCGATATTTTTCAAAAAGTTTTTTATTATTCAGAAGAAAAGATTATCTTTGCAATCGCTTTCAGAAAATGTTCTGACAAGATTAAAAAAGGCGGTTGATGGAAGAGTCGATCGACGAAATAGATAATAGAAATTACGTACACGGAATAGTTCAGATGAAAGGAACCATGAAGTGGAGAATTAAGCCAACATAGCTCAGCTGGTAGAGCCGCTGATTTGTAATCAGCTGGTCGGGGGTTCGAGTCCCTCTGTTGGCTCATGAAAAGTAATAGCATTGAAAGCTGCATAGAAATATGTAGGGGGCGCGCCGGAGTGGGAGAGTCGGGCCAGACTGTAAATCTGGTGTATTATACTGAGTAGGTTCGAATCCTACCGCCCCCACAATTTCAGTGTTTATTATCTTAAGCGGGAGTAGCTCAATTGGTAGAGCATCAGCCTTCCAAGCTGAGGGTTGCGGGTTCGAGTCTCGTTTCCCGCTCTAGTTTTAATAAGAAGGTGAGAAAAAGGTGTGAAACACACAAGGACGCCGGACGATTAATAATCTTGTTTCAATTTAATGAATGCGGTGATAAAACTCACTGCCAATGTAGCTCAGGGGTAGAGCACTTCCATGGTAAGGAAGGGGTCAAGGGTTCAATTCCCTTCATTGGCTCAGAGTATTCAGTAAAATTATTATTTAAAATTTTTAAAATCATTGACCGATGGCAAAGGAAACATTTGATAGATCCAAACCACACCTCAATATTGGTACTATCGGACACGTTGACCATGGTAAAACTACTCTTACTGCTGCGATAACTTATGTGTTATCTGAAGATGGTGGAACAGAGAAAATGGATTACGCTGCGATAGATGCTGCTCCTGAGGAGAAAGAAAGAGGAATTACAATTAACACGTCTCACGTGGAATACCAGACGGAAAACCGTCACTATGCTCACGTGGATTGTCCGGGACACGCCGACTATGTTAAGAATATGGTTACAGGTGCTGCTCAGATGGATGGTGCAATTCTTGTTGTTGCTGCCACTGATGGCCCTATGCCCCAGACTAGAGAACACCTATTGCTTGCACGACAGGTAGGTGTACCTAGTATTGTAGTATTCATGAACAAGACTGATCTTGTTGATGATGAAGAAATGCTTGAGCTTGTTGAGATGGAAGTACGTGAACTTCTCGATCAGTATGAATTTGATGGTGATAATGTCACTATCGTACAGGGTTCTGCATTGAAAGCACTTGAAGGAGATGCCGATAATATTCAAGCAATTAAAGATTTGATGGCAGCTGTTGATGCAGAGATTCCTGCGCCGGAAAGAGCTGTTGACAAGCCTTTCTTAATGCCTATTGAAGATATATTCTCTATTACTGGACGTGGTACTGTTGCTACGGGACGTATTGAAAGAGGCGTTATCAACGTCGGGGACGAGGTTGAGATCGTAGGTATGATGGAAGAAGGTGAGAAACCGATAAAATCTACCGTTACGGGAGTTGAAATGTTCCGTAAGATCTTGGATAGAGGTGAAGCCGGAGATAATGCCGGTCTTTTACTTCGTGGAATAGATAAAAACGACATTGAAAGAGGTCAGGTAATCTGTAAGCCGGGTTCTGTTACTCCACATGCACACTTTAAGTGTGAAGTCTATGTGTTGAGTAAAGATGAAGGTGGACGTCATAAGCCTTTCTTCTCTGGATATCGACCACAATTTTACTTCAGAACTACGGATGTGACAGGTGATGTTTCACTTCCTGATGGTGTAGAAATGGTTATGCCTGGAGATAATGTTACACTTGAAGTTAAATTAATTAACCGTGTAGCAATGGATAAGGGATTGAGATTTGCAATCCGTGAAGGTGGACGTACAATAGGTGCAGGTCAGGTTACTGAAATCCTTGACTAATTTATAATATTCTAGTAGTGAATGATTTTTAAATATCATTCATTGAGTAAGACATTAAAGTGTGCGTTTAGTTATTTTATAACTTCGTGCACTTTAGTGTCTTCATTACTAGTTAATTTACGGGTATAGCTCAGCTGGTAGAGCGACGGTCTCCAAAACCGTAGGTCGTGGGTTCGATCCCTACTACCCGTGCAATTTAAGCAGGTAGTATGGATAAGTTAATTGTATATATTAAAGAAAGCTACAACGAGCTCGTAAACAAGGTGACATGGCCTACATGGCCAGAACTCTTATCAACGACGAGAGTCGTTGTTGTAGCTACCTTAGTCTTTGTGATTATTGTTTTTATCATGGATTTGATATCCAAGCAGCTGACCGGCATCTTATATAACCTTTAATTCCGGATAAAGAAGAGACTTCATGTCAGATGAAACAAGATGGTACGCGCTACGCGTCATAAGTAACCAGGAAAGAAAGATTAAAGAAAGGATCGACCTCGTCATTGAACGCTCCAACTGGGGTGATGCAATTACACAGGTTGTTGTTCCCTCGGAGAAGGTGTATAAAATCAGAGGTGGTAAAAAGGTTATTATTGACCGTAATATATTACCGGGTTATATATTGATAGAAGCTTATCCGGCTGACTTCACCGGTGAAATGATCCGTAGAATTTCCAGAATGCCTAACGTGATTCATTTCCTGGGGAAAAACAATCCGACTCCTATGAGAGATAGCGAGGCCAATCGGATGCTCGGAAAAGCAGATGAATCTCAAGATATCGGTGAAGAACTTATCGAGCCTTTTATTAAAGGTGAATCTGTAAAAATTATTGACGGCCCTTTCAAGGACTTTGTGGGAGATGTGAAAGAGGTATATGAAGATAAAAAGAAACTTAACGTCATTGTCAAGATATTTGGTCGGGGCACTGAAGTTGAACTCAATTTTATTCAAGTAGAGAAACAAACATAAATTGATTTATTTTTCTGAACTCAGTATAGTCGCTTCCCTGAGTTTATAAATGCATAAATCTTTAACCAATAGATAAATAGGAAGAATATGGCAAAGGAAGTTGATGGATTTATAAAATTACAAGTACGTGGTGGACAAGCCAATCCGGCTCCACCTGTCGGACCTGCATTGGGTGCCAAGGGAGTTAATATTATGGACTTCTGTAAGCGTTTCAATGATAAAACTCAAGACCGCATGGGGCAGGTACTTCCTGTTGAAATTACGGTTTTTAAGGATAAGTCCTTTAGTTTTATCATTAAAACGCCACCGGCATCCGTGCAATTACTGGAAGCAGCAAAGATTAAAAGTGGCTCTGGTGAACCCAATCTCAATACGGTAGCTAAGGTTACTTGGGATCAAGTAAAAGCTATTGCAGAGAATAAAATGCCTGACCTCAACGCATTCACGGTTGATTCAGCCATGCGTATGGTAGCAGGTACTGCTAGAAGTATGGGAATTGAAGTTAAAGGTAAAGCACCCTGGGAATCAGAACCCGTCGAAAATTAATTTATTGTGATAAGATAAGGGAGTTGAATTTCTGAATTCTACGCTTGTACCTTATAAAATTTATACAATGGCAAAACTAACTAAAAAGCGTAAAGCTGCAGAAGTGAAAGTCGATAATGATCGTTTCTACTCAATGCAAGAAGCAATGACGCTGGTAAAAGAAGTAAACATTGCAAATTTTGACGCATCTGTTGATTTACATATCAACCTTGGTGTAGATCCTCGTCAAGCCGATCAAGCTGTCCGAGGTACGGCTGTGTTACCACATGGTACGGGAAAAGATAAAACTGTACTTGTACTATGCTCTGCAGATAAAACTGACGAAGCGCTCGGTGCAGGTGCTGATTATGCCGGGTTGGACGAATATGTAGAGAAAATACAAGGTGGATGGCTCGACTTTGACGTTGTGATTGCTCAGCCGACTGTTATGGCGCAGGTAGGACGCTTAGGACGTGTACTCGGTCCACGTGGCTTAATGCCTAATCCCAAGTCCGGTACAGTAACTATGGATATTGCCGGTGCAGTAGCAGATGTTAAAAAGGGAAAAATCGCATTTAGAGTCGATAAGTATGGAATTATTCATTCTCCCATAGGACGCGTTTCTTTCGATGCCAATAAACTAGCAGAGAATGGACGTGACTTACTCAATATAATCGCAGGACTTAAGCCGCCTTCATCCAAGGGGGTTTATATGAAAGCAATTACTGTTGCTTCTACGATGAGTCCCGGGATCAAAATTGATACAAAAAATTTCAGAGTAATCGATTAAAACCAGTAGATCATGACTAGAGAAGAAAAAGTACAAATTGTCGAGGAGCTTAAGGAGAAATTTGAGCAGAATGAATTCTTCTACATTACAGATGCCTCAACACTTACAGTAGAACAGATCAATGATTTCCGCAGGAAATGTTTTGAAAATAACGTGGAGATGCTGGTATGCAAAAATACCCTGGCAACGATCGCGCTGAAATCATTTGATGAAGAAAGAAATTATGAGCCCCTTCTCGAAACATTGAAGGGACCGACAGCACTTATGTTTACCGAAACAGCCAATGCTCCGGCACGGATAATTAAAGAATTCCGCGAGAGCTTTGAGCGACCGGTTATTAAAGGTGCTTATATACAATCAGACATTTATCTCGGTGATGAGAGTTTAGTTCCATTATCCGAGTTGAAATCAAGAGAAGAACTTCTGGGAGAGATTGTAATGTTACTGCAATCACCTGCCAAGAATGTTCTCGGCGCTCTTACTTCAGCTGGCTCCACTATAGCCGGATTATTGAAGGCTATTGAAGAAAAGAATGAGGCGGCAGCTTAAGAAGAGTGAAATAAATACGGCTTCCAAGTATTAATTACGCCAAATACATTGATTTATTAATTATTTTTTAAAATTTCTAAAGCGTAAAAAATGGCAGAATTGAAAGACATGGCAGAACAACTCGTAAATCTCACCGTAAAAGAGGTAAACGAGCTCGCTGACATATTAAAAGAGGAATACGGTATTGAACCAGCATCGGCTGCTGTAGCAGTAGCTGCAGGCCCAGGTGGGGACCAAGGCGGTGCAGCTGAAGAGAAGACTGAATTTGACGTCGTTCTTGAAAGTGCAGGTGGTGCCAAACTTAAAGTAGTCAAAGAGGTGAAAAACCTTCTTGGTATAGGATTAAAAGATGCGAAGGGACTCGTTGATGACGCGCCTTCTACCTTGAAAGAAGCTCTTCCTAAGGATGAAGCTGAAAGCATGAAGGCCGCTCTTGAAGAAGTGGGTGCTGAGGTTGAATTAAAATAATTCAACTATGATGCAATACAAGATCGCATCATAATTAAATAATGGGTTTAACGGACACTTCAACTTTTAGTAGTTGTGTCTGTTAAGCCTTTCGCTGTATTGTTAATAATCCTTTTTTACCACTCTTTGATATAAAATTTAATTTAATGGCTTCAGATAATCTAGCAGTAGCGCAACATAATAACGGAAAAAGGCTAAATTTTGGAAAAATTTCCCAGAATGCTCCTTCTCCGGATTTATTGGATATTCAGTTAAAGTCTTTTCAAGAGTTCTTTCAACTTGAAACAACTCCTGAGAATCGCATGAACGAGGGCCTTTATCGGGTATTTCAAGAAAATTTCCCTATTACAGACGCAAGAAATATCTTCGTCCTTGAATTCCTCGACTACTTTATCGATCCTCCGAGATATGATATCGATGAGTGTATGCAAAGGGGACTTACTTATAGTGTTCCGCTCAAGGCAAAATTGAGATTGTCCTGTAACGATGAGGAACATATCGATTTTCAGACAATTGTTCAAGATGTATTCCTGGGCAATATTCCTTATATCACGCCCAAAGGAACATTTGTGATTAATGGCGCCGAAAGAGTGATTGTTTCTCAGTTGCACAGATCACCCGGTGTCTTCTTTTCTCAGAGTTTTCACCCAAATGGAACTAAGATCTTTTCAGCGAGAATTATTCCGTTTAAAGGCTCTTGGATGGAGTTTTCTACCGATATCAATACGGTGATGTATGCCTATATCGATCGGAAAAAGAAATTCCCTATCACTACCCTGTTAAGAGCTATCGGATATGATTCTGATAAGGAAATACTTGATATTTTCAATCTTGCGGAAGAAATTAAAGCAAATAAAACTCAGCTCCAGAAAGCTATAGGGAGTAAGCTTGCTGCACGTGTATTGAAAAAATGGGTGGAGGATTTTGTCGATGAAGATACCGGAGAGGTAGTATCCATTGAACGAAATGAGATAATCCTCGAGAGGGACGTTGTCTTAGATAAGGACAACATACAGCTAATCCTGGACTCAGGTGCTGAGACCGTTATTTTACAGAAAGAAGATATTGAAGAAGATTACTCAATAATCTATAATACACTTCAGAAAGACCCGTCGAGTTCAGAAATAGAGGCTGTACAGTATATCTATCGTCAATTACGTGGTAGTGATCCACCTGACGAGGAGACAGCACGGGGCATTATTGATAAATTATTCTTCTCTGATAAACGATATAATCTCGGAGAGGTAGGAAGATATAAGATTAATACCAAGCTCAATCTTGATATTGATCCGGAGACACTAGTTCTTACCAAGGAAGATATTATTGAAATCGTTCAGTATCTAGTTAAGCTTATTAACCAAGACGCTGAACTTGATGATATCGATCACTTAAGTAACCGACGTGTACGTACAGTAGGAGAGCAGCTCTACGCACAATTTGGTGTCGGTCTAGCTCGGATGGCGAGAACGATAAGGGAAAGAATGAATGTCCGCGACAATGAGGTCTTCACACCTGTTGACTTAATCAATGCGCGTACGCTTTCTTCTGTGATTAATTCCTTCTTCGGAACGTCGCAGTTATCACAATTCCTTGACCAGACCAATCCATTGTCGGAAATCACGCATAAGCGGAGAATCTCTGCCCTTGGACCTGGAGGATTGTCGCGAGAAAGAGCGGGATTTGAGGTACGTGACGTTCACTATTCTCACTATGGCCGACTATGTACGATCGAGACACCGGAAGGACCTAATATTGGCTTGATTTCCACACTCTGTGTGCACGCCAAGGTAAATAAAATGGGCTTCCTGGAAACACCCTATCGCGAGGTTGACGATGGAACGGTTAAACTGGAAAGAGAAGATGTCCGATACCTCAGTGCTGAGGCAGAAGACTTTAAAAAAATTGCACAGGCCAATGCACAGATAAATGAGAAAGGTGCTTTTACAGAAGATCAGATCCGTGGTAGAGTACACGGTGAATTCCCTATGCTTGAGCCGGAGGAAGTTGATTTTATGGACGTTGCACCCAATCAGATTGTCGGTGTATCTGCATCATTGATTCCTTTCCTTGAAAATGATGATGCCAACCGTGCCTTGATGGGATCGAATATGCAGCGCCAAGCTGTACCACTTGTCCGACCTAGTTCTCCTGTTGTAGGAACAGGACTGGAAGGAAAAGTTGCCCGTGATTCCAGAATGCTTATTAACGCTGAAGGAAGTGGAGAGGTTGTCTATGTCGATGCCAATGAAATTATCATTGAATACGATCGCAGTGAGGAAGAACAGATTGTTTCCTTTGAAGATAATCAGAAAACTTATAAGCTCGTAAAATTCCGCAGAACCAATCAAGGAACATGTATTAACCTGAAACCAATTGTACGGAAAGGAGACAGAGTGGAGAAAGGAACGATTCTCTGTGATGGATATGCTACGGATAAAGGTGAACTTGCCTTGGGGCAAAACCTGAAAGCGGCATTTATGCCATGGAAAGGATATAACTATGAGGATGCGATTGTCCTTTCTGAACGGGTGGTGCGCGATGATGTCTTTACTTCAATTCACATCGAGCATTACGAGCTCGACGTACGAGATACCAAGCTCGGTGAAGAGGAGCTTACCAATGATATCCCCAATGTCAGTGAGGAGGCTACCAGGGATCTGGATAGGAACGGTGTGATAAGAACCGGCGCATGGGTCAGTGAAGGTGATATCCTTATCGGGAAAATTACACCGAAGGGTGAATCCGATCCGACACCGGAAGAAAAGCTCCTCAGAGCAATATTCGGTGATAAAGCCGGCGATGTGAAGGATGCTTCTTTGAAAGCGCCGCCATCGACTCAAGGGATTATCATTAATAGCCAGCTATTTGCCAGAGCTAAAAAAGATAAGCACCAGAAAGACAAGGAAAGAGAACTTCTCGCTGAGCTAGAAGAAAAACATGCCGTTGCTCTGAATGAGTTAAAAACTATTCTTGTGGATAAACTTCAGAAGCTCATAGGGCAGAAACAATCTAATGGCGTGAAATCAATTTACGGTGTGGAAGTGATTCCTGAAAAGGCCAAGTTCACACAGAAATTGCTTATGGATCTGGAATTTGATCAGATGGACTATTCAGGATGGACGCAAGATGATCATACCAATGAACTCATTGCGCGTTTACTCCATAATTATAGTATCAAAGTCAATGAGGAAAAAGGTTCATATAAGCGTGAGAAGTTTAATATCAGTATCGGTGACGAGTTGCCGGCTGGAGTACTAAAACTCGCCAAGGTCTATATGGCCAAGAAGCGCAAGCTGAAAGTAGGAGATAAACTTGCAGGCCGCCACGGAAATAAAGGAATCGTATCACGGATTGTCCGTGCTGAGGATATGCCTTTCCTCGAGGATGGTACTCCGATTGATATCGTCTTGAGTCCGCTAGGTGTACCTTCAAGGATGAATATCGGACAGATATTTGAAACTGTGCTTGGCTGGGCCGGTGAAAAGAAAGGGATTAAGTTCTCTACGCCGATTTTTGATGGTGCTACGATGGAAGAAATTGAGCAGCAGACGGATGAAGCCGGTTTGCCTAAGCTGGGACAGACTTACTTGTATGATGGAGAAACGGGAGATAAATTTGAGCAGGAAGCAACGGTAGGAGTTATTTATATGCTGAAATTATCCCACATGGTGGATGATAAAATGCATGCGAGATCTATCGGTCCATATTCATTGATTACTCAACAACCACTCGGTGGTAAGGCACAATTCGGTGGACAGAGATTCGGTGAAATGGAAGTGTGGGCACTTGAAGCATTCGGAGCAAGTAATATACTTCAAGAGTTGTTGACAATAAAATCAGATGATATTAAGGGTAGGGCAAAGGCTTATCAAGCTATTGTGAAAGGAAATGTCCTTCCGGAGCCCAATATCCCTGAATCATTCAATGTCCTTATCCATGAGTTGAGAGGATTGGCACTCGATATACAATTTGATTAATTGGAGCGCAGTTCTATTATTTTTTAAGGTAATTAAATTACATACCCAAGCATTATGACTTTCAATAGACAAAATAGACAGACGACAAATAATTTTGACAGTATCACGCTAGCACTCTGCTCACCGGATGAAATCCTGGAAAGATCCTATGGTGAAGTATTGAAGCCGGAGACCATAAACTACCGGTCATATAAACCGGAGCGAGACGGTCTTTTCTGCGAGAGAATATTTGGGCCGGTTAAGGACTATGAGTGTTATTGTGGAAAATATAAACGGATCAGATATAAGGGAATTGTATGTGATCGATGTGGTGTTGAGGTGACTAGGAAAAAGGTACGACGTGAACGGATGGGGCACATTAAGCTTGTTATTCCGGTCGTGCATATTTGGTTTTTTAAATCTCTCCCAAACAAATTGGGCTATCTGCTCGGTTTATCCAGCAAGAATCTTGAGAGCATCATTTATTATGAGCGATATGTCGTTATACAACCGGGAAGTGCGGCGGACACCGGCATAAAGAAGATGGAATTGCTTACCGAGGAGGAGTATTATGAGATTAAGGAACAGATCTCTGAAGACAATGCTTCATTACCCAATGATGATCCCAATAAGTTTATTGCAAAGATGGGAGCGGATGCCGTGAAAATGCTTCTCGAACAACTTGACTTGGATCAATTGGCATTTGCTTTACGTCACCAGGCACAATTTGAAACTTCACAGCAACGGAAGTCTGAAGCGTTAAAAAGATTGAAAGTTGTAGAGGCCTTCAGAGAAGGGAATACGCGAATAGAAAATAAACCGGAATGGACAATAATTCAATATTTGCCGGTTATTCCTCCTGAATTGAGGCCACTTGTGCCTCTTGATGGCGGACGATTTGCTTCTTCGGATTTGAATGACCTTTATCGTCGGGTAATTATACGGAATAACCGTCTGAAACGATTGCTGGAGATCAAGGCTCCGGAAGTAATCTTACGGAACGAAAAAAGAATGTTGCAAGAGTCAGTGGACTCTTTATTTGACAACAGTCGGAAGTCCAATGCAGTGAAAGCTGAAGGTGGTCGAGCATTGAAGTCATTGAGTGATGTGCTGAAAGGGAAACAAGGGCGCTTCAGACAGAACTTGCTCGGTAAGCGTGTGGATTATTCCGGGCGATCTGTTATTGTCGTAGGACCCAAGTTGAAGCTCCATGAATGTGGATTGCCTAAGGAAATGGCATCGGAGCTATTTAAGCCATTTATTATCCGGAAATTGATTGAACGCGGTATAGTGAAAACCGTGAAATCCGCAAAGAAACTTGTGGATAGGAAAGAACCGGTGATATGGGAAATACTGGAGAATATCTTGAAGGGACATCCGGTAATGCTTAACCGGGCACCGACCTTGCACAGGTTGTCAATTCAGGCATTTCAACCTATCCTGGTTGAAGGAAAAGCTATAAGACTTCACCCTCTGGTGTGTGGTGGATTTAATGCGGATTTTGACGGGGACCAGATGGCTGTGCACGTTCCGTTGAGCCAGGCAGCGATACTAGAAACACAGGTATTGTTGCTTGCATCACATAACTTATTGAATCCGCAGGATGGATCACCGATTACTTTACCTTCTCAGGATATGGTACTCGGTTTATATTATCTGACCAAGGAAAGGGAATCAACAGAAGATCGACCGGTACGGGGCGAGGGAATGACTTTTTATTCTCCGGAAGAAGTGCTTATCGCTTATAATGAAAATAAGGTAGATATTCACGCTTCGATCAAGGCGCGTATCACAAGTGTTACCGATGAAGGAGATAAGAAGTCCGAGATTATCGATACGACTGTGGGACGTGTGTTGTTCAATGAGATTATGCCGAAAGATCATCCTTTCATCAATGAATTGTTGACAAAAAAGGCTCTGAAGTCCATTATTGCAGAGTTGATTATCACAACGAGCTTTGATGAAACCGCCGATTTCCTTGACAGGATTAAAGAAATGGGCTTTTACTGGGCCTTCAGGGGAGGACTTTCTTTCAATTTGGGTGACTTGATTGAACCATCAAAGAAAGATGAGATCCTAGCCAATGCCAAGAAAGAAGTACAAGAGGTATGGGATAACTACAATATGGGACTCATAACCAATAATGAACGATACAATCAGATTATCGATAAATGGACATTTGCCGATAATATGATTACGGACAACTTGATGAAAGAGCTTGCAGCCCATAAAGACGGCTTTAATTCTGTGTACATGATGCTTCATTCCGGAGCTCGTGGTTCTAAGCAGCAGATTAAACAGCTCTGTGGAATGAGGGGATTGATGGCTAAGCCGCGTAAATCCGGTGATACCGGCGGTGCGATAATTGAAAACCCTATCCTTTCCAACTTTAAAGACGGCTTAACTGTACTTGAGTATTTTATCTCTACACACGGTGCTCGAAAAGGTCTTGCCGATACGGCCTTAAAAACAGCCGATGCCGGTTACCTTACGAGAAGACTTGTTGATGTTTCTCAGGATGTTGTTATCAATGAAGAAGATTGCCACTCCTTGAGAGGCGTTCATGTATCTGCTGTCAAAGAAGGAGATCAGGTAGTTCAGTCATTGAAAGAAAGAATTGAAGGTCGCTATGTGGTGGATGAAGTGCGGCATCCGGATACAGGTGAAGTACTTATTCCTCAAGGAGAGTACGTAACCCCTGCTCTTGCAGATAAAGTTGAGGAAGCGGAAGTCGATACCGTATATGTGCGTTCTGTACTTACCTGTGAAAGCAAGCAAGGTGTATGTGCGACATGTTATGGTAAAAACCTTGCAAGTGGTAGAAAAGGTGAAATAGGGGATGCAGTAGGTATCATTGCTGCACAGAGTATCGGGGAGCCCGGAACACAGCTTACATTACGTACCTTCCACGTGGGTGGTATTGCCTCTGTTTCCAAGTCAGAATCTGAGATTATCTCCAAGCATAAAGGTATTGTCGAATTTGATAATATTCAGACCATTGAAGCAGAAGATGCACTGGGCGAGAAAGTAAATATCGTCTTGTCGCGTTCAGGTGAGTTGAAAATTATGGATCCTAAAGAAGACGATGTGATTATTACACATCACATACCTTACGGTTCTACCTTATACTTTGATGAAGGAGATGAGATTATCCGAGGTCAGAAAATCTGTGAGTGGGATGCGTTTAATGCTGTAATTATCAGTGAGTTTGGCGGTGTGGCAAAATTTGTCGATATCGAAGAAAACCTCACCTATAGCATCGAGCGTGATGACCAGACCGGAAATACGGACATGGTGATCATTGAATCTAAGAAGAAACTTAAGAAAATTCCGTCAATTCAGATTGTAGATGAAGATGGTGAGGTGAAAAGAACATATAACCTCCCTGTAGGTGCTTATATTTCAGTTGAAGACGGAGATGAGATTACGCCGGGTGAAACGATTGCCAAGATTCCTAGAAGCCTCGGAAAGATATCGGATATTACCGGTGGTTTACCGAGAGTAACGGAATTATTTGAGGCAAGAAATCCATCCAATCCATCTACAGTGGCTGAAATTGATGGTGTAGTTTCTTTTGGAGGTATAAAACGCGGAAATAGAGAGGTGTTTATTACCAATGAGACAACAGGTCAGAAAAGGAAATATCTCATAGGCTTATCAAAGCACTTCCTCGTGCAGGAAGGGGACTTTGTAAGAGCCGGTACATCACTATCTGATGGTGCGATTTCTCCGATTGATATTCTTGATATTGAAGGACCAGGTGCGGTATATCGTTATCTCCTTCAAGGCGTTCAGGATGTTTATCGATCTCAGGGAATCACGATTAACGATAAGCATATTGAGGTAATTATCAGCCAGATGCTAGCGCGTGTTAAAATAACCGATCCAGGTGATACCAATCTTCTGGAAAGAGAAATCGTTGAACGATATGAATTCCTTGAAACCAATAAGCGGATCTGGGATAAGAAGATCGTATTGAAACGCGGTGATTCTGAAGAGTATCACATGGGACAGATTATTTCTGTACGCGAGTTGCGAGAAGAAAATTCTTATTTGCGTAGAAACGACATGAAGCAGATGGAAGTGCGCGATGCTATACCTGCGATTGCCATGCCGGTGTTGCAAGGAATTACACGTGCTTCACTGGGTACGGAAAGCTGGATATCAGCTGCTTCATTCCAGGAGACTACAAAGGTGCTTTCAACTGCGGCCATAGGAGCCAAGCAAGATAATCTTGTAGGACTTAAGGAGAATGTTATTGTCGGTAAACAGATTCCTGCAGGAACAGGAATGCGTAAATATCGAGACTTAATTGTTGCCCCTAAGGGAACATTTGAGGCCGAGGCAGTTAAGCGCGCTGAGAAAGAAAGTGAAGAAGCTGCAGAGTAAAACCTAAGAATACTCATTGCAGGCCATAACAAGGTCTTATAAATAATTGTTAGTGGAGAGGAGGACCTCGCTAGAACCAAGTGATTCTATGCGAGGTCTTTCAATTCTGTGAAAAAACTACTGTTTGATCAAGCGATTCTACTCTGTGTATAGATCATCCTGCATTACGCAATTCATGACATTTCTCGTCATGCGGTCACAGCGATCTTGCCCAAATTCAAATACCTCTGCACGAGAGATCAGGCGATTTATCGTTTCTTTCAACATCTCCTTGGCTCGATGAAGTCGTACCTTGGCATTGGATTCCGTAATATTTATGCTCTTGCTGATTTCTGCATTGCTCATTCCCTCTACTTCCTTGAGCATAAACACTACTCGGTATTTCTCCGGGAGTTTCTGGATTGCATACTCAAGCAATTCATGAGTTTCATGTTGGATGGCTTTATTCTCCGGATTTAAATTCATAGTGTCTGGTATTTTAACGATTGGATTTTTCTCTTCAGTATTATTTTTCCATGCTTGCGCAAATGTCATTCTCCGCTTTTCTTTTATCCGTTTCAATGCTTCATTAATTCCTATGCGGATAAGCCAGGTAGAGAAGGCAGCCTCCTTGCGAAATTGCTTTAAATTCTGAAATGCTTTTATATATGCTTCTTGCATAACATCTTCAACATCTGATTCAATATAGATATAGCTTCTGATAGCGCGATATAAACGTTGATTGTTCCTTCTTATTAAGATCTCATAAAGCTCTTTATCTCCATTGATAACCCGCTCGACTACTTCCTTGTCGGAAATTTCCCTAAGAGTTAAATTCATATTTCAAGTTTTGTCATTTTATAAATTGTCATTCTGTCTTTTGCTTCATTAGATGGTATTGGAAGAAAAAAGTTACAATTTCCTGTAACCTTTCATCTCTTTCTCTATCAAACCACCATTATTAACCAAAATGAAATTGCACATGAAGACATTCATCAGACAATCAGACAAGGAAAATCAGAAGAGCTCAACAGTAAATTCCATGAGCCATTTATTCATCAATTGGAAATTTTTCTTTCTCCTCTTTATTCCATTTATGTTGACAGTAACAAGCTGTACAAAGGATGACGTGGATGAAATGACAGAAGATGTAACCAATATTGACCCGCAGAACACCGACCAGTACCTGAGCTTAAACAAGGCTATGCGTGACCTATGGGCAGAGCACATGCAATGGACTTACGCCACCGTAGATGCCTTTTTTAATAATCAAGGCGCTTTACAGTCCAATCTCGATAGGTTATTATTAAACCAGAAGCATATCGGTGATGCGATTAAACCTTATTATGGCGAGGCTGCCGGGGATACATTGACAAAACTGCTTAAAACCCATATCCTCGATGCTGTACCTGTATTAACTGCAGCGCAGGAAGGCGATGATGCAGCTCTGACGGCTGCTATCGACATCTGGTATGCAAATGCCAAGACTATAGCTGATTTTCTATCAGCGGCTAATCCGGAAAATTGGCCTGAGACAGCTACGGAGCCGATTATGGAGAAACACATCACGACTACCGTAACTTATTCCGTCGATTTATTGAAGGGGGATTACAAGAAGGCAATCGATGACTATGGACTTGCGTATGATCACATGATGATGCTTGCAGATGTCCTCACTAAGGGTATTGCCGAGCAATTCCCACAGAAATTCTAGAGAATAATTTCTCGACTGAATTACAAGTGGATTCAAGCTCATTGTCTTAAGCTTAATCATCTTTAACAATATAGTTTTAACTCATTATCAGTTTTATTGATCATTCTAGGGGCGCCACATCCTAGAAATTGATGTTGCGCCCCTAAATTTTATCTGTTCTATTATCGAAAGTTAAGTGTTTTCCTCCTTTAATTACAATTGAGGGGAAAGGCACTCGTAAATCCATTCAATCATGCATAAATTAAGCTCATTATTCCTTATAATAGTGCTCCTCAGCGTTCTGTCTATTCAGATAAGTTCCTGCGTGGAAGCCGGGGCCAATGAAGATAAAGTTCCACTTTTACTCAGTGATAAATACATTCGCTTGGATTATGCAATGCGAAAATTATGGAAATTGCATAGCAAGTGGACATATTCTGCAGTTGATGCCTATTATAACAATGCTCGTGCATTTGAGCCGAGATGGGAAAAAGTTGTGGATAATCAAAAAGAAATTGGAATCCTATTTGCTGCATTTTATGGTGAGGAAGGTGGAGATACTCTGTCAAAATATTTCCTCGAATATGTAAGCCATATCCCCGCGGTATTATCGGCGATTCAGAAAGAAAACAAGCTTGTATTGGATAAGCACCTGGTAAAGTGGGAAAAAGATGCACAATTGCTTTCTGAATTCTTCAGTACCTTAAACCCGGAGCACTGGTCAGGGAATTATATTGGCTGTCAATTAAAGCAATACAGGGAAGAATTACTCGTATATTCCCGGGAATTTGATCGTGGAAACTATGAGAATGCAATACGTCATTATGATAATGCCCTTCAATACACGATGAAGCTTGCAGATTTTCTTGCTGAAGGGCTTGCGCAGAGATACCCGGAACGGATTAATGTCAAGAACCTCTGCATATCACCCACGACATCATTGCTATGATATACTCCGTAGAAACAAGTAGTTCTCCTAGGATAAAGGCGTTTATTCTGACTTGCCAAAGAGTTCTTTATATCTACTGAAGTACTTTCCGATGATATCGTATTCCAGGTTCACATAATCTCCGACTTTTTTATTGCCTATCGTTGTCATTTCAAGGGTATGGGGAATAATTGCCACGGAAAAAGAATCTTGGGTGCAAGAAACGATTGTAAGGCTTATGCCATCGATAGCGATAGAGCCTTTTACAATGATAAGCGGAGCATAGCGGGGAGGAATCTTAATACTTATGAGCGTACTCCCATTTGCGTCAGCTAAATGAATAATCTCACCCATACTATCAACATGTCCCTGGACAATATGTCCGTCAAGCCGTTGTGTGGGAAGAATACAGCGTTCAAGATTGAGTGTGTCACCTACTTTTATATTATCCAGCGTGCTACGATGGAGCGTTTCTTCAATGGCAGTGACGGAATGGGTATTTTCTTGAACTGCCGTTACGGTCAGGCATACGCCATTGTGACTGACGGATTGATCTACAGCTAGTTCATTGCTTATAGCACTCTGTATCAGGAATGTTTTATTTTTTCCTTCAGTTGAAATAAATTTTACGAGCCCTATGGCTTCAATAAGTCCTGTAAACATTTAATAGATAATTTCAATATAACCTTTAAGTACGGTAAGTGGGGCCGTGGAATCAGCATATCCATAAACCGTACAGACATAATAATAGGTTCCGGGACTTACAAGTTTTCCACTTCTAGTTTTTCCATCCCAATTAATCGCTGGATCCGTCGTGTGAAATATCTGGTCTCCCCAGCGGTTAAATACGGTAAAATCAATGCGTTCAATAAATCGATTGGTGATAGGGCCATAAATATCGTTACTGCCATCGCCATTGGGTGTGAATGTATTGGGTAGTGAGTAGATCGGGCAGTTCTCTGCGCATACAATCTCGGAGAGTTCACTTTCATTTCCCACGGAATCAAGGAGGGAAATGGCATAACAGCCTCTGAGTCCATTTCCGGGTTCATGGATATAGAAATTATCGTCAATAGATACTACATCGATGAGTTGAAACTCGGCAGTAGAATCGGATTTGAAGAAAATTTTAATGGATTTTACATCCGGAGCCCGGAGGCAATCATTATTAAACTTCCAGATAAGCTTATTGACGAGCTCTTCATAATCAAATGCGCTTCCGACATTACATATATTGTTGATAATGAGCTCCGGCACACAAGGGGCAAGCGTATCAATCGGTGTACCGCAGGCACGCTGAGATAAATTATATAAGGTGTCATTTAAATAGGGTAAACCATAAGCCCCTACGGACTCAATGTAATAACAATATTCTTTTCCATTTATTAAATCAGTATCCCTGTACTTTAATTGAGCAGTTGAATCAAGAAGTATAAATTGCCCACTCTGCTCATCGAGACGGAATATCCTATAGTTAAAATTATACCACGGCACCAGCGGCTGCCAGGAAAGGATATTGATCTTATCGCTTGATTGTATATTGAGATATACAGAGGAAGCAGCTGCACTATAGCCATAAGGTTCATTTTGCCTGCCACCGGTGTAAAAGGCGATGCGATAGGTGTAGGCATTCTCTGCAGTATTGAGCATGCTATCAACATATATCGTATCAACAAGAGATTCAAATGAGCTAAAATCTGTCATACTGCCGGGGATATCGATAAAAGTTGTATTGCCTATTCCGGTACTTCTCTGAATACTGAAGGCATAAGGGCCTGGATTTTCAAGAGTGTCAAGTGCTTCGACATCAGGCTTAAGCCATCGCAGGTAAATTTTTCCTTCACTGAGATCAGTCTGTAGGACGCTCACGTTTTTTAAAGCCGGCAAATCCCGATTTAAGAGGATACACCTCTCCGGTGTAGGTAAACTTTCAACAATATTATACGGATTGCCGGCCGGGGTTGTCTGCGCAAATTCTCCCGTGATCCGATAGCAATATGTCCTGCCGGGCTCGACAGCTTTGTCGGTAAAACTATACCGACCACTACTTAAGTCTTTAATGTTAAAGGCAATAGCCTGATATCCCATTGCCTCGAGATTAAAAGAGCAGGTATCGAGGCTAGCCTGAGAAGCCCCTTCGCGACGCCATATAGTGAAGCCGCGGAAATAATCATCTTCGGTTACTTCACAAGCATAGGGAGCATCCCATGACAGCACAACAGCATTATTCTCAATAGAAATACTGTCATTCTGTGGTGCCGGACCGACAACTTTAATCCGTAAGATTTTTAAGGTAGAAAGGCCGCGGGCACTTGTACCTGTATTGCCCGGAGACATACCATTATCGACCGCCTTAATAACGAGATTATAGTATTGTTCCGATATGTCATTGCAGCTAGTATGCCAGGTAAAGGTCGCATGAACAGGTTGATTGTGGTACTCATCGTCGATATCTATACTAGCGCCTCGGACAATAGGGCCACCATTTGCTTCAACTTTAATCTGTTGTGTCGGAATGTCCGGGTCGGTAAATGTAATCGGAATTTCAACTGTTTCACCGGCAATAACACACATTCTCCTCGGTAACTGGAATTCCGGTGGATGATTGTTGCAGTTTTCTACAAGAATCTGCATGTCGCGTATTGTCTTGGTAATGAGTTCCCCATTCCGATACTCTTTAATGTAGAATGCAATATTGTATTCACCGACAACTTGCGGTGCGTCCCAGATAAATTCTCCGGTTTTTTCATTAAAAGAAATGATATTGTCCGGTCCAGGCTTAATCTGATTGGGGAAGCTGTAGTTAGGGACCGGTGTGCCTGGCCCTGACATAGGGACGATCATTTCATAAGCGATGCTATCTCCGTCGGGATCATAGGCATTGGGGATGTGGATGAACCGTTGTCCTACGCAGCCGATGTCGATGGGTGGTTGAAGTAGGATAGCGCTGCTATTATATCCGGCAAATTGCGGATTGAGAAAGGTAAAAGTCGTTTCAAGATGGAAGGGGATTTCGATACTATTGGGCGGATCGACGTTCAGGATGCCACCCACTCGATTGGGGTCGGTCATCGATAAAGTATAAGTGCCTCGGCCCGGATACGTATGAACGCCCGTATAAAGATTGTATTTAATATCATTGGGCATGATTACACCGTTTCCATTTCCATTGCTTCTCACGAGCACGGTTGATGTTCCGTCACCCCAGAATAGCAGGAGGCTATCGCGGTCTGCATCGACAGAACTTGCGCGGGTATAGGTGATGATTGTCGCCTCTATCGTAAGTGGACCAGTCTGTACAAATCTGATTTCACCGGCACGATTATGCGTAGCATAACTGTTGAAAGCCAGTATGATAAATAGCAGGATGAATAGCGTTCTCATCACTTGTATTCCACCTTGATTTGTCCTTACCATGAATTTCACCGTTCCAATTTACAAATTCTTTTCCTTCTTCTTCAATGCCTCTTGATTGCTCAAGCTATTCCGGTCCTAATCCATATCTTGTACGCAGTCTTTCAATGCCTCAGTCCAGTGTAGGAGACTTAGGTCAAATGTCTGTCGGAATTTATCCAGACTCATTACACTATACGACGGTCTCCGCGCAGGCCTTGGAAATTCTGAGGTTCCTACAGCATGTACCATAGTATCGGAGTGTATAATTCTCTTCAATGCCACCACTATATCGTACCAGCTTGCGGTTCCGAGCTGTGTGTAGTTGTAAATACCTGAATTATTCTTGATATAACCCTTTGTCTCGACATCCTTGTGTAGGATGGACAGAATTACTTCTGCCAGTTCTTCTGCCCAGCAAGGACAACCGATCTGGTCATTGACAACCTTGACTTCTTCCATTTTCTCTAGGAGGCCTTTCATTGTCTTAACGAAGTTTTTCCTATATCTGCTATACACCCAGGAAGTACGTAAGATAAGAAAAGCCGAATTTATGGATTGAAGTGATTTTTCTCCGGCGAGCTTGGATTGTGCATAAACTCCTTTTGGTTCTGTTGAGTCGGATTCACGTAGCGGTCTATTTTTCCCATTGTGATAGACATAATCAGAGCTGATGTGGATGAGGGGGATTTCATTCTCCTCGCATATCTGTGCAATATTGCTTACGCCTTGCTCATTGATGGCATAAGCGAGTTCAATATTGTTTTCTGCATCATCAACTGCGGTATAAGCGGCAGCATTTATAAAGTATGCGGGTTGAATTTCGCGTACGCGATTACGGACTTGAGAAATATCCGTGATATCGAGATTATGCTTGGACAGGCAATGAAGTTCCAGAGACGGAAAACCATTTGCGACAGCTAGAAGAGAAAGGGCGAGCTGCCCATTACCACCACTTACGAGAACTTTATGCATAATTTAAGGGAGATTAAGGGGAATGTGATTATCAATCGTGGGCCATTTTTTATCCTTGGATGATAGAATGAGCTCATCCTGTGGAAGCGGCCATTGAATTTTCAGGGTCGGATCCTTGTATAATATTCCGGCCTCGGCATCAGGAGCATAAAAATTATCGCATTTGTATGCAAATATTGCTTCAGCAGACAGGACGAGATATCCATGTGCATATCCACGGGGAATGAGCAGCTGCTTCTTATTCTCGGCACTCAATTCAACACCGGCATATTGCAGATAAGTGGGAGAGGACGGCCTGATATCCACTGCGACATCGTACACACTCCCGCTGATAACGCGGACAAGCTTGGCTTGAGCAGATTCACCTATCTGATAATGGAGGCCGCGGAGAACACCGTAGGTGCTCATTGCTTCATTGTCCTGAACCCAGTCCATGGAAAGCCCGGCTTCATCCCATTTTCTCGCATTATAGGACTCCATAAAATACCCTCTATCGTCCCGGAAAACATCGGGCTTTATAAGGTAAAGATCTGAAAGTAATTGAGTGATTTTCACGAGATATTATTTTTGTCTGATATATATTTTAATAGGAACACCGGTAAAATTAAAATGCTGTCTGAGTTTATTTTCAAGAAACTGCTTGTAGTCCGCTTTGACGTACTGCGGGTAATTACAGAAAAAAACAAATGCCGGATAATGCGTTTTCAGCTGTGTTACGTATTTAATCTTGACATGACGGCCTTTAATAGCAGGCGGTTTTTTCATGGCAATCTCCTTCAGCATCAGGTTATTGAGCTTGGAAGTAGGGATTTTTAATTGTCTGTTTTCATAAACCTCGAGCGCTACGTCGAGTGCCTTGGAGATGCGTTGTTTATTCAGAGCGGAGATAAATACGACGGGGAAATCGATAAATGGCGCTGTTCGAGAATAGATGTAGTCTGTATATTCCTTGGTTGTATGAGTGTTTTTCTCAATGAGATCCCATTTATTGACGAGAAGCACAATACCTTTATTCCTTGTCTGGATGAGCTTCATAATACTGAGGTCCTGCGCTTCAATGCCATCGGTCGCATCGATGAGAAGGAGACATACGTCAGCACGCTCGATAGCATTGACGGCGCGCATCACGGAATAAAACTCGAGATCGTCATGTACTTTGCTTTTCTTTCTCAGGCCTGCTGTATCGACGAGGAGAAGCTCTTTGCCATATTTTTTATAGACGGTGTTTATACTGTCTCGCGTTGTCCCTGCTATGTCGGTAACGATGTTTCTATCTTCACCTGTAAAGGCATTGACAAGAGAAGATTTGCCGACATTGGGTTGTCCTATAATAGCTAGTTTAGGGATATCAACCTCTTCTATTTCTCGGTCCACAAGACTTTCACTGACTGCATCGAGTAATTCCCCTGTGCCGGAACCGGAAATTGAGGAAAGGAAGAAAGTGTTGTCAAATCCTAGAGCCCAGAATTCATTGGCGGTCAACATCCTATCAAAGTTGTCCACCTTATTGACAACGATGAAAACGGGCTTTTTAACCGGCCGTAGGAGCTGTGCAATTTCGCTGTCTAGGTCGGTGATTCCGGTTTTAACATCGACCATAAAGAGGATAATATCAGCTTCTTCAATTGCGATATGTACCTGTTCTTTTATTGCTTTCTCAAATATGTCGTCGGTATTCTTTACAAATCCGCCGGTATCGATAATTGTAAAGCCTTTGCCATTCCACTCACTTGTCCCATAGATGCGATCTCTGGTAACACCGCTGGAATCGTCTATGATAGCCTTACGCCTACCTATCATTCTATTGAAGAAAGTTGACTTGCCGACATTGGGACGGCCTACTATTGCAATAACGTTGTTCATGTCCTCCGCTTATTAATGGTTGCAAAGATAAAAATTCTTTCCATGGGAATAGTAGGGAATAGAAGCTTTCGGTAAAGACTTCCTTAACCCCATAGGGTTTATGTACGGTAACAAAGGTGTATTATTATCCAGTGATTGTGTTCTGCATTGAAGCACACCCGTATAATAAGCTTACACAATTTTTCTTAATTTATGGATTCCTCTGAAATCATGCCTTAGCCGGTGTTTTGATTTGATTTAAGGAATTATTCGGTAAGAACAACGGTTATTACTACAAGGTAAGCTTAAGTCATGCACAGAATAGACCTCCGTAGCATTGCATGCTTAGGGTAAGAGTTACCTATTTGCCTTATATGTTGCGATTTGTAAAGTTGCAAAGTCGAAGCTCAGCCCTTAGCCATTGGCCATTAGCTCTTGGCTGACCGCGTGAACTGATTTTGTTATGTGCTCTTATTGCAAAGTTGCAAAGTTGAAGAGTTGAAAAGTCGAATTCTCGTGATTGGTGACTTGAGACTGGTAACTGGTGGCGACTTCGTCGCAGTCGTAAGGCGTAAGGCGTAAGTCAAGGCAGCCATTAGCTAAGGTTCCTGAGCGTAGCCGAAGGATTGGCCATTAGCCCTTGGCAGAGTCAGGAAATTGATCCCTGATTCCTGCCCCCTGACCACTGTCTCCTGACCCCTAGCTAATTCCAGACCTCGGAGAGGTCAGATTAGGTTAGCCAGATACGTTTACAAGAATACCGACCTCAGCGAGGTCGTATAAGATTCCGTAAATAAGGATAAATTTAACCTCTCGTAGGTTCGCACGGCCGTGCGAACCGATACCCCAAAAAACATAATCCCCTCAATTCCACAATCATAAAAAATATTTTATTTTGTTTAATCAGACCACACGGCGGTGCGAACATTTAAACAATTTAATCAAAATCAATAAATGAGAGACAGTTAGCGAGCGGACGATGAGGCGCAAGGGCGATGTGGCATAAGTCAGGGCAGCCATAAGCTGATTTTGGGCAAAAAAAAATCTAGCTTCCTACCTTATCCAATGCCCGGTTGATATCATAAATGATATCTTCATAATTTTCAACGCCTACGGATAGACGTATCATTTTGTCGGTAATTGAAAGTCTCTTGCGTAAAGTTGGATCGACATCGATATGCGTCATAGTCGCCGGATGTTGTGCAAGACTTTCAGTGCTTCCCAGGCTGACGGCAAGGCTGATAAGCTTAAGGGAATTGAGGAAAGTATATGCTTCTTTTAGTCCACCTTTTATATCAAATGAAATCATAGCACCATCGCTGAGGCACTGTTTTTCTTTAATCTTGTACTGTTCTGCGTCCTTTTCCCTTAAATTTCCCAGATAATAGACCTTTTCTACTTTCGGGTGATTATTGAGGAACTCCGCAACCTCTTTTGCATTTGAAGCTTGTTTATCCATTCGGATTTTCAAGGTTTCAAGACTACGCATAAGCAGCCATCCGGTATATGGGCCTGCCATATTTCCGAGGAAGGTCCGCAAGCCTTTTACACGAGCCATCAATTCATTGCTTCCCAGGCATACTCCGGCTATGACATCGCTATGGCCACCGATATATTTCGTTGCCGAATAGAGGACAAGATCAGCTCCATGCTCGAGAGGATGCTGCCATAAGGGGCCCATATACGTATTGTCAACAGCGAGGTAAACTTCCTTGCCTTGGTCTGAAAAATGATCGGCAATGTCTTTACTAGCGCGGATATCTATGAGATCATTGGTTGGATTGGCGGGCGTTTCGATGTATATCATTGCTAAGTTATTGGCGTATCCACTATCCTCGACAATCCGGATGATTTCTTCTTTGCTCTGGCCTACATGAAACTCGGCAACACGAATGCCAAAACTTGTGAGTACGTGTTTCATAAAGTGATTGGTGCCGCCATAAACCGGACCACTTGTTAAGAGAAGATCCCCCGGCTTTAAGAATTCAAAGAGGACTGTAGAAATAGCTGCCATACCACTTTCAAATGCTGCACAATCTTCAGCTCCGTCCCATAATGCCAGCCGATCTTCGAGGATCTCGAGATTGGGATTATTCAGCCGACTGTAGATAAGCCCACTTTCTTCATCTTTCTTGGGAGATCGTATGCCATAGGCTAGTTCAAAGAATGCCCTGCCATCCTCAGCTCTATCAAATACAAATGTCGATGTCTGGAAAATGGGACTTTTAATCGCTCCTTCCGATAATTCAGGCTTATAGCCATAAGACATCATCAAGCTTTCGGGTTTCATTTTTCTTGCCATGAGAAGTGTGTTTTATTTTATTATTTAATTTGATAGGTTCAATCAACTTTCTGTAATGTAATAAATTTTATGATAAGGCACAGCGGAAATAAATAAATATTATTGAATCTGTAGAGGGGAGATGCCGGGTTCATGCACTTATGTGGGATTAAAGTGATAAAGTACGGTTTAAAAGTCAATGAAAGCCTCTATTGATCCCACAAGCGATAGCTCGATATTAAGCAAAGAATGCTATGAGAAGAACAAGCTGCGATAGTCTTTAATTTACTTATTTGTAAAACACGTACCAGAAAGCACCTTCATAATCCTCGTATTTCCCTTCTATAATTATCCGCCCTTGTAAATCTGCCAATGCTTCTTTTAAAGACGAAATATCAGAAATGTCTCTATCATTCACCTTGGTGATGATAAATCCGGGATCCATCTTAGTCCGAGCTATTTTACTACCTTCTCTTATGCTGATTACCTTGATGCCTGCCTTTACTTTCTGCTTTTCTCCGGAATTGAGATTGCGTACCTTAATACCGATATCTGAAAATGTCGATGAAGGAGGAATAGACTCTATTGTCGTCGTATTCAAGTGATTTTTTAGAATAACTTTAAGCTTGTGATATGATTGATTCCGGAAGATTTTAATGATGACGGTGTCGCCCGGTCGGTGCATTGATAAAGCTTGATTTAGTTGAGCAATTGTATTTACTGCTGAATCATTGAACTTGAGGATGATATCTCCTGATTTAATGCCTGCAACATCAGCAGCGCCATGGGCTAAGGTGTTATCGACATAAATTCCGCGGACGGTAGAAAGGTTTTTTGCGTAAGCTAATTCCGCATTAACGGTAATTCCTTCAATCCCTAGTTCACCACGGTGCACAATTCCATATTTCTGTAAATCTTCAACAATCTTGAGGACAGTATTGGACGGTAGGGCAAAGCTATAGCCTTCATATTGCCCGGAATGCGTAAGAATAGCTGAATTAATTCCGATAAGTTTTCCTGCTGCATTCACCAAAGCGCCACCACTATTTCCCTTATTGACAACCGCATCCGTCTGAATATATGCCGTGTGATTATGCAATGCGCCGGATTGGGGTAGATCGCGGGCAATAGCGCTCACGATACCGGCTGTAACCGTGGAATGTAATTTGAAGGGATTCCCTACAGCAATGACCCATTGACCGACTTGGATTTCATCACTATTGGCAAATTCAAGGATAGGTAAATCGCTCGCCTCGATTTTTAAGAGGGCGAGATCGGTTTCTTCATCGGTCCCTACAAGCTCCGCATAAAACTTTCTCTTGTCGTGGAGTACAACCTCAATATCGCTACCATTTTCAATGAGGTGCTTATTGGTTACAATATAGCCATCAGGAGAAATTATTACTCCGGAGCCACTTGAAGAAGCATAGGAAGTGCGCCACCCATCATAAGAAACATCAGTAATAGAGCGGACATATACAACTGCAGGGAGAGCCTGAGAAGCAGCATGAGTCAAGTCGGCATTTCCTGCCTTTATAAACTGACGGTTGCCTACATATTCTATATGTGGCTCGGTGCTATGCTGCTTGAACCTTGTATTGTCAACAGGAGATTCACGATAAACATTATCGTAGATCCAGATTGCCGTAATCACTACGACAAGAGAAATTACTACATTCTTGACTATGTTCATGTACGGCAATTCTAGATAATATCGTTAATATAACAAGTACTCGACTTGATACTACTAATAACGGAATATTTCTCTAGAATTTTATAGTTTTTCTGAGAAATGGGCATAATTTTGCACTTTAAAAGCCGTATAAACGATTTATATGAAGTTTTATAAATACCATGGAGCCGGCAATGACTTTGTTTTACTCGATGGTTTCAAGCAGGAAAATGAGTTAAGCACAGAGCTGATTAAATTGCTCTGCCATCGAAGGCTCGGTATAGGCTCCGACGGATTAATACTCGTCTCGGAATCTGATAAAGCAGATTTTAAGATGGAGTTTTATAATCCGGATGGGACGGGTGGAATGCTCTGTGGAAATGGCTCTCGATGCGCGATGTTATTTGCGGCAACGCAAGGCTATGTTTCCGATGAAATGGAATTTGAAGGACCGGATGGGCTCCATAAGGGGACGCTGCATAATAGTAGTATTTTATCCTTGGAAATTAAGGATATTAATGAGGTGAATGAGATCTGTGGCGGCTATTTTATGAATTCAGGCACGGTGCATTTGGTGAAATTTGTCAATTCTGCATTGAAGGACCTGGAAGTCGATATTGAAGGCCGGAAACTGCGATACGATGAACAATTGCAGCCCGCCGGCGCCAATATTAATTTTGTTGAGCACTTGTCCGACAACAACTACAATATAAGGACCTATGAACGCGGAGTGGAGAAAGAAACGCTGACTTGTGGGACAGGGATTGTTGCTGCGGCGGTTGCAGCCCATCTCCACGAGAAGGAAGCCGCGGGGAATTTTAATTATGAATTTCATTCGAGGATATGTCCACTTCAGGTCTCATTTCAAGCTTGTGATGATGGAAGCTATAAAAATATCTGGCTGAAAGGACCGGCACAGAGAGTTTATGAAGGCGAACTGGATCTTTCCGCCTTTTCTCCCTTTATAGGGAAGAATTTGCCGTATATAGAGGATTAAAATAAGCATAAAATCCCCTTGTTGTTGTGATTTTCCTTGTAGATGCTCATCCTTGAAGTGCTTGAGTATCTCGACGTTTTTGACTTGTTCGCTTTCGCAAATACGGCTGCAGCTTCACCTTATGCCGCATCTTCCTTTAACGAGCACATTTTGGATAGTTGAGGCTCAGAATTTTCCTATACCCTTTTAGATTTACGACCATTTCCCGGCACTATGAACTCAATGCCCACTTTCTCGTTTAAGTAGTGAACAAGGATAGAAAATAAGTAGAATGGGATAAAATATTATTCTTGGAAGTGAATATTTTTATCTTTGGGAAGCAAAAAACGATATTCTAATGAGAAGATCAGTAAATATATAAAATTTAAGCGATACTGTCGAGTTCACGCAATCAGCTGATTAAATCCAATAGGATTAGGCGAGATTTATGGTAAATATCCTAGATAGCTAGCATAAATCACAGGAGAAAAAAGCTCAAGGCAAATGACAATGAACTTTTATATAACAATAGGTCGGCTCATTGATGGAATAGATAGTACAATTAACAGATAAATTTAACTATGAAATTACTAGTATGTATAAGTAAAACACCGGAAACGACCGCCAAGATAAGTTTTACTGAGAATAATACGGAGTTTAATACCGATGGTGTATCCTTTATCATGAATCCTTATGATGAATGGTATGCACTTGTAAGAGCACTTGAATTAAAAGAAGCAGCCGGAGGAGAAGTTGTAGCCTTGAACGTAGGGCCTGCAAGCAATGATCAGATTATCAGGAAAGCACTGGCTATCGGAGCTGATAAAGCTATACGGATAGATGCGGAACCTGAATCTGCTGCCCTTACAGCGCAATTAATCGCTGAACATGCACAATCTGAAAACTATGATGCAATATTTCTCGGCAAAGAAACAATAGACTATAATGGATCTGAAGTCGGTGGCATGCTTGCTGAACACCTCGACTTACCTTTTCTCTCGTATGCATCCGCTATGGAAGTAGATGGCGATACTGCCAAGGTCACTCGGGACATTGAAGGTGGAACGGAACTCGTAGAAGTACAGTTTCCATTTGTTATTTCTGCTGCCAAAGGACTTGCCGAGCAACGTATTCCCAATATGCGTGGGATTATGATGGCAAAGCGTAAGCCACTCGAAGTCCTTGAATTATCAGCGGAGGACTCTCCTGTGAAGGTTAAGCAGTTCTCACTACCTGAAGAAAAAGGCGATTGCACCTATATCGAAGCTGATGACATGGAAACACTAGTTAAACTCCTCCACGAGGAAGCCAAAGTCATTTAATCGACATAAATGGCAGATTCATTATTCTAATAAATAAAAATATCAAATTATAAATATGTCAGTACTTGTATATATTGAAAAGGAAGACGGAAAATTAAAAAACAATAGCGCAGAGCTTGCAACTTATGCAAGAAAAACAGCCGATTTGGTCGGTGGCGAGTGTCATGCAATATGCTTCGGCGATGTAGAAGGAGCCGATACCCTGGGAGCTTATGGAATCGATAAAGTGCACCGTGTTGATGGAGTAGAGAAATTTGACTCCCAGGTAATGAAGGAAGCTATCGCCCAAGCTGCTGAAAAACTTGGATGCAACACGGTCATCCTCGGACATACCGCCAATGGAAAAGCATTAATCGGCCGGCTAGCAGTACGACTTAATGCGGGGTCGGTAAGCGGAGTAAATCAATTGCCTAGTGTTGAAAATGGCTTTACGGTGTCCAAGCCGGTATTCTCCGGAAAAGCATTTGCTGATTGTGCTATTTCAACGGACAATAAAGTTGTTTCACTGATGGGAAATAGTATTCAGGCCGAAAAAGGTGACGGAACAGCAGAAGTGGAAGACATAGAGCTCGACTTGCCGGCAGCACGCACAACAGTGATTTCTCACGATACATTGAAGGGAGAGATACCATTAAGTGAAGCAGATATCGTTGTCTCGGCAGGACGCGGTATGGGCAGCGCAGATAATTGGGGGATTATTGAAGAACTCGCCGATGTCTTGCATGCAGCAACAGCATGTAGTAGGCCGGTAGCAGATTCAGGCTGGAGACCTCATCACGAACACGTAGGACAGACAGGTCTCGCAATACGCCCCAATCTCTATATCGCAATAGGTATCAGCGGTGCTATTCAACATCTTGCCGGCGTCAATAATTCTAAGTATATTGTTGTGATAAATAAAGATCCGGAAGCACCATTCTTTAAGTCGGCCGACTATGGCGTTGTCGCAGATTTATTTGATGTCGTACCACGACTTACTGAGGCCTTAAAAAATTATAATGCGGGCAATAATTAAGAAAGTCCGGAATGATTTGTTAAGTTTAAGGCTACCGTAGTGTAGAAAACAATTTATATGCAAGCCAAAATAAGATTGAATATCGTTGCTCTGTCGCATTCTGTAACCCAGAATCAGAACTACGCTGTTGTGCTCGGTGAAGAAGATGGGCGGAGGAGGCTTCCCATTGTTATAGGTGGAGCCGAAGCCCAGGCTATTGCTATAGCTATGGAACACATGGCTCCGACGCGCCCTCTGACCCATGATTTATTTAAAAATACCCTCGATACTTTTCATATTAAATTGAAGGAAATCATTATTAATAATCTGCTTGAGGGGATCTTTTATGCACAACTTATCTGTGAATTCAATGGAAAAGAAGTAGAAATTGATTCCAGAACTTCCGACGCAATAGCCCTGGCCGTACGTTTTCATTGCCCGATTTTTACCTACGAGTTTATTCTAGAAAAAGCCGGTGTCGTCTTTGAAGAAGAGATGAATAAGCCGACAAGGACAAGGCGCAGCAACCCCAAGAAGAGATTTGAAAAGAAATCTAAGTCTTTTAAAGATATGTCTATAAAAGAACTTGAAGAATTACTCGATAAGGTACTCATGAATGAAAATTATGAGAAGGCTGCCGATATACGCGATGAAATTAATAGAAGAAAGGAGCAAGGCTGATACGGCTTTCGCTCCTTCCTTTTTATGCCTTTCAAGCAATTTCCCTGTAGAATGAATGATTTTTATGTGCTTGGAGATCTTTAAGCGATGATTTATCCCCGATTGACTATGGACATTTAATTTTCAATACCTTCTGAATTAGCTTCCGCAAATGAAGGACGGACAATCCACCACTTTCTCGCGTTGCCTTTATTTAAATACAGAATTTTTCCTTTCAGCAATAAAGCATAGAACGAAACAAACCATAAAATTTACGAGATTCCTTTGCCTGTAACTTACTCTTTAGAAACTTCATATTCTTTGTAACCTTTTCCGAACACTTTTACTCTATATACGTGAAGGGCAATTCAAGAATGCTCATCAATTATGATGATATACAATGCTTGTATATGGATCCATAAGCATGGATATTTCCAAGCTTATGAACGATATATACTTTAATGCTATAAGGTAATTTTCATAAGGAATAAATTACAAGCATTGCCGTACGTTGTTTTTGATGAGAGGAATTGTGAGTCCTGATTTCACAGAACGGGAAAGAAATATAGTACCCCTAATGTGATGTTACCGGAGCACTGCTTTATCGCAGTGCTCCTATTTTCGGAATAATAAAACACATAATACAATGAAAAATAACTTATGGTCATTTGCAGCTCCACTATTCTTTGTAATATTGGGAATATTAATGACGGTAAATCACGATGAAATAAAACAAACTGCTGAAACAGTAAAGCCCGCTGTTAAAACACATACTGTAATTATAGAAGCAATGAAATTTAAACCCGCACACCTCACTATCCATAAAGGGGATATAGTGGTGTGGATAAACAAGGGCCTCGTCCAACACAATGTGACGGATTTTCCTTCCAAGTCTTGGACTTCCGGAATGATCCAAGTCGGTGAAAAATGGGAAATGACTCCCGATAAAAGCTTTAACTATTACTGCTCCATTCATCCTACGATGCTTGGATCGATTACAGTCGAAGAATAGTTCAAAGCAATCTTGATATAAAGCAAAGCTTTATATCAAGAATGCCGGCTGAGATGAACTCAATATTCTTGCACAGTTTAGGTGTCGTATGTGATCCTTATTTTCATCAACTTTCTGTGCAAGGATTGAGCTTCTCGTCAGAAATGAATGGAAATAGTTCCTAAGTTTAAGTGTGAAGTGCAACAGATAATATTCTATAGAAGTGGACCGCCGCATAGTTCTGAAAGCTGAAATTGACTTTTGAATTCTCAAATCCTTAAATTAACCTAGCTATGAAATTAAATCTACGCCGTTACCACAAAAACATAGCCGGCATAATTGCGTTTTTTCTGATCTTCCTTATGAGCAATACACTGAAAGCTTGTGCAATTTGTGGATGTTCAGCTGGATTTATGGGACTCGGATACGTTCCGGAGACAAGCTTAAATCTCGTAGGAATAAGATATATATACGCACAATCGAGAACGAGGCACCCAATGTTATTTGACGATGACGTGCAACGTTTTTCTTCTGATTATTTTCACACAGTAGAGTTGTCCGGGCGATACGCTTTCAATTCAAGACTTTTTGTAAATCTTTCCTTGCCGTATCATTATAACTTGATGGACGAAGAAAAGAGGGAAACGATAGCACAAGGAATAGGCGATCCATTAATCGCTGTTTACTATAAGCTATACGAAGGAAGCTCTATTGAGAATCCTGATTTTTCAAATATGCTTCTTGTCGGTGGAGGTGTACAATTGCCTTTCGGCAGGACAGATATTTACCTCGATAATGGACAATGGGCACCCAATCTCCAGCCGGGAAAAGGCGCTGTGGGCTTGTGGCTCAATGCAAGCTATTCCCTCCTCAATGGGAATTTTGGCTTGTTTGCCGATGCCTCAGCAATGTTCTATTCTACGAGTAAAGCACAGAACTACCGCTTCGGCCCTCAGTTTACAGGGACGATTACCGGTTTCTATAGCATTTTTATGAAGAGCATAAGACTCGTACCCCAAGTCGGAGCAAGCATTACACATAAAGCACAAGATCTTGTCAATGCAGAAGCAGATATTGTCAATGCGATGAGCGGTGGCTCACAAGTAGATGCATTGCTAGGCATTAATTTGTACACGGAATATACGATATGGAGGCTACAATTTAAAGAGGCGATTTACAGTAACTTGAGTGATGGATATGTGAATCCGGGGAAAACCCTTTCCCTGCAATTTTTCTATATCCTGCATTAGATTACGGATAAAAAGCCAGTAAATTATTTTTAAACCTGTTAAATACATTTTATGAAAGTTCAATTAATCATCCTGTGCTTATGCCTCGGTCTGGGCATGAGTGCTTGTAAAAAAGAGAACGCAGATAAACTAAATAGGAATGTGCCTACCGTGGTAATTCAATCTCCGGAAGAAGGAGATATGTTCAATCATGGCGATACAGTTTTTATCAAAGCGACGATAGAAGCTAAGGCAGACCTCCATGGATATATGATAAAGCTAAGTAATGCTGAGACAGAAGAGGAACTCTTTCACTTCCATGACCACGCGCATCACAAAACACTAGAAGTCGATACGTTCTGGGTGAATGATGTTACAACTCATTCTGAAGTACTCGTATCTGTCACAGGGATCGGAGATCACGAAGGCACTGAAACAACTGAAACGGTGCAGATACATTGCATGCCATAAAATAGCATTAAATTCGGTTTACGTGGAGTCCCGGACAATACTGTTCGGGGCTTTTTAAGCTTTGATGACCGGTGAAGCACCTTCACTGCTCCAATATAGAATATGACAAAAAAGGGACGCAAAGAAAACGATCAGATTAAGAAATCTTTTAATACATTTGCCCAACTTGATATTAATTCATGATAAAAAAAAGAAAATGAAGAACTTCTTACTCGTCACAATTTGTTTACTTTCCTTGAGCTTTACCACTACTGCTCAGATAAGCACTCCAGGAACCGGAGTACATTGGAATATGGATTCTCTCGTAGCGCATTATCCTACGGCAATTAATAATTATCTGGATAATGGAGAGGAATTTTATGAGATAAGCACCGACATATTTGTCGCAAGACAAGATACACTCCTTATAGAGAACTTAAACCTACTTCTCGGCGATACAGCACAGCTTGAGACAAGCAACGCACACCTCGTAATTGATAATGTACAAATAAGCGGACTTGAGAGCGATACATTTCCACGGTGGAGAGTTGATTCTTCAACGGTCAGCATGCAAGGTGTGCACTTTCTGAAAGGCGGCGGAATAAGCTATATCGATTCAGATTTTCAGATGGACAGCGTAACATTTAAACAGACACTTCACCTTGAGAATGGAGTAGGGGCGGCAGTTTCTCTCTTTCGATCAAGAGGAGAGATTAGCAATTCTACATTTGTGGAAACTTCAAGTGCTGCGATAAGCTCAGGAGTAAATGCCGGTATAGGAATACTCGTAAAAAACAGCAAGTTCCTCAGAAATAATACCTCCAATAAAAACACCCCACAACTCAATTTTGGGGACACTGCCGAAGGTGATTCAATTACGATTATCGGTTGTACAATTATCGGTGAACAGATTAAAGCAGGAGGAATCGGCGTACTGAATTTCACGCAGAAAGCTACGAAGGTGATCTTGAAAAAGAATACGATTGAAAACAACCGCTATGGAATTACCTTGATAGGAAGCAATATCACGGCCTCCATTCAAGATAATATCATTAAGGGAAATAATATTCAGAACAAGCCTATGCTCGGCGGAAGTGGAATTAACCTCTATGGCGATGAATCACTCGTGGCATATATCGGCGGAAATACGATTGAGGGCAATCTGTGGGGGCTGACGATTCAGGCATCTGATGCCGAGGAATATGTCGCGCCGATTGCTTATTTAAGTGAACCGGATAAGGAGGATTTACCTTATCCTACGACACAGAACTCCTTTATTGAGAACGGGAATAACGGCGTAATCTATGCCCTCTATAATACCAATGACGACACCATTTACGCCCGAGAAAATTATTGGAACGCTACGGATTCAGCGGCGATTGAAGATATGATTTACCACCGGAATGATGACAGTAATTTAGGCCTTGTTATCTACGATGACTTCTTGCTTGAGAATCCGGATTCAACATCGGTTTCTACTGTCCCGGTTGCTTATGATAAAGTAAAAAAACTTACCCTTTACCCCAATCCACAGCAACAGGGTCTTCCCATCAATATTCTTCCTGTAAAGGATGCTATATCGATGAAGGTTTACAATAGCTCCGGTGAGTTGATTATGCAAAGTAATAAGCCATCGATGAAGCTCGATATGGATTTTCAGCCGGGCAATTATTACATTGTGGTACAAGATAGATTCGGTGCGGAATACCGCGGTCATTTTATCATAAATTAAACTGCGATTATCCTGGCAATCGATGCATTATCAATGCTTAAAAGTGCTTCCATCCCTGAGCTTTTAATGGGTGGATATTGCCGCCCGAGCTCAGGAGATTGGCGCCTTGTTCTTTACCCATGATGTCACCGATAATGGAGGTGTCGGGTAGGTGCTGAATGATTTCCAGATCGTCTTCTGAGGCAGTGAATAAGAGTTCATAATCTTCTCCTCCCGATAAGGCAATGGTAATCGGATCCATCCCGAAGTCAATTGCAAGTATTTCTGTTTCTTGCCTAATGGGAACCTTGGCTTCTTCTATTAAGACACCGACATCGGATTGCTTGCAGATGTGCATAATGTCAGATGCCAGCCCATCGGATATATCGATCATAGACGTGGGAATGAAATTAGCTTCCGCAAATATTTTTCGCATCTCAACCCGTGCTTCCGGCTTAAGTTGTCGCTCAATAAGGTATGCGTGCTCTTGTAGCTCCGGCTGCATACCGGGATCTTCAAGGAAAACCTGTTTCTCCCGCTCAAGTAGCTGAAGGCCGAGATAAGCTGCACCGAGGTCACCCGTGACGCAGACAATATCACCTTCCTTGGCAGTGCTTCGCTTGGTAATGTTCTCTATTTTACCGATGCCAATGGCTGAAATGTTTATGAATAATCCCTTGGGGGAGGAAGTGGTGTCGCCGCCTATGAGATCGACCTGATATGTGTCGCAAGCAAGTCTTATGCCCTTGTATAGTTCATCCAGAGCCTCTACAGAATATTTGCTCGACAGAGCTATCGATACGGTGATCTGACTCGGTCGTACATTCATTGCAGCTATATCAGATAAATTGACTACGACTGCTTTATAACCAAGGTGCATGAGCGGAGTGTACATAATGTCAAAATGTATTCCCTCAATCAAGCTGTCCGTGCTGATAGCCATTGCTTTCCCATCGCCGATATCGATAAGCGCAGCATCGTCACCGACACCGAGTAAAGTCGATGAATTGCTAGTCGAGAATCCATCCATAAGATGTTCAATCAAGCCAAATTCCCCTAAGGTGTTTACGTCTGTAGTCTTTTTCTCTTCTGCCATAATAATTGTTAAATATAATCTTGGGGAAATTGTTCTGAAAGTACTAGTGTGAGAAATACTGCATTGTACAATTGAGGCAAATATTTATACTCAAAGCAGGCAATAAGCATCTAGAGCTCGCATATTATGGCTATTAGTATAGAATAACTGCAGATTTAGGCTTGAAAAAGGCATTTTCAATCCTTCTACGCCAAATCTTCTCACTTATCACAAATTTAACTCAGCACTGAAACGTAGCCGTCCTCTAGTCGCAAGTCACCTGATTCCCCAATGCCGTCAGTACTTCATAAGCAATCGTTCCTGCTGAATCTGCAAGATTATCGGCGGAAAGGGAACCGGCAGAATTGGAGCCGAGGATGATGACATCATCGCCTTCTTGTACGCGCTCGAGCTCCGTGAGATCGATTGCAATGAGATTCATATTGACAATACCGACAACAGGACTTAAGCCATGTTCCGTAAGAATGGAACCGCGATTGCCCAATAAACGGAAAAAACCATCCGCATAACCGACCGGAACGTAGCCGATGCGTCTGTCAGTAGGACATTTATAGTGTAATCCATATCCAATGTGTTCTCCTTTGGCCACCTTTTTTATCTGCATGATTGAAGAATGTAATTCCATTGCCGTCCTCAGCCCATCGAGCCATGGAAAAGGTGACTGGTCTTCAATCGGTGCATAGCCGTATAGCAATAAACCGATCCGGGCACCGTATTTATGCGTATTAGTGAAAGGCAGATTGGCACTATTGTAAAAATGGAGATATTCAATGTCTTTTACCGCCTGCTGCAGATAATTAACCTGCTCATCAAATATCTCGTACTGCTTTTCTACGCGTTTCTTGTCTGCTCCTTCCGGTGCAGCCGAAATGTGTGAGTAAAAGCTCAATTGACATCCGACATTCTGTGAGGCTGCCACTAATTCTCGAAACTTGTCCCCGTAAATATTGGGAATTCCCATGCGATTCAAGCCCGTTTCCAGCATAATATGTAAGTGCGCTCCAGAAAGCTTATTGTGTAGTAGTGCTTCCCATTTGCAGAAGCTGAAAATGCCTATCTGTAAGGCTTGAGACTGAATTTCTGATACATATTGCAGCGGAATATCACCGATAATAAGAATTTCGATGTCCTTGAATTTTTTCCGTAGAAGCAGAGCTTTGCCGGCATGGAATACGGCAAAGTGTCGCTGACCGACATCGTATAGATCCTCCACAACCGGGAATAATCCGTGTCCGTAAGCATTGCTTTTTACGACGGCATAGAGCGGGTATTCCGCATGAAAATGTGTTTTAATCAAGTGATAATTGTCCACGATATTCTGCGGATGAATTCTGAGCCTGTTTCCCTTCTGCATAGAATGATCAATTTTACGATTGAGGGAAAATTTTACCCGGATTCAGGATGTTCTTAGGATCAAAGAGCTTTTTAATGCCTTCCATCAGCTGAAGTTGACTTTCGTCAAAAAAGATGGGCATATACTTTTTCTGCACGAGTCCGATCCCGTGTTCACCGGATAGAATTCCATTCAAGGAATCAACATGCTCAAATAGTTGCGTA
The DNA here is from genome assembly GCA_964436125.1 of uncultured Saprospiraceae bacterium. Taxonomy (GTDB): domain Bacteria; phylum Bacteroidota; class Bacteroidia; order Chitinophagales; family Saprospiraceae; genus CAYRFF01. Next base: position 38,955 of record CAYTBT010000008.1, on the reverse strand, counting down.
ATTGCCTCATTCAAGGTGCTGTTCCACTGCTCATCGCTCATGTCGTCCTTGAGAATATTGATGTGCAAGTTCCCATCGCCGGCATGCCCGTAGCATATCGATCGGAAGCCATATTCCTTCCCCAGCGATTTTACTTTGTTCAGAACGCTGGGCAATTCAAATCGCGGCACACAGGTGTCCTCTTCCTTGTAAACGGAGGTGTTTTTCACCGCTTCGCTCACCGTACGGCGCAGTTTCCACAGCGTATCTTTCTGCGCATCCGTATCAGCGAATAGGATATTTTCACAGCCTTTGCTTTCCAGCAGTTCATAAATCTTTTCCACCTCGCCCATAAGGTCGTGATGTTCATTGCCATCGACCTCAATAAGTAGATGCGCTGCCACATCATCCTCAATGGCTACAGAATCACTCGAGCCATTAAACTCTACAGCGAGATCAAGCGCATCGCGTTCCATAAACTCCAGAGCCGATGGCGTGATGCCTAGATGGAAAATTTCCGCGACCGTTTTGCAGGCTTCTTCAGCGCTTGTGAATGGAGCAAGCATGAGGACTTGTTGTGTCGGCTTTGGGATGAGTTTTAAAACGATCTTCGTGACGATGCCGAGTGTCCCTTCACTACCGACGATGACTTGCGTCAAATTATAACCCGTGGCATTTTTCAGGACATTGGCGCCGGTCCACATGATCTTACCCGATGGAAGAATCACCTCGAGATTCAGCACATAGTCTTTCACCACACCATACTTGGCAGCCCGTGGACCACCGGAATTCTCAGCGATATTTCCCCCGATAAAACAAGAACCGCGACTTGCCGGATCAACCGGATAAAACAAGCTGCGTTCTTCGACCGCTTCTTGCAATACCTGAGTGATGACTCCCGGCTCCGTGGTCACCTGATGATTTTTTTCGTCAATCTCAAGAATCTTGTTCATCCTTTCCATAGAAAGGATTACACCGCCGAATATCGGCAATGCGCCACCGGATAACCCCGTTCCTGCACCTCTCGTCGTCAGTGGAATGGCATTTTCATTGCAGTAACGCGCAATTTCAGCCACCTCTTCACTCGTTTCCGGCAATAAGACGACCGCCGGAAGATACTTGAGGTCTTCTGTCTCGTCGTGGCTGTATTCTGAAAGTTTCTCATCATCTGCAAACACTCTCGACGGCTCAAGTAAACCGATGAATGTGTCAATATCAGATTCTGTAATTGTTTTATAAGATTGCTGCATATTTGTGAAAATTCTCCATCTTTTTCTCTCGCTAATGTACAAATAATACTACGTATTATCTGTATGGTCAAATGTAGGAAATTTTAAAAGCCTCTCACTGGTATGTGGGAATTAATAGGGGGTGGGGTTTAGGATTGTCATCCACTGCCTTTCCCTGAAGCGGCTACGCCGGTAACGGGTGACGGGTAACCGGTAACGGGTGACGGGTAATCGGTAACGGGTGATCGGTAATCGGTCATACGCACAACCCTACAAGGGTTCGGAACCCTTGAAGGGTTTTCTCTCGGCACCCTATCCCCCGCCTTTCCCTGAGGCGGCTTCGCCGCAGGCGTAGCGACTTTGTCGCAGGCGGAAGGCGTAAGGCATAAGTCAGGGTAGCCATTTACCACTAGCAGGATTGTACTATCATTGAAAATAATTTCCAGGTAATCGTTGAAAAATAATGCCAGCAAGCGATTAAAAGCATCAACCAGCGCTTTGTATTACATCATGAGTTCAAGAACAAGCGAAATATATTCCGGTTTGAAAAACCGGAGTGAATGGCATTATGCTCTTTAGGTAAAAATCCAGGAAAATCCGTGAAGAAGCCTTATATGTTTGAGCAATGTAAGACACAGGAGAAAAAACGTACACTAGAGATCTGATGGACCGGTGATAAACAAGGGCAGAATCAGAAGCGAGTTTATAAGGCTTTAGGATTTTTTGCCAGATTTTTGCCGTTAAGAAGAGCATCAGCCTAGCGTTTTTTGGATACTTTTTTGGGTTTACCCGGTGAAATATGCGCTTTGCGCATTGCTTCGCAATTTCACCGGGCAGGTGCAAAAAAGAACAGAAAGAAAAAAGAGCCACAAGCCATCCACAGCATTCAAGCCTATCAACAAGCGATAAAAACGAGAGCAACACGTAGGTTCGCACAGCCCTTCGACGCCGCTCAGGAACCACCGTGCGAACCGATATAATCAACCACTACAATCAGAAATGATTCCTGACCTCGTCAGATTATAGACCTCGGAGAGGTCAGATTAGGTTAGCACTTAAGTTTACAAGAAGATCGACCTCAGAGAGGTCGTATTACGAGTTACAAAGCAGCAAAATAGCGATTCTAAGAGTTTTTAGTTTTCAGTTGTGAGGTTTTAGTTAAAAAGTCATTTGCGTAAGCTAATACATCCTGCGAAAAGGGAATATTAACTTATATTTTGCCAGAATAGAGAAAAAGTGTACCTTTGCAGCGCTAAAACTAATCCAGGCGATTACTATTGGTAAATTTAAAACATTATAAATGGCTACATATTTAACAAAAGAGAAGAAAAGCGAATTTTTCAAGAAGTACGGTGGATCAGAGAAAAACACCGGCAGCACAGAAGGGCAGATTGCATTATTTACATACCGTATAAAATGCTTGTCCGAGCATCTTCTCGAGAATGAAAAAGATACATCAGCAAGAAAGACCTTGCTTGAGCTCGTCGGAAAGCGACGGAGATTATTGAGGTACCTATCGAGAAAAGATATCACTAAGTACCGTAGTCTTATAGAAGATCTAGAGATCAGAAAATAAATGGGATCAGAGGCTGAGTATGCCATTGAGATTCCTACAGACATATTATTTATAGAATTACAGGAGGCGTAAATGCTGCATGAGCTTTCAATACACGCTGTATAATCATTTATCCTCTTATCCTCAGAAGTATATTTCCGTTCTTATCAAAAGCGATAGGGTAATTCTTTCACTTAAACATTTTAAATTATGGGTGTTAAAAATCCAATTACCCAGTCTTTCAATTTACCTGATGGACGGGAGGTCACTATAGAGACCGGAAAACTAGCTACACAAGCGGATGGCGCAGTCGTTGTCCGATGTGGCGACACAATGTTATTTGCTTCAGTTGTCAGTAAAAGGGAGCCGAGCGATATGCCTTTTTTCCCCTTATTGGTAGATTATCAAGAGAAATTTGCAGCAGCGGGTAGAATCCCCGGCAATTTCTTCAAGAGAGAAGCGCGATTATCGGAATATGAGATAATCACTAGTCGTCTGGTCGATAGAGCGATTCGTCCTTTATTTCCGGAGAATTACATGAATGATACACAAGTTCAGATAAATCTGATATCCGGAGAGGAAGAGACATTGCCGGATGCATTTGCAGCGCTAGCGGCATCAGCAGCGATAACGGTATCCGATATACCATTTGCAGGGCCGATATCCGAGGTTCGGGTCGCCAAGATAGATGGCGAGTACAAGGTTAATCCACAGAAAACAGAGCTCGAGTCGGCCAAGCTCGACATTATTGTCGCTGCAAGTAATGATAATGTTACGATGGTAGAAGGGGAGGCCAAAGAGTGCTCTGAACGCGAACTTATCGAAGCTATTCAAGTCGGCCATGATGCTATTAAGACACAATGTGCCGCGCAACTCGAGCTTGCACAGAAGGTCGGTGGTGTTGCTCTAGAGACACGTGAAGTGCCTGAAAAAGAGAGCTTCCCCGAGATCGATGAATTTGTCGAGAATTATTGCAAGGACCAGATCAAGGCTATAGCACATCGCCCAACGGAAAAATTTGAGCGGAAATATGCATTTGATGGTGTAAAAGAAGCTTGCGCAAATGCCTATATCGAAAAATTCGGTGAAGAGGCATACGAAGAGCATAAAGATTATATTTCCGATACTTTCGGCAGCCTTATGAAGCACACAATCCGTACAATGATTCTCGATGAAAAACAAAGGCTCGATGGACGGACACCGACGGATATCCGGGATATCTGGTGTGAGGTGGATTATCTGCCTTCAGCTCACGGCTCAGCAATCTTTACACGTGGTGAGACGCAATCATTAACTTCCTTGACACTCGGAACTAAGCAAGATCAACAACTTATTGATAAAGCCCTGGAGCGCTATGATGAGAATTTTATCCTGCATTATAATTTCCCGGCTTTATCTGTCGGTGAAGTAAAACCCAATCGCGGACCGTCAAGGCGTGAACAAGGACATGCGCATCTTGCAGGACGTTCCTTGAAGCAGGTTCTACCTGAAAATAGAGCTCATACGATAAGAATTGTTTCCGATATCCTCGAGTCCAATGGTTCTTCTTCTATGGCGACTGTCTGTGCCGGTACACTGGCACTTGAAGATGCGGGAATTCAAATCAAAAGACCTGTGTCCGGTATAGCAATGGGGATGATCAGTGAAGGTGATGATTATGTTATCTTGTCTGATATTCTGGGCGACGAGGATCATCTCGGTGATATGGACTTTAAGGTTACAGGAACAGAAGAGGGAATATGTGGTTGCCAGATGGATATCAAAGTCGAAGGACTTTCTTATGAGGTGCTGGAAGAAGCACTTGCGCAAGCTAGAGAAGGACGTTTGCATATCTTGAATAAAATGGCCGATGAGATTTCAGGGCCTCGGGCTGACTTGAAGCCACACGCTCCGAGAATTGTCGAATTTGCCATCGATAAAGAGTTTATCGGCGCAGTGATAGGCCCTGGTGGTAAAATCATCCAGGAAATGCAAGAAGAGACCAATACCGTTATTACTATCGAGGAAGTTGATGGTAAAGGTATTGTCAATGTCGCTTCAAGCAATAAGGAAGATCTCGATGAAGCTGTACGCCGCATCAAAGATATCGCGTATATGCCTGAAGTAGGAGACGTCTTTAAAGGACGTGTTGATGGAATAAAACCTTATGGCGCATTTATCGATTTTAACGGAAAGAGCGGCCTGCTCCATATCTCGGAGATCGATAATAAACGCGTTGATAAGGTGACGGATTATTTCCATGAAGGCGATATGGTTGAAGTAAAAATCATCGGTATCGATGAACGCAGTGGAAAAATCCGCTTGTCGAGAAAAGCCTTGCTCAATCAGAATTGATTATAGCTTAGGGTTTTTATAGATAGATTGATGAAAAGGCTTGTTCACCGAGGAGTGGATAAGCCTTTTTTTATACTATTTAAGGATAAGGCCGGTTGATTACTTGAATTATATGTAAAATGAACTTGGTGATGCAGTTTTATGCCCTATCTTTGAGCAGCATAAGGCATAAACTTATCTGTAAACTATGCCTACTATATTGAAAAGATAAGATATAAAGCAACGAAGTTATCGCGTGAAGGGATTAACATCAGAACTTCGGGAGAAGGTAAGTATAGCAGGATATAAGCAAAGCTTATATCCTGCTATATGGCTCTGAAGAAATGGAGTACATTAAAAATACAATTCACTTGACTGCAGCATTTACAGGAAAAAATGAGAGGGATATGGCGGAGAATAGGAAGGAGAAATCTCCTACTCTGAGCATTGTTCTCCCATACTATAATCCACAGGGAGCTTGGATAGAGCAGATTGTGAAGTCATACACAGAACTCACTGAGAAATTAAAATTCTACCCGGAACTTATCCTAGTGAACGACGGTAGCGATGTTTCTTTATCGCAAGTGGATATTGACAATCTGAAAGTACATATCCCACATTTGAAATCTTTGTCCTATTCACCCAATCAAGGTAAAGGTGCTGCCTTGCGTCATGGAATTGCTGCATCGGATACGGATTTTGTTATTTATACCGATATTGATTTCCCCTATACCACTGATAGCCTTGTGAAAATATGGACGGCATTAAATGATAGTGATGTCGTCATCGGTATTAAAAATAGAGCATATTACAAGCAGGTGCCGCCTGCGAGAATATTTATGTCCAAGGTGCTGCGCAAATTAATCGGCATATTGTTTAATATTCCGATAACTGATACCCAATGCGGTTTAAAAGGTTTCAATAAGAAGGGAAAGTCCGTGTTTATGAAAACAGAAGTTGACCGCTATCTCTGCGACCTTGAATTTGTTTATCTTTGTTTCAGAGAAAAGCCTGCATTAATAATAGATAAACGAGAAATAGCACTGCGTCCGGAAGTGGAATTCAGCGACATGAATATTATGACACTTTTTAAGGAAGTGGTGAATTTATTTTCAATACTCAGTAAGCGTTAGGTGGGCCTTACAAATACGTTGAGACTAGTATAAAGAATAATGAGCGAAAAACTTGAGGAAAAACTACGGATAGGCAGCGACCGATTTTTTGCATCTCGATGGTGGACTTACGGTTCTTTATTGGTCCTTCATCTCATATTCTGTGTACTCACCTTTACCCGACATTTTACCGATCCACTTAATGTCGTGTTGACAAATTGGGGCGATGGTTTAAAGAATAACTTTACATTGCTTTCTTACGTGAAAAGCCCGATAGGAGCAGATGGTTTATTTAAATTTAATGCAATGAATTATCCTTATGGTGATTACGTATATACCACGGATAATACGCCTTTCTTTGCTATTCCCTTCAGATGGTTTTGTCAGAATATATATGATTTATCGGATTATACGCTAGCTATCTATAACTTCCTGATAATTGCCAATATTATCTTGTGCGGATTACTCGTGTATTATGTGTTTAATAAGCTATTGAAGAACCCACTTCTCGCATGGCTATTTGCCCTATTGTTACCCTGGACAAATTTTCAATTGCTCCGCTTGCACGGTGGGAATTACAATTTATCCTTAACAGCGCTGTGCTTGATATCTATGCTTCTTGTCTTATTGTGGGATAAATATTCGGATAAGTTAAAGTATCGTATCGGACTGTTGTGTTTGATGGTACTATTTGGATATAGTTGCTTTCTGATCCACGGCTACTATATCGCAATAATTACGAGTTTTATAGCCGGCACGATGCTCTTTTATGGCATTTATAAGTTGGTACTTAAACAAGAAGGAGGATGGAGGGCAATATGGGCTTCAATATTATTGCTTATTCTGACATTGGGCCTAGTTTTTCTGACTTTATATTATACAGATGGCTATTACCATATCCGGGATTCCTATGCTCAGGCCTATGACTGGCGAGAGCAGAAGACAAATTTTTCATTGCTCTTTACACATTATGGTTTTCAACAATTGTACTTCCCGGCATGGAGTACCAAGGTCCCGGCACATATTGAGCTCATGTGCTATATGGGAAATATAGGGCTATATTCTGTTGGTATTTTGTTTTTAATCAGTCTGTTCTCTCAGCCTTTCAGATTATTGCTTTGGGAAATTCAGAAAAATTTTTTCAAGAGCCCATTGAGGACAGGGATAATTGTCGCCGGATTGGTATTGCTGTCTATCTCACTAGGAGAACGATACTATCCACTACAAGCATCCAATGTTGTCGGTCTTCCTCTTTCAATTGACTCTTTATATTCAGGGGAAGGAATATTTATCCTCTTTTTACTGGTCTGTGTCATTGTGACACTATTTTACTTCCTCAAGAAGAAAAACAAGCTTCACTATACACAGAATTCAAGCCTTTCTATAAAAGGGAAAAGATGGCGAGCAGTACTTTTTTATCTGTTATCTGCGATCGCTTTATTTCTCCTTTTTGGAGATTATGATATAGGGCACCTGAAGAATCTGAGTAATCCATTCTTCTATGCTCATAAATTCACCAGGCTGGTAGAGCAGTTCAGGAGCTTGGTGCGATTTGCATGGCCATTTTACTGGGCTTTTTACCTATGGATAGGATATATTCTGGCAGAATTGTTCTTCCGTTTATCCTATTCCGGAAAGACACTGATGGTATTGTTACTTGTGCTTCTCGGTGGGACAGAGGCTATGGATTATATGCGCGAGCTCCACGGTGATACCAATAAGGTAAATATCCTATCATCCCAGTCCCTGGAAAGGGTTGATACCATGGATATTGACTGGAATAAATACCAGGCACTGATGCCGGTGCCATATTTTGCTGTCGGATGTGAAAGTGCGGATTATAATTTTACGATTGATGATATTCCCGGTGTGAGCCATCTGAGTTATCAATTATCTATTTACAGTGGTTTGCCATTGATGGCCGGAAAATTATCCAGGACCCCACAGAAAATAAGTAAACAGCTTATGGAATGCATCAATGCCGATAAAATCCCTCTGGAAACGAGGCAATTGATGAATGATAAACCTATTCTTGTTTTTGTTTATTCGCGATATCTGGACAGAAAGGACTTAAGCGTCATACCACAGAAAGAGAGAAGACCTTATGCCTATAAAACATATTGGAATAGTCAGACCCTCGTAGAGCGGAAAAACCTTATTCCCGTAGATACCTTGGGCGAGGTTTACTTTTATGCCTGGCCGGTAAATTAAGGTGCATTTGTTTACATGGATTTCTGCCCATGAAGAAAACGGGTTAAGAATGTGCTTTGCTTTTAGCTTTCCTTGAGTACTCTCTCAAATGAAAATTCCGTCTCAACAAGCTTTCTTGCACCCGCTTCCTCGAGAATAGGGTAAAAGAAATAATTGATAGAACAAGATTGTGGAGCCGGATTCAATTTGAGATCTCTCCCCGCGCTTATCTGAATTCTATTGGATGGATTATGTCCAAAATAATAGGCGGACATAGCATCATATTTATCTGCTTCACTGATATCCACAGGCCACCACTGTCCATCGGCATAAAATTCAGCCCAGCAATGATAACCGCCGATTGAACCACTGTTTTTCTGTGCGGGAATGGATGCTCCGACAAAGAATCGTGCCGGAATACCTGCCGATCGTGCCAGTGAAATAAAGAACGAGTGGAATTCCGTACAGTTTCCCGTGAGTGCATTACACGCATAATCTGCATTGCCTGTCCCGTATTCGCCCTGTTTATTATAGCGCATATTATCGATGATATATTGATAAATGGCCTTTGCCTTGGCAAGAGGCGTACTAGCACCGGTTTCCTCAAATATCTCTTTGTCAATCTCTGCAAATTTTCCGCCCACCGGTAAAAGTGGCGTAGATTGTAAGTATTTCTCCAGATTGGGCTTGTCAACGGCATAAGGAGTCTTTTCCTTTCGTTTTACCTTGTATTGAATGGATATGGAACTCTTCCCGTCATTTGGCTGAAGCTCAAGATAAAGTACAGTATTTTTAAAAGCGGAATCCTGAATGATCTGCTTCTCTCCCGGGATATTCATGGAAATGATTTCAACGTCCTGGAATCGGTTGCCCTGCGCAAGCGGTATCCACAGTTTCGATGGATATTTCAATTCCGGCAGTTTTACTTCATAGCGGAAGGTGAACTTGTCCTTGTCCTTTCCTAAAACACCGAGGAGTTCTGTAGGGGCTTCGGCTTCTGCGATCTTGTACCAAGCTCCATTTTCTCCTTTTTTCCACACATATCGCGGTTGAGAATTGTATTTGTGTAAGTCAATATTCCTTACTTTTAATTCCTTGTTCACATGGGAAACAGAAAAATCTAGGTCATATAAATCTGCATTGCTCGCTACCATATCGACACAGGCAGAATAACTTGATTTATCCTTTACGTCGAGCTTTATTGAGTGAATCTTGAGGAGTTTTAAATCTTTGACTTCCTTGCCCGAAGCACTAAAAGTAAAATATCCGGATTGCTCATCAGTGTGCCGTTGTATGTATGTGTTAACGGCTTCTAGAATATCCTGCTCTGTGATTTTATCCGTATTCCTCGATTGAGCTTGCGTGTTTATCGCAATAAAACAAGCAAATAGTGTCAGCATTGCGAGAGAAAATAAACGATTCATAAAGGTCTTGTTATTTGATTGATTTTCTGATGTGGCCTCGATAGTATATTGCCTTAATTCAGGCCGAATGCCTATTTTTGAAGTCTCAAATGTATTGATTTTAAAGAAAACGTACAAAATTGCACCTTTGTTTCCTTTAGATATGGTAATCTTTAAGAAAAGTCGATGAAAGTCACCTCAATTCAGTAGAAATCGGCGAAAATTTACCCTTGATTTTTAATCTCTCTCCTTTAATTTAGACCTTCCTTCAAGTTTAATAAAGGACAGGAGTCGCACATTGATATGGATTCAGCTTTCGCAAATGTGGTGCCTTACTTATTTCTTAATTCCAGGGAATGATTTCTTGACCGCATTTTATTCATTTCCTGCGGAAACCATTCTCTTGTTAAACTTGCGACTTATGCAAATTGTGTCCTCATCAATGACACTGACTTTTTTCCACCTTTATCAGCTTTGTTTAGGTAATAATTATGAATTACCCTACCTCGGCCCTATGGGGATTACAAGTCGTCCTCGCTGCTTTTCCGGACTCGATTATTGCACGCTTTGGGTAATATGTAATTACCATAGAAATAAACGGAAAAAAGCCCTTTGCTTATGATAATTCAATCTTTCTATTGATATTGTCCAGAAGATACATTGCATTGCTTGATTTGGGTATTACAATTATCTTTTTAAAGAAAAATCTACCATGAATTATCACAAATTACTGAATATCGCTATCGAAGAAGCCAAATTGAGCAAAGGAGAAGGCGGAATTCCGATCGGAGCGGCTTTATGTGACCGGAATGGTGCCATCCTCGGCAGAGGCCATAACAGGAGAGTTCAAGATAATGATCCATCTATGCACGCTGAAACTGCCGCCTTTAAGAATGCAGGTCGCCAGAAAGTGTACAAGGATAAAATAATGGTTACAAGTCTGGCGCCATGCTGGTATTGCAGTGGACTTATCAAGCAATTTAAAATAGGAACTCTGGTTATCGGAGAGTCCGTAAATTTCCAAGGTGGCATTGCGTGGCTTCAAGAAAATGGCGTGAAAGTTATTGATACTCACTCAGCCGATTGCATTAAGCTCTTATCGGACTTTATCCATTCTCATCCGACACTGTGGAATGAAGACATCGGTGAAATCTGATTGTATGGGATGAAAGGATGGAGGATTGAAAAGTTGAAGAAGAAGCAGCACAAATAGTCGATCGGATGTGTAATTTTTGCAGCCATCTTCTAGTTCAGGCTCAGCACGACATTTGCGTAAGCTAATGAAGATATAATGAGCTTGAAATGAGATTAATTGCACTTTTTTGTAACGAATGAAATGTATAAGTACTCTATTCAGATGAGAGAGATACTCAAATAGTATGATTGAAATATGAACGGAAAGAGTCCAAGGAGATAATAGAAGCACATATCGTGCTTAATTCCTCAAGGATTTACGGTGTCGGCAAGACATATTAATTAATGTTGAATTGCCGATACAATTCCCTTGTGCTATTATCAAAGAAAGAACCAATGCCCGTGTGCAATTCCGGAGAATAGATGGAACCCACACGAGTACAATCCGATAGAGAAGCGCACCGATTGAAAAATCAGGGATACACTAGGTATTTTATAAATACGACTTGAGTAAACATATTCATTGAAAAAATTAAAAATTAAATTATCATGAAAGTACTTAAAAATATCTCATTATGGGGTGGATCATTAATGGCAATGGTATTTATGCTGTTTATGACAGCATGCCCTGAAGATGGAACTCCCGATTTATCTGATGCAGAAATAGCATCTGTTGCAGTAACCGCCAATCAGATTGACGTGCGTTATGGTGAACTAGCGGTGAAGAAGTCCGATAATCCACAGGTCGTAAAATTTGCCAAGACAATGATACGCGACCACAATAATATCATTAAGCAAGCAGCTGATCTAGCCAAGAAACTCGGTGTAACGCCCAAGGATAATGCGGTTTCGCAATCTCTGCTAGACGGTGAGAAGAAAACAATGGCAAACTTAAAAGGGCTAGATGGATTGGCATTTGATAAAGCCTATATTAAGAACGAGGTCGAATACCATAAAGCGGTTATTTCCGCAGTGAAAAATGTGCTTATTCCACAGACGGACAATGCAGAATTGAAGGATTTAATCGTAAAAGTCGTACCGCTTCTCGAGCACCACTTACACATGGCTGAAATGGCCAATAAGAAGATTGCGGCTATTCCTGAATTGTCCGATGCTGAAATCGCTTCAGTAGCCGTTGTTGCCAATCAGATTGACGTCCGATATGGTAAAATTGCAATGGATAAATCTGATAATGCTGAGGTTGTAAAATTTGCTGAGACTATGATACGGGATCACAATAATATTATCAAGCAAGCTGCTGCTCTAGCAAAGAAACTCGGCGTTACTCCCAAGGATAATGCAGTATCACAATCATTGCTAGACGGTGAGAAGAAGACTACAGCCAAGTTGAATAGCCTAAGTGGAGATGCATTTGATGAGGCATACATCAACAATGAGGTAGCTTATCATAAAGCAGTAATCTCAGCAGTGAAAAATGTACTTGTCCCACAGACGGACAATGCTCAGTTGAAAGGCTTAATCGTGAAGGTTATTCCTTTACTTGAGCATCACCTTCACATGGCGGAGATGGCTCAGAAGAAAATAGTCGGTAAATAAACAGAGATGAAAAAAGCAGGATATTTATTAGTTGCCATTACATGCTTGATTTTCTGTGCCGTTTTATGGTCGGGCTTTAATGCAGCCGATGAGGCACCGAAAATACATAAGGTAATTATAAAGGAAATGAAGTTTATTCCGGCTGATATTACAATTCACCAAGGCGATAAAATTGTCTGGATTAACAAGGGGATTGTCAGCCATAATGTTACTGCTTTTCCATCGCAGGAATGGACTTCCGGCAAATTGAATATCGGCCAGAAATGGGAGATGAAGCCGGAGGTGAACGATATTTCTTATTATTGTAGCATTCATCCAACAATGAAAGGGTGTATTATGGTAATCTACAAGTAAGATTTTTTCATTATGTTCTTTATGGAAATTGCCCTCTGATAAATAAAGAGGGCAATTTCCTTTTTTAAATTGAAATGCTTACTTTTACCTCAGCATAGTATTTTAATGCGATTATATGTCTATTGCATGGTTTGGGTGTATAAACTAGCGATAGGAGAGGAATCTTGGCATAGCTACTTGACCTCTTCGAAGCGATGTGCGGTTTAATGAGAGCGTCCTTATGAATTTAAACGGAATTCAAGTATTCCGGTAAACGAGAAGGCAGAAATACATGCTTAAAAGAAAGTATTTATGAAAAACCTTCAAGAAATATATAAAGACGTGCCGGATGGCGAGCTTATTGATAAAGTTGTCAGCGGAGAGATAAATCTGTATGAACTGGTCGTGCGGCGTTATAATGATTATCTGTATAAAGTAGGAAGGTCATACGGATATGAACATTCGGACGTTGAAGACTTGATGCAAGAGACTTATGTTAAGGCTTATGTGCATTTAAAAGATTTTGAAAGACGTTCAAGCTTGAAAACCTGGCTCGTGAAGATTATGCTTCATCAATGTTATCACAAGAGGCGTAAAGGGAGCTTCCTAAAGGAAAAGCCGGCATCGGAAGATATAGAAAAAGACAATGGTGTCTTATATGAACAGAAAATTACAAACGGAGTAAAAACAGTACAGAACTTGGAATTAAAAAAAGTTATAGAACAAGCTATAAGTCGACTACCGGAGAAATACCGCATGGTTTTTACATTACGAGAGCTTACGGGATTGTCAACGGCTGAAACTGCAGAGGCTCTTAATTTAACAGAGTCCAATGTAAAGGTCCGATTGAGTCGAGCCAAGGAGAAGCTTCAGAGGGAGATAGAGAAGTCTTATTCACCTGCTGAAGTATTTGAATTTAATCTTATCTATTGTGATGGGATGGTGAACAGAGTGATGGACACAATTAAGAAACTTGGATAATGCCGTCACTGAAGCCTTTTGTTTACTGAAGTCTCTCTGTAAATAAAGTAAAGTTATGATCTGTCTCCATCGACGATGAGCACAAATTCACCGCGGATACGCCCTTCTACCATTTTTAACTCAGAAGCTATTTCAGTTAAAGTCCCTCGATAAACCCTTTCATGGATTTTGCTTATTTCCTTAACGAGAGCAGCAGGTCTATCATCGCCACATTTTTCAGCGAGCTGTTCAAGGGTTTTTATAATGCGGTGAGGCGACTCATAAAGGACAAAGGTATTTTCTAGTTGCGCGAGATATTCCTGTCTCGTGTTGCGTCCCTTTTTATGTGGCAAAAAACCTTCGAAGTGAAATTTGTCGCAAGGGATACCTGACATAACGAGAGCGGGGATTAAAGCACTTGCTCCCGGCAAACAAGAGATTTCGATATTGGCTTCTCGACAAGCACGTGAGAGAAGAAAGCCCGGATCGGAAATTGCAGGAGTGCCAGCATCCGATACAAGTGCAAGATCTTGACTCTGTAACATATCCATGACCTCCGGCAGGATCTTGTGTTCATTCCGCGTATGATAAGAACGCATAGGAGTATCTATATCATACTTGTTTAGTAAAATTCCCGTCGTACGCGTATCTTCTGCAAGAATGAGATTGACATCTTTCAGGACATTCAATGCCCTGAGAGTGATGTCTTCAAGATTTCCGATAGGTGTCGGAACAATATACAGCATTTAGGTATTCTTTAATGCATTAATGCGATAGCTGTAGGTTTCCATATTTGGATTGGCAAATAGCTTTTTACAGGCGTGTTCTATTTTTTCTTCTGCTTCCTCATTGCTTTCAGCACTTAATTCAACATGAATGTGCTTCCCTATACGGACGTCTTTGATGCCGTGGATGCCGACATTAACGAGATTCTTGCCGACTGTTTTCCCTTGAGGGTCAAGTAATTCTTTCTTGGGCATTATACGGATTTCAGCGTGATATTCCATTGTGCATTAATTTTTAGCTTAGGCAAAAATACAAGAAGTATGCTATAAAAGACCATACGGCAGGAGGATTTTTGGAATTTTTATGGGGAAAGCTACTTAGATTGCACCTTTTTGATGTAATTGTCGTTATGGAAGCAGAAAAAGACTATATATGCGATATATTTTACCGATAACATTATTGACCATAGGCCTTGTGTTTATACAGAATACGGTGGATGCACAAGGAAATACATGTATGGATCCCATAATTGTGCATAATCCACAGAACTATTGCTCGGGCACAGCCAGCTACAATACTGCTCAGATGACACCGGGAAATTATGATCCATCGACATGTTTTACCGGAAATAATAAAGATATCTGGTTTGCTTTTACTGCTGTTGCCACGACAGCGACTATCACCGTAAGAGGTGAGACAAGCATTGATGCCGGTGGCACAATGGTCGGTCCGCAGGCTGCAATGTATTCAGGAGATTGTGGAGGAACTCTCAGTGAATTGCAATGTGTCAGTGACGCTGCCAATGGCGACAATATCATTGAGTTTACCCGCGGTGGCTTATTCCCGGGGATTACATATTTCATCAGAATCCAATCAGTTGATAAGGCCGGTGGGTCTTTTCAATTATGCATAAATAACTTTAATCCTCCGGTGGAGCCAGGCTCAGATTGCATTACGGCAGCAGTATTGTGTGATAAATCCAGTTTTACTGTAAAGAAAGTATCCGGGGCGGGCAATGATATTGCAGAGATGAAGGATGCAACTTGTTTTTTTAATGGTTCTCCCGGATTGAGCTATGAGACTAGCTCGACCTGGTTTAAGTGGACTTGTAAGACAAGCGGTACACTGGAATTTACTTTAACTACCTTAAATAAGACTGATGATCTTGATTTTGTCCTGTATGAACTGCCTATGGGATTGGATAATTGTTCAGAGAAGGTACTTTTAAGATGTATGGCGGCCGGTGATTTTATCGGGAATTATCCTAGTCCTTGTTTTGGCCCTACGGGATTGCGCGCCGGACATGATGATATAAGTGAAGCTGCAGGGTGTATGCAAGGGCAGGATAATTTTATTGCGCCTGCTCATCTGGAAGCAGGGAAAAGCTATGCACTTATTGTAAATAATTATTCGGATTCGGGAAATGGTTTTCTTGTGGAATGGGGTGGAACTGCTGAGTTTCTCGGCCCGGAGCCTGATATCGAGATTGTGCCTACCGATAATAAGTTCTGCTATCTCGATCCTATTACAATTAAAGATGCCTCAAGTAATGCTACAGGTGAAATCGTATCCTGGGATTGGTATTTCGGAGCAAATTCAAGCCCCAGCACTGCAACTGGCCAAGGTCCACATACCATAAATTATTCCAAAGCCGGTACCAAAATTATTTCCTTGCGGATAAAATCAGATCGCGGCTGTGTCGCAACTTATACTGATACGATAAAACTCAATTGCTGTGAAGTGCCGGAGAAAGTGGATATAGGTCCAGATGTCTACCTCAATCTCGGTGAAAGCTATCAATTTCATCCTGAAGTAAGCCTTAAAGGCACAGAATACGAGTACACCTGGACTCCGGATACAACTTTAACTTGCTATACCTGCCCCGATCCCATAGCAAGTCCGGTGGATGACACGGTGAGATATACGCTACGCGTTGAGGATGAATTTGGTTGTAGTGCTATCGATGAAGCTACTATTTATGTAAAAATAACTTATCCGATTTATGCACCATCCGCATTTACGCCCAATGGCGATGGGGTCAACGATTATTATACCTTATTCTCCAATCTCGGGGCAAAGGAAATTTATATCCTTGAAATTTTTAATCGGTGGGGCGATAAGGTGTTTTCACGTTCACATATTCCCGCCGGTGAGGTAGATTTCGGCTGGGATGGGAAAATTAAAGGAATGCCGGCTCAGGAAGGTACTTATGTATTCAGGGCAGTCGTTGAATTTCTCGATAATAAACGCGTTCCATTGACCGGAACTATAACTGTGCTACGATAAATGAATTTTGATTCCTATAAGATATTTGCTTTCTGCTTTTCCTTCGCTGCTTGCTTGAGTCTTGCCGCCTGTAAAAATGATATTAAGGAAGTAAAAGCACTTTTTGTGGAGAAAAATGCCGATGTCGAGGTCGGAAAAGGGATTTCCCTTGTGTATTCCGATAGCGGGACCGTAGTTCTGACTCTCAAGGCTCCTACAATGCTGAAATACCTTGATAAGCATCGAGAAAAACTCGAATTCCCCGACGGAGTTACGGTTGATTTTTATGATAAACACGGCAAATTAAATTCACATCTTATCGCTGATTATGCTATACGGATTAAAGGGGAGGAGAAAATAATCGCTCAAGATAATGTTGTACTTTATAACTTTCAAGGCGATACATTAAGGACAGATAAATTGATCTGGTCAGAAGAGAAGGAAAAGATCTATTCTGATCAATTTGTGAAAATCTCCACTCCTCGCGAAGTTCTGTATGGCTTTGGCTTTGAAACAGATCCAGGATTTCAGAACTTCAAACTACGAGAAATATCCGGTAGAATGGAGGTCGATAAACTCCCTTAATTTTACTGCTTCGATGAGCTTGTGCGGCAACAAATACTTAAGACAATAGGCTGAACACAACGAACTAGCGGACCTTGTGCGCTGAAGTTGTGATAGAGCTTGAATGGAATGAATACTTAAGGCTGAAGGGGAAATAGGATTACGACTTAGTATATGTTTCTGGACAATTTTAAGAGATTAGTTGAAAAGGAATTTTAGACTATGCGCGTATATATTTCAGTGGTGAAGAGTTGAGTAGAGGCAAATGTAAAAAAGGACACAAGATTTTACCTTGCGTCCTTTTTTGTTGATCATCTTGTCCGATGATTATTTATCTGAATCCAATACGCTTTGCTTCTTTGGTAGCGTAGGCTTTTCATCCGGCTTCAGAACTTTACCTATAACGCGGATTACATGTGGAGGTCCACCTTCATTGGTGGTAACTTTCACTGTTTTATTTATTCTTCCGATGCGATTAGTCGCATAGCGAATTTTAATCTGCGCTGTTTCACCCGGCATTATTGCGCCCTTAGGCCATGTAGGTACGGTACAACCACATGAACCCTTTGCATTTTCAATGATTAGGGGCTCTGAACCTACATTGGTGAAGGATACTGACCTGTATGGATCAGAATCTTTGGCTATAGTGCCGTAGTCAACGACATTGGACTCGAGTTCCATTACCGGACCTTCTTTTAAATCTGCATTATTATTCTGCGCTGTTATTGTTGCTATACTTAGAAAACTTAAACATAGCATGGCAAAAAGGTTTCTCATATAAAGTTTTTTTACGGTTTTGAATTTATTTATTGCAAGTATAAGAATATTTTTCTTCTACTACAATATGCTTAATAAACTTACTTAGTTTAAGCGTTCATTTCCGGGGTCGTTTTAACAAATTATTAACTTATTACCGGAATTCGACTGCCTGATTGCACCAGTATAAAGGCTTTAATGCCCTTAAAGAATTCCTTAATGGGATAGATCCAGAAGACTACTCGTAATTATATGATGGGATTCTCAATCCGCAATTTGAGGAGGGAATTTTTATCCTTGAAATACCTTAAAAATACTATGAATCAGGATTAACAGGCATTCTATGGATATGAGCTTGTGATTAAATTTAACAAGCTGTCAAAAACAATGGAATTTTACTATCTTTGTAGCTATAAATCTCAAATAACGATAAACCAAGATAAATTTCTACCCAATGCTTCATACAGCGGAATTTGAAACACTTAAAGTTGAAGAGAAAGATAAAAACGACCGATATATCAATGAAGTCTTATATGACTACTGGCTGTGTTGTGTAAGTCGTCAAGCAAGTTTAATCGGCCGGAAGGAAGTGCTTACCGGGAAGGCAAAATTCGGTATTCTGGGGGATGGCAAGGAAGTTCCTCAAGTAGCGATGGCAAGGGCATTTCAAAAAGGGGATTTTCGGTCGGGTTATTATCGTGACCAGACCTTTATGTTTGCCTTAGGTTTATCTACTGTCGAAGATTTCTTTGCACAACTGTACAGCGACACAGAAAACGATCCTTTTTCCGGTGGACGGCAGATGAATTCGCACTTTTCGAGTCCATTGATTGATCGAGATGGAAACTGGCTTGAGCATAAAGAAATGAAGAATATATCTGCCGATATTTCACCCACGGCAGGACAGATGGCACGGGCATTCGGCTTGGCATTTGCCTCCAAGGTGTATCGACAATCAACAGACTTGAAGGAAACGGAATTTTCTGCTGAAGGCAATGAAGTGTGCTTCTGTACAATCGGTGATGCAAGTACAACTGAGGGTGTGTTCTGGGAAGCAGTGAATGCCGCCGGAGTGACGCAAGTGCCACTTGCAATAAGTGTCTGGGATGATGCTTATGGAATCTCCGTGCCCAAAGAATTGCAGACGACTAAGGGGAGTATAAGTGAAGTCCTTTCTGGCTTTATCAGTAATGAAGAGAAAGAAGGAATCGATATTTATAAGGCCAAGGCCTGGGATTATCCGGCTCTGATTGAAATGTATGAGGTGGGAATCCAAAAGACTCGAGAGACCCATAAACCGGCGATTTTCCATATCGTTGAATGTACACAACCTCAAGGTCACTCTACTTCCGGATCACATGAAAGATATAAAACTGAAGAGCGCTTGCAATGGGCAGAAGACTATGACTGTATTGCAAGAATGCGCTCCTGGATTGCTGATTCAGGAATAGCAGATTCTGATAAACTCGATGAGATAGAGAAAAAAGCGGAGATCTATGCCAAGGAGAAACAGGAAGAGGCATGGAATAAGGTTATTTCACGGAGGAAAAAGCTGCAATCGGAACTTGCACTTATGCTGGAAACTGCCCTGAAAGCTTATCCCGGTGAAAAACGCCTCGTGAGACTGAGAAAAGATTTAACAGATTTTAATAATGTGCCTAAGTCGGAGACTATTTCAATAGCCCGACAATTGAAATTTCTGAGTGCTGAATTGGAATTTACTTTTCTGGATGAGCTAGATGCAATGATAAGAAAGGCATTTGCGGAAGCTGATGAAGATTATCACACACATTTATATAGCGAGACAGAAAAATCGGCATTGCGAGTACCCAGAATAGCAGCTGTCTATGAAGAGGAAGCCAAGGAAATACCGGGACATAAAATCCTCAACAAGTATTTTGATTATATCCTTGAACACGATGAGCGCGTCCATGCATTTGGAGAAGACGTCGGACAGATAGGCGATGTCAATCAGGGATTTGCCGGAATGCAAGAGAAATATGGGAAAGAACGCGTATTTGATACGGGAATCCGAGAGTGGACGATAATGGGCCAGGCGCTAGGAATGGCAATGCGTGGCCTGAGACCGATTGCTGAAATACAATACCTGGATTACCTCCTGTATGCTATTTCACTTCTGTCAGATGATCTGGCAAGCTTGCGTTATCGCAGTGATGGGACGCAGAAAGCACCCGCAATAATAAGAACTCGAGGGCATCGCCTGGAAGGGATATGGCACACAGGCTCGCCGATGGGCATGCTCGTGAATTCTCTACGTGGTATGCATATCTGTGTTCCTAGAAATATGACACAAGCTGTGGGAATGTACAATACCTTGTTGAAATCAGATGATCCGGGATTGATAATTGAATCCTTGAATGGATATCGCTTGCGGGAACATGAACCTTCCAATATCGGGGAATTTACCGTTCCGCTCGGTAGCCCTGAAGTTCTTCTTGAAGGCTCAGATATTACGGTAGTCACCTATGGCTCCCTTGTGAGAATAGCCCTTGATGCATGTAAACAATTGCAATCCATGGGAATAAGCGCAGAATTGATAGACGTGCAGACCCTATTGCCATTTGACCTGGAAAGCCAGATTTCTTATTCAGTGACAAAAACCAATCGCATTCTCTTTGTTGATGAGGATGTGCCGGGTGGCGCCAGCGCCTATATGATGCAGGATGTCCTCGAGAGACAGAATGCGTATCGATATCTGGACTCTGCGCCGTATACCTTGACTGCGCATGCGCATAGGTCTCCTTATGGCGACGATGGAGATTATTTCACTAAGCCAAGTAAAGAGGATATCATTGAAAAGATTTATGCAATAATGAAGGAAAGTAATCCTACATATTTCCCATTGAAATATTAAATTGCCGCAGATTTTAAACAATTTAAATAAATACCTTGCCTGAGAGCCTCGTAGTAATCCCCACATATAAAGAAAAGGAGAATATCGCTGATATTCTGAAAGCAGTCTTGTGCCAGGAGGATATGTTTCATGTATTGGTCGTTGATGATAGCTCTCCGGATGGAACTGCAGATATTGTAAAGGATATGATGCATGATTATCCTCAACGACTCTTTCTCGTGAGCAGAAAAGGGAAGCTAGGCCTCGGAACTGCATATATAAAAGGCTTCAAATGGGGCTTGGAGAATAATTATGAATACATCTTTGAGATGGATGCGGATTTTTCTCATAATCCTACAGACCTGCCACGCTTATTGAGGGCATTGAAACGGAATAAAGTGGATATGGTCGTCGGGTCGCGCTATACACAAGGGGGCAATGTCGAGAACTGGCCTTTTAATCGACTGCTCTTAAGTTATACCGCATCGCTTTATGTGCGTATGATTACATGGATGCCTGTTCATGATCCTACGGCGGGATTCGTCGGATATTCCCGGAAAGTCCTGGAGACAATCGACCTCGATTCTATACGTTTTATCGGGTATGCGTTTCAGATTGAAATGAAATTTGCCGCCTGGCAGAATGGCTATCAGATCGTAGAACTCCCCATTACCTTTACCGACCGACAAAAAGGCGCCTCCAAGATGTCCAAAAATATCGTGAGTGAGGCCATAGTCGGTGTCCTTAAGATGAAATGGGAAAGCCTTACGGAGTCTCGGTTTAGAAAAGAGAAGAAGGCATAGCCCTGACAGGTTCTCCTTGCTCTTTTTATGAAGCTTTCGCTCAAATGATGCTTTCTCTTCCTGTCAATCTCGCTGATTCCTCGGCTTTCGCTCAAATGTGCTTTCTCTTCTATGTTTTGACTCGTCCTAAAATAGGTTTACACAGATCAGCTCCTTTCCTTCTAGAGAGAAAGGCGGGGGATAGGGACTGAGAACTACTGTATTTATGAGTGAAGAGTGCGTAAGTTTTATGGTGGAGATTGTGGACATATTTACAATAACTTCAATTGGTTCCTTCCAAGCGACATAAGAGCCCAATCTTAATGGTATAGGATATTCTTTATATGTTAAACGCCTATATACAGCAGATAATATATATGATAGAAGCCTATGTGTAGAAAAAATTATTGATCAATTATATTAAAATTTTATAAATGTGTGAAAAAATGTCATATTTGTGTAGAACTTGTGTTCGTTTATGATTTTGATATTACATTTGATTTTAATATATACGCAAAAAAGTGATGATAAATCCTGTATATGTGAAAAACATATAGAATAAATTAAAATATTTAAGATTTATCTGACAATGTAGTGGAGATAAGTGGGAAAAAGTGTAACAATGTTATAAATTTGACACTAGAAAGATCAATAAACCGTGAAAATGCCATTTTTAGGAGAATATGAATGCCGAGTAGATAGCAAAGGTCGCTTGCGACTGCCTACCCAGCTTATCCGGCAAATGGACGGCAAGGGAGTGTATAACTTCGTCGTCTCTCGCGGTTTTGAGAAATGTCTAGTATTATATGAAAAGCATGTTTGGGATGAAATCGTAAAAGATATTCAAGGTCTGAATGTGTATAAGAAAAAAGAGCGTGAATTTATGCGTGCGTTTTTACGTGGCGCAAGTGCAGTAGGGCTTGATAGTGCGGACAGGATTAATCTGTCCAAGCGTCAACTTGAATTTGCCGGCATTGAAAAAGATGCGATACTCGCGCCATTGAATGACCGTATAGAGATATGGTCACCGGCAGAATACGATAAAATGATTGAGCTAGAACCGGACGATTTATCCGAACTAGCGGAAGAGGTTCTGGGCGGTAATGATGAAAAGGAAGAAGAGTAATGTACCATCAACCGGTATTATTGCAGGAGTCAATCGACGCCTTATTGACAGAAGATGGAGGCTGGTATGCTGACTTGACAATGGGCGGTGGTGGACATACGTCTGAATTCCTGCGGAGAACTCGAGATGCTAAGATGTTAGCATTTGATCAGGATCCGGATGCGATACGACAGATTCCGGAGAATGAACGATTGACATTTGTCCCTTCCAATTTTCGGTACCTGGCTGAATGGCTTGAGTATCTCGGAATCGGGAAACTAAAAGGTGTACTTGCTGATTTAGGCGTATCAACTTTTCAGATTGATGAGCTTGATAGGGGGTTTACTTTCCGGCAGGATGCCGAGCTGGATATGCGCATGGATAAGCAACGCGAATTGACTGCGATTCAGGTTTTAAATACTTATGACAGCAAAGCATTACAATCATTGCTGAGCAGGTATGGGGAAGTGCGGAATGCAAGAACACTTGCACAGGCAATTGTGAAAGCACGTCGATATGGTGGTATTAATACGGCTGATGACTTGCTGGCAATACTGGAAAACCTTTATGTGGGGAAAAAGATGCGTTATATCGCACAAGTTTTTCAGGCAATTCGGATCGAAGTAAACGATGAAATGAATGCTTTAAAAGACATGCTTTATTCCTTGCCTGAGCTGATGGAGAAAGGTGGGAGACTAGTAGTACTTTCTTACCATTCCATTGAAGACAGGATTGTAAAGCGGTTCTTGAAAAATGGAAGCGAAAGAGGGATAGATGAAAGAGATGTGTACGGGCACTTTGAACGCCCATTCAAGAGCATAAATAAGAAGGTTGTAAGGCCTTCGGATGAAGAAATTAAGTTCAATCCACGAGCGCGTAGTGCCAAGATGAGGATTGGAAAAAAAATATAGAAAATGGATACAGAGAAGAAGAAAAAGGAATCATTGTGGTTCAGATTAATGGAAGCGAGGCGGATGTTTGCTCAGCTCCCTTTTCTGACGACTGTCGTTGTGCTTTTGTTGATTTATATCTTCAATGTACATCTTGCAGAGCGGAAGATAAGACAGATACACGATATGAAACAAGACGTAAAAGAGTTGCGATGGGAGTATGTGAGCCTACATTCTGAATTAATGCACAATACAACGCAATCGCAGATTGCACAGAGGGTAGCTGAGTCGGGCTTGAAATGGGGAGCTAGTCGTCCGATATTAATAGGAGGAAAGAAGAATCAGGAATAAAAAACAATGGCAAAGGATCAACATAACGCTGTTTTTATACGGGCATTGATAATAATGCTTGTATTCCTCTGCTTTTCACTTCTCGTGGTGTATAAGATATCGACGATAGCGGTATTTGAAAGTGATAAGTGGATAGCAATGAAGGACAGTCTTTATGTCGGTTATCAGCCCATTGAAGCAGAACGAGGCAATATCCTTTCAGATGATGGGAGCCTGCTTGCAACTTCTATACAATATTTTGATATTAGGATGGATTTCCGCGCAGGTGGATTGACGGACAAGGCCTTTTATGCCGGAGTGGATTCACTGGCAATACTATTATCGCGCTATGTAAATCCCTCCAAGTCTGTTCAGGAATACAAGAACTTTCTTTTGCGTAAGCGAAAAGCAAAGGCCGGAAATAGATATGTGCTCCTGAAGCGGGACGCTACCTATGAAGAGATGAAGCGAATCAGGAAGTTTCCGATTCTACGTCGTGGACAGAATAGCGGTGGGCTTATCATTGAAAGAGAATCTAAGCGGGTTAAGCCATTCGGTTTTCTCGCGAGCAGAACGCTGGGTTTATCGAGACAGAATGCCGAGAAGATAGGCCTTGAACTAAGTTATGATGAAGTATTGTCCGGTGAAGAAGGAAAGCGATTGATGCAGAATGTGGGAATGGGGGATTGGATACCGGTCAGTGATGTTACTGATGTAAAACCGGAAAGAGGTAATGATATCAGGACGACGATTGACGTCAATATGCAAGACGTGACGGAACATGCTCTGTTGAAACAACTGATAAAACACGATGCAGAATATGGGTCTGCAGTTGTTATGGAGGTAGAAACGGGCAAAATTAAAGCTATCGCCAATCTTACAAAGACAAGCGATGGAAGTTATGATGAGATATATAATCATGCGGTAGGGACGGCGACAGCACCCGGCTCAACCTTTAAAACGGCTTTTATGCTGGCCTTGATGGAGCAAGGTTATTACAACCCGGAAGAAATGCTGGATATAAGCCAAGGCTATATCCGCGTGTGTAATGAAGATGTACATGATGCCTCCGGACATGCTGTGCCTATGACGACAGCTCAACATGCATTTGAGATTTCCTCCAATGTGGGGATGATCAGGCTTGCGCTGGAATATTTTGCGGATAATGAAAAAGAATTTATCGATCAGCTCCGCGAGTTTAGGCTCAATAAAAAGACCGGTATTAAGATTGTCGGTGAAGCGGATCCGTATATAAAGGATTATGAGAAGAAGCAAAAAAATAATTGGAGTTGTACGACAGTGCCATGGATGGCAATGGGCTATGAGCTAGCCATCACGCCACTGCAACTCTTGACCTTTTATAATGCAATTGCCAATGATGGGAAAATGTTGAAGCCCTATCTGGTGGATGCCATCATGAAGGATGGAAAGGTGAAACGACGGTTTATACCCACGGTATTGAAAGACAGAATCGCATCCGAGGAAAGCATCCAAAAAATCAGGACCTTGCTCGAGGGCGTGGTGCTCCGGGGAACAGCTTCTCGATTGAGGACGGATGATTACACATTTGCAGGAAAAACCGGAACAGCCAATCTCTCTACGGGAGCCGGTGGAAGGAAGATTTACCAAGCTTCCTTTATAGGATATTTCCCTGCAGAACAACCTAAGTATTCAGTGGCTGTGGTTATTTACGATCCCAAGAAAAATGGATACTATGGGAGCTCAGTAGCCGGACCGGTGTTCAGGGAAATAGCTGATAAAAGCTACGCTTCCTTGATGGATTTTGACGTTGCAAGTGCGTCTATCGATACGACAATGGTTATCCCTGAGATGACGGGGGCCTTGGATGATGTAAAGAAATTATATACAGCTCTTGATGTGAATATTACCGAGCATAAGGATGCGGAGTGGGTTGATGTGGAGACAGATGGAGGTGATACCTTGATTATTCAATCAATTGATGTGAGTGATACTACGGTGCCCGATGTACGGGGCATGGCATTGAAAGATGCACTTTTCCTCCTTGAGAATATGAATCTTGAGGTGAGTTTTAAGGGAACGGGAAAGGTAATCTTACAATCTATTGCACCGGGGACGGACAACGTAGGACAAGAAATAGAATTAACATTAGGATAAACGTTCATTGAAATAATGAGTAGATATGCCCTTAACCTTATAGAATTACTGGATGGAGTGGCAGTTGAAATGATTGACGGGTCACAGAATCAGTCCTTTCAATCTCTCCGTACAGATTCTAAGAAGGTTACTGAGAATGATGTCTTTATCGCGATATCAGGATACTCAGTTGATGGTCACGACTTTATTCAGCAAGCGATTGGAAATGGTGCTTCCGTCATTGTTTATGAGCATGATGGAATTACCCCCGAGAAGGGAATTAGCTATGTTAAAGTTGAAGACAGCAGGCAAGCAATAAGCAGGATGGCATGTAATTATTACGGGAATCCCTCGGAATACTTACAGCTGGTCGGTGTAACCGGGACCAATGGCAAGACAACTGTCGCCACCTTGTTGTACAAGACCTTTAAGTCGCTCGGTTTTAAAGCGGGTTTATTATCCACTATTCACAATAGGATAGGAGATAAGATTCTCGAGTCGAGCCATACAACGCCAGATCCTCTGAGCTTGAATAGACTCTTGCGACAGATGGTGGATGAAAATTGCACTCATGCCTTTATGGAGGTGAGTTCACATGCACTCCATCAGAAACGGACGCATGGACTGAAGTGGAAAGCAGGCATATTTACCAATATAACGCATGATCACCTTGATTATCATGGAACCTTTGCTGCTTATATCAAAGCAAAGAAAATCCTGTTTGATCATCTGCCGGAAGATGCCGTAGCGATTGTCAATATCGACGATTCTCACGGCCGGATAATGGTACAGAATACCGCGGCAGACGTGAAAACATACGCCTTGAATAAAATGGCGGATTATAAAGGAAAGGTTCTGGATAATAGCATTGAGGGGCTTCACCTGGATATCAATGGGCATGACGTACACTGTAGATTGGTGGGAAAATTTAATGCATATAATTTTCTTGCCGTGTATGCCACAGCCGTTGAATTGGGTCACAATCCAGTGGAAGCGCTTCAAGTGATGTCCGGCCTTCAAGGAGCCGAAGGGAGATTTGATTATGTGCTTAACCCCGAGACCGGAATAGCCGGAATTGTGGATTATGCACATACCCCTGATGCACTTGAAAATGTCTTGCGGAGTTTATTAAGCTTACGCAAATCCGGACAACGGATCATTACAGTCGTCGGGTGTGGTGGAGACAGAGATGTCCGTAAACGCCCCGAGATGGCAAAAATCGCAGTCAAAAACAGCGATATTGTTATCCTGACCAGTGATAATCCGCGCTCGGAGGACCCCGATGCCATTATTGATGATATGATGAAAGGCGTGGATGATGGAAAGAACTTGATGCGGCAAGTTGACAGGAAAGAAGCCATAAAAATGGCCTCGATGCTCGCACGAGAAAATGACATCATCTTGATAGCCGGGAAAGGTCATGAGAAGTATCAAGAAATCCAAGGGGTGAAGAATCCCTTTGACGATAAAGGGGTGCTTAAAGAAGTGCTCTTTGTATTATGAGGTTTGGTTCTATAATCAAATTTAGGTTGGTTTAACAGTTGCAGCGGGTATGCTTGAGCAATGGTTGGAAACTGTCAAGTCTCACCTGCTGCATACTGTTTTTTATTAAAAATGACAGTAGCAGCGTATGCTTTATCAATTATTTGATCTATTACAGAGCCAATATAGTTTGCCGGGAGCTGGTTTGTTCCAGTACCTATCATTCAGGGCAGGTCTGGCAATCGTGCTTTCATTGATTATGTCAATGCTAGTCGGTAAACGCATAATACGTTACCTGAAAAGGCAATTAATAGGTGAAACGATAAGAGAACTGGGACTTGAAGGACAGAATGAAAAAGAAGGTACGCCTACGATGGGCGGTATCATCATCATCCTCTCAATACTAGTGCCTTGTCTCCTCCTTGCTGACTTGAGCAATATCTACGTGATACTTATGCTCATCTGTACAGTGTGGATGGGAGCAATCGGTTTTATAGATGATTACATTAAAGTCTTCCGTAAGAACAAAGAAGGCTTGAAGGGGAAGTTTAAGATTCTCGGACAAGTTGTTCTCGGCTTGATAGTCGGACTTGTTATGTTGTATCATCAAGATATTACCTTGAGAATGAGTTATGACGAAGCCATAGCACATGGTTATGAGATTATAAGACAATCTCCTACTGAAGGCTATGTAGAAGTGAAGACAACACTGACCAATGTCCCATTCTTAAAAGGAAATAAGCTCGATTATGCAGATATCATCGGTTTCCTCGGCGATAATGCCGATAATTTGGTGTGGATAATTTTTCTACCACTGGTAATCTTCATAGTTACCGCCGTCTCCAATGCCTCCAATCTGACGGATGGATTGGATGGACTGGCAACCGGAGTGTCAGCGATTATCGGTGGAACGCTCGGGGTACTCGCGTATCTCTCAGGAAATACTATTATCGCAGACTATCTCAATATCTTCTATATACCCAATGTCGGTGAATTACTTGTCTTCTCCGCCTGTTTTATGGGGGCTTGCATCGGATTTTTATGGTATAATTCCTATCCGGCCAAGATCTTTATGGGAGATACCGGGTCATTGACCCTGGGGGGCATTATAGCAGCTCTGGCAATTGTATCGAGGAAAGAATTGTATATACCTGTCCTCTGCGGAATATTCCTTGTCGAAAACCTCTCTGTAATTATACAGGTAGCCTATTTCAAGTACACTAAGAAAAAATATGGGAAGGGCAAGCGAGTCTTTAAAATGGCTCCTCTGCATCATCATTTTCAGAAATTGGGGATGCATGAGTCCAAGATCGTTACGCGCTTCTGGATTGTCGGTATTATGCTGGCAGTAATGACTATTGTAATGTTAAAAATACGATAAAGCAATTAAGAATAATATTCAAAATACGGTAAAGCAAAATGCAGAAAGGGATACGTACACTATATAATCAGTTGAGAGGCGATAAGGTGATTTGGTTCATCTTGTTCTTGCTCTGCTTTGCTAGCTTGCTGGCAGTGTATAGTGCTAGTGGTACTATGACCTATCGTATGGGTGGACATTCGACTGAATATTATCTGCTGAAACAGCTAATCTTTGTCATTGTCGGGCTCGTAATTGCTTATGGTGCACATCGGATTCCATATCAGTACTACTTGCAGCTCGCACCGTACTTGTACGTGCTTGCTGTAGGATTGCTTATAGTCACTCTAGTAGCTGGTGTTGAGATAAACTCTGCAAGGCGCTGGATAAGAATACCGGGAATAGGTTTAACGTTTCAGACATCGGATTTTGGGAAGCTCGCTCTGATATTGATGCTCGCAAGGATGTTGTCAATACAGAATTATGTGAAAGACGAGGTAAATAAGTTTTGGAAGCTCTTGCTTTTAATAGGTGGTATCTGCCTATTTATTGCTCCGATGAATCTGTCAACAGCCGCGATGTTATTTGTGACAGCTCTTGTCGTATTATTTATGGGAAAGGTGAATATCCGGTACTTGGGAGGTACCTTCTTCATTATAATCCTGTTGATTATTGGGCTTTTTGTTCTGGGTAATTTCTATCCTGATTTTATCCGGTCCGAGACATGGATTAACCGGTTACAGCACTTTTTTACCAATAATGATGGCTACCAGATAACACAAGCCAAGATAGCGATTGCCGATGGGGGCTTGTTTGGGGTAGGACCGGGAAATAGTACACAGAGAAATTTCCTGCCATCTCCTTACAGTGATTTTATATATGCGATTATCTGCGAAGAGTACGGCATAGTAGGAGGAGTAGTGATAATGGGGATATACTTGCTGCTCTTGTATCGAGTAACACGCTTGATCAATAGATGCAAGCGGAAATTCGGTGTCCTGGTCGCTTATGGACTATGCTTTGGAATTATTTTTCAAGCTTTTCTCAATATAGCTGTATCAATTGACTTAATGCCGGTAACAGGATTAACACTTCCTGTAGTAAGCATGGGAGGAACCTCGATGGTATTTACCTGCTTGGCATTTGGGATAATTTTATCGGTGTCAGCTTATACGGAATCATCAATTGCCAATATGCAGACAGCCGATGATAATCCGGAAGCGATGAAAGAGGCGTGGCAAGAATGAAAGTAATAATAAGTGGCGGCGGAACAGGCGGACATATTTTTCCCGCAATATCTGTCGCTGATGAAATAAAGAAGCAATATCCAGATGTGGATATTTTATTTATCGGTGCTGAAGACCGGATGGAGATGGAAAAAGTTCCACAAGCCGGCTACCCGATTGAGGGATTGCCTGTTGTCGGCATTCAGCGACGATTAAGTTTGAAAAACTTGTCCGTTCCATGGAAGCTATGGAAGAGCCTGCGGAGAACGCGGCAGATTATCCGGGATTTTAATCCGGATGCTGTACTGGGTTTCGGCGGCTATACAAGTGGACCTACATTGTGGGAAGCCTCAGGTCTCGGTATCCCCACGATGATACAGGAACAGAATTCTTATGCAGGACTGACCAATAAGATATTGGGCAGGCGTGTAGATAAGATATGCGTAGCATTTGATGGAATGGAGAAATTTTTTCCTGCCGAGAAAATTGTCCTTACCGGGAATCCGGTGAGAGAAGGTCTCGGCGAGATATCTCGATTGAAAATTGAAGCAGAACGCTTTTTCGATTGGGGTCAGAATAGGAAAACGCTGTTGATATTTGGAGGCAGTCTTGGAGCCAGGTCGCTGAATGAAGCGGTTGCTCAGTGGATAAAATCCGATGATTTTAATCCCGATGTTCAAGTGCTGTGGCAATGTGGCAAGCGAGGGTATGAACGCTATGCCGGAGATGCGGAATTGTCTTATGAGAATGTGCGTATTCTTCCGTTTATAGACCGTATGGATCTCGCTTATGCTGTTGCCGACTTGGTTGTATGTAGAGCAGGAGCGATCACAATTTCTGAATTGTGTGTAACTGAAAAACCTGCGATACTGGTTCCTTCTCCAAATGTTACTGACGACCACCAGACACGCAATGCGATGGCACTCGTAAATAAAGATGCCGCGATGCTTGTCAAAGATGGTGATGCGTCCACAGAATTGATGAAAGAAGCAATGGGTTTATTACATAACCGGAATGCATTGAGTAAGCTTGCTCAGAATATTGCTGAACTTGCAAGACCTACTGCGACAAAAAATATTGTCGATGTATTCCGCCAAATTTTAGAATGAGTCAGTGAAACTCTTGAATAACATACGGATTCCTCGTTCCCTGCGGACGATATTAATGGTAGGCTTTTTTGCCCTCATAGGCATAGGTCTTGTCGCTGCCGTAAGCATAAAAATGAATGCGGAAACACAGAAAGTGTCAGTGGATATTGTTACCGTTGATCACCGACATGCCATGATATCCGAGCAAGAAGTAAGGGACTATATGAAAGAGGTAATGCCTTCTAGCCTTAATTATGCTGAATTGAAAGAGCTTAATCTAAGGGATTTGGAGGACGCTCTGCGGAAGCACCCACAGATATATGATGCCGATGTGTATAGGAAGAACGATGGCGTTATGGAGGTGAAGGTGTTTCAGAAGAACCCGATTTTCCGGGTGTTCACGCAGAATCACCAGAGTTTTTACCTGGGCTTACACGGAGATGAAATTCCCTTGTCTGAGCATTTTACGGCACGGATTCCCGTGGTATTGATTCAGAAAGACAAGGTGAATGTTAAGGCATTATCAAGCCAGTTGTTAAGCCTCTATGCCGGATTGAAAGGCAATTCCTTTATGTACACGATGGTCGATCAGATTGTCTTGGATGAAAATGGAGCTTTTACCTTGATTCCTGTGATGGGCGATTTTAAAATTATTCTCGGGACAACGGACAATCTCGAGAGTAAACTCAAGAGACTTGAACTATTGTATAAGAAAAAACTCATTCATAAAGGATGGGATTATTATAAAACTATTGACTTAAGATTTGAGGGGCAGGTAATTGCTCAGAAGAAATAGATTTGAATGTATTTTTTAAGAATTAAAGCTTGCGCAAATGAAACAACAAAGCCATAATAACCAAGATATCGTCGTTGCGGTGGACATAGGAACTACTAAGGTGTGTGCTATCGCCGGACTCCGTGATGCTCATGGACGAATTGAAATCCTCGCCGTAGGAAAAGAAAAATCCAATGGAGTACTCCGTGGCGTGGTGTCCAATATCGATAAAACCGTAAAAGCCATTAAAAAGGCTATCGATAAAGTAAGTCACAGTGTACCATTTCCTATTAAAGAAGTACATCTAGGGATTGCCGGGCAGCACATTAAGAGCCTTCAGAATCAAGGAATTCTTGTCCGAGATGATGCTCAGAAGGAAATAACGCAAGAAGATATTGACAAGCTTATCGAAGATATGCATAAAATAGGTCTGCCGGCCGGCAAGAAGATTCTGCATATAATCCCTCAAGAATACACCGTTGATAATGAAAGTGGTATCGATGATCCCATCGGTATGTCGGGAAGCAGCCTGAAAACTGATTTTCACATTATCACTGGTCAAGTTACGGCTTTTAACAATCTAGAACGATGTATGGATAAAGCCAGGCTCAGCGTCCGTTCATTGATTCTAGAGCCTATTGCATCAGCAATGTCTGTTGTTACCGAAAAAGAACTAGAAGCCGGAATAGCCCTCGTTGATCTCGGCGGTGGAACGACAGATCTTGCTATCTTCCATGAAGGAATCTTAAGACATACGGCGGTAATTCCTCTTGGGGGCAATATCGTTACCAATGATATTAAAGAAGGCTGCACGGTAATGCGAGACCAGGCTGAGAAACTCAAGGTGAAATTTGGCTCTGCGCTCGCAGATGAGATCGTCGATAATAGAACAATTATAATTCCCGGCCTGCAGAGACATGATGAAAAAAATGTATCAGAAAGAAATCTTGCCAGAATAATCCAGGCTCGTGTTGAAGAGATTCTAGACTATGTTTATTCTGAAATAATACGGAGTGGATACGAGGATAAGTTAATCGGTGGGATAGTCCTTACCGGTGGCGGAGCGCTCCTTAGGAATATCAAAGAACTTACAGAGTTACAGACCGGGCAAAAAGCGAGAATAGGATTGCCTAGTGAATACCTCGCTCACGGATATGGAAAAGAAATGAGCAATCCAGCTTATGCAACGGCGATAGGATTGTTGATAAAAGGAATTTCCCGCAGGGAGAAAGAACAAGAGAAAGCAGAAGAACTGGCAATTGAACAGCAAGCTGAATTGCCATTGAATCATGAAAAGCCCGTGGAAAATGAAACGGAAAGCCATATAGAGAAGGAGGAGCAAGTACAGCAACCAGCTCAAAGAAAGAAGAGAAGCAGATTTAATAAAACACTTGAGCGTCTCAAGGATTTCTTTGAGCCGGCTCCAGATTCACAGTTATAAAGTAGAGTCATATAGGAATAATATTTACCCAATTTTTAAAATTTTAATTATGCCATTGTTATTTGATTTACCTGAAGAAGAGAATTCTGTCATTAAAGTACTCGGTGTAGGCGGAGGCGGATCCAATGCTGTGAACCACATGTTCAGCCAAGGGATTATCGGTGTTGACTTTGCAATATGTAATACGGATATTCAAGCCCTTGAAGCGAGTGAAGTCCCTTATAAGATTCAGCTGGGGAAAGACCTTACAGATGGCCGCGGTGCCGGAAGTAAACCATCTGTGGGTAGAGAAGCTTGCCTTGAAACTATTGATGAGGTGAAGAAATTCTTGGAAAAGGATACCAAGATGCTCTTTGTAACTGCGGGACTCGGTGGTGGAACCGGTACTGGCGCTGCACCCATTATTGCAAAGGCTGCCAAAGAGCTCGATATCCTCACAGTAGGAATTGTGACGCTCCCTTTTACATTTGAAGGGATGAAACGGGTAAGATATGCCGAGGATGGATTGAATAGTATGCGGAATAATGTCGATTCACTGATTGTGATCAGCAACGATAAACTCAGACAGATGCACGGTAATCTCGTGGCATCAGAGGCATTTGCGCAAGCGGATAACATATTGACAATGGCTGCTAAAGGTATCGCTGAAGTTATTACCGTATCCGGGATGATCAATGTTGACTTTGAAGATGTGAATACCGTGATGAGAGAAAGCGGTGTGAGCATTATGGGAACCGCTGAAATGGAAGGGGAAGACAGGGCTATACGAGCTATTGAAGCTGCATTGAATTCTCCTCTGCTCGAGGATAATAATATCCAAGGTGCCAAGAATATTCTCCTCAATATTACCTCCGGCAATAACGAGGTAACAATGGATGAAATCTCCGAGATCACGTCTTATATCACCCAAGAAGTGGGCACTAGTACCAATATTATCTGGGGAAATTGCAAGAATGAAGAGCTTGAGGATAAACTCAGTGTGACAATTATTGCAACTGGATTTGATGAAAGCTCTTCAAGAGGAATGAAAAATACAGGGACGACATTGTCTCTCGATGATGATGCCGACTTGAATTCCGGGGATATTGATGAAGAATTGCACGAGGAATCGAGCACGATTGATCTTGAACTTGAACCTGTGGAAACGGATAATACGGAGGAGTATTACGGCAAGGTAACTAATGCCAATATCGATCCCTATACATCGATGGACTCCAATCCGGAGTTTACGCGCGAGTACCTCGAGCAAGAGAAAAGGCGCCGCGTGAGACAAAGGCAAGAAATGAAGAAAATTAATACCAAAACTCTTGATGAACTCGAGAAAATTCCCGCTTATAAGCGGAGAAATATGAAGCTCGATGGAGTGGATAACGCTTATCAGAGAGGTGGTATTGATATGCATACAGAAGATACCGAAGGAAACAAAAATAATTTTCTACACAAGAGTGTAGATTAAAGATTCTCATTATTATCATTTCTCAGACATGAGATTTGGTTATATTGGTTTATTGGTTTATTGGTCTATCCGGGCAATTGGTCTTGCCCGGATTTTTTATTTGCCCTTTATGAAATAGAGAAATATGATCCCGCCTTGCCCTTATTACCTTTATTTTTTCTCAATTGCTGATTAAATGGGCTTTCTAAGGCTTCAGTATAGGTGTTTTTACTCAACATATTAAGAAAAAAGATATTTTGGCATGTGTTTTGCTATGAGTATATATGAAGCATATTTATATGCTTTAAGAATGTGCTGCATACCCATTCTTGCTCCGTTGTCTGTTGAGGATGACGGAGCTTTTTTATTCTGCTTATTGCCTTTCTCTGCGCGCTTGAGCTTCCTTGCTTTACCTTTGAATTCCGGAGTATTTATGGACTGCGCTGAGCCTTAATCTCTCTTTCTGAAGATATTGAGCTTATGGAGTACAGAGCGGTAGATGATCGGTATGAATAGGAAAGAGATGCTTTTAACTCGTCGGTGCTTCTGCTGACTATGTTTTTGCTTTGATATCGAGTATCATTGCTTGATGTGGGATATTATCCTCAAGGAAATAATCACCGGTACTCACAAAGCCTAGGTTTCTATAGAATTTTTCTAAGTAGTTCTGTGCTTTTATGTAGATGGGCGAATGAGGGAATCTTTTTCTGCACTGTTCTGTCGTATATTGCATCAGCGATGTAGCATAACCCTTATGCCTGTATTCTCGAGCTACAACAAGCCGACCTATCTCCGTATTTCCACTTTCTGCAAATGGTGGTGGAATTATTCTTGCATACGCGAGGAGTTTTCCCTCTTCCTCACCGTTGATATGTATGCAATCCCGGTCTATCATGTCTATATCTTGGTAAGCGCAGTCTTGCTCAAGAACAAATATTTCACTGCGCAATCGCAAGAGAGCATAAAGTTTCTCCGTGCTTAATTCTTGAAATTGATATGCTTTGATATTCATGATACTTAGTTCTTTTTCTGAAGCAAAGATAAGAGCTGAGCAGAAATTTAGAAAGCCTTGTTCTTTATCGTAAAGTCGTGAATGTGGTCTAGACTTTTTGCTTAATTTTTTGACAAGGTGCAAAAGGGCGCACAGCTTACATTAAAAGAACATAACACAGTACAATCACAATCCATCGATACGCTATTTTTATCAAATGCATAAACCCACCGAGAGAGATGTGTGTTGGGTTTAAAATTGAGAAAACAAGCTCAAGGGAAATGCAAATTAAAAGTAGGGAAGAATGGTAGAGCCGCGCACAGAGCGATATACGGTTGACACAAGGGATGAATGGAATGATATTGCACGTATCGTATATGGGACAATTGAGAGCTATCCCGTAATCCTGTTAAAAGGAGACCTGGGAGTGGGCAAAACGACATTTGCGCAAGCTATAGCAAAGTATCTAGGTATCGAAGAAGCAATCACTAGTCCCACATACTCTATCGTACAGGAATATCTTACGAGCAGAGGGGAGACAGTTTACCACATGGATTTATATAGGCTGGAAGATTATGAAGAAATTATCGGTGCGGGAATTGAAGAAATCATCGAGCGCGAGGCATACCACTGCGTATTGATTGAGTGGCCTGAACTTATTGAAGACAGCCTCGACATACCTTTTATCAGCCTCGAGACCAGTATTACTCAGGACGGGAAACGAGAGATTGAAATCCGGTATTCTGATAATTAAGAAAAACTTTGTACATTTATAGACGCCATTAAATGGTAAACTATGTATGATCCGATAAAATCAATGCAGAGCGGTTATTCTGCTCAAGAACGTCTTGAGCCTCAAGAGGAACTTCTTCAGAGAGGAGAAAAGCACAATAGGCTTTATATAGGCATCCCCAAGGAGTATAAAAACCAGGAGAAGCGGGTGCCACTGACTCCGGCATCGGTAGGAATCCTGGTTAATCACGGCCATCGGCTGGTCGTCGAGAAAGGACTGGGAGATAAGGCCAAGTTCTCAGACAATGATTACAGTGAAGCCGGTGCGGACATAGCGTATAAACGAGAGGATGTTTTTAAAGCAGAGGTTATTTTAATGATTGCGCCGCCCAGTCTTGAGGATATCGACTTACTCAAGCCGGGAACATTGCTTATTTCTCCACTCCATATCCCTGCGATAAGCAAGGAATTGCTCGAGGGATTGAAGGAAAAGAAAGTTATCGCCATTGCGATGGAATACATGATGGATAGTGATGGGACATTTCCTCTTGTCCGGATTATGAGTGAACTAGCCGGCCGTTCAGCGGTTTTGATTGCCGCAGAACTTATGTCCAATCAGAATGGGGGCAATGGCGTGCTTCTCGGTGGTATTTCCGGGATTCCACCTGCTAGAGTAGTGATTCTCGGTGCCGGCGTCGTGGGAGAGCATGCTTGCAGAACAGCCCTCGGACTAGGTGCACAGATCTCGGTATTTGACAATAATGTATATAAACTTATGCGCCTGCAGAATCATCTCGGCGTGCACCTGTTTACCTCATCGCTGAATCCGGCATTCCTCAATGAAGAACTCGAGAAATCGGATGTTGTTATAGGAGCTATTCATTCCAAGACTGGTCGGAGTCCCGTTGTCGTGACAGAGGAAATGGTCTTGAATATGCATGAAGGTGCGGTGATCGTCGATGTTTCTATCGATCAGGGCGGTTGCATTGAAACCTCCGAGTTGACAAGCTTATCTTCACCGACATTTGTGAAGCATGGCGTGATTCATTACGGCGTCCCCAATATCACGAGTAGGGTAGCGCGCACGGCTTCACTGGCATTCAGCAATATCCTTACGCCGATGCTTATCAATGCTGGAAAGGCCTTCTCAATTGAACGTTTAATTTACCTCAATCAAGGTTATCGCCACGGCGTGTACATCTTCAAAGGATGCCTGACCAATTCATATCTCGCCGATAGATTTGATATGAAATTTACCGATCTCGATCTTCTGTTGACCTCTTCTCTGTAGGACTTCCATATATTGTTTTGCCGTTTATATTCTTTAATTCTATGCCTTTCGGCAAATGTCTTTCCGTATCCAATCTGAAAGGCTTGCGTGATTTACACAGACTTGCATACAGAGTTTATCAAGACGACAGTTCGCTGCTTTTTTACCTTAGCAGCAGGCTTGTTGTCCAGGTGTTTCCGGGAATTGTTTACCCTATCCTCAAGCCATTTTGAACCTTTTTATCCGGTGTCAATAAGGTGACTTCATCCGCATTGACCGCACCGAGCACCAGGCATTCACTCTGGATATTGGCAATTTGTTTCGGCGGAAAATTAAGTACGGCAATCACCTGTTTTCCGAGTAGATCTTCCGGAGAATAGAGTTCTGTAATCTGTGCTGATGTTTTCCGTATGCCGTATGTGCCGAAGTAAATCAACATCTTGTATGCCGCTTTTCTCGCTTCCTTGAAGACCTCGGCATCAATGACTGTCCCTACACGCATCTCGATCCGAGAGAAATCGTCCCACTTTATTAATCTATTTCCTTGTTCCATGTTCCCTCCAATTGTTAATTCTGTATTGCTATTATTTTACCTCTTACTCTTTGTTGTAAGCTTTACGCAAATGTAGGAGAATTTCTCAACTGTAAGCCTGTTCCTTTCAAGAGTAAATCAGCTCTTCCTTAAGCTCATTTTAACCAATGCCTGCATACTTTTAAGTTGCAGGCACTTAAAACCCAAATCATGCAATAGAAATTGAAGATAAGCACAAAACCCTGTGAATATAAGCACTTGCTCGAATTTGGTTCTCACCGTAGTCTTACTACGATTCCGAGCCAAATTCTTGCGCGAGCCCTTGTCTTCTGTGGCTTTTGCACTTTCTTTTGCATTTCTATTGAATGTTTTGGGTGAAAGCTAAAAGACATGGGCAAAAGTTCTGGCTATGACGAGAGTTTAATCAATTATGCTCATTCCCTGCCTGAACGTTTCCCTATGTGTGGGAGG
>CAYTBT010000007.1:0-104950 GCA_964436125.1 uncultured Saprospiraceae bacterium | reverse complement strand
ATTTCTCTTCGGAACACCAAGAATTGAAATTATTTTTATCATAGATAATTGATTTATAGATATTTTTAATATTCATAGCTCCCGAGTCTTGAAATATGGTGAAAACAGGAAATGTGTAAAATCCTTCTATTTCTGTGAACAAATCACTATCTACATCTTAAGTCCACAGCAGCTGAAGATCACAGAATATACCAGTCTATGCATAAGTCTAAATAAAAGTGAATAGCTTCATAGAAATTCCGATAAATTGCCTATACTGCGCTGAGAAATATCATTAATAAAGCACAATATCCTTACGACGTGGAACCACTTGCTGAAAGAATGCGCCCTGGAACATTGGACGGACTCATAGGACAGAAGAAGCTGCTACAAGAAGGTGGCGTACTTCGTAAACTTATCCTCTCCGGGCAGATACCATCGATGATTTTATGGGGACCTCCCGGAATCGGAAAGACGACAATAGCGCATATCATTGCCCAAGAGCTTCAATGCCCTTTTTATAAATTAAGTGCCATAAACTCCGGGGTAAAAGACATCAGAACAGCAATAAAAAAGGCAGAGGATTCTCGCTTTTTCAATACAGCCTCTCCTATTCTATTTATCGATGAGATACACCGTTTTTCTAAGTCTCAGCAGGACAGTCTGCTCGGTGCTGTGGAAAATGGAACGGTAACTTTAATAGGCACGACGACGGAGAACCCATCATTTGAGGTAAATCCGGCACTGCTATCACGGATGCAAGTATATAAACTCGAGAGACTGGAGGATGAGGAAATCAAGCAATTGATAGAAAAGGCCATTCACACCGATGCCGAGTTTAAGCATAAAGACATTGAGGTATTATCTTATGTTGCACTCAATCGGCTCAGCAATGGCGATGCTAGAAAGGCTTTAAATCTCCTGGAGATGGCCGTTCAATATCAAGACAATAGTAAAAATGGTTCCATCCGCTTAAAGGATGCCGATTTTATCCATGTATCTCAGTCTCAAATATTGCCTTACGACAAACGAGGTGAGAATCACTACGACATAATCTCTGCTTTCATTAAATCTATCCGAGGTTCTGATCCTCAAGCAGCAATTTATTGGCTTGCATGCATGCTTGAAGGTGGAGAGGACATTAAGTTTATTACTCGCAGGCTCATTATATCTGCTGCTGAAGATATCGGCCTTGCCAATCCCAATGCACTATTAATGGCCAATCAATGTGCGAGTGCTGTACAATTTGTCGGTATGCCGGAAGCTCGGATTATCCTTTCAGAAGCAACGATATATCTCGCCACATCACCTAAGAGCAACTCTGCATACAATGCCATTAATAAGGCGCTTGATTATGTCCGAAATCACAGAAATCACCCGGTCCCTTTGCATCTGAGGAATGCACCGACAAAACTCATGAAAGATGCCGGATACGGCAAGGAATATAAATACCCACACGATTATCCGCAGCATTATGTTGCACAAGAATATTTGCCGAAAGGCATGAAAAAACAATTCTTCTATCAGCCTGCAGAAAATGCCGCAGAGCAAAAAATCATAGCAAATATGCAGAAAATGCGCTCCGGTGCATCACGCAATTCAATGCAGAAAGAAGAAGAATGAATTAATACCGGGTACAAGAAGTTTTCTAAAATTCCCCTGTTTTAATCTTGAAATTACCATGATTACCGCTATCTTTATGTTTCAATTGTAGATAAATATGGATAAGAATAGACGTGAAAACCTCGATTTAATAAGGCAAAGTGCGCAAGACTTTGCCGAGACATACATACGCCCCAATATTATGAAATGGGACGAGGAGCAGATATTTCCTGTAGAAACAATGAAGAAAATGGGAGAATATGGCTTTCTGGGCGTATTGGTGCCGGAAGAATATGGTGGAGCGGGTCTGGGTTACCAGGAATACGTCACCATAATCGATGAAATCTCCAAGGTCGATCCTTCGATAGGCTTGTCTGTTGCCGCGCATAATTCATTATGTACCGGCCATATTCTACAATTCGGCAGTGAAGAAC
Organism: uncultured Saprospiraceae bacterium; assembly: GCA_964436125.1. Classification (GTDB taxonomy): domain Bacteria; phylum Bacteroidota; class Bacteroidia; order Chitinophagales; family Saprospiraceae; genus CAYRFF01. Next base: position 102,935 of record CAYTBT010000007.1, on the reverse strand, counting down.
AAAAGAAAAAATATCTCCCTAAGCTTGCAAGCGGTGAATGGATAGGTGCATGGGGCTTAACAGAACCCAATACCGGTAGTGATGCCGGACGCATGAAGTGTGTAGCTGAACAACAAGGCGATAACTATGTCATTAATGGCACAAAGTGCTGGATAACACATGGTATTTCTGCAGAAGTAGCAGTGGTAATCGTCCGTACAGGAGAATTACTCGATAGCCATGGCATGACAGCGTTTATCGTTGAAAGGGGCACGGATGGATTTTCCGGAGGCAAGAAAGAAAACAAGCTGGGTATGCGCGCTTCAGAAACTGCTGAAATGATTTTCAGCGATTGTAAAGTTCCTAGCGATCAGATGCTCGGTGATGAGGGCGATGGCTTTATTCAGGCAATGAAAGTGCTCGATGGCGGTCGTATTTCCATTGCATCACTGGGTCTCGGCATTTCCAAGGGTGCCTATGAAGCAGCGACAAAGTATGCCAAGGAAAGAGAGCAATTCGGCAAAGCGATTTCACATTTCCAGGGCATCGCATTTAAGCTTGCAGATATGGCAACAAAGATTGAGGCCTCTGAACTCTTGATCCGTGAGGCTGCCGATTTAAAAGAAAAGGGAGAACCCGTAACTAAGAAGTCCGCTATTGCCAAGTATTATGCGTCGGAATGCTGTGTAGAAATTTCAACTGATGCGGTTCAGATTCACGGTGGTTATGGTTATACCAAGGATTTTCCCGTTGAGAAGTTCTATCGAGACTCCAAGCTCTGTACAATCGGTGAGGGGACATCGGAAATTCAGAAACTTGTCATTTCACGGCAGATTTTAAACGGTGAGGTATAAACAAGCCTAATAATAAGCTACATTGCCTTTCCTAGGATGATAGCATTGAGGCATTGGGGGGATAGGATTCCATTCTTAATTGCAATCAATCGCCATTCAGAGGCTCCGGACAGCGTCTACAATGCTCCTAAAGCTTTTATGGGCATAATTTTCTAGGAAATCTTCCTTAGTCATCCATATAGAATCGACAATATCTTCCTCTGTCTGCAATTTCAGGACTGGTTTCATACTGTCGATGCGCATCCTGAACCAATGTGTAGGCTTGAGTATCCGTCCTTTCCGCGCTAAGCGATAAGTATGGTAGGTAATACATAACTTATCTTCAATCCGGAGCTCTTCAAGACCTGTTTCTTCCATCACTTCCCTGCCCGCTGTTTCTCTGATACTTTCCCCTTTTTCCATCTTGCCTTTCGGCAAATCCCAATGTCCTCTCCGAAATATGAAGAGTATTTCATCATTTGGATTGAGCACAAGTCCACCACCGGCTTCCTTAATCTTATACAAATCACTAAAATATTGAAAAGCTTCATCGGGGTTGCGATCTGTTAAAACAATTCCGGGATAATCCTCATTCTGTTTTTCGAGCTTATCAATGTAGTTCAAGAGAATTTTGGGCTTATTGATAAAAGGGCTTACGAGTGCAGAATGCGGAAATTTATCCACATTTTCAGGATGAGCGATAAGCAAGGGTAAATCGTTTATATAGATTTTGTACATTTGTATAAATTCATCATTAAAAACATAAGCTATGGAGCTGGTAGCCGGAGACATTGCATCTCAACTACTACAAATAAAAGCAATAAAATTAAGTCCACAAAAACCATTTACGTGGTCCTCGGGCTTACAATCTCCTATATACTGCGACAACAGACTGACTTTATCTTATCCTTCTGTGCGCAGAACAATCCGGGATGGATTGACCAATCTCGTAAGGGAATTTGGCATTATAGATGGGATTGCCGGTGTAGCTACCGGTGGAATACCACATGGTGTGCTAGTGGCGGATAGGCTTGACTTGCCATTTTCATATATCCGATCACAAGCAAAAGCACATGGCAGGAAGAACCGTATTGAAGGAATAGTAGAAGCGGGGCAGAAAGTTGTTGTGGTGGAGGACCTTATTTCGACAGGAAAATCTTCATTAAGTGCATGTAAAGCGATAGAAGAAATAGGTGCGGAGATCGTGGGATTAATTGCCATTTTCAGCTATGGCCTTGATGAGGCAAAAGAAAAATTTGCGGAAGCGAATATAAAATACCGTTCATTAACAGGATATGACACATTACTCGATATCGCAGCAAGCGAAGAGTACGTTTCTATGGAAGAGATAAAATCTTTGCAAGAATGGCGGAAATCACCGAGGAGATGGTCGGAAAATTACAGTAAATCATAAAAGGATAAATAAAACAGATGGATATATTTGATAAACAGTCCAGTGAATTTCTATTTAAATATCTGAACAATGCCGCGCCGACGGGATTTGAGTTGAATGGACAGAAATTATGGACAGAATATGTGAAAGATTACGTCGATGAGGTTGAGCTAGACAATTATGGTACAGCCTATGGAATTATTAATCCGGGGAAGGACTATCGCGTTGTCATTGAAGCACATGCGGATGAAATAGCATGGTACGTCAATTATATTACCAAGGACGGTTTAATTAAGGTTATAAAAGACGGTGGATCTGATCATATTATTGCTGCGTCCAAGCGCGTAAATATTCACACCAAGGATGGTGTGGTGAAAGGTGTATTTGGCTGGCCTGCGATTCATGTAAGAAAGGGCGACAAAGCAAAGCTTTACCCACAAGTAAAGAATATTTTCATCGATGTAGGCGCAACTAGCAAGGAAGAAGTTGAAGAAATGGGCATTCATGTCGGATGTCTCATCACCTATGAGGACGAATTGATGGAGCTCAATAATCGGTACTACGTAGGAAGGGCACTTGACAATAGGATGGGTGGATACTGTATAGCTCAGGTAGCAAGGAAACTCAAGGAAAATAAGGTTGAACTCCCCTATTCTCTGTATGTCGTCAATTCTGTACAGGAAGAAATCGGACTCCGTGGTGCACAGATGATTGCGCACAATATCAACCCCAATGCCGCGATAGTCACCGATGTTACACATGATACAAGCACACCACATATCGACAAGAAACAATACGGTGAGGTAAAATGTGGCAATGGACCTTCTGTAACTTATGCTCCTGCGGTGCACAATATCTTGAGAGAACTTATCATAGATACTGCGGAGAAAAGCAATATACCCATTCAACGGGAAGCCGCATCTCGGAGTACCGGCACAGATACAGACGCATTTGCTTATTCGCGTAGCGGTGTTCCGTCCGCGTTAATATCCTTACCACTGCGATATATGCATACGACGGTTGAAATGGCTCATAAAGATGATATAGCACATGTGGTTGAGCTTATTTACAACACATTGATGGAGATTGAAGACAATCATAATTTTAAATATTTTTAACCGATAAACGACAGCGTGAAGGCATTATGGCGCGCCCTGGACTTTCTTTTATATAGCCACATTTATATTGCGGGATGTGCCTTGGCAGCCGTTCATTTAACCGTCTTGTATTTTTGCTGCTATGAAATACCCGTGGGCTACTATATATTCGTCGGCTGCGGGACCTTTGTGATATATAATCTACATCGATTATTTTCTCTTTTTCGCATAAACAAGCTCGGGAATGATCTCGAGGAGCGATTTTATAAAATAAGGCATTATAAAAGCTTTTATATCGTCTCTTCATCTCTCTGTGCGCTCCTCTGCCTTTATTACTTTATTGAATTCAGCTGGACGGTTAAATTTCTTGTATGCGCACCGACCCTCATTGCCCTGCTCTATATCTTACCGATATTCCCGGGTAAGAAGCGACTGAGAGACTATAATTTTTTAAAAATCTTCTTAATTGCTTTCAGCTGGTCATGGCTCTGTTGTGTCGTACCACTGCATTTTTCCTCTGCTTCAAGTGGCTTGATTATAGGTTTGGGCATCGAGAAATTTCTCTTCATAAGTGCAATTGCCTTACCCTTTGATTTCAGGGACTTGCATCTTGATGAACAACAATCTGTTGAGACTCTTGTCTCAAGCATCGGATATAAAAATGCAATGATACTAGGTATTTTATGCTTGATAATTGCCATTGGGCTTATGGGAGTGCTGACTTACGGCTTTCACCTTGTACGTATTCCTGTTTTTTACGGCATGGCTATCGCATATATCATTATAGCTTTTATCCTGAGCCAAGCATTTAAGGAACACAATGATTATTATTATACTTTTCTCGTAGATGGGAGCATGATTATCACTTTAATCTGTGTTCTTGTCATGATGGCAATAGCTTAAGTGCTGAAATCGGCTTACCGGTGCTTAAGCTTTAACCGGCCACCGACATTTTTCCTTTTCCTTGTCTCGAGAACACTTCCTGACAGCAATGGTCGCTATCCAATCGGCTCCACGCTACCTCGCAGGGCTGTCTATCGAGTGGATTATTTATCTTCAGAATCTCCAGTCAAAAGATCCGGTCTTCTCTCCTTAGTTCTTTCAAGTGCCTTATGCATACGCCATTCTTCAATTCGCTTAAAATTGCCGGACAGCAGGATTTCCGGGACTTCCCAGCCATTGAATACTTGTGGTCTTGTATAAACCGGTGGTGCGAGGAGCTTATCCTGAAAGGAATCGGTAAGTGCTGATGTTTCATCGTTGAGGACACCGGGAATCAATCTACCTATTGCATCAACCAAGACTGCTGCCGCCAGTTCTCCCCCTGAAAGCACGTAATCTCCTATTGATATTTCCCTGGTGACGAGATGCTTGCGCACACGCTCATCAACACCTTTATAATGTCCGCAAAGGATAATCAGATTCTCGTGTAAACTGAGTTGATTGGCGAGGGATTGATCCAGTAGTTCACCATCAGGAGACATATAAATCACTTCATCGTAATCTCTTTGCTTCCGCAAATGCTCTATACAGGCAAATATGGGCTCCGGCTTAAGCACCATGCCCGCGCCACCACCATAAGCGTAATCATCAATCTGTCGATAATTTCCAAGGCCATATTCCCGCAGGTCGTGAATATGGATATTGAGGAGCATTTTATCCTGTGCACGTCGGATAATAGAATGAGAAAGTGGTCCCGAAAGTAATTCCGGAACCACTGCTATAATATCAATTCTCATTGTCTGGGAATCTCTTATTTTACATCAATCAATTCCACGTCAAATATCAAGGTAGAATTGGGAGGAATTGCACCTGAACCTCTTGCACCATAAGCAAGATTGGACGGGATAAAGAATCTAAACTTCGCTCCCTCCTTCATTAATTGAAGTCCTTCTATCCATCCTTGAATAACGCCTTTGACAGGAAAGGTTGCCGGCTGACCACGTTCTACAGAACTGTCAAATACCGTTCCATCAAGGAGCTTCCCTGTGTAGTGCACTTCCACAGTGTCATCTTTTCCTGGTTTCTCACCTGTACCTTCTTTGATGATCTTATATTGAAGACCACTTTCCGTAGTGATAACACCTTCTTTCTTGGCATTTTCAGCAAGGAATTTCTTTCCTGCTTCAAGATTGGCTTTTCCTTCTGCAGCTCGTTTATTCATCATAAAATTCTGAACGACAGTTCTTGCCTCTTCTTCGGAAACCTCGAGTTTCTGCTCAGTAAGAACATCTTTAATGCCTTGCATTAACTTGTCGTAATTAATTTCATCGAGGTTTTGCCTTTTCAAGCTTTCCCCCATAAGGACGCCATAACTGTATGACACTTCACTCATATTATTAGTTGTTTGATTAGTCGTTTCTGTCTTTTTATCTGCATTTTTACCTTGTTGCGCTTCACAGCCACTAGTAAAAACTAGAGTAAACAAGCACAGAAATCCGAACATAAAAATTTTACTGATTTTCATTATCTGTCTTTATTTTTTGATTGACGAAAGTAATGATAAAAAACGGGAATAGTTTCAATTCCCTTATAAAAATTAAATAAACCGTAATGTTCATTGGGAGAATGGATATTATCCGAGTCTAGCCCGAAGCCCATAAGTACAGTTTTCACACCGAGTACTTCCTCAAATAGGGCGACGATGGGAATACTTCCACCGCCTTTGACAGGAATAGGTTCTTTCCCAAATGATTCTTCCATTGCCTTATGTGCAGCCTTGTATTCAATTGAATCTGTAGGTAGCACAACAGGTTCACCACCATGAAGATTCTTGGCTTCTACCGTGACGCAATCCGGTGCCATTTTACGGATGTGCTCAAGGACCAATTCAGTTATTTCACTTGAATTCTGATCGGGTACAAGTCGCATACTTATCTTGGCATGTGCTACAGATGGCAAGACTGTCTTCGCTCCTTCGCCTTGGTATCCGCCCCAGATACCGTTTACATCTAGCGTTGGCCTTATACTGGTCCTTTCGATTGTTGTATAACCTTTTTCGCCATGAACTTTCTTAATTCCGAGGTCCTCTTTATAGGCCTCCAGATCAAATGGTGCTTTATTGAGTTTTTCTCTTTCCTCGGCACTATATTCCTGAACTTTATCATAAAACCCCGGGATGTTGATTTTAAAATCTTCGTCTTGTAGTGAAGCAATCATATCAAAGAGGATATTTATAGGATTGGCAACCGCTCCTCCATACACGCCGGAATGTAAATCTCGATTTGGGCCGGTTACTTTAACTTCTATATAAGCCAAGCCTCTCAAACCCGTAGTTATCGATGGGGTATCGTTACTTATTATGGCAGTATCTGAAATAAGAATCACATCGCAGGCAAGCATTTCCGCATGATCACGGCAGAATTGAGGCAGATTCTCCGATCCGGATTCCTCCTCTCCTTCAATCATAAATTTCACATTACAAGGCAATTGTCCGGTCTTGTTCATACTTTCAAGTGCCTTTATATGCATATACATCTGACCTTTATCATCACAAGCACCACGTGCAAATATCGCACCTTCGGGATGTTCCTCTGTTTTCCTTATTTCAGGATCAAATGGTTCTGTCTCCCATAACTCAAGTGGATCCGGTGGTTGTACATCATAGTGTCCATAAACAAGAATTGTCGGTAATTCTTCATCTATGATTAATTCGCCATAGACTACGGGATGCCCTTCTGTCTCGTAGAGTACTGCTTTATCTACACCCGCATCTTCTAGCTTCTCCTTGACATATTCCGCAGTTCTCCTCGTTTCTTTATCATAATCAGAATCTGCGCCTATTGATGGTATCCTGAGCAATTCCAATAATTCTTCTAGGAATCTTTCTTTATTCTTTTCTTGATATTCTTGTATCTTCTGCCTATCCATTATTCTTATTTTTCTTGGGACAAAGGTAAGCTAATCTCATAAATTTCATAAAGCTGCTCCTTCCTTTCCTCGCTATTGACATAAAATATATAGCAATGGTATCTCGCGGCAAATCCTAAACATTTTATGCTCATTAAATATTGTTTCCATCATTAAAATTTGGGCTTGAACTATATGTTTATGGACTTAAGGGCCGCAAGAATCCTGATAATAGACAGCAGGCATAATAAGAGAAAATAAGCTTTTACTTTATGTTATGAACAGCATCGGCTTCACCTATTTCACTGAGAGTACCACAATCTACATTAAAGCACCGATCAAGTTGAGTAAGCATAAGTGGATATCGGGCAGAAAAAACAATTGTGTATTTTTTCAGGTCAATAAAATCATAAAAAGAACTATCCTCACCCTTAAGGCACAGTATTATAGCCTAAAGGCATTCCATTCATCTATATCGAAGCTCGTAATTACTTCACGATAAATTTCTCCGTAGCAAAACCATCTTTCTCCCGAATAGTCATAATATAAACGCCACTTTCCATGCTAGCTTGAAGGTCATATCGATTTTGACCTTGAGCGACACGGTCTTTAAAGAGTATTTCACCCTGCATATTGCAAATAGTAATTTCTGCTTCTGAATTTACAGGATTGAACCGCGCATGTATTTGTCCACCCGTTGCAACAGGATTAGGGAAAATAAAGATATCTTGTCCATTCCGCGTATTGTTCAGACTAATGTTCAGCGTGTACTCAGCATCAGGAATCTTATAGATATTCCCGAATCCGTCGATGGTATATGAATTGCGCATTTTTATGGTGAGTGGAACTATTTCTCCGGTACGGATACCATCGATTTCATCCTCAATCACAAATCCTAAGACCCCTATGCGTCCATAACCGGTAGGTGCAACTTTATCAAGTCGTGTAATCGCAGCATCAACAGATCTGCCATTCTGAATGCTTAAGGCCTGTGTCATGGCATCATAAGCGAGGAAAGAAGACTTGGACATCACAAGCTCCAAGGATGATGTATCAACAACCGTCAGATCAACATCATAGTGCAGCGCAATTCCGTGTAGAAATTCAGCCGGATAATCTGCCGTTCCTGCTACAATGGCAAATTCCACGTAGTCACCTATTTCCGGATTGGGTTCACCGAGGTAAACAAGTTGAATTGGAAATTCTTTTTTAGAAGGATCGTGTTCCGGTGTGATATCATTTCTTCGATTAAAGAATAAGCCTATTGCATCGACATCCTTCTGATTTATCACGCCATTACCATCACTGTCCAAGTGCTTGAGATTGGATCCATTGACATTCTTTCCAGACCAGTTCGGACTGTATTGCGCATGCCAGCTATGATCATTGGCAAATGGTCGCACCTTACCTCTATCGCCAAGATTCCAGCCAAAAGACAATAAATCGAGCATATCCACCTTACCATCTGCATTCATATCGCCCGGCCACACACAATTATTGACACAGATACACGATGATGAATCTAGTGTTATATCCGCTACGTTCATTTCTACTTTCACCGTCTGGCATACGGAAGCATCTGAAGCGCAATATTCAAGCTCAAATAAGTCGGTTCCAACATAATCAGTATCCGGTGTATAAGTCACAAGATTATAACCGACTACTGCTTCACAACCTATATTCAGAGTATCAATACCTGGATAAATCTGCAGTGATCCATGCAGTGGCGCTTGACTTACTACAAAACTAAAATTGGATAATGGTACGTCGTAATTTATCACAAATGGTCTATTCTTAGGTGTAGAAAGTTCATAGCGATACAGTCCTTCCGGAGCAAGCGTACCGACATAGATTTCAACATTTCCGACTTCACATGCACTATTTACAATACACGCTTTATAAGCAAAGCTATATAAGCCGGCTGCTTGTGGCGCTATGAAAGTGAAATTACCATCATCATGGTGAGTTAAGTCACCTCCATTCGGCTGTGAATAGGTTCTTATCCTGCCATTTTGCACAATATCATTCTCAAAGACATCAAAATCTAAAGTATCACCTGGATATACATAGACATAGTCATCGACGACAAATGTATTTACCTGTTTCTGTTTCAATATTTCAATAATAACCAATTTATCGACGTTTCCATCGCTATACACCAGGCTATCAACGCCTTCAATGTTCTGGAACGGTGTATAGGTCATCATATACCCATTGTAAAATTCCTCAACTTTCCCTATCCGCGGCTGGTCAACTAGAGAATATGTACTATCGGTCATATAGAAATTCACGGCTCGATTGGTCGTAGTCTGTAGATGTAATGTATCTGATCTTGCCTGCGCAGCAGTATCTATGACAAGTATGTGCACATTCACTTCATCGCATGCATTATTCCCATCACATAGCTGGTATATAAGACTAGCTTTCCCGGAATAATTCGCTGCAGGCTTAATCCATAATGAATCCAAACCATTATTTAAATTCACATAAAGATGATTACGGTAAGGGAAACCCGTAATCCGCAGACTATCACTCGTCCCTCCATCATTTGCCATGACGTCGATATAGGTATAATCACTTCCCGATGGAATGACGTAAAAATCATCTCCACCATGCACAAATGAATTACTGACAGTGACTACTCCGTGAAGATATTTTAAATCTCCTTTGTAGTCCGTGTAGTACTCAACCGTAAAAGTATCTCTTCCTACAAAGTTACTATCGGGAATGTATTCAATGGAAAAGTGGTCACCGGATATATCGTGTAGATTTAAATCTCCATGTGCGGGATGATATACTATAATCTCCCTTACACCGGCAATGGATGTAGTATTTAAGGTATCATTCTTCAGAACTTCATATTCTGTGTATGGCGATTGGCCCTTGCCATACGATAAGAAAAATACACTTAATATTATACACCCTACAATTTTATAGAGTCTATATTGGTTCATAATTTATTGGTCTCAGTATTTAGAAGCGAAAGATACGTACATTTACATTGTTTTCATAACTTGAATGCATCTTTTAACATTATATAAATGGTTGATTTGAAATAATTCTCGAGTTTTATTTATAAATTCATATCTTTAAGGATTGTACACATATTTATATTTTTATATATGTCTTTAAACTTTTTTTATTTATGTCCATCTATTCTATAAAAATAGCTTCAGTTCTACGGCAATTTGATGTCTGGACTTTAAACAGATTAGAGAAATTTATCAAGTCCCCCTATTATAACGTCAATGACCGACTGACTAGTTTATATATGCGGCTGTCAGATTTAATTAAGACGGATGCACCTGAAGAAAAATGGCCAGGCAAAGCTGATCTCTGGCAAGAAATGTATAAGAATGAGGAGTATTCTGATTCTCGCTTACGCAAATATTTTTCTGATCTCCTCAGGCTCGTTGAAGAATTCCTTATTGTTGAGGATCTTCACACCAAGCCCTTAAAAGAAGTTTCCCACCTCTTAAACAGCATTTCAATCAACCGATTAAAAATACTTGAAAATCAAGCTGTTAAAACAGCTAAAACTCGCTCAAAAAGAGCCGTAAAACGCTCTGCAGAATTTTATTATAACCAATACAAAATTGAGAAAGAATTATACATTCTTGAAGAGTATGAAATCAAGCGGATGGAAAAGCTCAATGTAGAGAAAATTCTTGGTCATCTCGACAAGTTTTACTTTGCAGAAAAGCTCCGTTTCTACTATAAGATCCTCTCGCAGAAAAACGTTGCCGAATACCGATATGAGATTCTATTTCTCGATGAAATTATGGCGCATATCGAGGATCGGGATTATACAGATGAACCGCATATACACCTGCATTTTCTCGTAGTTAAATTGGCATTGGATCCTTATAATGAGGATATATTTGAGCAGGTAAAACAAGGCATTCTCGATTATATTGACATCTTCCCACAGACGGAAGCACGTGATTTATATAATGCTGCATTAAACTTCTGTATCCGTCAGCTCAATCGGGGAAAAACTGCATATCTCGACGAGATTTTCCAGCTATATCAAGCATCTATTAAAGATCGTACAATTTTCTTAAATAATGAAATCACTCCCAATACATTCCGGAATATCGTAATTACCGGATTGCGTCTTGATCAATTTGACTGGGTAGAGAGTTTTATTAAGAATTATGCGGATAATCTCAATGAAAAATACCGGAGTAATGCTGTTAATTTCAGTACAGCTCGTTTATACTATTATCGCAAGGAATATGAAAGAGTTATCCCTTTGCTCTCTCGTGTTGAATTCAGCGAAATGAGCTACACTCTAGGCGCCAAGGCCCTTCTGCTTGCAACTTATTATGAGTTAAATGAAGTTGCTCCATTGCACTCCTTTATCGATAGTTTCAGGACGTTTTTAAACAGGAATAAGGATAAAATAACCCTAGAACGATGGAAGAATTATCACAATCTCATAGGATTCGTGCGGAAATTATCTGATGTTATGCCATTTGAAGAGGATAAAATACAGAAAATTCAAGAAGAAATCGACAATGCTGAAGGAATTGCCGATATCCAGTGGTTAAAAGAGAAAGTTCAGGAGCTCCGCAATACCAAACGATAGGATTAACTATTCTCACCGAATCTGTTTAGCTGAATAATAGGTCCCGGTTCCTCGTCACTCAGGAGCAACTTATTCTTGAACACCTAATAAAATCAGACTATCTTGCACGATTACATAGCAGGAAATCTGCAATTTATACCGGAGTTTTATAAATTGCAGCCGATTTTCGATTTTTCACCAGAAAGTAAATCATCAATGAGGAAGTTTACAACCGTACTATTCAGTCTTTCGTTTCTATACATGCTCCTATTTACCGCCTGCTCAGACGCGACAAAGACTAGCAGTGGAGAGAATGGATATGCCGCTATGGACTCAACTGAAAGAGCTGAGTTCAGCGCAAATTTACAGAACAAGATAAGCAATAACAGATTTGAGGTTGAGAATGGAAAGTATTTCAAAAAGTTAGGAGAAATTGCCCAGGCTTCCGATGACTATAAAAATACTGCAATGTATTATATGTTCGCTCTACAGGCAGATCCACAGATAGAAGGCAAGAAAGTTATGATTCACACCTTAATTCAGATAGCTAAGGAACAGATGAAGAATAAAACCATCGCAGATATGTTTAAATTGGCATTTGCGGAAGCTTATCCTCAATCGGCACAGGCACCCAAGTACAGCAAGACAATGGCAGGCGTGGATTCACTGGAAGAGTTGCTGGGGATTCTCAAGAGTAATATGGCGAGATCGGAACGCGGTGCACAAGATCCGGTATCCAAGAAAGTTATTGACGGTTCCGAGATTTATGCGACAATCTTGCCCGATGCAGACAATGCACCTATTGTTATTCAGGAAGCTGCAATGCTCCTTCAGACTAAGGGAGCGATGAACAAAGCCTTATCATTTTACGATTGGTTGATTACAAAATATCCCGATACAAAGTACGGGAAAGATGCTCTTTTTATGAAGGGATTCATCTTTGACACAAGCATCAGAGATACGGCACGCGCACATAAATATTATGCGGAATTCATTGAGAAATACCCCGATAATGAGCTTGCAGATGACGCTCAGATCCTCATTGATAAACTCGGTGAGAAATTTACACCTCCACCTGCCCAGTAAAAGAAAATACTATTTATAGGTCAATAGTTATTGATAAAAATTCAGCTTAGGCAAATGATAGCTCGCGCTTCACTTGTGGGCGGAGCATATTTCCACGGACAGAAGCCGTAACTTGAAGGAAGTATGTGGATTTAACGCCATGAGCCCATTTCAAACCCGCTGATAGCGGCTTCAAGACAGCGTAATGAGATAATTTATCGACATTGGAAAGTGGGAGTTCATAAGGGAGTTGAAATGGATAAGCAAAGTCCTTGCCCGGCTCTATTATAAGGTGCACATCGCGCTTGATTATCGATAATGTCTTATCGTCAATACGTTTCTCTTTCCCTCTACCGCGACTATAAGTCTCGACAAGCAGAAACTCCAGTTTTTCAATCACTTGTTCACGCATGCTAGAGAATCGGAGAATTCCATAAATTTCACTTGTTCCTATCTTGTCAGGAAGATCGAGCTCAATTTTCAGGCCTTCTATTCCAAGCCAATTTTTTACACGGTTAATCATGCGTGTTCTTTCCTACTTTGTGCTATCACATCAATCATCCGGCTGGATAATATTCATGTGCCAGGATTTTTTCAATGGAATTATCCAAGCGCGTTCATATTCAGACTTTGTCTTAACTTGATTATTGAAAATCGCTGTATCCGGAGATATAGTCCCTTCCTTAAATTTCTCTTTGAAAGTTTCCATATCGTAGAGTTTCACCTCTCCATCCTGTAAAATACCGAAAATCATGTGCTCAAAGAAGCTCACATCGTACTCTTCTTCCATTTCTTTAATGAAGTTTACAGAACTATCTATAGAACAGCCACTTGCAGCTTGTGATATCTCATCCACTCCTATAATAATAAAGGTATTAAAAAGGATAGTTGCAGCACATTTTAGAGGCTTGCCATGTGAGGACCAATTCTTACAGAATTCGTCTAGTTCACTCTGAAACTTCTCGCAATCGCTATCGGATAATTCATGGGAAGCCTGATAAATCCACAATCTCGTGTGATCAGGCATATCGGCAAATATTTCAGGGATATTTTCAACAATAGTTTCTTGATTCATTTATTTCCAGTTATTCTTCTCAACAATTAATTCAGCCAGGTCATAAAGTACGATAGATTCTGCATTCTCCGTCGAATTTAAGCCATCCTGCAACATTCCGATACAGAATGGGCAATTGGCAGCGACAATATCCGCACCTGATTCAACAATTTCTTCAGAACGCTCTTCACTTACTCTCTTGTCCCCATTTTCTTCTTCTTTAAAAAATTGCGCTCCTCCTGCACCACAGCACAATCCATTACTCTTATTGCGCTCCATTTCAACAAAATTTACGCCTAATTGTTGCAATATCTCTCGCGGAGCATCATATTCTCCATTTATCCTTCCAAGATAACACGAGTCGTGGTAAGTCACTGTTTTACCACCAAAAGCATCTTTATTTTCCTCAATAAGCAGTTTCCCCTCATCGATTAATGACTGGATAAATTGCGTATGGTGCATCACTTCATAATTTCCACCGAAGTCCGGATATTCATTTTTTAAGATATTAAATCCATGTGGGCAAGTCGTGACGATTTTCTTTACATTATACATATTTAGAGTCTGTACGTTCTGCAAGGCCATCATCTGAAAAACAAATTCATTGCCGGCTCTTCTCGCAGGATCTCCCGTACAGCTTTCCTCCTTTCCGAGGATTGCATAATCAACACCACAGTGATTGAGTATTTTCACAAATGCTCTGGTTATTTTCTGTGCCCTAGCGTCAAAGCTTCCTGCACAGCCCACCCAGAAAAGCACTTCAGGTGTTTTCCCCTGGGCGTGTAGGTCTGCCATTCTCGGGACTTGAATCCCTTTTTTCTCTTGTCCGTCCTTTGTTTCTTCCATGCTTTACTGAACAATTATTTTGGTATTAAAATTGTCTCCATTCTTCATACGCACATGCATTATGTACAAGCCTCTAGGAACATTCTGTAACGGTACTCTTAGGTACGTTGAACTTACTTCTTTGCTTCTTACAAGTTCGCCTCGCAAATTGATAAAAAAGATATGTTCCATCTGTAAGCCATGTGCATCAATAAATAACTCATTGTGTGCAGGATTGGGATAAGTGAGAATATCTATGCCGGCGTCTGCATAAGTCGATTGCGTTGTTACTTGTCCATATCCACAAGTAATGCTTTCAATCTTCGTTTTATCTTTCCCGGTTCCGATCTGGCCTACATAATTGGGGCCTACTCCGCAATATGTTGTCCTATCAGAAGTTTTCCTAAAGAAAAGAATATGTCCACCGAAGATATTTAAGCCATCATCAAGCCCCTTAGAGGCAATGGGCATTGTATAATCGCCGGGAAGGACGGATGATATCAATACTGCGGTATCAGATTCACTCTTGCCGTTAATAAAGTTCCATATATTATTTGTCCCCCACGTATAGAGCAATTTATCTGTCGATGCAAAGCATTGTATGCCACCACAGGTAATATCAGTATAAAACAAATCTTGTGTTCTCGCTTCATCCATAGAACGCAATGTATCGAGGATTTCAGGTGCATCTTTTATCCCGGATTCAAGGTATTTATTACTCCCCCATGAAAATATATCCCCTCCTACGGTAAGTGCATGCGCGCTATTAAATGAGGCAGCAACCTTCATATATCTTTCAGTTGAATCAATCAATACCGGTGCTCTTTCAATACTATCATGTTTTACTGTAAGCGTGTGCATTGAATTATCTCCCCAGCCCCACACACTGCCATCATAATCAAGTGCAAGGACAAAGTCCTTCCCGCAAGAAAGTTGTTTAAAATCTTTCCCTTTGTCTAGTTTTGTCAATTCACGGATTGTATTTTCTGTGCTATTAACTCCGGCAGCTCCGTAGAGATTGCTTCCCCAGACATAGATATCACCCAAGGTATCAACGGCAAATGAAATATCGAATCCCGCATAGATTTTTACCCATTTATGTGAGGTATCAACCTGCACAGGAGTAGAAATAATATCCGCAATGGAATCGGGAAGCACCTGGCCATAAGCATTATAACCCCAAGCCCATAAACTGCTATCTCTAGCGAGAGCAAGCACGTGAAAATTCCCTGCTCGAACAGCCTTCATCGGAATTGTGTCAATTATTTTGGTCGGGGTTTTAACGTCGAGATTTCCACTACTGCCATTACCCAGTTGTCCGCTACCATTATATCCCCAGGTATATACATCACCGGACACGCTTAGGCCTACGGTAAATTCTCCACCCGCAGATAGTTGAGCCCAGGTCACCTGAGCTGATAGATCAATCGCAAGCAAGCTTACGAGAGTCATTAAGATTATTCCTTTCATAGAACATTTTTGATTCATACTTATAATTCTTTTGTCCAGTCATCTCTTTCATCAGGCATCTGCCACGCTGAACCACTATTTTCAATTGAAGTAAACATCGGAATCCAATCCTGCGGTCCCTTACTCTCCGTCAATATTTCATAACGTCTCATTTTTAAGATAGGTTCAAGGGGATTTATCATTACCGGACAGGCTTCAACGCATGCATTGCAAGTTGTACAGGCATGTAATTCTTCACTGCTGATATAGCTGAATAATGATCTTCCATCGTCAAAGTTTTCCTTGGTCAATGGCTTGTCCTTATCAATCTTATACTCCTCGGCACCCGATCGGATTTTCTTTCCTACTTCTTCCGCCCTGTCTCTGACATTCATGACAATCTTCCTCGGTGAGAGGAGTTTTCCGGTCATATTGGCCGGACATACACTTGTGCAACGACCGCATTCTGTGCACGTATAGGAATCCAGGATATTTTTCCAGGTCATACCCATAACATCTTTCACTCCAAATTCCGGAATCTCGTCATCCATAGGCACGTCTTCTGCTCCCTCTAGCCCCATCATCGATTTTAACTCCTGCGTTATCGTAGGAATATTGGGCATGTGCCCTCGCGGTTCTTGAGGTGCAAAATAGGTATTGAAAAATGCGAGAAATATGTGCAAGTGCTTTGAATATGGAAGATAATTTAAAAAACCAAAGACCACTAGGATGTGTAGCCACCAGCCAAATCGTTCAATCACCATTAATGTATCGACACTTAATCCTCCGAATAAGAGCGGGCCGAGCCATTCACTCACCGCAAGCGTCCCCGTCTCGGGATAATGGGGATTCCCCATATTCTGAAGAACGACATCTGATCCATTCATGCAGACAATACCTATAATCAAAGCTAGTTCACCGAACAAAATAAGGTTCCCATCCAGACTGGGCCAGCCTTTCATCTCCGGCTTCTTAAATCGAGCCACACGGAGAATATTTCTTCTATACAGGAAGACAAATGTCGCTATAAAGGCAAGCAGCGATAAAACTTCTATAAGGTTTAATATAAAGGTGTAAAAGCCACCGAGATAAGGGAGAAAAAAGCGGTGAGAGCCCGTCAAGCCATCTATTATAATCTCCAGTAGCTCAATTTGCGTAAGCAAAAATGCCGTATATATGAATAAGTGGAAAAGTGCCGGAATTACCCGCTTGAACATTTTCTTCTGCCCAAATGCCACTAAAAACATGTTCCGCAAGGATTGTGAACGCGATGGATAATTATCGTACTCCTTTCCGAGTTTTATATCAAAAATTACTTCTCGGTACTTCCGCCAGGCGAGAAATACGCTCACTAATAGAATAAGTGCAAATATTATCTGTCCTACCATATTGATTGTCGTATCTTAGGAGGTCTCAAGATAATGAGAATTTAATACAATATTTATAGATTGAAGAGATTATTCTTGATTATTCTTATTCTAATTAAGCCGAGACACCCTTCTACCCCTTTACCGGATTGTAAAAAAAGATTGCCTTCCTCTCTTTGACTCTGCGATATATCAGTATATTTGCCCTATGGAGATACTTTCGGATAAAGCAATTGAAACAACGATAAAAAGACTGGCATACGAGATTCTCGAGCGCCATTTTGATGAATCGGAATTTTACCTTGCCGGCATTAATAATAATGGATATGCATTTGCCCTATTGCTGCAGGCCGAGATCCATGCGCTCAGTGAGAAAAAGGCACATCTCATGCACCTTTCCATTAATCCGGCAGAACCATTAAAAGATACGGTTAAAACGGACTTTGATACGGATAAACTCCACGACAAGTCCCTCTTAATCATCGATGATGTAGCCAATACCGGCCGGACCCTTTTCTATGCAAGCCAGCCTTTCCTCTCCACGCTGCCCAAGCGTATTGAAACCTGTGTCCTTGTCGATCGCAAGCATAAATCTTTTCCAGTGAATATCGATTATTACGGTATATCCCTGGCAACGACATTGCAGGATAATATTCACGTAAAGATTAATGGTGAAAAGTCGGTTCTGTTGAGCTGATTTTCTTCTGCTTCCGCAAATGTCCATCGCCTCTGTACTGTATCGCTAGGAATTCCTCCGAAAATCCTCAATCCTAGCTAGAACAATGGCAAGTTGTAGCCCAAAATCACATGTTCAAAAAACTCTATCGGAACAATTATACTTTATTTCTATCTTCTTCTAAGTCAAGCATTTTATGTGCCGCTTCATATCCGATTGCATAAATCTGATCGACATCTTTATGCTTAAAAATAGAGATACGTGACAAATCCCGCGGGTGAATGCGTACATCACATAATTTTAAAGATTCTTGTGAATTCTGATAAACATTGAGCTCAAATGATCGCATAGCAACTCGCACCATAGAACTGAGATCAGATTTATCAAGTTGAGGATTGGCTATCAGGTTTACACCGATAAGAATATCTACCTTATCTCTGAGCACCGCCGCAGGTAAATTATTCATTATTCCTCCATCCGCATAAGCGACATTTTCAATATAAACAGGCTTGAATAAGACCGGAATAGAGCATGATGCTTTAATCACGGAAGCAAGATTATCCCCGGATGAAAAGATTACATTTTTGCCGTGATATAAGTCAGTCAGGGATGCATAAAAAGGAATCTTAAGACCTTCAAATGAATTGTGTGTAATCAATGTAGGTATGAGTTCTTCTATCCCATCTAGCGCTGAAAGGCCCATTAATGACAACTTCGGCTTTGTTAATTTTATCAGTGAATTCTGCTTTGCAATTTCGAGGATCTCGTCTGCTTTATAGCCTTCTGCATATAGTGCTCCCATTATTGCACCACTGCTTGCACCGGAAACGTACTGAGCTTGTATTCCACGTTCTTCAAGTACCTTAAAAACTCCTATGTGTGCAATGCCGCGCAAGCCTCCGCCGGATAATGCGAGGCCTATTTTCTTCTCCATTATTTCTTTTATTTATACTTAAATCAGAATCGATATGACCACTTCAAACACATAAAAGGTCGTAACCAATTCAATATATAGAACAGATTACGACCTTTTAATGGTTCATTCATAGGATTATTACACCCTATCGAGCTTTCTGTGCATCACATGTCTTACAATCCATGCATAAGGAGTGACACAAATTCTCTAGCGCTTACTCTTTCACAATTTTTTTCACGGCAATTCCTTCCGGAGTTTCAATCAATAACTGATATGTACCCGGAACCAAGTCCGCAATGTTCATTCTTGCATTATTGGTATTGAGTTCCGTACTTTCTACCAATGTTCCATCCACAGAATAAATAGAAATATGCTCCATATTTATATCCGCTTTAATTGTAAGCGTAGCTTGTACCGGATTGGGGAAAACATGAATTTCAACGTCTTCAGGCACAAATGTAAAGGATGTCACAGCAGATATATCACTCTCGGTAAAGGGGAATATCTGATACCCTTCAAAGTGTGGCGATGAACCGTCATATTGCCCTCCGACACCGGTTATACTTATTGCACTCCAGTCTCTTTCCGCAGGATCAATCGGCGTTCTCGCAAGCGGGACATCACTATCTATGCGCATCGTATATTCATTTCCCGCTTCTGACAGAATATCAATATTATGGCTACTGCTATCTCCGGGCCATATATCTTGATTCACCAGCTCTGCATAAGTCATTGTAATATAGAGATTTTCCGTTTCCTCACCGAGTTCCTTCACCTCAATAGGATCCGGAAGTGGATTTCCTGAACTGAGAAGCTCAATGCTATCAATGGAAATCTGCGTAAGTCCTTTATAAAAATCTATTTCCCCTTTCACTTCTACAATATCACCACTCTGTGGTATATAGCCATTAATAGCCGCATATCGGAATACCGTAATTCCGGCAGTGTTGTCAGGATTAGTAATCACAAATTGATATCCATCGCTATCGAGATTACCTCGGATAACAATTCCTTTCAGGCTACAAGTCACACCGATAGAATCAGGCAAGCCGCTATCGTCATTTTCGATCACATCTGCTATTTCATACTGCGGATAAGAAGGTCCGGCAATTACATACGGATCTATATCATCTTTAGACCGCGGCAATAATTGATAACCTTCAAAGTATGGTGAACTAGGATCAAATTGACTTACCGTTCCCGTCACATCAAATGTCCCGTCAGGTGCTTTTGCTCCTTCAAAGCCCATGTCGCCGTCAATACGCATAGCAAAGGTATCGACACCATTACTGATATCGACATTAAAGCTACCGGCTTGCTGCCATTGACTTGCATCGACAATTTTTACATCTTCAATGGTTACAAGCGTACTTTCATTATCGTCGTTCAATTCTGTAACTACCTCAGGTCCAAAAATGTCATTCCCTTGAGAGATAAGGAAAATGGAATCCACATTAATCTCTGTAAGCCCATTGTATTGACTTATTGAACCCTTTATAAATACCTCATCGCCGATTGTAGGTGTGTACCCGAAATCTTCATTGGCGAAGACGGTAATTCCTGAATTGGGCCCATCCTGAATAATAAAGGTTAATCCACCCGGACGATAGTTTGGACTACCGACAAATCCGGTCAATGAACATTGCACGCCGACGCTATCCGCTACTCCATCAGAATCCTCTGTCGTTACTTCTTGAATGAGATAAAACGGATATGGATTGCCTAGGACAGTTACCGTCCCTTGCATACTTGATGCATGGTCGTCGGATTGATATGAGTAAACTCCCGGCACTGTGAAGGTATAGGTATAAGTCCATGGTGCAGGGGCAGAAACACCGGAAGTAAAGCTTTCCGGATTGTCCGGGAAGGTAGATTGGCTCCCATTAATATTATGGCGCCCTTCTATCACATTCCAGGTTACAGATTCCCCGATACCGATCGTAATATCTGCCGGCTCAAATTTAAAATTAGTGACCGTTACAAGATTATCGACATTGCCTAGACATGAACTTGAATTGGCTCTAGTAGGAGAACCCAATACCTCATGGCCGTTAATTTCAACTCCGGTGGACTCTGTGGCAACATTCCAGTTCCCCGGATCAGCCTGAGGACCGTATAAATTACACATAACTAGGGAGGGTCCATCACCATCAGCAGCAGATGGCCAATCGCCACCATCAGAATACTCAACAGATGTAACGAGACTACTATCCGCATCATTGAGACTTATCGTCTCGCCGCCATTACTGAGACCACCACTTTCCCATTCTTCTACATCGACACCGAAGACATTCTCCACTGCATCATCCGACACAGCTACAACGATAAAGCCTTCGGCTTTAAGAATGGTGTTATCTGCAAATGTGTGCTTAATTCCCTCTGAAAAGTAATACCCTGATATATCTATATCATTTCCAGTCGTATTAAATAATTCAATGTATTCTAGTGAGTCTTGACCGGATTCCGGTGGATTATACATAATCTCGGAAATCACAATCTGACTATTTCCTATTCCCATAGATAGGAAGAAAAACGTAAGAAGAGTGTAAATTAACTTCATGATTTATCATTTAGGTTTTGTGATTTATTGGTCGGTAATGTACAAAAAAAAGAGCACTTCTTCAAGTGCTCTTTCCTTTTTACCTCTAAATTTATAGGAACAATTCCTAGAAATATAATTTCAGAGAAGCATTCCAAGTTGTACCAAATCCATACCAGCCACGTGCCGCTTTCAGTCGTGCATCATAACTAGGGAAGCCGGCACCTTGAATATCCTGTGCTTCTGATATATACTTAACGTTGAACAGGTTGTTTACATTAACCCGGAACATCGCTCTGTAATCTTGGATTTCAAAATCATAGGTAAATCCGACATCGGTTAAACCATAATTAGGCAATTTCAGTGCCTGGACACCTTGCAAGCTTTCAGAATCTCTATCTTCTACATCAAACTGGCCATAGAGATTGGCAAAATATGAGTATCTACCATCAATGGAAATTCCGGCTCCTAGATGCAATGTAGCACCGATACCGAATGTCGTCTGAGCTGCATCACCTACTTTCAATCCTGCAGCATACACATTGATTGTATCAACCGGCTGATTATTGGCCTCATCAAAGATTGTTGTCTGAACATTATTTCTCCATGTCCAGTCGTTGATAGATGCAAATCCATTAAGGCTCAAGACATTGGGAACGACTTCCGCTTGAAAATCAAGCTCTATTCCCTGGTGTAGAGCATCGAGTCCAGTAAGATTGGCAAATCTTTCCAGTCCACTTTCTGAAACGTAGTTTATATGGAAAGATTTATCATTCCACTGAGTTCTATACAAGTTCAAATTGGCACTAAATCTGCTTGAACGATATCCATAACCAAATTCAACCGCAATCACCTTCTCATTCTTGGCATTCACGTTGACGTCGTGGTTGTTAAAATTGGGGAATACGTCATCAAAGATAGGCTGGCTAGAATAAAAACCACCATTCACAAAGATGTTGTGATGGAGATTGATATTATAGTTGGCTCCTGCTTTAACTGTTCCACCGATGAAGCTATAACGTTCAGAAACCTGTTCTCCTTCCAATTCAAGGAAGCGCTCCACACGCTTATATCCTTTGTTGGAAATTGAACCTGAACCAAATACCGTCAATCCAAAGTCCGTAGAATATTCAAGTTGTCCAAATACACCTATCCAGTCAACAATACCGTCATTGTCATAAGCTACATGCTCTGAGGCATCAGGGCTTCCCCATAAACGCTGTGCATCATTTCCATCAGGGCGTAGTAATCGGCCTAGCTCATCGTCTTGACGCACTCCGTCTCCGTTGATGTCAACCCAGTCTTCCCTGGCATTCACATTATCTTGCTCAAACCAGTAATCATTGCCGAGAAGGTCGAGCAATTTCCTATAGTGTTTACCGCGATAATATCTTCCATCAAGACCTGCGGTAAGTTTAAGATTATCGTTCAAGTCCCACTTCAAGGTAGAAAGTACACCATACCAGTTGTGCTCATTCATAGAAGCACGTTTAATCATTCCTGTCTCGCGTGATGAAGTAGCGATATATGCTTCTCCTTCTTTCCCTTCTGCAGTTTTATAATACATCTTATTATTAAAGGTATCAGAAACCATATTGACTCTTCCGGTATTCCATTTCACAATCTCATCAAACATGATGTGTCCATAAGAATCCGTAGGTAAAGTAAATATTCTGCCTCCATCAATTCCACCGAGGTCACCTGTTCCACCACCACGGCCCATTGACCAGTATGCAGAAGTTGCGAGGAAAGCATCATCGGAAATATTCCAGTAATGATTTAAAGCAAATTGAGGTTTGTGGTAGAAGTTTTCCTCCATATTATATGGCTCACCATTCTTATAACCGAAGTCATCATTATATCTAGGACCATATTTATCGAGCTGTGCTCCGATTTTATGTTCAAAGTCCCGCTGTCCGTGGCGTTGAGGTGCACCTATAGCCGTAAATACAAGCTGATTGTTCTTGTTGATTTCCTTGGATATAGAGGCAAAGTATGACCAGGCATCGATATAAGTCCCTTCGATATAGCCATTTCCCGTAGTTCTTGAACCACTGAAGGTAAAGGCCCAGTCATTGGCAGTTCTGCCGGTAGAAAGTGTAAGGCCTACTTTCTTGTATCCATCGTTTCCGATTGAAACAGTAGCGACACCACCTTTTTTCTGATCTGTGGTATTGGTTATGATATTAATCGTACCACCTACTGATGGAATAGCAAGATTGGAGGCACCGAGTCCACGTTGTACCTGAATCATTCTTGTCACATCGGCAAGCCCTGCCCAGTTTGACCAATATACCCAACCATTTTCCATATCATTTACCGGAATACCATTGATTAATACCGCTGTATTTCTCTGATCAAATCCACGGACGTTAATCCGCGCATCGCCATATCCTCCACCTTGCTTAGTCACATATACAGAAGGTGTAGATTCAAGAAGTTCAGGAAATTCCGTATTTCCGACATGGCTGACGATATAATCATGTGAAAGCTTAGAAACCGCTACAGGAGTCTCTCTGTCCTTGGCGATTGAAGCGATGACATCGACTTCTGATAATCCTATCTGGCTAGGCATAAGCCTTATCGTATCGATATCCACTAGATTATTCTGTACGTTTACTTCAATTTTCTTCGGTTCATAGCCGATAAAGCTAAAAACAAGCGTCTGTTTTCCATTGGGAATATTTTCAAGGGTAAAATGCCCTTCAAAGTCAGAAATTGTACCTGTTGTCGTATTCTGCAGGTCAATCGATGCTCCCGCCAATGGATTGTTCTCCGCAGCATCGACAATCGTGCCGACTACAGTTCCTTGTCCATACACATACTGTGTAATAAACAATGCAAATAAAATGTAGTAAAGTCTTTTCATGAGTTTTAATTTAATTACTAAATGGTTTTTTACATACTCAATAATTGAGTTTAATCTTTCGGTTTAAAAAATGCTTATTTCCCCTGTTCATCAAGGAATATCTCAGCAATCATGCAGCGGATTCCCCCACCACCATATTTTTCAATTGTATCAATAGTTACACTAGCTATTTCCGTTCTTGATGATAAAAATTCAAATTGGCTCTCGGTAAGTGCTCGGCGCGCTGTACTGGACATTAATAAGATAGGCTTCCCTTCTTTATTTTCCACCTGAAGCATATTTCCGGCAAAGGCATTCATATCTTCTTCATTGATCTCGAGAACAGTTTTACCATTTGCTTCAAGCTGCTTTAAAACCTTGTTACGCATTGCATCATCCCTGATACATTCAGCGCAGATCACGGCAAAGTCGCGGCCGATAGCCATGAGGACATTGGTATGATATATCGGAATACCGTTCTTGTCCTCCGCCTGAAAAACAACTTTCTCGTATTCTTTCAAGACGCAGAATTTTTCAAGAACTTCAATACTTGTCCTTTCGCTCAATGAAGCATAGGCGATTTTCATTTCCCTGTCGAGCACCATGCTTCCGGTCCCTTCCAGAAAAAGAATTTCCTCCTCGTATTGCTCAAATGAATAGCGGCGCTTCACCTTAAAATCCCCTGCGATACGTTCAATAATTTCATCTCGTCGTTCCAGTCGCCTATTTTCAGCATACATAGGATAGGTTATAATAGAGCCATCGCTATGGGTAGAAATCCAATTATTGGGGAAGATTGCATCCGGCTTCTTCGGTGCATCCGTATCATCACATACGAGAACCCCGATTCCCAGCGCACGCAATTCTTCTACTGTGTTATTAAATTCTATCAGTGCTAGTTTCTGAATATCTTCCGCTGAAAGCTCATTATTCTTATGCTGAAATGCATTATCGCCTGCCGTCTGGATATTGTAAGAAAAATTGGCAGGTCTTACCATCAAGACATTGGATGTCGTCTGTGAATTGTGCTGCATATTGTTTACCAAAAATGGATGATTATCAATTTTGCTACAAATGTAATTAATCTTCTCATATTGATATCCACTTATGCTTATCATCCGGAGAGATTTAATGTTTTCGTAACATTGAGCTTGACTTAAATCGAATTTTCTCCCCTCTTCTTCTTTCCGGGATATTTTCCCTTATCTTGTGGAAAAAGCTGGTTATATTCCCGTAAAACATGGATTTCTCGCACTTTTATCACATATCGGTTTATCGTAACATTTTCATAAAATGTGCTTTATTCTTACTTTATTCACTGCTTTTCCACTTTCACCTTCAGGGACAATTTTATCAACAAGATGTGGAAAAGATTCTCAGGTATGACACGGAGATTGCAGATTCTCCCGTACAATCGATACGTTATTGCCTGATTGTTGACAGTACACATATCACAGACACTATCCACGTACATGCACCTCCACACATTTCACCTCATCAAGCTATTTACGCCGGGAATGCACTTACACTTTTTCCGCTATATCTCGCTGTAAGCTTACGCAAATGTAGTACCGATTATGCTCTATCCGACATTCCTATAAAGGCTGATGGCGTCTCCAAAAAGCTGAGTCTTAAGGATTTCATCCTACATACCACACATTTTCCGGTAGCACCGCGATTTCCCGGAAACATGAGTAGTCAATCATTATCGCAGATGGCTTATGATGAACTCCTCGCATTAGCTTCTGCTCAGAACCCGGGAAAGTTCTGTGCATATTCTGTGCTTAACAGCCTTATCGCCACGTATGAATTGAGTAAAATTGCCCAGCGATCGAGAGCTTGCACAGCGATTAAGATACTGGATGAATCGACATTTGCGCAAGCTAAAAAAGGGAAATTGTCCTTCTCCGATATGGTTGTATTCACTGACTTCTTGCTACATAATATCGATCTGATTCAAGCCGAGTCATGCAAGACTAGGAGTAAAGTGTACGATTTATATCGGGGATTTTATGTCACCGAATTAGAAGGATATGCAATGTACATCATGACGGGAAGAGTGCCCAGCGGTCGCATCTTAATCGGGATGGTGCCTTCAACTATGACGGCGGTAATCTTGTTGAGTGAGGGAAAGTCGCAAGAAATCGTCGATTACGGTTATCTCATCTTGCGTATGTTAAATTACAACTGGGAAAAAACAAAATATGAGTAAAAGAAAAAGGGGAAAGAAAAACAGAGTGGGCGTTGTGTACAGCACGGACCCTGACTATGAATATGAGTATAAGAAAGAGGAGGAAGAAGAAACTTTACCCAATGCTGAGCAACGATTGCGCATCGTCAAAGATACGAAGAACAGAAAGGGGAAAATTGCGACAATCGTTCAGGGTTATGTGGGATCAATGGATGACATGGAATCCTTGTGCAAGCTATTAAAGAAAAAATGTGGTGCTGGCGGCAGCGTTGTCGATGAAGGAATCTTAATTCAAGGCGATAAACGCGATAAAGTGCTAAAAATCCTTTTAAAAGAAGGCTTTAAGGATGTTAAGAAATCCGGTGGATAGATTTTCCGCGCTTATTGGACATGTAAAAAGCGCTGTTTCCCTTGCATATCCTCGTAAATCCTGACGGATTGATAAGATGAAAAGCAGTCTGCACATCGCTCTGCATAATCGGGATGGAGTTCACAGAAAATATGGCCTCCATCCTTTAAAGCTGATTGCGCATATCGGGCTATTTCAGCATAAAAAGCACAAGGATTCTCATCCTCCACTGCTAGTGCAAGTTCCGGCTCATAGTTTTTCACAGTAGCCTCCAAGCTTTCAATTTCTTTCATAGGAATATACGGTGGATTGCTCACAATGACATCGTAATTACCGATATTCTGAGTTGTGTTTTCCCCTTCAATCAAATCCAATAAATCAGCTTGAATTATGTTGATATCGAGTCCGAGATTACGCTTATTCTTTTCAGCGACATTGATAGCAGCAGCGGATATATCCACTGCGGAAATATCCCATTGTGGGAGTCGTTTCTTTAAAAGTAAAGGAATACAGCCACTTCCTGTACCGATATCAAGGAGGCGACCCGGTTCACACTGCTGAATATGTTTTTCTATGAAGAAAACTAGCTCTTCTGTTTCAGGTCTAGGTATAAGAACATTCCTATCAACATATAAATCCAAGTCATAGAACCTTGCATTATGGACAATATATTGTATCGGTTCCTCATCTTCTAGTCTCTGTGCTAGTTCTTTAATATCCGGGCAATCATCTTCATTTTTCAATATACAATCTTCATAATAAATCTGAGCCCATTGTTGTATCTGTCTATCAGATTCCGTGCTTTTCAGCAGCTTGCGCAATTGACGATAAATCTCTTCCCGGTTCATCAGGATATTTTTTCCACCCGGGAAGTAAAATAGACGCCCAATTCCTTTAATTCGGCAAGTACGGGCTCATATACTGCCGGCATTACCGGGATATTTACACCGGTCGTATTGATTTTTCCCTGCATAATCAACTTGGCAAGGATGCCTAGAGGATATCCTACAAGCCTACTCATCGCCGTATGTTCAGCATCATCGCCTTTGAGGTTTAAGGTTGATAGTAATCGATATCTTTCTCCTTCCTTTTCATAGGTAAAATCGTGTTGCATGAGTATCATATCTTTATCGGAGTCCTCCATTTTCCACTTATCGAGAAGAAGGTCGAGCAAGATGTCAGCCGGAGATGCAGATGCAAGTTTGATTTTTCTCTCAGAAAACAAACCGAGCCATCGGTATTTATCCATAATCTCAGAATCAACTTCCAACTCAAGCATGGAGGCGATTTTTTCTTCAAGAGTTCCGGTTTCTCTCGTCCCGTCAGCAAATGCTTGCATGAGATCTCTATAGGTCAACTTCTCGGAATTAATAATCGGATAAGTATCTTCAGTCAATCCCAGCTGGACAAGCCCATTCCATGCCTCGCAGTAGCCTTTGCTGCGCAATGTTCCTCTTATTAAAGTCGGTATATCATCTAGGCCATAAGCCTCGCGGTAAAGGAGCGAATCGCGATTGGCATAGACTTCATACTGACCTGCGCCAAGGATATCAACAAGCTCCGATTCAGCAAATAGGCGCTGATACGGAATATACTTATAGCGCTTATCTTTCAGATATTGAGCTGTTCCTTGTCCTGCAAGTACGACATTTTTGGGCCTCCACGTAAATTTATAGTGCCATGGATTGTTGTCTGATTCCGGAGCAATTAACCCACCGGTATAAGATCTGAAAGCCTTTATCGTACACTGATCTTTCTGTAGCTTGTGAATATGTTTCATCGCCGACATGTGATCGATACCGGGATCAAGCCCCATCTCTCCCATAAATATAAGCGATGCTTCCTTGGCCTTTAAGTTTAACTCATACATCTCATCCGACACATAAGAAGCGGTTACAAGGTGGCGTTTCAATTCAAGGCAAGTACGAGCTACCTTTATATGGAGTGATGCAGGAAGCAAGGAAACAACGATATCACTTTCTCGGACAAACTGCTTACGTTGTTCTTCATCCGATACGTCCAGTGTATCTGCAACTCCATGTGGATGACCGCCAATCTTTTGTTTTGCTTGATTCACATCAATATCAACAACCTTTACCAGCCAGTCATATTTTTCTGCTTCTCCGAGGAGGTATTTAATCAGTGCCGATGCCGACCTCCCTGCACCGATAACCAATATTTCTTTCATAGGCTTAATTTATCAATTAGGAAGGCAAATTTATTCCATATTTTCATCTTCCATAATTTATATGGCAAATAATCAAGGATAAATTTTCATCGATACAGCTCTATAAAAATACAAGTCATCGATAGCCAAGCTTGCCATCAACAAGGGAAGAAATCATATATATATCTAGATTGAGCGGCCTAGTTCACCTTCTTTCTACGCTTGCGCTTCGTCTTAAAGAGTTCTTTAAGTTGTTTCGGGGTCATGAGATCATGCTCTGTGAATGTTGCAGTGATGAAACGCTTGATATCTTGATAGTCTTTGGCCCTTTTATTGGTATATGTCTTGAAGAGTTTCTTCTTGATATATGAAAGCGAAAGCTTTAATACTGCCTGATTAAATTTCTTGTTTTGGAAGATATTCATATAGACCGAAAAAGTCTTATTAATCTCAAAGTAGTCTTGATATTCTTCAGCTTCCAGATTTTCCAGGACTCGTTTAAAGTAAATCAAGATCGTGAGTCGCACGCATTCATTAATCGTTGACAGGCCATCATGTTGATAGTAAAACTGACGTATTTCTTCCTGTGTTTCCTGGTGGACATATCCTTTACCATGGATAGTATCGGTCATAGTGTAATACTCCGTGAGCTCATCATCAAGTTTTTTATCTAGTAAAGAAGAGACGTATTTGTCGCATTCCGGAGTTACTTTAAGTCTGGAACCCAGTAATTCTCTGAGGAAGGTAAAATACTTTTTGCTGAAGTCATCCCGCTCTTTCCTCTGTGTATTTAATCTTTCTTTAAAAAGTTCTGTAAGATCATCGTAGCGCAAATAATTCACCATCAGTCCCAGGAGATAAACATAGTCAAGACTGCCACTCAGTTGATCATTTTTTAAAAATTTCTCGATAAATGGAACTAAGGTTTCATTGTCGAGTTCTCTAAGGATTCTCTCGACGAGGAAATCTTTCAAGTCCGGATAATAAATTTTCAATTCTGCACTGTTTTCCGGGAATTGAGCCGTATAAAAGTTCAAGGAAGAGAACTGTCCTTTATATTTTTCATAAAGTCGCTTCCGATTGGTCAAGTCGCGGTATTCTGCTTTCTTCTGACGACGCAGATAACTAATTGCACGTCTGCTATGCACTCTGTCCATAAGATTAGTAATCCAGATATCAGAACTCAGTGCAAATCCCACCTGTATGCCTTGTCCTACTCGTTGAGAAATCATCTCAAAGTTGGGATTTTCACACATAAATAACAGAACCTTCTGAAATTGCTGTTGTGGACGCAGATATTTATAATCATCTCCTACAACGCCGCGGAGTACCGCATAACCGACAAGTTTAGATAGATAAAGTCCCTCAAATCTCTGATCCAGAATATGATCTTCTAGATCAATGAGTTGCATCGGATATTTATCGGCAACTTCACTATAAAGTTCATCAATATCAGACTCATAAGCATCGATCAGTGCACGATACTCATCACTGCCCTCCTCTTCAAGGTACGCTTCAAGCAATTCAGATGATTGAATTTCTTCAGCAATAGCATTGAGTTCTTCTTTATAGTTCTGTGCAAGTTTTTCCATCTTTTGGTGTCTTTATATATCAATTAACGATAAAAATTCAATTTCCCATATAATAATCAACCTGATAAAGCACATTATGCCCTATCAGGTTGACTTTCTACTGCAAATATAGCAATTTCTACTTTTTAGAAAAGTATCTGGCGATACAGTTTTACTCTTCTTCTGTTGCAATAACAGGAGCGACTCCTGCAATTTCTTTCAATCGTGACCGCTTCTCCTCAGCAGTCTGAGCAAATCTTTCAGCAACCATTGCTTCTTTTCTTGTCTTAAAGGAATCGTACAATTCAGTAGCTTTTTCCTCGGTAAGCGCTCCTTTCTTCACTCCCTTAAGTAAATGCCGCTTGTAGAGCACACCTTTAAATTTCAACATCGCACGCACTGTATCCGATGGTTGCGCTCCATTTTCAAGCCATCTTAAAGCACTCTCCTCGTCAAGTGTAATTGTAGCTGGCCTGGTCATAGGATTGTATGTGCCGATTCTTTCTATAATTTTACCATCACGAGGCGCACGTTGATCCGCCACAACAATATGGTAAAAAGGTAATTTTTTTCTTCCTTTCCGTTGTAATCTTAATCTTACTGACATATTTTAATTAATTTCCTTGATTAATAACCTACCCAATCAGTCTCGCCGACAGCAGGTGGATTTAACGGACGCGAAGATATTACTTCCTTTATTAACTACCAAATAAGTGGGATATTTTATGCACTAAAATCGATCTGCGTATTATCACCCAGATTCAGCGATTGCTTAACGCCTTTTATAGCTGTATCGTTCCCTATAACACTATCCACAAGGACAACTTCATCAATTGTCGAGTTCCCGCCTATTATCGAATTTTTAATAATACTTTCATTCACGGTAACCCCTTCACTGATTGACACTGAAGGGCCGATAATACAGTTTTTAATCTTACAGTTTTCTCCGATAAACACAGGGTCAATAATAATCGTATTATCGTATGCACTATCAGGAGCAATATTGCTTATTTCTTTGGATAAAAGTAAAGCATTGGTTTCAAGAAGGATATCTTTCTTACCACAATCAAACCACCGTTCAACAACAATCGTATCAAATCGCACTCCGCCATCGACCATCTTCATCAGAGCATCAGTCAATTGATACTCACCGTAGGTACTTTTATCTTGATCTATGATATACTGCAGTGCCTCATAGAGTTTTACCGAGCTATTAATTTTATACATGCCGACGATAGCTTGATTGGACTTGGGGATACGCGGTTTTTCAATGAGTTTCAGTACGCGTCCGTTCTCATCTATTTCTGCCACACCAAATTCTCGAGGATCTTCAACCTTGGAGATTGCAATACAAGAATCTTTATTTTCCACCATTTGCTTCAAATCCAGCTCGCATATTGTATCTCCCAATGCTATAAATACGCTTTCTTCCTCTTCCACGACATCCAGAGCCAGATATATTGCATGTCCGAGTCCTTCGCGCTCATTCTGCACGACATATTCCTTTTTCAGGTCGGGGTATTTTTCTTCGAGATAAGAACGGATTTTTTCCCCCATATAACCGATAACAAATACGTAATCGGTAATTCCTACCTTACACAATTCATCGATTATAAAAGATATAATAGGTTTCCCTGCCACGGGAATAAGAGGTTTAGGCTGGGTATAAGTCAGAGGACGCAGTCGTTTTCCTGCACCGGCTACCGGTATAATCGCTTTCATCGTTGTATGCTAGATTTAAAAACTCTACACTTTCATTAATTCAAGTGAAAGATACATAAACAATAAGGAAAACACATAATCTTAACAAGGCTATATATAATTGCACTCACTCCGACAATCCTGACAATATCTCAGCTTACGCAAATCTCTATGCGTCTTCCAATGCAGCTGCTCCACCGACAATCTCAGAGATTTCACGCGTAATTGCTTCTTGTCTAGCTTTGTTATAAGCAATATTCAGTTCCTTCTGCAGTTCTTCCGCATTCTCAGTGGCTTGATCCATCGCCGTCATCCTCGCTCCTTGTTCGGAAGCATTATTATCGAGCAGATATCGTTGAAATCGTACTTGCATAATAGAAGGAACGAGATATTCAAGCAAGGAATTTTCATCAGGCTCAAAGATATAATCTGCCTTCATTGAATCTTCCTCATCCTCATCAACCTCGAGTGTTTCTATAGGCAAGTAGCTAGCAACCTGAACATTCTGCACAACAGGATTCACAAATTCCGCAAAAGCAACATCGATTTTATCATATCGTCCCCTTGTAAAGCGATTCATCAAGATGTCGGCAAAGCTACTAATATTTTCAAAGCTCAAGTCGTCCATCATAGCAACATGATCATCGACAATTCTGCATTGGCTATAGTGACTGCGGAAATATTCAAATCCTTTTTTACCAATACAAGCAATGGTAATCTTGCCTGCGTCACGTTGACTTGCATAAGCGTTATCAATCTTCGCTGCAGCAGCTTTGATAATATGTGAATCAAATGCTCCGCAGAGCCCTTTACTACTCGTAACGACAATCAACAACACATCTTCAATATCGCGTTTTTCACTGAGTTCCGTAGAAGCATCGTCATCGACATTGGAAAGGATATTCACCAGCATTTGATTGAGCTTGCTAGAATACGGTCTTAAGCGCTCAATCGCTTCCTGTGCACGGCGTAGCTTAGCCGCGGAAACCATTTTCATTGCCTTGGTTATCTGTTGCGTATTCTGAACAGACTTTATCCTATCTCTTACCTCTTTTAAATTGGCACCCATACTATTATCGTTCTATGGAATAATGAATAATCGTGAAAAATCTATGCTCTATACTGTGCAGTAAGTTCCTTGGCAAGTGCCTCGATCTTCTTCAGGTCTTCATCCTTCAATTTCCCGGAAGAAAGTGTTTCAAGTACTTTGGGATGTTTATTTTCCAGCTGAGTCAAGAATACTTCTTCAAATTCAGTGACCTTCTCCACCGGAACGTCCATCAATAAGCCATGAACACCACAATATATAATGGCAATCTGCTTCCCTACAGGAACAGGTGAATATTGTGGTTGTTTCAAGATTTCCACATTGCGTTTACCTTTTTCAATCACCCGTGTAGTTGCTTCATCGAGATCCGACCCAAATTTTGCGAAAGCTTCCAGATCACGATATTGAGCTTGATCGAGTTTCAATGTACCGGCAACTTTCTTCATGGATTTAATCTGAGCAGAACCACCTACACGAGACACAGAAACACCTACGTTAATCGCAGGACGCACACCGGAATTAAAAAGATTGGATTCAAGGAATATCTGACCATCTGTAATAGAAATAACATTGGTCGGGATATAGGCAGAAACGTCACCAGCTTGCGTCTCAATAATCGGCAGTGCTGTCAGCGACCCACCACCTTTCACGAGACCGGCATCGCGGAGTGATTGTGGGATATCATTCATCTGCTGTGCAATTTCATTATTGTCGATAATCTTTGCGGCACGCTCAAGTAGGCGCGAGTGCAGATAAAAGACATCACCGGGATAAGCTTCACGACCCGGCGGTCTTCTCAAGAGCAATGAAACCTCACGATAAGCAACAGCCTGCTTGGATAAATCATCGTAGGTAATCAGTGCAGCATCGCCTCGGTCACGGAAAAACTCTCCAACCGCAGCACCGGCAAATGGTGCGTAGAATTGTAGTGGTGCCGGATCTGCTGCCGAGGCCGATACAATTACGGTATAATCCATCGCTCCGTAATCCTCAAGCGTCTTGGCAACCTGTGCAACCGTAGATGCCTTCTGGCCGGATGCTACATAAATACAATATACCGGCTCGCCTTTGTCATAAAATTCCTTCTGATTGATTATTGTATCTATGGCTATCGCCGTTTTTCCTACCTGACGGTCACCGATAATTAATTCGCGCTGTCCACGACCGATAGGTATCATCGAGTCAATAGCCTTAATACCGGTCTGTAGTGGCTCATCCACCGGCTGACGGTAGATAACACCAGGTGCTTTACGCTCAAGTGGCATATCATAAAGCTTTCCCTCGATAGGTCCTTTCCCATCGATGGGGTTACCGAGTGGATCAATAACACGACCGAGAAGTCCTTCACCGACAGGTATAGACGCGATAAGTCCCGTACGTTTAACGGAAGAACCTTCCTTAATACCGTCATCCGGACCCAAAAGCACCACACCCACATTGTCTTCTTCGAGGTTCAATGCGATTGCACGTACCCCATTTTCAAATTCTACAAGCTCACCAGCTTGTACTGAACGAAGGCCATATATTCTTGCAATACCGTCTCCTACTTGAAGTACCGTTCCTTTTTCTTCAAGGGAAACATCGGAATCAAATCCCGAAAGCTCTTGTTTTAATATTGCCGATATTTCATCTGGTTTTATGACTGCCATTTTAGCTATACTTTGTATGAATTAATATATTTCTTTCCAAGGCTTTAATTAAATGAGCGCCTCAACTCTTTTAATTTATGTGCAATTGATGCATTAATTATTTTCCCTTCAAATTCAACGATAAATCCACCGAGTATAGATTTATCTATTCTGTGTTTTACGCGTAGATTACTCCTCGTCTGTCCAAAGGATTTGACGAGTTCTTCTATTTTCTTAATCGTATCGTCTGAAACCTCTGCTGCTGTTGTAATAGTGACTTCCGTAATATCCTTTATCTCAAGGATAAACGCTTCTGAAGCTTCAATGATGTCAGAGATAAAGCTCTCTCTGTTTTTTCTTAATACAAGCAATAGGAAATTCAGGCTTATATCACTGATTTTACCGGTGAATATAGCCTTAATGATGTCCATCTTTTTCTTAGTATTAACAATAGGACTCATAAAAAGCAGCTCTAGATCTCTATTCTTCAACGCTGATTTTATCGTTTCGATGTCCTCGACAATCTGGTCGATCTTACCTGCTTCTTCAGCATGCTCGATTAATGTCTTGGCATAAGGTCTTGCAACTTTATCAATAGCCATAAATCACAGGTTTAATTTGAATGAATTTCATCCAACATATTGTTTATAAGCTTTTCTTGCTCTGCACTTGTGGCAATCTCCGATTTAATGAGCTGTTCTGCAAGATTAACGGCATAAGCACCGAGTTCATCTTTAATTTCTTCCACAGCTTTCCGTTTTTGGTTCTCGATATCTTGCTGTGCATTTTCTATCGTTTTCTGCGCTTCGATTTTGGCAGCTTCCTTGGCATCGCTGACAATCTTCTTGCCGGATTCCTTTGCTTCCTTCAGGATTTGAGCTCTTTCCTCACGTGCTTGCTGCAATAGTTTATCATTCTCTGCCTTCATTTCAGCCATTTGCTTCTTAGCTTCTTCAGCTGAATCGAGTGCTTCTTGAATGCTATCTTCTCTTTTCTTAAGTGCATCTACTATCGGCTTGTATGCTTTATTGGCAAGGAACCACAAGACTAATAGAAAGATTATTGTTGTCCAGAACAACATCCCTATATCGGGTTGTATGACACTAAATTCTAGTAAAAAAATCATATTTTAATTCTGTATTCAATGAGAAAATTGAGAAAGGTGATACAGGCAACCAACCGTTACACCATATCACCATAATCATTCATTAATGTGAAGTATTATGCTATCAATGCAACAACAACGGCGAAAAGTGCAACACCCTCTACCAAGGCAGCCACGATAAGCATACTTGTACGGATTGTTCCTGCAGCTTCCGGTTGACGTGCAATGGCACTCATTGCTTTTCCACCGATAAGTCCGATTCCGATTCCGGCTCCGATTGCTGCAAGTCCTGCTCCTACTCCTGCTAATGTTCCAGTCATAATAATCTATTTAAAAAATGATAAAATAATTTAATTTTTCTTAATGTGCTTCTGCTGTTGCATCTCCTATATACAATGCTGCCAGTAAAGCAAATATAAATGCTTGTAATGCTCCCACAAATAACTCGAGGAGGTTCATCGCAAATACAAAGGGGACCGCAATAATACTTCCCTCTACTATCCCCGGAATGCTCTCTCCATTCTGTCCCAAGATAAATATCAAGCCCACTAAACTCAATATAATAATATGCCCTGCTGCAATATTTCCAAAAATCCGTATAAAGAGTGTAAATGGCTTGGTAAATAAGCCGAGAAATTCTATTATAGCCAATATAGGTCTCACGGCAATCGGCACTCCCGGCATCCAGAAAATGTGTTGCCAGTAATGTCTATTTGCTGAGAAATTCGTTACGAGGAACACAATAAGTGCCAGTGCCAGAGTCGCACCTACATTCCCCATGATATTGGCACTTCCGGGGAAAAATGGCACAATTCCGAGTATATTACAGATCAGAATGAAAAAGAATAGGGTTGCGATAAATGGAAAATATTTCTCCCATCCTTTTCCGATAGCCGGTATGGCAATTTCATCTCTGACAAATAAAATAAAAGGCTCCATAAAGGATTGAATTCCCGTGGGCGCCTTTCCATCATTCTTTCTATATCCTTTTCTTACAGATAGGAAAATCCATATCAGCAATAATGCTGCAAGAAGCATTGTAAATACGTTCTTCGTTATGGAGAAATCAATAAAGGTAGCTTCTCTGAGACCAAGCAATGTCGCTGAACCTTGTATTCTGTATGACTTTCCTTCATAAACCACAAAATCAGCAAGCTTATCTTTACCATCTTCATCCTTAATTGTCATCTCGTGGAAGCCATCCACGCTTACTGTCTCTTCCGGGAAATCCTCGCTTAATACTCGTTCAATATTTCCATTGTTCATAACGTACCCATCAACCGCCTTATGCCCATGCTCAAATGCATTAGACATACAGAAGGTAAACCCTTCTTTAAAATCGTACAGGATTACCGGTAAAGGTAGAGAAATATCGCCGATAATGTGGAAGTGGTTGGCGTCGGCTATATGATGTAGAACCTTCTGATTGTACGATTCTTCCTCAGCCTTTAAGAGTTCCCTTAAATCCTCCTCGGAATGAGTAAAGACGTGATCTTCTTGTGCCTGACTTATAGCACTGAAACCAAAGACAAGAACAGTACAGATAATGTAAAATATCGATTTATTCATAAACTCAGTATCATAGGTACGTGACCATCATTCAAAAATCAGCGCAAAGGTAGGATTCTTACTTCACTATACAAAAGGATAAATAGTCTTTTTTCAGGAATTTTCATTCGATTTCACAAATGAGAATTCACAAGATTTTACTGCGCGGATATAAACTATCGTAGATAGTTTATAATCAACATATTACACTATGGAGGAAATATTCTGTCATTTCGATTTACCGCGCAATGGCTTTGGATCTTTTTTCTCTTATCACGAGAACATTCACCTGTCCCGGATATTTTAATTGATCTTGAATTTTCTGAGAAATCATAAAAGCTAGGTCATCGGCATGCTTATCACTCACTTTATCACTCTCGACCATCACACGTAGTTCTCTTCCGGCTTGCATAGCATAGGCTTTTTGAACACCCTCATAACCCATTGCGAGTTCTTCGAGCTCGACAATACGCTTCATATACGATTCCATAATCTCTCTTCTTGCACCGGGGCGCGCTCCTGAAATTGCATCACAAGCCTGGACAATCGGTGAAATAATATTATTCATTTCAATTTCATCGTGATGAGCACCGACAGCATTAATAACAATCGGATCCTCACCATATTTCTCTGTAAGCTTTTTCCCTATGAGAGCATGAGAAAGCTCTATATCTTCTTCAGAAACTTTTCCGATGTCGTGTAGCAAACCAGCTCGCTTGGCAAGTTCAGCTTGTTTGGGGCTTAAACCGAGTTCCGCGGCCATAATGGCGCAGAGATTGGCAGTCTCAATTGAGTGTTTCAACAAGTTCTGTCCATAGGACGATCTGAAACGCATTCTTCCCACCATTTTTACGAGATAAGGTTTCAGACCATGGATATTTAACTCAATTACGGTGCGCTCTCCTATTTCAACAATCTGCTCATTGAGCTCATCTTTAACTTTCTGCACCACTTCTTCTATACTTGCCGGATGTATCCTTCCATCGGCGACGAGTCTTTTTAATGCAAGCCGACATACTTCTCGTCGTATCGGGTCAAAGGATGATATAATCACGGTTTCCGGAGTATCATCCACCACTATCTCAGCGCCGGTCTGAGCTTCAAGAGCACGGATATTTCTTCCTTCACGTCCTATAATCTGCCCTTTTACATCATCGGAATCGAGATTAAAAACAGTAACTGTGTTCTCAATGGTAATTTCTGCGCACATCCGCTGAATGGACTGAATAATAATCTTCCGTGCTTTGCGATTGGCAATTGCTTCTGCTTCAGAAATCGTATCCTTGATTATTGACATGGCATCTGTTTCTGCCTTGGCTTTTACGGCATCCAATAGCTCTTTCCTCGCTTCACTTTCAGACATTCCACCGATCTTCTCCAGCTTCATGATTCGTTGATTGTTTAATTCATCAACCTCCCGCTTTTTGTTCCTCAGAGCTTTAGCCTGCTTGGAAATATTGTCGCGCTCGGACTTCAATTCTGATGATTGTTGATGAAGCGCATCTTTCTGTTGAGCAAGTTCTTTAGTCCTTCTTTCAATGGCTTTTTCGCTATCAGATATTTCGCTCTGTTTTTCTTTCAAGGCAATTCTCTGCTGCGCTTTATCCTCTTCAAATTGCGCCTTAAGCTGTGCATATTTTTCTTTGGCTTGATGAATTTTCTCTTGCTTTATGTTCTCGTGTTTTGCTTCTGCCTGCGCAATGAGTTTATCTGACTTGGATTCAGCTTGCGCAAATAGCTTTTCAGACTTGGACTCGGCTTGGGAAATAATCTTTTCTGCTTTGCTATCAGCTTCATCGAGGATCCGTTGTGCGGAAAGCTTGGCTTTTTCAATCTCAAGCTCGGCTTTTCTGCTTATTTCATCGACTTTGGCAGCATTGGCTCTATTGAGTCCTGCTTTAACAATAAAATATGTAATAACTGCAGTAATAACTGCAACGATGGCAACAATCCCTATATAATCCATAATATTTGCTAGCTTAAAGTCCTTTAATAGTACACTTAAGACTGGATAATGGAATCTAGCAGAGCATGAATGCGATCAAATTCTGTGGAAAGGTCTTTCTCAACTTGCTTATCATCCGATACACCTTCAGATTTCTGGTAAAAATCTACAGCATAAGTAAGTGCTATCATCGATAAGCAATCTTGTATATCATTTTTATTGTATTGCAATTGAAGGTCATTTAATTTCTTATTTATCTCACTCGCAATGCGAGATACTGTGTCCATCTCACTTTCTCGCACCCTCACCGGATAATCTCTCCCGGCAATCCGTACAGTCATTTTCTTCAATTCACTACTTGCCATACATTTATATCTTTTTTAAGTGACCTAGACATTCATCAATCACTTTGATATATTGATTAAGCTCTTCTCTTAATTCTTTCTCTGCCTCAAGCTTATGAATCTTGCCCGCCTGATCATTCTGCTCCTCACTCTTCTTCTCCAGCTTTAAGTTCTCTTTCTTCAGCGATGAAATTAAAGCAGCCTGATTCTCCAACTGTTGAAGTAGTTCCTGCTTTTCCGATTGTAAACGCCGCAGTTTTCCTTGGATAGTTTCCACCTTGGCATACACGGCATTTAATTCCCTCTCTATTTCCACCATTGTTTATAAAAGTATAATATTTTATCTTCAATGACAAATTTACAAAAATTCCTCAACAGTTTTCAATCTATAGTTCCGGATTTATTCACCGCTATCCTTTCCGGCAACGCCAGCGCTATAGGCTATAAGCTCTTGGCCGGTACCGAAAAACTAGAGTATGTAAATTTACTGTATATGAAAATGATTACTGGTATGAACCTCAGCCTTAGCCTTAGCCTCAGCCTTAGCCTCAGCCTAAACCTTTATCACGCCTACGGCGGACTAGGTCGAGCTATCTCACTCAGCAAGCTGAGCTCGTAGTCTCGCCTTGAGACCTCAGCCTCAATCACCTGAGTTCAATATCCAATTTCTTTTTCAAGGCTTGTATAAGTTTACTCATCATGGCTTCCACCTGCTTATCGGTCATTGTCTTTTTCTTGTCTTGTAATTCCATTCTTATCGCAAGACTATGCCTTCCTTCTCCGAATAATGCATCGTCTTCATAAATATCAAATAGATGGACATCTACAAGATTCTGTTTGAGTTGTTTCCTTACAAGGCGGACAATATCTTCATAGGCAACAGACTTATCTACAATTAATGCGAGATCTCTATGAATTGAAGGATATTTATTAATCGGTACATATTTCATCCTTTTGGATGGGATGTTCTTCATAATATTCTTCCAGTCATAAATAGCGACGTATATTTCTTGTTCTATACCATAATCCTCTGCTTCACTAGCTTTAACTTTCCCATATTTAACGAGCTCAATAGGTCCACGATGATATTTCAAACCATAGGACAGCACTTCATCATCTTCAATTCTACTTTCCTGGAAACCGGTAATACCCAATCGGTGCAAAATAAGCTCTACAAATGCCTTTAAGCTATAGAAATCTGCTTCTATCGCAGCTTTATTCTTCCAGTTTTCTTCCTCCACAAGTCCGCTTATCATGAGGCATAGGGCTTCTTTCTCTTCATAATCCCCATCAGCATGACGATAAGAAAAGCCCCATTCATAAAAGGCAAAGTTCTGTTGTTTGTGGTTGATATTATACGCTGCTGTCTCAAGGGCTGATACGTACATATCAGGACGAAGAATATCCAGATTTTGATTGGATGTATTATTGATATAAATAAGCTCATCAGTTTCACTATATCGAGAAGAATCGGTCAGGGAGACATTCATCATTTCCAGAAAACCGTTGGCTTGAAGGATTTTGCTTACATCTTGTTTAATGTGAAATGCTTCCGGAAGGTGAACTGCATGCGTATGTCCGGAACTTCTATTATCGACTTCCACTTGCTCAAATCCATAAATACGCAAGATTTCTTCAATAATATCCACTTCCCTCAACACTTCATTCTTATCGGTCGGCACATGTACTGTAACGGCTTCTTTGGATTCAGAAACGAGCTCCATATTCAGCGCTTTCAAGATACCTTTTATTTCCTCTGCACTTAATTCTTTACCTATAAGGCTTGTTACGCGTTTATATCGCACCTGTATTTCATGTGCTTGGATTTCTTCTGGGTAAAATTCCTTAATCTCCGATGCGACTTTCCCACCGCAGAGATCTACCAGTAAGTGAGTAGCTTTTTTCAATGCATCCAATACAATGGACGGATCACTCCCCTTCTCAAATACCTTGGCGGCATCTGTTCTCAAAAAATGTTTCATAGACGACCTGCGCACGGATTCTGCGTTGAAATGTGCCGACTCGAGAAATATTCTTTTGGTCTCTTCAGTGACTCCACTTCCCTGCCCGCCGTATACGCCGGCAATACATAATCCATTATCCTCACCGTCACAGATCATTAAATCCTTTTCCGATAGGGAAATTTGGTTTCCATCTAGAGTTGTAAATTCTGTGCCTTCCGGCAAATGTTTGACGCGTATTTCATGTCCTTGTATTTTATCGTAATCAAATGCATGCAGAGGCTGTCCCATGTCATGCAGGATAAAATTGGTCGTATCAACGATATTATTAATCGGCCGCAAGCCTATACTCTTCAGGAGGTTTTGCATCCATAGAGGTGATTCCTTAATCTCTACATCATCAATTATCAATCCCGCATATCTCGGACAATCTTGCCTATTTTCGACCTGAATATCTATCTCCAGCTCATCGGAAACTGCCGGTAGAGAAGTTTCAAGTGGCTTAAGCTTATAATTCTCATCACTATGGAAAGAAAGATATGCAAGTAGATCCTTGGCGACACCGCGATGGTGAGTTGCATCAGAGCGATTGGGAGTAAGGCCTATGTCATATACATAATCTTCATAAGCGTCAATATAATCGCTTAAAGCTGTACCTGGAATATATGTATCCGGGAGAACCATGATACCATCGTGAGAATCACCTATGCACAATTCATCCTCGGCACATATCATGCCGAAAGAAGCGACACCGCGTATCTTGGCTTTTTTTATTGTAAATTCCTCGCCTCCGGCATAGAGAACCGTACCGACATTTGCGACAGCTACAGTCTGACCGGCGGCTACATTGGGAGCACCACAGACAATCTGCAAGGGCTCTTCAGCACCGACATCAACTTGTGTCACTTGCAACTTATCGGCATCAGGATGCTTTTCACAAGTGAGAACTTTACCTACGGTAACTCCTTCCAATCCACCGGGAATGGATGAATAAGCCTCTGTTCCTTCTACTTCAAGGCCGAGACTTGTCAAGATTTCACCGAGCTTTTCTTTATCTATGCCATGTAAATCGATGTGGCGATT
Organism: uncultured Saprospiraceae bacterium; assembly: GCA_964436125.1. Lineage (GTDB taxonomy): Bacteria > Bacteroidota > Bacteroidia > Chitinophagales > Saprospiraceae > CAYRFF01. The sequence continues at coordinate 59,834 of CAYTBT010000007.1, read as the reverse complement.
GAGCCAGTTATATGATGTCTTCATCTATAGGATATTTATTATGTATCGCGCACAAAGATACATTGTGAAGAGCTAAGGGCAAATTTTATCGTGGACTACAGATAGAAAAATTCTTAATACTCCATCCTTTTATTCTATAACATGGGCAATAACCGCTTGCATACAAGTAAGACTGCCATCACGACGATGTACAAATACGACCGTCTCCATATTCTCCGGATTATTCCAGGTTTTCCCTTCTTCCGGTGGCTTTATTTTCACACTACGCTTAATTACAATAGGTTGATTATCTTTCAATGCTTGATTAATCCTGTCCCCCGTAGGATTGACTGAATAGATGTCGCGCAGAACGTGATTGTGTACATAATCTTCAATAATTTCATGCTTGTCAGTCTGTACATCGACTATGCCGTTTTCAATAAGCATAAATGTGATATATACTTCTCCCTCAATGTCCTCAAGTGGTCGGATATGCGCTATTGTAGTCAACTCGCGATTTTCCTTGTTATATTTATTATCGATGGACATGAGAAACTTTGCCGGTTGCTGTAATCTCTCGCTCAATGCACTGGAGTATTGACTTACTTTAACAACATGCCCTTGTAGGCCTCCATTATCAAAATCATATCTATCAAACATCGCTGAGGGCAATCCCAGAATCTCTCCTTCAACGAGATCAGCTATCGCATCAGCCTCCGGAATGCGGAAATCGTATTTGCTATCCATGTGTGGCTCGGTAAAGGAGCTATATTTAGGTGCGTGAATTGCAACTGCTATGACATTCTCACCGTATTGATTCTGGAGATTGCTGATTGCCTGAGCTGCTGTAGGGCAATTAGTACATCTGACACCGGTAAATTCCTCAATTACGACAGATTTTTCACCACTTACATTAATTTCCGGAATTTCCGGTGGAATTTCATGACAAGCTGCAAAAAAGAGACAGGTCAAGGAAAGTAAAAAGCTGTTTCTGATTATATTTTTCATCGGAATAATGGTTTAAAAGATTGAATTAACTGTAAATTTCACACCACTGAATGCAGGTTCAAGGCGACATATACCTCCTGTGCATACGATTCCCTCCACCTGTTTTACATAGCGCAGGCTGAAGCGATTGGAGCCTCTGGTATAAGTTACACCTACACTCGGATAATGCTGAGCTCCTGTGCTGCGTCCTTTGGGAACAACATTATACATATCACTTACCGTAAATATCCATTTAGGTGCGATACTGTATTCTGCCAGGAAGAAAAGCCAGTTTCCGTAATCGAGATCTTCCGTAGATTCATCAAATCCATTCCAGTTTACACCGGTTTTCATATACTGCAACTCAAATCGGATTGCCTGCCTTCTAGTAATGTTGTACAGGTATTCTACAACGGGTGTGACCGCTTGGACTATTCCCCTGTCGGCTCTTTCATTGAGAAATACGCCTTGATTGGATGCGACAAATTGCAAACCGACTTTGATATAGTGTTTTCTCGATGGTTCATAGGTCACCGTAGGAAAAATCTCTCTGTATAAATTCACGGAGTCGAGATTGCTTATCATGGACATATTAATGCCCGCAGACAATTTCTTATTAAACCGATAACCAAGGTCTAGCTGATAAGCCATTTCACCGAGTTCTTGCGTTGCCGATGGATATCTCGCTGTGAGTCGATATGTATTCTGTTGCGACATCGGCGGAAGAAATGCAATCGTACCTAGATTTAATTGAGCGGTCGGCAACACGCGGAAATAAAAATAATCCGTCCTCTTTACTTCAAAGGTTGCCCCAAATCCCGCCTTGGCATAACTTAAGGATGAATAAAGGACATAGCCGGGTTTATAGACAAATTTTCCGAGTGAGGTCGAGCCATCGAGATTGGTCTTGACGGCAAGCTGATCATATACGGGCTCAGCAGTCTTATATGCACCTTCTATATACCAGGAAAAGCCAACGACGGATAAAGTGTTATAGAGTGAAAAAGCATAATTATTATATCGCGCTCCTATACTGTCCTTGGAACTATAGGTAGCAAGAGTGTTAAGGAGATTATCCATATTCTTGTCATCCAGCTTCCTACTCACAATACCAAAACCCGGAGCAAATGACCACACCGTGCTATCGCCCACTGTAAAAAAGCCATCTATCGATCCGCCGACGATAATAGGATCATACACATCAAATCGCTTTTTCTGTCTTCCCGTAAAACCTTTTATTGTCCAGTTATCCCCTAGTGAATACCGCAACCGGAGCCCGACCAGCGCATTGTCAATTGCAAGTGCCCTTTCTTCATAAGCTCGGTATATTATACCACTTCCTATCTGATCATAAATATATCCGGCAGTGATATCCAGATCGGCAATACTCTTCTTAATCTGCCAGTATCCGATGCCTTGATTGGTATAGGAAGAATTTGGGTTGATAATATTGGAGTTATTGAATAAATCAAAGCGGATAGAAAAATCAAAACCCCAATTGCTGTAATTGAGCTTCAACCAGCTTTCGGCACCGAATAGTTGTCGATTATATTGTGGTGTACCATAAGCACCGATAGCTGAATCACGCATAAAAAAATTGCCACTCGCTTGTAGATTCCCGGAAAGATGCTGCCCCTGTGCTTGTGTAAAACAGAGAAGTACAATTAATCCTATTATACTATGTGTAAATATTTTCATCTATAGTCACTGATAATTAAGCGTTAAAATCTTGTTAATTTATAAACTTGGCTATGGCAAATCTATTAATAACATTGGAAGTTCTCTAAATTTACCTTGTTAATAATCATTAAATTCATTAAAAATTCATTTATGAAGTATTTTCTTCTTTTTCTAGCATTTATGCCTGCTTATCTCATCGGCCAGAACCTTCTGCCTTCTGTCGAAATTGAAACTCTCGATGGTAAGACTATTAATATACGCGATGCAGTCGCTGATAATGAACTTACTATCATCAGTTTCTGGGCTACCTGGTGTAAACCATGCCATAAAGAACTTGACAATATCTCAGATTTGTATGCAGATTGGAAAGATCTTTACAATGTTGAACTCATCGCGATAACCGTTGATGACGCGCGTGGATTTGCCCGTGTAAAACCCATGATAAGTAGAAGTGGATGGCCTTATAGTTTCCTTTCAGATAAAAATCAAGACCTGCAACGCGCCTTAAATTTCCAGACGATTCCGCAGACATTCGTCGTGAATAGCAAAGGTGAAATCTTATTTTCTCATTCCGGCTATGTGCCAGGCAATGAATATGAGCTTGAGGATAAGCTTGCTGAGCTTACGCAAAAATAAGTCAGGAGCTTTCTGGTATTCCTTAACATAGGAATCCTATTTCAGTTTAATCCCAAAAATTATAAAAGCATCTACATAGTATCTATGTCGGTGCTTTTCTATTCCTGCTTCTATAAAGTATAGCTTATTTTCTATATTTTTATTTGGCTTATGAATTATTCTTATCTACATTGGAGCTTGTAAAGCAATTTGCATTAATCATTTAATCTAGTATATAAAACCTGCATTCATGAAAATTTCTATACAAGCCCCTCTCCTTTCCCTTTCCATTCTATTCTACGCCATATTCCTACATGTACCTGGTGTACAAGCGCAATTCATTCAAGATATAAAGGTAGTAAGTCAAAATCGTGAAGGAAGAGCAGAATTCGGTACTGCCGTAGCAATTACTGATGGATACGCTGCAGTTTCAGCCTCCAGAGAAAACATCGCTGCCGGAGCAGTGTACATCTATCGCCTGAATGCTGATAATGAATGGGAATATGCGCAGACTTTAAGGGCGACAGACGCCAAAAGTATGGCGGAATATGGTTCATCACTCGAATTTGGAGACGATTTTCTCGTCGTAGCATCAGGGCGCTCTGATATTGATTCAACAATACGAGCCGGTTCGCTGTACATCTATACACTCAATCGGACTGAAAAGCAGTGGGAATTTGTCACAAAGTTAGTTGCTTCAGACTATGGCAATGAAGACCACATGGGCGCATATCCATTTACATTGTGTGTTTACAAGAACACAATTGCCGTAGGCACGCCGGGGAAGGATGCTCATACGGGCGCAGTCTATGTCTTTCAAAGACAAAATAACAAATGGACTGAAGTGCAGAAAATCACATCTCCCAATCCCAGGGTGAATGCACAATTTGGTGAAAGTGTGTGCATGAATGACAATTATATAATAATCGGCGCATCGGGTGAAAACAACAATACCGGTAAGGCATATATTTATAAAAAGAGTTCAGATAGAAGTGATTGGGAGTTTTATGCAACTATCTCGCCTTCAGATGGCCAATCTAATATGTTTTTCGGTACCAGTGTCGGTATTTACCAAACTGAGATAATCGTCGGTGCTTATGCAGAGGGGCATGGAGATAATAATATTTCTGCCGCATATATATTCAAGCCGGACAGTGCAATGCATTGGGAGCAAGTACAGAAACTCACAGGAAAAACTTCTGCTGAAGACAACTATTACGGCTGGATGTGTGCAATAGCTAAAGATAAACTTCTCGTAACGGCGCCACATGCTTATGGCCTTGAGGAAGGCAATGTATTTTTATATTCGCGAGGAGAAGATGAAAAGTGGGAAAAGAAACAAAGCTTGGAAACTAGCAGCAGTAGGGAAAAGATATTCTATGGGTGGGATGTCGATATGTCCGGTGATTATATTATCGTCGGTGCACCCAGAGCCGACCTCGATGAAAATGGTGAAAACCCTATTTCCGATGCAGGTGCTGCATTCATCTTCAAGCAAGAGACTACAAGTACTGTCAAAATCAATCCATCGAAAGACCACATCTCTCTTTATCCCAATCCCGTAAGGAATTATCTGACGTACAATACAGACAGGCTTGTCAGAGAAGTAAGTATTTATACCATAACAGGAATTTGTCTGTTAACAACAGAACAGCAACGCATCAGCCTAGGTGGTTTTCAAGAAGGCATATACGTGATAGTGTTTACATTTAAAGATGGGAGTAAAGTCAGTAAGAAATTTATAATGGAATAGGAAATACTCAATAAGAAATATGCTGAACATTTGCCGGAAGGCACTATATCCGATTACTAGAATTTCTGATAATGCTATATTGAGCAATGATCGGTCTGAATGCATACAAGAAGAAAAAGGGTTTAAGCGTAGCTTAAACCCTTCACTTTTAACACACTAAATATCAAATGATTAGAATGTAATATGGACGGTAATCTTCTTACCATAGCGTAAAACAACGGCATCCCGTTGATCTCCGGATTTTAAGTGCGACAGGCATTCCATATAACTATAAATTTCTGTCACCTTACAATCCCCTATACTCAAGAGGATATCCCCGGTGAGGATACCAGCCTTATCGGCCGGGCGGCCATCAATAACGCCGTCGATTTTTAAGCCTTTGCCATTGTCGGCATAATTGGGCATAATGCCTAGGGTAACCGTGTACTTAGGAGCTCTTTTACCGGCATCGACCTTCGTCTTGGTGAAAGGTATCTCCTCCATCTCAGCGAGATCGTTTACCACGCGGAAGACATAATAGACGATTCCCCGTAAACCGTAGTAATTAATCTTGTACTCATCATCACTAGGCTTATGATAATCTTCATGTGTTCCTGTAAAGAAAAACAAGACGGGAATATCCTTGAGGTAGAATGAAGTGTGGTCAGATGGTCCCACACCGGACAAGTCCTCAGTAACATTAAAACCGGCGGGTTTATTTTTCTGCACGATTTCAGAGAAACCTGGTGAAGTACCTACTCCACCTACGGTCATCTCATGCTTTTCATTCAATCTCCCGACCATATCCATATTGATCATGGCAACGACATTGGGATAGTGGTCATCAAGAGTTTCCGCCATGTGCTTAGAGCCGATAAGGCCATCCTCCTCGCCTGAGAAGAAAGCAAAGATAAAATTGGCATCTTCAATCTTCTTATTCTGCGATAGCATACGAGAAAGCTCAATAAGAGCTGCTGTACCAGAGGCATTATCATCGGCTCCATTATGGATTAATCCCTCTGAATTCATTACCGTTGAATGGTGATGTTCATTCCTTCCCAGATGATCGTAATGAGCCCCTAATACAATAGTCTTATCGGCATTATTATCGAGGAATGCAAGAACATTGGTGCCATGCCAGTCAATGACGCTCGTACTATCGTGAGGTTTCAATCGCACCTTGTACTTAAAGTCTTGAAAATAACTATTTCCACTATATGGTTTCAAGTCGTAACTCTTTAAGATATCCGCGATGTAATGTGCTGCTTTCTGCTCATCATCAGAGCCGGTAAGCCGCCCCTCTAGTTCGTCGGAAGCGAGATATGAAATATATTTCTCCAGATTATCGACTTCTACGAGTTCCGCTTCATCCGTATCAACCCAATCAACGAGAAACACATCGGTTTCACGTGGGTTATCCGGGTTTCTATTACTGGAAAAAGCAAGCTTGGTTCCATCCGGTGAAAACATCGGGAAGGAATTAAAATAACTCTTGAATGTAATCTGATGAAGATGTTCTCCACTTGTATCAATCATAAAGAGTTGAAAATCGTGTCCGCTCGGCGATGTATTGTGATGATTGCTGCAGAAGATAATTTTTTCATCGGATGGATGAAAATAAGGAGCCCAATTGGCTCTTCCCAAGTCCGTAATCTGTTTTAAGCCCGTACCATCGATGTTAATGGTAAAAATCTCCATATTGGTCGGTGCAACTAAATCTTTATTGAGATAGTATTTATACTCCTTGATGTCTTTTTCTTCTGTAGGATGAGAAGCGCGGAATACCAGCTTTTTCCCATCATGAGAAAAAAATGCGCCGCCATCATATCCGAGTTTATGCGTTACTTGTCTTTTATTGGAGCCATCGATATCCATAATCCATATCTCAAGGTCACCTGATCTCGTACTTGTAAAGGCAATTTTACTTCCATCGGGAGAAACGACAGCCTCAGCATCATATCCTGGCGAATCGGTTAAACGCTTGACAATATTCCCCTCTAAATCAGCTACATAGATATCATAACTGTCATAGATGGGCCATAAGTATTTCCCATCTGTAAACATGGGTGTTTCAGGACACTCTTTACTCTTATCGTGTGTTGAAGCGTAGAGTATGTGTTTTCCATCCGGCATAAAGAAAGAACATGTTGTCCGACCAAAACCCGTCGAAACCAAATTTAAGTCGGATCGTTGTGGGTTTTCAATCCCGAGATCCAATGTATAGATCTGATCGCATTCTACACCGTCTCTTGGATAAGCAATCTGCATGGTCAACTTCTTTCCATGAGGGCTGAAGTATGCCTCTGCATTGTCTCCACCGAAGGTAAGTTGCTTTATGTTCTGAAGATTCTTTTCCTGTGAATACCCATAAGTACTCACCAATGCTAAACACAGTAATAGTCCTAGTATTTTTCTCATTTTGTTGATTTAATTAAGTAATTCATTCGCTTAGGCAAATGTAAATACTTGCTCCATTTATTCCCTCTGCTGTCTGTCTGTAGTCTGTAATAAAAGCATCATAAACTTGTCAATCAATCGATGGCGTCACCCGATTATCCCGAATCAAATGCACTATATTCCTGTAGCTTGATTCAGTCCTACAGCAGAATTAAACTTCAGAGGTGTTTTTATGATTTTGTATTGCCGATACTATAGAATGCTATACTGGCGGACAAGGTAGAAATAGGTCTTAAATAGAGCCGCTGCGTAAGTCGTTTATATTCCTTCTTTTCTCAACTCTGCGGGGCCGATCCATCGCTCAATTCGATTTCTCATCATGCTCGCCTATCCGCTAGCAGATACAAGACAGCCATACGCACAGCTACGCCATTCTCAACTTGTTGAAGAATTATAGATTGCCGGGAGTCCGCAACATCGCTACTCAATTCAACACCGCGATTTATCGGTCCCGGATGCATTATTGTAAGATCATTATTTAATGAGTCCAGCAATTCTTTATCGATGCCGTAGAACATTCTATACTCTCTCAAGCTCGGGAAGAATCGTACATTCTGTCTTTCAAGTTGAATGCGTAGGACATTGGCAACATCGGCCCATTCAAGGGCTTTTCTCACATCGTATTCCACACCGACACCGAGCGATTCAATGTGCCGCGGTATTAAAGTCGGCGGTCCGGCGACCTTCACATCGGCGCCGAGTTTGCGCAAGCAAAAGATATTGCTTAAAGCCACGCGAGAATGCAAGATATCTCCTACAATGACAACTCGCTTCCCCTTCAGATCTCCGATTTTCTCTCTCATTGAATAGGCATCGAGCAATGCCTGGGTCGGATGTTCATGAGTACCATCACCGGCATTCACAATCTTGGCATCAATATGATCGGCTAAAAATGCACAGGCGCCGGGTGCCGGATGTCGCATCACGATCATATCAACCTTCATAGAAAGAATATTATTGACTGTATCCAGCAAGGTTTCACCTTTCTTAACACTAGAAGAAGATGCGCTGAAATTAATCACATCGGCGGATAGACGTTTTTCAGCAAGCTGGAAGCTGAGCTTCGTCCTTGTAGAATTCTCAAAAAAGAGATTGGCGATAGTTTGATCACGCAAGCTCGGTACTTTCTTAATCGGGCGATTTATCACATCTTTAAACCTATCGGCAAGCTCAAATATAAGCTCAATATCTGCTCGTTTCAAGTCTTCAATGCCGAGCAGATGCTCTGTAGATAGTTGTTCTGCCGCTTTATCAGTCATTTCTCGATGGATATATTTTTATATTATCGTTTCTATAATCTTCAGACCAAAATACTTTCACATAAGCCTCGTCCAGGGAATCTACCGTAATTCCGGTATAATCGGGTTGTATAGGATAATGCCGATTGAATCGTCGATCAACCAGGACGAGTAAATCAATCTCCGCGGGGCGACCAAATTGTTGGATTGCCGTCATTGCTGCGTGAATTGTCCGTCCTGTGTATAGCACATCATCGACAAGAATAAGCCGCTTTCCTTCAATAGAAAATTCTAGATCTGTTGTCGATGCCATTAATGGTTCTCTACGGATTCTGAAATCGTCGCGAAAAAAAGTAATGTCCAGCTTTCCGTATCTCGCTTGAATCCCTTCTTTTTCAGCTCTCAGGATTTCCATTAACCTATCGCTGAGTATTGTCCCGCGTGGTTGAATGCCGAGAATACAAGAATCTTTAAAATCCTTATGTTTTTCTATCAATTCGTAAGCTAGCCTCTTTAAGGTCAGATTAAATCGCTTCTTCTGCAATATGACTTTCTCTCCAGTCATTCTTATTTGATTATTTACCCTTATTTTGTTTCTTTAACTTTTTCCACTTGCTTTTTAATGCTACCGTACGATTAAAAACATAGCGTTCTTCAGTACTGTCTTTGTCGAGCACAAAATACCCTCTTCTGAAGAACTGGAATACTTGCCCTACCTCGGCATCGACCAATGATGGTTCCACCCGGCTATTTGTCTTGACATGGAGGCTATCTTCATTGATAAACTCCTTAAAATCCTTGTCTGCGTGTCCATCGGGAAATGGATCGGTAAACAATCGATCGTACATCCTTAATTCAACCGGGATGCTGTGCTCTGCAGATACCCAGTGAAGTGTGCCGCGTGCCTTTATCCCGGAATTATCTGACCCGCTCTTGCTGTCCGGATAATAAGTACAATAAATCTCTTCGACATCGCCATCTTCACCTTCTTTATACCCTTCACAATGAAGAATATATGCAGATTTAAGTCGTGTATTGCTTCCGGGATGCAATCTGAAAAACTTTTTCGGTGGATCAACCATAAAATCAGCTCTATCTATATAAATCTCTCTGCTGAATGGCAATTCACGGACTCCTGAATCCTCATCTTCAGGATTATTTACCGCAGGAAGGTATTCAACCTTTCCAATGGGATAATTGGTAATAACGACTTTCAATGGATCAACTACACCCATAACGCGTGGTGCAACGGCATTCAATTGATCTCTGACGCTATACTCAAGAAGGGAATAATCGATCATATTCTCTCGCTTGGTCAAGCCTATCCTATCACAGAAATCTCTGATAGCTTCCGGAGTATAGCCACGTCGCCTCATTCCTGTGATCGTCGGCATGCGCGGATCATCCCAGCCATCGACATATCCTTCATTAACGAGCTGTAGGAGTTTCCGTTTACTGACGACGGTATAACTGAGATGTAGGCGAGCAAATTCAATCTGTCTTGATGGATAGATATCAAGATTCTCAATAAACCAGTTGTACAATGGCCTATGATTCTCAAATTCAATTGAGCAGAGGCTATGCGTTATATGCTCGATAGAATCCGATTGCCCATGAGCAAAGTCATACATCGGATAAATATTCCACTTATTTCCGGTCCTGATATGTGCCTCTTTCTTAATCCTGTACATAATAGGGTCACGCATGTGCATATTAGGTGAGCTCATATCAATCTTGGCACGGAGTACCATACTTCCCTCCGGATGCTTTCCCGCTTTCATTTCTTCAAGCAGTCGTAAATTCTCATCGATATCTCTATCGCGATGTGGACTCTCAACACCGGGTTTACTAGTATCACCTTTCATTTCATTGATAGTATCAAAGTCCGACTCATCCACATAAGCTTTTCCATCTTTAATGAGCTTGATTGCCATTTCATATAACTCATCAAAGTAATCTGAGGCATAACATTCCCTATCCCAGGTAAAGCCGAGCCACTCTATATCCCTTTTAATCGCTTCGATATACTCCTCGCCCTCTGTAGTGGGATTAGTATCGTCAAATCTCAGGTTAGTTTCTCCTCCATAGATTTCCGTGAGCCCAAAGTTTAAGCAAATTGCCTTGGCATGCCCTATGTGTAGATAGCCATTGGGATGCGGGGGAAAGCGCGTTATGATCTCCTCGTGCTTCCCTGTCTTAAGGTCTGCTTCAATGATTTCCTCAATAAAATTTAAGCTCTTTTCTTTCTCTTCAGCCATATTTTTCATTTCTCTTTTACATGCGCTCCGGCATATCCACATTAATAAGTTTAAACAGATGTTTCAGGTGTTCCGCTGTAACACGACATAAACTCAACCTATATTGCAACACTGCCGGGCTCTCCGACCTCAATATAGGCACTTCGTGATAAAATCGGTGAAAGGACTTGGCAATTTGATACGCCTGATCGGCAATATATGCCGGATTGTATTCCTCGGCCGCCACCATGATTCTTTCTGTAGTCTCGTGAAGATTTAAGAGCAAGCTGCGTTCATACGCATTAATCTCTATTTCTTCAAGCCCAATTTTCTCACCTTTTAGCTTTCGCAAATCGCTCTCTTCTCGCTTGCGCAAAAGTGACTTTATCCTCACATAAGCATTCTGCACATAAGGTCCCGTATGCCCGTGCAGATCGACAGACTGCTGTGGATCATATAACATCCTTCTGCGTGGATTCACCTGTATGATAAAGAATTTGAGTGCTCCCAATGCAAGATTTCTGATTACACTTTCATGCTCTTCGGGAGTCAGCTCATCTAGCTCACCGCGCTCTTGAGCATTGGCAAGAACAGCCTTTCTCACCTCTTCTATTAAATCATCCGCATCGACGACATTCCCTTCCCTTGATTTCATCTTTCCACTCGGAAGATCCACCATGCCATAAGCTAGATTGTAAAGTCCTTCAGCATAAGATACTCCCAGCTTCTCCAGACTAGCAAATAAGGCCTGGAAATGATATTCCTGCTCGTCTCCGACGACATAAATCATCCGATTCATCCCATAGTCCTCATATCGCAGCTGAGCGGTTCCTATATCCTGTGTTATATAAAGTGAAGTGCCATCCGCCCGCAATAAAATCTTCTCATCGAGCCCTTTATCCTTCAGATCTACCCATATTGAACCATCAGCATGCTTTTCAAATACTCCATCGCGCTCTCCCTTCAATACGATATCTTTTCCTATGAGATATGTCTCGGATTCATAGTAATTTTTATCAAATTCTACATTCAGACTCTCAAATGTCTCTTCAAATCCCTCAATGCCCCACTCGTTCATCATTCTCCACACTTGCATCACCTCGGGATCATCGTCTTCCCATTTCAAGAGCAAATCGCGCGCTTCTCCTCCCAAGACTGAATGCTCGTTAAAATAGCTATTCTTATATCGTGAGAAAAATGCAGCTAGCTCTTCATCTTCGCGATGTTTCTCAGCGTATATTTCCCGGGCTTTATCTCCTTCCTGCCATTGCGCATACTCTGCATTGAATTTCTTATCAAATAGCACATAAAATTTACCGATAAAATGATCGCCTTTGATTCTTGTGCTGTCAGGAGTTTTCTCCTTTCCCCATTTTATCCAGGCAAGCATACTCTTGCATATTGCAATTCCTCTATCGTTAATGATCTGTGTTTTAATAACCTCATGGCCGACTGATTCCAGAATCCGAGCCAGAGAATCCCCCAGCAGGATATTCCTGATATGACCGAGGTGGAGGGGCTTATTGGTATTGGGGGAACAGAATTCAACAATTATTTTCTCCGGCTTGTCAGTTTTTACCTGCAATTTATCTTCCCTGGCCGCCATCAAATATTGATGCCATCCTAGATCTGACAGCTCGATATTCAGAAAACCTTTAACGACGTTAAAAGTTTCTACGATTTCTATATTATCGACCAGCCACGTACCGATATCTGTAGCGAGTTTCTCCGGCGCAGTCCTTGCATACCGCAAGTAAGGAAAAACTACAAATGTAAAGTCGCCCTTATATTCCTTATTGGTCAACTCGAGCTCAAGGTCTCCTGCATTTCCATCCCAGTTATAGCTATTCCCTAAACACTCCGATATTCCGGCAAGTAATTGTTCTTTTAAATTCATATTATTCACTTATCAGATACAAATGTACGCTTCAAGGATGAAAGCATGAAAATTTGTGCTCGTAAATTCTCTTATTGCTTTCAATAGAAATCCTAAGCCGTGGATTCCGCTATCATAGCTTAATCATAATGCTCACAACATATAATTAAGGTCCGCTTGAATGAATAGGAGAAAAAATGAGATCTGAAAAAGAATATCTCTGTAAACTACTGTGAGGGAAACACTATTCATAAGATTGAGCTGAATTGATAATCAGATAAAGTAAAACACAGAGTAAGTTATGTCAGAGAATGCACACATAAAAAATTTGCGGAAGCTTATAGGAAAAAGTGGAAAAGAAGTGAGTCCGTCTCCTTATATGCACTGGCTCAATGGAGAATTAGTTACTGTTTCAGAGGGGAAAGCAGAGATAAAATTTCCCATCAGGGACGACATGTTAAATCCAGCGGGCATACTCCACGGCGGAGTCATTGCAGGTATGATGGATGAAGTAGCAGGTATAGGCGTTTACACTTTACAGAAAGAGTATTTTTACACCTCTCTGAACTTAAATGTAGATTTCTTGCGGCCTGCCAGTAGTCGTTCAGATGTCTATGTAAAGAGCACTGTACTCCGGCACGGAAAGCGCATAATTCACGTTGAAGTCAACTTACTCCAGGACAATGAACTTAAAGCCAAAGCGAGCTCCAATCTCATCATTCTCAACACCAAAATACCGCAGACTTTCAAGCGCTAGCCGTCCAGCGGCTCGTTTTAAGCCTTAATTCAAGAATAAATCGTAATTTTTTAAAACAATTTGCTCACAAGTATCGTTTAAATGGTCAATTACAAAGTATTGTCAATTATATAATTGCGACAGGTATCACACTCAATTCAGAAATTTTCAACAAAAATATGCCTTCTAATATCACGATTGAAACGTTCAATTCTTTCAATAAGCCCCCCTATTTTGTCAAAGAGAGCATCCTTGATTTCCTTTATGAGCAACTGGGAGAATATGGCGACCCAAAGGAGCATATCTTAAAGGCAATGGATTATGCCTTGAAAGAAATTCCATCGCATGGTGGATTTATCATCGCTGCGACTGAGGGCAAGAAAGTTGTCGGTGCAACGGTTGTCAATCGCACGGGAATGTCTGGCTATATACCGGAAAATATATTGGTTTACATCGCAGTTCATGAAGACACTAGAGGACAAGGACTCGGCAAGAAAATCATGAAGGAAGCGATAAAACAAGCAATCGGAGACATCGCTCTTCATGTGGAGCCTCAGAATCCGGCTAAGTTTCTTTATGAAAAGCTCGGTTTTACCAATAAGTATCTGGAAATGCGATACAAGCAGAGACCTAAGGACAAGGGAACAAAGCAAAATAGAGTCGAAGAATTATCCTCAACGGAAAAATAAGATTTCGGAAGGATATTTAATTAAGACGATAAGGTATATCTATGGCACAGATTACGCTGAACAGGGAAAAGCTTGCAAGCAACTTTAAATTTCTCAACACTATATTCAAGGAGAACGAGGTTGACTGGGCAATTGTATCAAAACTCCTTTGTGGCAATAAATTATTTCTCAATGAGCTACTTAAGCTCCCGATAAAGGAAATATGTGACTCACGCCTATCCAATTTAAGAACGATTAAAGACTTGCGTCCTGATGTCCAGACAGTCTATATAAAACCACCATCTCAAGATATCATCAAGGATATCGTGCGATATGCTGATGTGAGCTTCAATTCCGAAAGTGAGACTATTAAACTCCTATCTGATGAAGCGCAGAGACAAGGAAAAGAACATCGAGTTATCATTATGATAGAACTCGGAGATCTACGGGAAGGGATTATGGGCTCGGATCTTATCGGCTTTTACAAGGCCATATTTGAATTGCCGCATATTAAAGTGGCAGGAATAGGCACCAATCTCAATTGCCTCAACGGCGTGATGCCATCGCAGGACAAGCTCATTCAACTCAGTCTATATAAGCAGTTGATTGAAGCAACCTTTGAAGTCGAGATACCCTGGGTTACCGGTGGAACATCCGTAACTATCCCACTCCTCCTGAATAAACAACTACCGGCTGCAATCAATCATTTCCGCGTCGGTGAAACCCTATATTTCGGACTGAACCTGTTTACGGGAAAGGTATTTGACGGAATGTATGATAATGTACTTGAGCTCGAGGCAAATATCATAGAACTTACAGAAAAGCCCAAGGTGCCGATAGGTACTCTTGCTGAAAACCCTCAGGGAAAATTAAAAGAAGTGAATTCCGATGATTATGGCAAGCACAGTCACAGGGCAATTCTAGATATCGGCCTGCTGGATATCTCGCCCAATTATCTCATCCCGATCAATAATGATGTAGAGATTATGGATGCAAGCTCCGATATGCTTGTTGTTGAAGTAAAGTCACAGGATAATTACCAGGTAGGCGATACGATGAAATTTAAATTAAAATATATGGGAGCTCTCGGTTTATTGAGCTCAGATTATGTAAAGAAAAAAGTTATTTAATCATAAAAAAGACGATAGTATAATGGCGGCAAAGAAGAAGTTTACGATGGGTGAAGGGAAGTATTATTTTAACGTCCGTACGGGACAATTTTCGATAACTATTAATCGAGATTCTAAAAAAGCAGCAGAAAGATCGTATCTTTCATATCAGAAAGTGGGCAAAGACTGCGAGTGGCTCGGAAAGTGGGATGGAAAAGAATTTGTAGAAGCTACTCCACCTGAAGTCAATTAAGTAGTTCAGTTTTTATTTATAGTATTTTAAACATATAAATCAATCATAATATGCAGAAACCGGGAAAAATTCAGGTAAAGATCGTTAAAGAAACACGGAGCAGAGTAACTATTTTCTTGCCTACCGTGAATAGAAAAATGCACGTCCCAAAAAGTGACTTTTATGAACGTGTTGAAAATGGCCTTTATGAAGTTCTCAATGAAGAGATGCTTGAAGAAGATGAAGATTAAAAAACTCTTTATCTTATAGAATAAGTAAGCTTTTTCTTCTTTTTATCCTTCAGGATAGCCTGGGTTTTAAAGATAGTTTTTTACAATTCTTTATTCCATAAACCCGGCTTGTTCTGATATTCAAGAAAGATTGAAGAAATTGTTTTAGTTTTTGAATGGAAGTCTATAATTCATCGTGATTATGGGCTTTTTTCAATGGTAGTTCAAGGGCTTCCCTTATTTTGAAAATCCCCTTATTCCGTCCATTGAACCCCTACACAATATCGACCTGATAAATTTCTATAGATTAAGCTAGGAAATACATACATATTTATATCTTTACATAACTGCTCTGCTGAATTGCATAGATTTGTAGGTAAGACGGCATAGAATTGTGTCCCTTAAAGAACAAAGGCCGAGTATTACCGTATCTACTATCGCATGATTTGGCTAGTATCATTAATTGTTTTAGTAAAAATTCTCAAGCTTATGGCCGGTAAATCCGAAGTACTTAAAGGTAAAGCAATCCCTCGCGGAAAATATCCCCATATAAAACGAGTGGGTGATTTCCTCTTTCTCAGTGGCACAAGTGCAAGGCGTCCGGATAATTCTATTGAAGGAGTTGAAGTCGATGAACTAGGAACAACTAATCTCAGCATCGAAAAACAATCAAGAGCAGTCTTAAAAAATATTGAATCCATTCTTCAATCGCAAGGTGCCGAACTTTCAGATATCATAGATATCACTACATTTCTCGTAAATATGAATGATTTCGGCGGGTATAATAAAGTCTATGGGGACTTCTTTTCCTATGACGGCCCTACGCGGACAACTGTTGCCGTACATCAACTCCCCCATCCACATCTTTTAATCGAGATAAAGGCTATTGCATATAAACCTGTATAGCTTAAGCTTGCCGATGCCGAGACAACAGCTCCTTCATCGGCGGTCAATGTATGACCATCGGAGTCGGACAAGTCAGATGGTATACCATACTCGACACGACTTTTTATGAGCACTTTATTCATGTAGAATTTTCTATTGTTTCCCGGGAATTCATTCCGTCAATATGTCAGTTACAAATAATATGTATTGCCATGCTGGCAATTAAATGCAGGATTAAATGACAGAAAGTCCTAATACATCAAATGGTTTAATTCTTGCTTCGTAAAGATTGTATTCTCAAAATGACTTTTGCCATTTCAACAGAATCTATCAAGAAGAATGGATGAAGACGGAAAGACATTTGACGGAAGTCAGAGAGTTCAGATAAAGACTATTTCTAGACAAATTTTTAAAGCAAAATATATATGACTTACGATAATTTTACAGTAAAAGCGCAGGAGGCGATTCTCAAGGCTCAGCAGATTGCGGGCGGAAATAACCAGCAGGTTGTAGAGAATGCACACCTCTTGCGCGGCATCATGGAAATCGATCCCGATGTATCAAATTTCCTTCTAAATAAGCTAGGTATAAACGTCCCTCAGCTGAAAAATGATTTAAATGAGGCGATTGATAAATTGCCGCAAGTGAGTGGTGGCGATGGAAAGCAATACCTTTCCAATGAAGCTAATCAGACTCTCCAGCGTGCACAGAAGGACATGAAAACATTTGATGATAAATACATCTCGCTTGAGCTGATAATGTATAGTATGCTCCGCGGTAAAAATGAAGCTGCCAAGCTCATGAAAGCCCAGGGCGCTACCGCAGAGAATATGAAAAAAGCAATTAATGAACTGCGTAAAGGACATAGTGTAACTGATCAACATGCAGAAAATCAATATAATGCCCTGAATAAATATGCGATTAACTTGAATAAACAAGCTGAATCCGGAAAACTTGATCCGATTATCGGTCGCGATGAGGAAATCAGGCGAGTTATGCATATCCTTTCTCGTAGGAAGAAAAACAATCCAATCCTTATCGGGGAACCGGGTGTGGGTAAAACCGCTATCGTAGAAGGTATTGCATGGAGAATCGTGAAGCAGGATGTCCCTGAGAATCTCAAAGACAAATTAATCTATGCGCTTGATATCGCTTCACTGATTGCCGGAGCCAAGTACAAGGGCGAATTTGAAGAGAGGTTGAAGGCCGTTATTAAGGAAGTTGTTGATTCTGATGGACAGATTATCATATTTATCGATGAGATTCACACTTTAATCGGTGCCGGAGGCGGCCAGGGCGCAATGGATGCCGCCAATATCCTCAAACCTGCTCTCGCACGTGGTGATATGCGGACGATAGGCGCAACGACATTGGATGAATATCAGAAACACTTTGAAAATGATAAGGCACTCGTGCGTCGATTCCAGATTGTCAACATTGACGAACCGAGCGTGGAGGACACAATTTCTATCCTACGCGGTCTTGAAGAGCGATATGAGGTTTACCACAAGCTCGAGATTCTCGACGAGGCACTTATCGCAGCCGCTGAATTGTCCGACAGGTATATTTCCGATAGATTCTTGCCTGATAAAGCCATTGATCTTATTGATGAAGCTGCCGCAAAACAGAGATTGGAACTTGATTCCGTCCCTGAGGTTATCGATGATGCCAAGCGAAATCTCCGACAACTTGAAATCGAAAAAGAGGCCTTAAAACGCGAGGGTAACCAAAAGAAAATCGACAAAATCGATGACCGCATTGCCAATGCGCGGCAAAAACTCGATAGCCTTATGGCTGGGTGGAAAAACGAAAAAGAAATTGTTGATACCGTCCAGGCTATTAAGAAAGATATCGAAGAACTCGAATTGAAAGCAGAACGCGCTGAACGTGATTCCGATTATGAAACAGTTGCCAAGATCCGCTACGGCAAGATGGAAGAGATGGAAGCTAAGCTTCACGCAGCGGAAGACAAGCTCAAGGAACTCCCTCAAGATACACGATACACACGTGATGAAGTCACGGCAGATGATATCGCAGATGTCGTCTCTCGATGGACGGGAATTCCCGTCAGCAAATTGATGCAATCTGAGAGGGCGAAGCTCATGAAACTCGAAATCGAGATCGGAAAACGACTCATAGGCCAGACTGAAGCTGTCCGCGCTGTCTCCGATGCAATACGCAGAAGCCGTGCAGGTTTATCCGATGAAAATAGACCGATAGGTTCTTTTATCTTCCTCGGCCCGACCGGCGTGGGTAAAACAGAACTTGCAAAGACTATTGCGGAAGTGCTCTTCAATGACGATACGGCAATTACAAGAATCGATATGAGTGAGTATCAAGAAAAACACGCTGTTTCTCGTCTCGTCGGTGCCCCTCCGGGATATGTAGGTTATGATGAAGGTGGACAGTTAACGGAAGCTGTAAGACGTAAACCTTATTCAATCGTACTACTCGATGAAATCGAAAAAGCGCATCCCGATACTTTCAATATTTTATTGCAAGTTCTCGATGATGGCCGCTTAACGGATAATAAAGGACGTGTCGCCGATTTCAGAAACACCATTATTATCATGACTTCCAATATCGGTTCAGATATCATCCTTGAAAACTTTGAAGACTTAAGGGCTCTAGGTGAAGAAAAGCAAGATTCTATCATCGAAGCTACCAAGCTCGAGGTACTTGACCTCTTAAAGGGACAGATGCGACCGGAGTTCCTTAATAGAATCGATGAGATAATCATGTTTACTCCGCTCACAGAGATGGAAATAAGAAAGATTCTTATGCTCTTAATGAAGGATGTGAAAATGAAATTACAAAAGCAGGATATGCAGATTCACCTCAGTGAAAATGCTGCAATACACCTTTCCAATCTCGGCTACGATCCTCAATTTGGAGCTCGTCCGATGAAGCGTTTCTTACAGCAAGAAATTATCGATCCCGTTGCACGACAAGTTCTCTCCGGAAAATTCGATGCAGGGGATGCCATTTATGTCGAAGGTGATGACGATGGGTTCTATTTCTACAATGAAGAACCTGAGAACTTTGTCAGTGCACTCGATGCTGTTGAATTGCCGGAAGGCCTGAAGGAAGACCTGGAAATGATCGACGCAGAGGAGGAGTGATTTAATATGCTATATGCATTCAATTTTATGCGGTGAACGCAGTGGGCTTGTTGGAACTGGTTTCACCCTGGTGGAATGCATATTGTGCAATGAATTAAGAAGGAGTAATTTTCCTCAGATTTAACCCTTGGATGTCCTACGGATATTCAAGGGTTATTTATTATCAATAAGTTTCCTGCCCTTAATCAGGGAACAATGGATTACGGATAAATTGTAAACAGAATATCGCATTTCCATCTCGTTATCATCGATAATAAGCTTATTATTATCCCTTATCAATCCGACCTCTTCTTCCGAGTTCAACTACTTCCGGTCTGCATATTTTCCCATCTTCAATTGTAAAACGCAACAATGTACGTATCTGATGAAATCCATGCCTTCCACAAGCACCTGGGTTCATGTGCAATAATTTCCTTTTTCTATCGGGGATAACCTTCAAGATATGAGAATGGCCACAGATAAATAGATCCGGTTTTATACTGTCAAGCCGAAGTCTTAATTTCCGGGTATATCGCGGTGGATATCCGCCGATATGAAGCATAAATATTTTTATACCCTGGATAGAGAAAATCTCTTCTTCGGGCAGTATATTCCGCAAGGCCGTGTCGTCGATATTTCCATATACGGCTTTGGTAGGTGCAATAGCTTTCATTTCATCAAGAACATTGACCGAACCTATATCGCCAGCATTGAGAATTAAATCAGCCTCAGCACACAATTGCGTAAGTTGATCATCCCAGAAGCGATGATTATCGGACAATAAGACAATCCGCTTACTTGCCATGCTCAAAGACAATTTTTCCGAAACTACTGCCCTTTCCTATCATTTCAAATGCCGCCTCTGATTCCGATAATTCATACGTTGCGGCAATCTGTGGTTTAATCTTATGCTGTGCAACAAAGTTCAGCATCTCCACAAACTCATCATCTGATGCCATCGTTGTCCCCATGATACTCAACTGCCGCCAGAACATAATCTGGGGACTTATCCCGGATATCTTTCCGTGTGTACCACCGTAAAAAACAATCCTGCCGCCCGGATTGCACAATGGGATAAAATGATGAAAACCATCGCCACCGGCACTGTCAATGATTGCATCAAAGCCACCGGACAAGGCAGCAAGTTTGTCATACCATTTCTCCTCGCTATACATGACACCACCTTCAGCACCTAATTGAATTGCTTTATCAATTTTAACCGCCGATCCGGAAGTAACATAGGTTTCCGCACCGAGTGCAATCGCATACTGCATTGCAAATTGTGCTACGCCACCTCCGACACCGGAAATAAGGACTTTATCTCCCTTTTCAACCCGAGCTTTGCTATGAATTGCTCGCCATGCCGTCATTCCCCCGAGGGGCAAGGCAGCCGCCTCAATGTCGTTCAGGTGCTCCGGTGCTTCATGGAGACGATGCGCAGGAATATGAATTTTCTCTGCAAATGTCCCGTGCTTAGGCATTCCCAACACTTCATATTCAGCACTCTGATATTCCGTCCGATTGCCCCACTTGATATTGGGATTGATTAAGACGCGTTTCCCATCGTATTCTCCGAGGCCATCGGAGCCCATTATCGTATCAGGAACGACTCCGGGATATAAGCCTTGCGTAATGTAATAATCGCGTCGATTTAAGGCACTCGCAATCATTTTTACCTCGACGGTCTCCTCGGAATATTGGTTCTCCTCTATTTCGATTTCCTCAAGGACAGGATAAGCACCCTTTTCTCTATAAACTAAAGCTTGCATATAACTTATGACTTTATCGCACGATGATTTTAATGAAAAGCATAAATAGTCGCAAGAAATAAGCCGGATTCTGTCCCTGTAAACAGGTTTCTATCATTTATCTCGGTCGTAATACGATCACTATCTGCCTACCCCTCTTGTCAGCACATAGACTTCATCTATCTGCAGGCTCACGAGCACATGAGCACTACCAAGATATACACGGCATTTCAACCCGCCAGATGTCCCCCTAGTAGATCACTCGACTAGGCTGTGCGCTCTTACCACACATTTTCACCCTTACCTATAAATAGGCGGTTTATTTCTGTAACACTTGCTATGTTTCACACGTAAAACATCCACGTATTAAGTGGCGCGGTGCTCTGCGTTGTCCGGACTTTCCTCATCTCACACCGTGAGACGCGATAGAATATCCTGCGACTGATTAAATAACGATGCAGTATCTGAAAAGTTCGGCAAAGTTGGAAAAATTCATATTAATAATTATTTTAATAAATAATTCACTATTTTTGTGTATAGTTATACCTGTTATATTCACTTATGTTTAAGAAGGCAATATTTTTTCTACTTATCGGAATCGCTGCTTTTCTCGGTAGTACGGCAGTAACGACGCCGCGCTTTTCTGCGATTTCTATGGAGAAAAGATATTATGCCTGGCAAGAGAAGTATCTTCAAGACATTGAAGAAACCACTATGAGCTTAAAAGACAAGTCAGAGCTTATTGAAGCTTGCATTCTAGACCGCAATGAGTGCAATCAGACATGGGGATTGGACAAGGAGGTAGAATCCATATTGGTTTATTCCGGAGATAAGCAGCTCTTGTACTGGTCCAGCCCTATACTACCATCGCCTCAGGTGCTACCATCCGGCACAGGGAAGGTTCTATGGATAGAGAATAAACCATATATCTTGAAGCAATTATTCACCGTAGATAAGGCACTTGTGTATTATATGAGCGCGCCTGAAAAAGTATTTGCGCAAGCTTTCTCCATAATCCCCGGCAAAGGCTTCTTCAAGCTCGAGAAAAAGCCAAGTAATTACCCAATGCTCGACGAGACCGGCAATGTCTTGTTCTTTTTCAAGTTATCGTCATTGCCATACACAAGATCGCATGGCTGGCTGGCTATCATTCTTTACATCATTTCACTCCTCTTATTATCTATCGGGATTTATTACCTCATTGAAGGCCTTTTTAAAAATCATGCACGATATCGGCGAGTATTTTACACGATAGGAGCTATAATTCTCGTGAGGCTCATCACAGCTGTGATCTTTTATCGAGATATGGGCTCAACCCTTACGGATGGCATTTTAACAAGTGAATCAGCGATTGTAAAACTCGAAGTGCTCTGGATAAATATTCTCCTCTTTTATGCTTGTCTCATCCTTATCACAAAGCGTATTAAACTTAAATTCAGCAAGATCGAGGGAAAGTGGAGCAATTTCCTTGTACATTCCATCGTATATCTGGCCATAATAGCTTCTTGCATACTTGTTGCCTATGTCGGCAAGTCCATTGTGTTTAATTCACAACTCGACTATATGCTAGCAAGATTAGGTGAATGGGACTTCATGAGTTTCATTTCCCTCATCGCATTGATAATATTTATTATTGCGGTCTTTCATTTATCCTGGTTTCTATTAAAATCATTGGCCGATATCCGTTACAGCTTACCTAATAAAATACTCGCTATGGTCGCGGCTTGTATCATAAGCTTGAGTATTTATCGTATTGCAGCTCTGGAAATCCATCCCTTCCCCTTTTATTTAATTGTCATTCTTTTCATCTTCCTCCTGGACCTCTTTGTTGAAGAAGCTCACCCTAGTCTCAACTGGTTGTTTATCTGGGTTGCAGTAGCAAGTGCTTGTTCTACAAGTTTATTGTACAAGTATCACATTGAGAAATTAAATACAGAGCAAGAATCGATTTTATTCACTTCTACCTATCTGCATTCTCTTCCAGCTTCCGCAAATGGCTTTGCGCAGCCAACGCAACACTATGACGGAATCGATTATGCTGTCTATAAAAATGGCAAACGCATCGAGTATTACGGCTCATTTTACCCACTCATTTATCCTTACGACTCTACGATTCCATTAAAGGAAATCAATACCTTCTACCGCGGAACAAGATATGAAACGATTTACCGACCGGACAAGCAGACCACTATTGTCAGTAGCAGACTTACCAATGACATTATAACGCCCATCTCCTGGTATGCATATATCTTTGTTATATGGTTGATACTCATATTTCTTCTTGCCTTGTTAAATACGCGTTTTAAACCATTGCCTGAACAATGGCATCTCCGGATTACACAGCTTCCTACATTGAGAAGGCGGATACAGCTTAATATTATGCTCTTGACGATTGTTTCCTTTGCCTCCGTATGTCTCCTTTCTTATATTTATCTCAAGAATACAGCAAGTGGGGAGATTAATCAAGAAGTAAAAAACAAGCTTTCCATCTTAATTGACGATATAGAATCCGGACTGAATAATAATAGGATTATTTCTGTAGAACAATTAAAAGCAGAAGTCAAGTCAAAGGCAGAGTTGCACCGAGCCAAAGTCCTCCTCTACAACAAAAAAGGCAAATTGATTTCAAGTGCTAAAGAAAAGGAAAAATACCGCCTCAATTATGAAGATTGGCAAGGTCTGATGCAAGCAGATGCACAGTTTATCCACCTTGGCAAAGACAAAATACGAGAAGTCATAAGCCCTATCGTGCATAAAAGTGGCACCACTCTCGCCTTCCTTGGGTACGACCTGTCCAATAATGCGACCAACAGCCCTTTTAACAACTTTCTCAACACCTTATTAAAACTCTACATCTTTCTCGGTGTCATTGCCCTCGGTGTCGCACTTCTCGTCTCCAATTCCATCACCAATCCTCTCCGAAAACTCGCCGATAAGCTCAAGGCTTTTCAACTCGGCAAAAAAAATCAAAGACTTGAATGGAAAACGCCGGATGAGCTAGGTGAACTTATTCAGAACTATAATTCCATGATTGATGAACTCGAGGCATCCGCCCGCATGCTTGCTGAGCAAGAGCGTGATCTTGCATGGAGGGAAATGGCCAAGCAGGTCGCACATGAGATCAAGAACCCACTTACTCCGATGAAACTCAGTATACAACATCTGCAATTCACCATCGCGCATGAACCGGAAAGAAGCCATGAACTCATTAATCAAGTATCGGAAACACTTATTGAGCAGATCGATAAACTATCCCGCATTGCCTCTAGTTTCAGCAACTTTGCCAAGCTTCCTAGTGCCGAGAATCAAAAACTCAGCTTAAATACTGTTGTCACTCATGTACACGATCTCTTCAGAAAGCGGAGAGATATGGATATTGAACTAAAATTACCGATGAATGATGTTTTTGTATTTGCAGATAAAGATCAGATGTCGAGAATCGTCACCAATCTATTAAAAAATGCTATCCAAGCTATTCCTGTGGATAGAAAAGGACGTATTCTTATTACTTTATACATTGAGAAGAATAATGCTGTAATTTCTATCAAGGATAATGGCATAGGGATTCCGGCAGATACCAGAGATAAAATATTTAAACCCAATTTCACCTCCAAAAATTCTGGCACAGGTCTCGGACTGGCTATGTGTGCCAAGATGGTTGAAGGGTTTAATGGAAAAATACGATTTGAAACAGATGAAGGAATCGGTACTACATTCTACGTCGTAATTCCTCTTATGCACAGCGAAGAACAGAACAGAATTTATCTCTGATGTTGTGCTATGGCCTTGCTCCTGGAAAAATATTTGACGAAAGTCAGGTCTTCTTAAAAGAATTGCTTACTTTAATTCTTGTATATATCTTTTAAGTTTAATTAATGTTCCTCGCTATGAAAGGCCTACATCTACTTCTATTCTTCTTTACGATATTCCTTTTTAATCGCGCGCATGCACAACTGGGAAATGCTCTACTCCTCGATGGTGATGGTGATTATATGACGGTAGAAGATCACAATGCACTAGATATCAATGCCGGCGAGAGTTTCAGTATAACTTGTTGGGTAAAAAGTACTACAAATAAAAATTATTACCGCATTATCAGCAAGCGCGGCGGCACCTCGGGCTCAGCTTCCGGCTATGAGCTCATTACCAATATTTCCTCCGGTGAATACGGTATTAATCTCCGTTCTGTTTATGGAACTAATGCCGGACCGCCTTTTGGCACAACTAATATAACCGATGGCGTATGGCATCATCTGGCAATGGTTGTAAATCCCGACAAACAACAATCCCAGATATATGTGGATGGAAATCTGGAAGGGACAAATACATCTTCAGCTATTGGCACCGAGGGTTTTCAGAATAATGTAAATATTTATATAGGCACTTCAGTGAATAAACATACATATTGGGATGGATGGATAGATGAAATACGCCTGTGGTCCGATGCACTTTCACAAGATGAAATACTGGCCGATATGACTGATAGCATAACAGGTACTGAGAAAGACTTAATAGCGAGCTGGGATTTTCAAGATGTATCAAATGCTACTGTTCCGGATCTTGCGGGTATGCACCCGGGAAAATTGCATGGAAATCCACAGATTATCAATCCTTCTGCATCAGAGATGCATCTTATAGGAATTGAAAAATATCAACCTTCCTATCCCACCGGCATAGGACAATCCGACGAACGGCTTTATTCAGTGAATTTCAAAACTATCGGTGCACAAGATCCCCTTGTCCTTAATCAACTCAACTTCACAATAGACCAAGCCGCAGATAAAGATGCAGTGAGCAGATACAAAGTATATTATAATGGCTCCAGAGAGAGATTGGACTTATCAACAGCGGAATTACTGGGTGAAATACCGATAAATGGCAACAGTCTTAGTTTATCGATCTCTAAGGAGCTCAAGGAAGGCAATAATATTTTTTGGCTCTGTGCCGACATTTCAGAGCAAGCTCAAGAAGGCGCACAGATAGGTGCCTGGCTCAGCAATTACACAATGGACGGTGAAGAAAGGCCGGTATCGACACCATCAGAGCCCCATCTCCGTACAATCCTCCTCATTCATAAAGCCTTATTTTCAGGAGGTGATTATGCATCGGCACATTATCGCATTCCGGCAATAGAAGCCGTAGGGCAACATGTTATCGTTGTCGCAGATGCGCGCCGAGACGATAACGGCGATTTGCCGGGAAATATCGATCTGTTCTGTCGATATAGTAATGATGGTGGTAAAACCTGGTCCGATGCAATTGTCGTCGCAGACTTCGGAGAAAATGGAGCAAGTGATCCTGCACTAGTTTATGACAGAAGAACAGGAGATATTCTCTGTTTATTTGCATCTCATAATGGCTTATTTTACTCTACACCTTCAGATAAAATACGTTTTCAAGTTGCACGCAGTAAAGACATGGGAAAAACCTGGTCCAGCCCAAAAGAATTCTCGGATGAAATCTATCAATCGGGATGGTATGCAGCCTGGGCAGCATCAGGAAGCGCCTTTCAAATGGCAAATGGCCGTATAATTGCAGCAATCGGCGTACGGGAGAATTCGTCCTATGACTTGAGCAATTTCATGATATATAGCGATGACAGTGGATATACATGGCACACTGCGCCGGGTCGAGCTTCCACAAATGGCAATGAATCAAAGATTGTTGAGCTTGACGATGGCAGACTTCTGATGTCTATCCGATCGCGAGGCAGTAGAAAGGTGGCATATTCAGAAGACAATGGCAATACATGGACTAAGCCGGTTCACGTACCTGAACTCATCGAACCCGGTGTCAATGGAGACTTGATCAGATATACTTCAGTAAGGAACGGATACCGTAAGAGTCGCCTCCTCTTTTCGATCGCTTCAGATCCTTCTGTGAGGCGCAATCTCACCGTATTTGTAAGTTATGATGAGGGAAAGACCTGGAACACAAAGCGCGTCATCTGTCCGGGACCTGCCGGATATTCCGCTCTTACCGTACTCGATGATGGCACGATAGGCTTATTTTATGAAAATGGTGAATACGAGAATTATCAATTATATTATGCCCGATTCAGCCTTGACTGGTTAACAGATGGCAAGGACTCATGGTTACCTGCAGTTGATGTAAGCGATGCGCAATTGAAAATACCGGACTTCAAGGCATCACCCAATCCATCTCGTTCTAGAGTTAAAATAAGCTTTAACCTCGAGCACACGCGATTTCTCACACTAGAGATATTGGATACCGCAGGAAACAAGGTAAAAGAGTTATTGCCGCCGGACACATACACCGGCAAGCAGGAAATTATCTGGCATACCACCGGAGTGGCGAAAGGAACTTATTTTATTACCATTACTTCGGGAAATAAGCGTTTTACACGTAAAATTATCCTGATGTAAATTCCACTCTATTTTATCTGCAAGGAGGATTGGGGAGTAATGCGATTCTGAAAGGTAGGACTACAAGTCATATCCACGGATTATTTCCGGGATTTAAGCTATTTACATTAATGGCAGATAGCACCTTACGGCATTTCTTAAATTGTGTACCGACAGAAGCATATAAGATGACCTAGGTACAGCACCGGTTGAAGGGCATTCGCAGGGAAAGATGCAGCTAGGCAATTTAGACAAAAAGGCCCTGCTACAATTCAATGTAACAGAGGCCTTTTCAATCTTCAGTTTCTATCCTTATTTACTTTATTTCCTCGGAAATTTTCATTGCGTCTTCATAAGAGAGCACACCATTCATTTCCTGTTCAAGTTGCATTTCCTGTCCTGTTTTCTCTATCCTATTTTCACTTTCAGAAGGATGATTCTCAGCATACATTTCGCCGAGTACCGGCGCAAGAGCCAGCCCTACTAGACAGGTTAATTTGATCAAGATATTCATTGATGGACCAGAAGTATCCTTAAATGGATCACCGACAGTATCACCGGTCACAGCAGCTTTATGAGCAGGTGAGCCTTTCTTCAATAATTGGCCATCGATCGTAACACCGGCTTCAAATGATTTCTTGGCATTATCCCATGCGCCACCGGCATTATTCTGGAAGATAGCCCACATTACACCGGAAACCGTAACGCCGGCCATATAACTACCCAATGCCTCAGGGCCCATGACAAATCCTATAATGATAGGAACGACGATTGTAATAGAGCCGGGCAGGATCATTTCTTTCAAGGCAGCATTGGTAGAGATATCCACACACTTATCGTATTCAGGTTCCTGCGTCCCTTTCATAATTCCCGGAAACTCCCTGAACTGTCGGCGGACTTCCTGCACCATAGCATTGGCAGCGCGTCCTACAGCACTCATTGCAAGCGCAGAGAAGACAACAGGAATCATTGCACCGATAAAGAGGGCCGCAAGCACCTTGGCATTAAAGATATTAATTCCATTTATCCCTGTAAAGGTCACATAGGCAGCAAAGAGTGCTAGTGCAGTAAGAGCTGCAGATGCAATCGCAAAACCCTTTCCAATTGCAGCGGTCGTATTACCTACTGAATCGAGGATATCTGTCCTATTCCTTACTTCATCCGGCAAGTCGCTCATCTCAGCTATACCACCTGCATTATCCGCTATCGGACCGAAGGCATCAATTGCTAGCTGCATTGCAGTCGTTGCCATCATCGCTGAAGAAGCAATCGCAACACCATAAAAGCCTGCAAATACATAGGCACCCCAGATAGCGCCTGCAAATAAAATTATCGGCAGATAGGTTGACATCATACCTACGGATAAACCTGCAATAATATTGGTTGCAGCACCTGTGATGGATTGCTTCACGATATTCAAGACAGGCTTTTTGCCCAATCCTGTATAATATTCAGTAATCGCAGATATTCCGGCTCCCACAATTAAGCCCAGCAATACGGCCCAGAACACGTCCAGAGGTGTACATGTAATCGTCGTAAATCCGGAGCCCTTAAACACTTGCATTGTCATCTCTTCAGGCAACATCCACTGAATAACAAAATACGATGCAATACCTGTAAGGATAATAGCGGTCCAGTTTCCTTTATTCAGAGCGGCTTGTACCTTCGCCTCACTTTCTGCGTTCTTCCCTACCTTCACAAGCAGTGTACCGATGATAGAGAAAATAATTCCCAGGCCGGCAATAAGGACAGGTAACAAAATGGGGCCTATGCCGCCAAACTGGTCGGTAATCTGTCCTCCCATATCGCGGATAACATAATTTCCCAGTACCATGGCTGCAAGAATTGTTGCAACATAAGAACCAAATAAGTCAGCTCCCATTCCCGCAACATCACCTACATTATCCCCTACGTTATCAGCAATAGTCGCCGGGTTACGCGGATCGTCTTCAGGTATTCCGGCTTCTACTTTACCTACAAGATCGGCTCCTACGTCAGCTGCCTTGGTATATATTCCGCCACCCACACGGGCAAATAATGCAATAGATTCAGCACCTAAACTGAAGCCTGCAAGCACTTCCAGGATTACGGTCATTGCCTCTACCGGGGTATTGGCAGTCGGAAAATGTGCAGTTGTCCATTCTCCACCCATAAAATATATATAGAAAATCGCTAGTAAACCACTCAATCCAAATACCGCCAAGCCTGCTACACCCAATCCCATTACCGTTCCGCCTCTGAATGATACTCGTAAGGCATCCGGGAGATTGAATCGCGCTGCTTGTGTGGTACGGACATTGGCCTTGGTGGCGATACTCATGCCAAAATATCCGGCAAGCGCTGAAAATAATGCTCCTATAACAAATGCTATTACAATAAACCAGTGCGTCGTCTCTACTTGTGAAGCAAGAAAACCGAGCAATGCTCCGGCTATTACAACATAAATTAAAAGCGACCTGTATTCAGCTTTTAAAAATGCCATTGCACCCTTGGCTATGTGATCGGAAATTGTTTTCATCCTTGATTCTCCCGCATCTTGTTTCCCTACCCAGGCTGATAGGTAAAACATATATGCTAGGCCTATAAGTCCGAAAACCGGTAAAATGTAAACTAATGATTCCATAAAATGCTATCCTTTTTATTCTTAATCCGGAGCTGTGCTGCGTTTCCCGCCTTTCACTGCTCCTATTTCTCAATTTCAGCGTGCAAATATAACATTATATTTCTTAACAGTTAAGATATTTTCTGTATTGGAGAATTTCTCTGAAGCTTATGGCCTTATTTTTTGATAAATTAAGTCATATCACGTCTGTAAACAATCTATAATCCTCATTTTTTATGTATTAAGGCAGTTGTCGGAAATAAAGGGCAACACATCCGGTTCCTTCTCATTCCGATCAATGCAATTTGAAATACCATACTTAATCCCCAAACCATGCAATAGAAATGCAAAAGGAAGTGCAAAAGGAAGTGCAAAAGGAAGTGCAAAAGCCACAGAAGACAAGGGCTCGCCCTGTGGAATATGACCACAGGTCATACTGCAAGCAGTATTCCACCGGGCAAGTGCTTGTATTCACAGGCTTATGTGAAACCCCACTCGCAGGAGCTCGGTCTTTAGTCCGCCGGAGGCGAATCCCTCATCATTGATACATTTAGTATCAATGGTTTCATATAAGCTCGCTTATATTAAATTTCATTCGGTCATCTTCAATTTCTATTGCATGATTTGGGTAATACGCTTCTTTGGGCCGGCTATTCAATAATCCACCTGGAAATCTCCTTTATTGATTTGCGTTCTCGATTATCGGGAATTTCTATATCAGTTTTACCCAGATAAAATAATCCGAGGCATCTTTCATTTTCCTCTAGATCTACAAAATCTCCGATTAAATCCTTAAAAAATGGCGTGCTCCAGTATCCTGCAAGTCCACTATTGCAAGCATACAACCACATATTTTCTACCGAGCAAGCCAGCGCAGCA
This sequence comes from uncultured Saprospiraceae bacterium, assembly GCA_964436125.1. Taxonomy (GTDB): domain Bacteria; phylum Bacteroidota; class Bacteroidia; order Chitinophagales; family Saprospiraceae; genus CAYRFF01. The sequence continues at coordinate 28,478 of CAYTBT010000007.1, read as the reverse complement.
ATCTCTTCCCATTCAGGAATTCTCTTTTTTTCATCCCTATGCAATAAAATAAGCAATATTGTATCTGCTTTCCGTATTTTATCTACTTTTCTCCGTATTTTACTTTCTGAAGGTGGTGACTCCATTTCCTTGTATGCTTTTTCTACAAAACGTGCCAGTCTATCAATCGCCTGATCTCTGAGTACCACGTACCTCCATGGCTCTGTCATTTTGTGTGTAGGCGCCCATCGAGCTGCCTCGAGTATAGCCTTTATTTCTTCCTCTGTAAGCTTCTCTCCATTAAATTGTCGTGGAGAGGTCATGCGTCTATTATGAAAAACATCTACTTCCATTTATTATCTATGCGTTATTATCTATAATATTGTCAATAATTATCAACTTAAACTTGTTATACATTAAATTGAGTTGCTAGAGCAAAAGCTGATATTACAAGAATGCCATAAAGATGCCTATTGTTTTAAGGCTCCGCTGTCATTTATTACTGAATTTTATCATTGGCCTATGACATATACAGAAGAGAATTACCTAAAAGAGATATACACGATTCTCGAGTCACACGATACTGCAAGCACGACGATGATTGCTGACAAGCTCAACACATCAGCTGCTTCAGTATCGGATATGATTAAAAAGCTCTCGGAAAAAGGATATCTAGAGTACCGGAAATATAAGGGGGTCACCTTATCTCCCGCCGGTGAGAATATCGCAACGTCCTTAATAAGAAGCCATCGATTGTGGGAAACATTTCTCGTCAAGACACTTGGGCTCGGCTGGGGCGAGGTCCATGAAATAGCTGAGGAACTTGAACATGTCCGCTCGGATAAATTAACCGATGCGCTGGATAGCTTTCTCGGAGAGCCAAAATTTGATCCACACGGCGATCCTATACCTGATTCTGAAGGAATATTTGCCGAAAGGCAGCAAGTTCTCTTAAAAACACTGAACAAAGGCGATAAAGCAAGAATTCTCGGTGTAAGCAAAGATGATAGAGAATTTCTCCAGCTTCTGGATAGCTTGAAGTTGTCATTGGGGACAGATATCCAGGTACTTGACAGTTATGCCTATGATGACACGATGCGACTTCTCGTTGATGGAGAGACAATCCATGTCAGTAGTGGTATAACGCATAATATTTATGTGCAGGTAAAAGAGGACTAGTGTACCGACCACAGATAAAGATCATGCATAAAAAGCATAACAGGGATTCCGTCCCGGCTTCAGATGCTTATCCCTTGTCCTTCTTTAAGAAACTTGTCTATGCTACATACAATTATGAAGAAATAAAGAACCTTCTGTGGCAAATACGTGTAAAATTGAAGTATATAATCAATAAAGTAAATCAATCCACAGAATACAGAAAAACCAGAATTAATGAAAGAAAAGCCGCTTATTCTCGTCACCAATGACGATGGAATGTTTGCTCCGGGGATTAAAGCTCTTGTAGAAGTGGTAAAACCACTCGGCGAGGTTGTTGTGGTGGCACCCAATTCACCACAATCGGCCAAGGGGCATGCCTTGACCTTAAATCGTCCCATACGCTTGCATAAAGTAGATATTTTCCCTGGATTGGAAGCTTACGAATGTTCAGGAACGCCGGTTGATTGTGTGAAAATTGCTAAATATCAAGTGCTCAAGGGACGCAATATCGATCTCTGTGTATCCGGTATCAATCACGGCTCCAATGCTTCCATAAATATCATTTATTCCGGCACAATGTCTGCTGCAATGGAAGCGTCCATTGATGGCATAGACAGTATCGGGTTCTCACTACTAGATTTCAGTTTTGAAGCGGATTTCAGTCCTGCCGCACATTATGCTCAGGCGATTATCCGCAATTGCCTGGAACAAGGCATGAAAAACACCAATCTCTTGAACGTCAACATTCCCAAGCTTCCACTGGAGGATATTAAAGGCATTAAAGTCTGTTCTCAAGCAGAGGGAAAATGGGTTGAAGACTTTCAGGTAGGAGAAGATCCGCGAGGCCAGAAATACTATTGGCTTACGGGAAAATTTGAGTATGAAAGGCTCGATAAGGACACCGATCTAGAAGCATTGGAAAATGGATATGTTTCTGTTGTGCCATCGGTGCATGACATGACCAATTACAGGGCCATAGAAAGTAATAAAAATCTGGAAGAGTTGATATGAATTTAAATTCAGGAAGTATAATAAAAGGCATTATAGTCGCACTTATCGTCGCATTTGTCGGTTATGCCGTCGCATTGACGGTCATTGAATTATTCCTCCCGGAAGGGCAGCTGGCTCAAGAAGTTATCCGGGTAAGGACATTGTTATTGATTGCAATCTGCTTCAATATCCTGACAATAAACTTCTTTAAAAGCAGGAAAGAATACAAGAGTCTCCGCGGTGCTTTAATGACGACAATGCTCATGGCGATAGGCTGGTTCATCTACTTTGCAACAACAATTCTCTGACGATGCGCTATTTTATCATAGCCGGGGAAGCCTCCGGCGACATATACGGAGGCGAATTAATCCGAGGGATACGGCAGAGGGATACTGAAGCAGAAATTCAGTTTTACGGTGGAGACAACATGGCTGCTGAGGCCGGACATCCACCACTCGTTCACATAAAAGAACTTGCGATTATGGGTTTCTGGGAAGTACTTGTGCGTGCCTTTTCCTTATTGGCTAGCTTACGCAAATGCCGCTCTCAGATCAGCAAATTCAAGCCTGATGCAATTATCTATATCGATTACGGGGGCTTTAATCTTCGGATGGCCAGGTGGGCAAAGCGCAATGGCTTTACCTGCTTTTATTATATTGCTCCCAAGACATGGGCATGGAAAGAAGGACGTAATGAATCAATCCGCAAGTACATCGATCACGTCTATGCTATCCTGCCATTTGAGGAAGAATACTTTGCAAGCCATGACATTTCAGTCTCCTATCACGGCCATCCATTAAAGGATGTTATAAAACGCCATTCAAGTTCTCTTTCTCGACAAGAGAAATATACTATTGCACTCTTACCCGGTAGCAGAGCACAAGAAATTAATCGCATGTTACCTACTTTCTTGTCTGTGGCAGAAAAATATCCGGACTGGCAATTTTTCCTCGCCAAGGCTCCTTCTACACAAGATAAATGGTACGACAAGTATCTCAAGGAATACAATACGGATAACCTTACTATTCTTGAGGATATGACCTACGATATCCTCGATGTATCTGATATGGCGCTCGTTGCAAGTGGAACAGCTACTCTTGAAACCGCATTATTTAATACTCCTCAAGTTGTATGCTATTCGGGCAATCCTATTTCCATTGCTATTGCTAGATGGCTCGTAAAACTCGACTTCTTTTCCCTGGTTAATTTAATCTTACAAGGTGAAGCGGTTACAGAATTACTCCAGGAAGAGATGACCGTAGAGAATATCTGCCGTGAAATAGAACGGCTCCGGCAAGATAATGCCCTTCAAGCGCTACAAAAAGATTACGATGAGCTCGCAACAATGTTACAACCTGATGATAGCAGTGAACTCATCGTCAAAGACCTTATGCAGCGGATAAAGCCATAAATCCCCATCAAGGCTAAACTTTAACTCCATAGTCTTCTTATATCATAAAGTAAAAACCCTCTCTTATGAAGGATATTAATACAAGATTAAATTCATTGAAATCCAAGAGTGATAATGCTCGTTCCTTGCTTTCTCTCCTTGCAGATGGACGTGCCATACATTCATTGAACTAGAGAAAAAAAGCAAGTTTCCACCGGAGGAATTGGAGCCGCTTCTCGATGAACTTATACGAGCGCACATAATCACAACACGAGTTAACAGAAAACGCAACTACTATTATATTGAAAACTCAGATATAATAGGGCTATTCAGTCAATGGGAGTCCATAAAATCCTTAAAACCCAGCTCCATCCCGACAGGAATGAAATACAGCCGGCATTGCTATAAGCATCTCGCGGGTTATGTCGGCGTAAAAGTTACCGAAGCACTTGTCAATAAAGGAGTGCTCAAGCCTGCTGATATACATTATGAAGTTACAGATATGGGCTGGAAATGGCTAGATGAGGAGCTGGAAATTCACGAGGACGATTTTGCGCAACAAGGTAAGCGATTGAGCAAGCAATGCCTTGATTTCAGTGAGAGAAAATCACATCTCGGAGGAAAGCTAGGTGAAACAATATTAAGCAAGATGCTCGAGACAGGCTGGGCTCATAAAGTGCCTGATTCCAGAGAAATACGCTTTACGCCCAGAGGAAAAGAATGGCTCAAAGATAAATTGGGCCTGAGATTTGCGGAAGCTAAATCATAAAGGACAGATCGTCGATTTAATCAAGCCCTTAAAGTTGAGAGTGACGTATTGAGCTCAAAATGCTTTGGAGATTATAAAGAAAACTCTACATTGGTATTCAGAGAAGATAAATTTTCAAGATTGCTATGACAAAAAGTGAATTACGCAAGATTGTTGACGATAATACGACGGAAAAGGGCAAGATATTTGACTATACGGTGCAGATCCTTATTTTCGTTTCACTTATTGGTTACGCGCTGGAAACACTACCGAATAATTCAGCAATGATGAAGTCCACTTTACGATGGATTGAAATCATCTGTGTTATTTTTTTCACCATAGAATACATTCTGCGTATTTATGTCGCCGAGAAGCCCTTTCAATATCTCTTCAGTTTTTATGGTATAATTGATTTCCTTGCAATTATGCCCTTTTATATTGGATTTTCATCGGATCTATTATCCCTGAGGGCATTCAGGATTTTCAGGATTTTCCGAGCATTCAAATTGATCCGATACAACAGGGCCTTGAATAGATTTAAACAAGCGTGGCACCTTATCAAGGAAGAAGTATATCTCTTTCTGATTGTCACCGGAATCTTTCTATATCTTGCATCTGCAGGTATTTATTACTTTGAAAATGCTGTTCAGCCGGAGAAATTCACCTCTATATTCTCAAGCGCCTGGTGGGCAATAGTTACCTTAACTACTGTCGGCTATGGAGACATTTATCCGGTAACGCCCGGAGGAAGGGCATTTACATTTATCATATTGCTTATCGGAGTAGGTATCGTAACAATTCCTGCCGGCCTGGTTGCAAGTGCATTGACCAAGGCTCGCGAAATGGAAGAAGAGGCGCACGAAAACGTAAATAAAGAGTTACTTATCGAGGAATACCGTGAAGATGGTGATGAAGAAGAATAATATTTCTTCAATCTACTCCTTCATAATACAGTATCCTCGATAAGAAAAATTAAGAACTGCCTTGTTTAAACTCCGCAGCTTACCAGCCAAGAATATGAGCAAATACCAATGGCACAACAATAGTTGCATCACTTTCAATGATAAACTTCGGGGTATCGGCATCGAGTTTTCCCCAGGTTATTTTTTCATTGGGCACAGCACCTGAATAACTTCCATAGCTTGTAGTAGAGTCGCTTATCTGGCAGAAGTATGACCAGAACGGGGTTTCCTGGAGTTCCATATCCTGATATAGCATAGGCACGACACATATCGGAAAATCTCCTGCAATACCGCCACCGATCTGAAAGAAGCCTACTCCATTTTTACTGTTCTCCGTGTACCATTGAGCAAGAAAAGTCATATATTCAAGACCACTTTTCATCGTTCTCGGATTCAATTCCCCCTTAAGAATATAGCTGGCATATATATTTCCCATAGTACTATCTTCCCAGCCCGGCACAATGATCGGCAGATTCTTTTCTGCAGCGGCATACATCCATGAATCCTTGAGATCAATCTCATAATATTCTTCCAGAACACCGCTTAAAAGTAATTTATACATAAATTCATGTGGGAAAAACCGTTCGCCATTCTCCTCGGCATTTTTCCATATATTAAATATATGGTGTTGTATGCGCCTGAACGCTTCCTCCTCCGGAATGCAGGTATCTGTAACGCGATTTAAACCCTGCTCCATCAGTCCTTTCTCTTCTAGTGGTGTCAAATCCCGATAATGTGGCACGCGTTTATAATGTGAATGCGCAACGAGGTTCATGACATCCTCCTCGAGATTGGCACCGGTACAAGAAATTATATGTACTTTATCCTTACGGATCATTTCGGCAAATATTTTCCCGATTTCAGCAGTACTCATCGCTCCTGCCATCGATACAAGCATTTTAGATTCCTTATTCAGCTGCTCCCGGTAAGCCTGTGCCGCATCAACCACCGTTGCAGCATTAAAATGAAGATAGTACTTCTCAAGAAATTGCTTTATTACACCTTTTTCAGTTTTCATATTCTTCTTCAGACTTTATTTGTGATAATTTGTTTTTCATAGGATTTTCATATCCATAATTCTCTTCTCCCCCATCAATCTCGACATCAAGAAATTTATAGCTCAACATTTTATAATATAATTTAGCTGCCGCAAATGCCGATGCCGGATGTGCCGGACTAGGGCATAATTCAACAATGTCAAAACCTACTACTTGCTTTTCAGCAAATATGCGTCTCAAGAACTCGAGTGTTTCATACCACAATAAACCGCCCGGTTCCGGTGTTCCTGTCGCAGGTAGTACTGAAATATCAAATGCATCGAGGTCAAAGGTGATAAAGACCGTCTCCCCGAGTGCTTCTATGACATTATCCATCCAATAATCGTTCTCAGCCATCTCATGAGCATAAAACACCTTTTCTTGATCCATCAGCTGTACTTCAGACTTATCCATGCTGCGGATTCCCACTTGAACGAGATTGGTCCTCAAGCTCGCCTCATACACCGCACAAGCATGGTTGAATGGGCTACCCATATATTCCTTGCGTAAATCAGCGTGAGCATCTATATGCAATACAGAAAGATTGTCATAACATTCATTGAATGCTCGGATACTACCGATTGAAATGCTGTGTTCCCCACCGAAGAGAGTTACAAATTTATTGCGTAGAATATATTCCTTAGTTTTCTGATGTACTGCATCTACCATCGACTCAGGACTTGTATTTTCCGTGACAGGGTCAGCCAGGAATATGCCCATTTTATAGACTTCTGATTGAGTTTCTATATCGTAGAGCTCCATATTTTCCGATGCCTCTAGAAAGGCATCCGGACCTTTATCCGCTCCTTTTCCCCAGGTGCTCGTCCCATCATAAGGCACCGGAATAAGGACGACGTGCGCATTCTCTAGCCTTGTATATTCTTCCGGTATTCCGGCATATACTCGCTTATTCATAATCTAGTATTTTTAAAAGTTGTCTGCTTGTCTGCTGTGGAGCAAATAGACTTGTTTCCATTTCTCCGTCGGCAGTTTTCCGTATTATTACTTTCTTCGGTGCAGGAATAAGACAATGTTGCAATCCGCCGTATCCGCCGATGCTGTCTTGGTATGCACCAGTATTAAAAAATCCGATGTATAAAGGTTTCTCTGTATGGTACTTAGGCAAGAAAATAGCATTTATATCCTGCTCACTATTATAATAATCGTCGCTATCACAGGTCAAGCCACCGAGAAATACCCTTTCATACTCATCTTGCCATCGGTTTATTGCCAGCATAATGAAGCGCTTATTAATCGCCCAGCTATCCGGAAGCGTAGTTATAAATGACGAATTAATCATATTCCATTTCTCCCTGTCATTTTGCTTTTTCTGATAGAGGATTTTATATAAGACGCCTTCGCTCTCCCCTACAGTAAAACTACCGAATTCTGTAAAAATATTGGGTGGTGCAACTCCGGCATCTCTACACGTGATAAAGATTTGATGCACTATCTCCTCGATGAGATATTGATAATCATATTCAAATGCAAGTGAATTTTTAACCGGAAAGCCTCCTCCGATATTTAAACTATCAAGGCTGGGACATATTTTCTTCAATCTCACAAAGGCTCTGATACTTTTCTGTAATTCATTCCAGTAATAAGCCGTATCTTTTATCCCGGTATTGATGAAAAAATGAAGCATTTTAAGTCTTACCTTGCTTCTCTGTGCAATCTGCGTTTCATAAAATGGCAATATATCTTTATAACCGATGCCTAGGCGTGAAGTGTAAAACTCAAACTTTGGCTCCTCCTCCGAAGCAATTCTTATCCCTACCTCAAATGACCCCTCAACCTCTTCACACAGTAAATTTAGCTCCTCAAAGTTATCTATAATAGGCACGCATCTCTTGTGCCCACTATTGATCAATCGAGCTATATTGCTGATATATTGGTCTCGTTTAAAACCGTTGCACAAGATGTAGGTCTCATCACTTATCTTTCCTCTGCGTTTCAAGTTCTCCACAATATCCAAGTCAAATGCCGATGAGGTTTCAATATGTACTTCATTTTTTAAAACTTCCTCGAGAACATGCCTGAAATGCGAACTCTTAGTGCAATAGCTATACATATATTTCCCCGGATAACCTATCTTTGATATCGCTTCATTAAACCAACCTTGTGCTCGTTGTATGTTTTCCGATATCTTAGGCAGATACGTAAACTTTAATGGCGTTCCATACTGCTCCACCAGACCCATTAAGTTCACACCATGAAAATATAAGTTCTGATTCTCTTTCTCGAGCTTAAATTCTTCCTGCGGGAACTCGTAAGTCTGTTCAATTAAATCTATATACTTAGTCTTCATCCTCCTTTAAATAAACAGGTAATTAAAGGAGGCAAAATTCCGTATTTTTTTTCAAATAACAATCTACTTTCCGCCTGTTTTTTTTGCCTGTTATTATTCTTTTTTATGTATCGTTTCTGTGGCAAAGTCCCTATGTGTACAGGAGTAAAAATATTTTTCACCTTAAAGGAAGTACTTCAAGCAATGCACTCCCCAAAGCATTGTCTCCTAGCTTCTTGAATCCAATATCACTGAACCTTGCTTGATCGATTAATTATCTCCCGGGGCAACTGTGATATTTTAAAGTAATCTAAATCAACGGTATCGAAGTAAGGCCTCTCCATTTTTCTATGAATTCTATGGCTTCATTTCCCATTGGTCAGTAAATTTTTATTAAATTGCCGACCGTAACAATTTATAATCACAGATGAATGTTAAACCCGATACACAGAAAATAATCGACAGATTCTGTCGCTACGTTAAATTTGACACGCAATCAGATCCTAATAGTCCTACGACACCATCGACTGAGAAACAAAAAGAGCTCGGAAAACAACTCGTTAAAGAGTTGCACGAGATAGGGATCAGTGATGCAGCAATGGATGAATATGGATATATATACGCAACACTAGAATCCAATTCTGACAAAGACGTTCCGACTATCTGCTTTTGTAGTCACATGGACACAAGCCCGGACTGTAGTGGAAAAGATGTCATTCCGATAATACATAAGAATTATCAAGGTGAAGTGATTACCTTGCCCAATAATCCGGAAGTAAGTATAGATCCGGCTGAACATCCGGAGCTCGGCAATAAGATAGGACACGATGTAATAACCGCAAGTGGAAATACGCTCCTCGGTGCCGATAATAAATCGGGACTTACGGCAATTATGACCGCAATGGATTACTTGAAGCAACATCCGGAAATAAAGCATGGCCGCATCCGCATCCTGTTTACCGTAGATGAAGAAATCGGCCGGGGCGTCGATAAGGTCGATATTGAAAAACTCGATGCCACTTATGGCTATACAATAGATGGTGAGAAAGCAGGAAGTCTTGAAAATGAGACCTTTTCGGCAGATGCCGTCACGATGGATATTGAAGGTGTCGCAGTCCATCCCGGATTTGCAAAAGATAAGCTCGTCAGCGCTTTAAAAGTAGCCGCTGAAATCGTCGCTTCTCTACCCAAGGACAGGTTGAGTCCGGAAACGACCAATGGAAAGGCCGGGTTTATCCATCCGACTTCTATTTCGGGAACAATTGAAAAAGCCAAGGTGCAATTTATTATCCGTGACTTTGAAACAGCAGGTCTTGCTGAAAAAGAAGAATACCTCGAGTCCATTGTAAAAAAGGTATTAAAGGTATATCCTGAAGCCCAGGTTAACACAACAGTAACTGAGCAATACAGAAATATGAAAGAGATCTTAAAGGATCTACCACAAGTCGTTGAATATGCAGAAGAAGCAATACGCAGAGCCGGTTTAAAGCCGGATTTATCCAGCATCCGAGGTGGAACGGATGGCTCTAGACTTACTTTTATGGGCCTTCCTTGCCCCAATATCTTCGCCGGTGAATATTCTTTTCATTCTCAACAAGAATGGACAACGGTACAAGATATGTCCAAGGCGGCTCAGACTATAATTCACTTGAGCAATATCTGGGAAGAAAACGCATAAACTCCTTCCTTATAATATATTCTCAATTGTATAATCAATTAATCATAATGAAGCCGCAAGGGATATTCATCATAATAAGCATTCTTGCACTTAACTTTCTTGCCTGCTCTGAAGTTACCACTGAAAAGAAAAGTCAAGAAAGTCTTGATCCTATCCCTGTTGAACAACGGACAACCGCGGTAATTCCACCTAAAGACATCTGGATTTTCAATGTGCAACTCGATAGAAATGTCAAGTGGCAAGCCGTAGATAAATGGTATAGAAAAGAACTCCCATCTTATAAGAATAAAGCCTATTATCGCAATCTTAAGGAGGTCGCTCTCTTCACTTTGATTCAGATTAAACGGGATTTTGTAAACACAGCACCACTTGAAAAGCTCATTTTCTATGCTGAAGAAGACAGAAAAATGCATAGAATAAGCGGCTTAAAATCCATGGCCATACTTTATCGATATATCGCAGAACGCGGCAAGGAAAAAGTCGCTGCCCATTTTGCTCACGACAAGTTAATGTTGCTTAAAAACGATTTCAATTTCCCCGGAACGACCAAGGAAGAGTACCTCCGTAAATATCAATCCGCAATAATCGGGATTAAGGCTTTACAATATGACAATTCCGGCAATCTGCTCATTAAATAGACGCATTCTCATCCCATCTATTTTTATAATATTCCTAAGGCCATCCTGTTACTGTTTCCTCAGAATGAAAGGCTTATTTATCAGCAATAAGCTTACGCAAATGTCGGGATAACCGGAAAAGCAAGCAATCCTAAATCCTATAAATTCATCAAGGATTCATAGCGTACTGAAAACCGAGGATTCCGTGCAGATAAAATGTCACTTATCATCTTAACCATGAGATCATACTCTGAAATGCCACGCACGCCCACACCTTTGGATTTCAGGTCATAAAGATGGAGAATTTCCACTATTTTCATCAATTGAGCGGTTTTAAACACACGTGATTCAGCAATATATTTCTTCATCACAAATGGATGAAAATTGCCGATAACTTCCTTGGCTTGTTGCGGCGTTCTCACACCGGCACCACTCAACGCATACAGCCGGCTGAAATAAGAGCCCAATACAGCTACGATCATCACCATACTGTGTTCTTGTGGATTACTTCCAAAAAATCGTATAATCTTAAAGGCCTTTTCTGCATTGCCTTTCACCAGAGCATCCTGCAATTCAAATACGTTGTAGTCCTTGCTCATTCCGATATAGCGCTCGATATCCTCTGCTGTAATCGTCGCACCTTCATCGAGGTTGAGCTTCAATTTCTGCAATTCATTCACCACCTTAGATAAATCCGTACCCAGATAATCTGCAAGCATATACGCCTCTTCCTGTTTAATCTTGAGATTCATGGATTTGACGTAAGTAATTATCCAGCCGGGCAACTGATTATCGTATAATTTCTTCGACTCATAATAAAGACAAGGCGCTTTCTTTATAGCTTTCGCAAATGCTTTCCTCCCATCAAGTTTCTTATTCTTATAGACAAAGACAAGCACTGTCGTCTCCAATGGTTTTTTCACATAAGTCGTCAGTTTTTCTATCTGCTTCAGGAATTGTGCTTCCTTAACAATGATAAGCTGCCTTTCCGCCATCATCGGATACCGTGAAGCCTCGTCAATTATAGTTTTCACACTAGTTTCCTTCCCATAAAATAATCTGAAATTAAAGTCTCGTTGTGCCGGCTCAAGAACATATTTATCCAGCGCATCAGCTATTTTGTCGATAAAATACGGCTCATCACCCGTAAGAAAATACACAGGATGGAGTTTCCCCGCCTTGATATCATTTATTATCTCTTGAAAATTCGCTTTTGCCATCTGCTTGATTATTCCTTGCAATAAAAAGGCAAAGTACGCTTTTTCCTACATTCTTTCAAGCTGAATTCCCTATTCTTTTAATGTCCGGAACATTCAACCAGCCGGCGTCTATGAACTGTTCCATATTCTGAATAATAGAGTAGTTCCATAGATTTTAGCTTCATTTAGTTCATTATTCATGCTCTCTCTGTTCTACTTTCAGTTGTAAATCCTAGCCTGCGTTCTTAAGATTCCCATATCTAAGATCTGATAACGATAATACAGGCAGTATAAAAACTGACAAAAAGGATAAGGCCAGCAAATCGGAGAAGAGGAGAGAAAATTGTAATTTCAGCTTGGTTCTTCAGGGAAAGCTCGGGCTTTTATGTACTTTTAGGCAGTGAGAAAAATTTTACTACTTGCAACTATCTGCTTTTCAGCCTTGGCCCATTTAAAAGGTCAAGAGGCTCGGCTTCCTGATATCGTCACCGATTATCTAGAAAATAACATTGAAAATATAAGTCTTGGTTCCCTGGAGAGCTTGTATGATAATCTCCTGTACTACAATAAGCATCCGATGGACTTAAACAAGGTAGATTACGAGGATCTCACACAACTGCACTTACTCACGGACCTGCAGATTCATAATATTCTATTATATCGCGATCTGGTCGGTGATTTTTATCGTCTTGAGGAACTTCAAGCAGTACCTGGCCTGCATTTGACGGCAATCCGGCGGATAGTTCCATTTCTCACGATTAAAAGTAAGGGGAGCAAGGTCAATATCTGGGACAAGATATTTCACGAGAGTACGCGTACCTTATTTATACGATATGCGCGTGATTTTCCACTTAGAGACGGCTATCTAGGTGATGAACCGGCATTTGAAGGATCACCGGATCAACTATATACGCGTCTGCGCTGGCGGGCCGGCACCGACTTCTCCGCCGGAATCACCATGGAAAAGGATCCCGGAGAAGCATTTTTCACAGGCTCCAATCCCTATGGCTTTGATTATTATTCTGCCCACTTCTGGCTACAACGCAATGAAAAATTTGTGAAAACTATAGCTATAGGTGACTACAACATCAATCTCGGCCAAGGACTTATAAGACACAGTGCATTCGGTGGTGGAAAATCTTCCTTTGTTATGGGTATGAATAAACGCGGAAAAAAGCTCGTTCCATATGGCAGTGTGGATGAAAATAATTTTCTGCGTGGCGTGGCAAGCGAATTAAATATCACGGAGAATCTCAGTCTTTTGCTAGCAGCTTCCTACAGAAAACGAGATGCCAATCAAGTTCTCCGCGCCGACACCTTTGTCAACCGGCAAGAACGTTTTATCTCTTCGCTCCAGACATCGGGACTCCATAGAACAGAAAGCGAAATTGCGGATGAAGATGGCGTAAGTCAGACAAGTCTTGGAGCCTCTTTGACCTGGGATAATCGCAAATATGAAATAAGTATCAATGCCTGGTATGATAAGCTCAGTGATAGTCTCGGGGTACGTCCTTCTCCTTCCAATCTCTATCGTTTCTCCGGCCGTGAACTACTGAATGTAAGCATTGATTATCAATATCGTTTACGGAAATTCCTCCTATTCGGTGAGTCTGCTATGAGTAACAATGGTGGAAACGCACATATCCTAGGAATCTTAACAGCACTCCATCCAAAACTCGATTTGGGTCTTCTCTTCCGCTATTTATCCAAGGATTATCAATCACTATACCCAAATGCATTTGCAGAAAATTCCAGAGCACAGAATGAGCATGGCGTATATTTGTCTTTAATTTACCGTATATCACCCAAGTGGACATTATCTGCTTACCAGGATATCTGGGCTCACCCGTGGTTAAGGTACAGAGTTGATGCTCCCTCAGAAGGCAATGAAGAATTTCTGCGTATCAAATACTACGACAAACACTACTTTGAAGCTTATTTTCAATTCAAAAACAAGACGAGGAAAGTCAATACGCTTACCCTTTATAATCGCGATATTATTCAAGCGGAAACGCGACGCTCTATCCGTTTCCATTTCAGCTACCCCATTACCAAAGAATGGCAATGGAGAACCCGCATTGAGATGTCTCAATTTCTTACAGACGGAAAAACAACAAGTCATGGATATATGATTTATACCGATTTCAACTACCGCCCTATGGGTTTCCCTTTAAGTTTCACTTCACGGATTGCATATTATCAGACAGATGATTACGATAGCAGGATATATGCTTACGAAAATAATGTGTTATATGCTTTCAGCATTCCGGCATATTACTCCACGGGAATCCGGACTTATCTCAATCTTCGGTGGAAAGTGTACCATAATCTTACCATTGAAGCACGTTATGCACTTACTTATCGGCCTTACGATGCATCCATAAGTTCTTCTTACAATGAAATTCACGGTAACAAAAGTCATGAATTTAAGGCACAGATTCGGATTAGATTCTAGTAATCGAATTTATGGTGCTTAAACACTCATAGAGTTCTTAAGCAATTTATCTTGATTATCGCTTTTTACCACCCTTTCATAAACTTAGTCCGAAACATAACATTCTTTCCATTCTGATTTACTGGGCTGATAAACATATAATATAGGCCCTCATTCAACTCAGAGATATCGAGTTGATGTTCAGAACTGTTAATTTGCCTTTCGATGACGAGTTGTCCCAGCTGGTTATAAACGCCTACAAGTAGGTTTCCGGCATCAAAATCCCTTTCCCATGAAATGAAATTAGTCGCTGGATTAGGATAAACTGAGATTTCAGAGAAAATAGCATCCTGGACATCGAGCACCACACCACAGAATACCTCCATAATCGTCGTATCCAGCTGGTGGAAAAATGCAATCCGATCATCCTCATACTCCGGAGCACTGTAGATGTCGGTATGTCCTCCTCCTTCCACTACAGTAAGTCGAGAAGGCAGATTCTCGTGTAATGCTCTTGCGTGAACAAGGCTTGAGCCATATACCGGAATAAGGCCGAGAGCCTTCCCATAGGCAAATGGTACTGTCGCATCCGCTGTGCCATGCATACTTACAATAGCAAAATCATCTTCTTCATCAAGATAAGTAGTATCGAGTAATGCACCGGATAAATTAATCACACCTACAACATCCGAGGAGTAGGATAAATTAATATCATCACCGCTGTTGCCGGAAAATCCACCATTTGCAATAATGAGAGAATCAATTAATGGGTCGAGATTATCATTTTCATTTAAACAAGCTGCATGAAGGCTCGCAACAGCACCTGCTGAAACACCACCTATCATAATTCTATCGCCATCCATCTTATAGGGATTTCCATGGTCTATCATCCTGCGGACATGCCTTACTGCACTTTTAATATCACCATAGGCTTTAATCGCAGTATCATAAAATTGTGTAATAGAAGGATAGCCGAGCTTAAATACAGGATAAATACGATAATCCACAGTAATTGCGACGATGCCTTGCATTGCAAGTAATCTACATGTCGGTGCCATTGAAGAGCGTTCTCCGGTAACAAATGCACCTCCAAATGCAAGAATTACCACCGGCCGCTTTTCTACCACATCACCGGTAGGATAAAATATCGTCATTTCAAGATCAATTGTATCTCCCGCTGCATCGACATTCTTGGCAAATTGTACATCGACGGAATCTATCGGAAAATAATAGCTCGTCTCTGTTGTGTATCTTCCACCTTCGCAATCAGCCGGCACTTGTGCCTGAGCTTTTTGTGAGTGAAATACAATGAAGGATAAACAGAGAATCAGTAAAGTAAAATTATAGTTCATAAGTATCATTTAGTTTTGGAATATGGATTGACTCAAATCCCTTTGAGTTTAAATATTCTTTAAATTTTAATTGGGTATCATAATCACCGTGGACGAGGAATAATTCTTTAATCTTTTTTAAGTGTACGGAGAGGAAGGCAGCCATTTCAAGTTGGTCACCATGCGAGGAAAAGGAATCCATAACTTCTATATCGGCATTCACATGCAATCGGTCTCCAAATACTTTAATCGTTTCAGCTCCATTTTTCAGCCTTCCTCCAGGTGTGTATGGGGCGCAATAACCGACGATGAGGAAAGTATTCTTGGCGTCTTCGATATTGTGGTATAAATGGTGCTTTACACGACCTGCTGTCATCATTCCCGATGCAGAGATAATTACACAAGGCTCTTCCGAATTATTGAGCGCCTTGGAGCCTTCAACCTTGCGGACATATTTCAGTGAATTAAATCCAAATGGGTCTTCATCCACAAGAAGATACTCATTCAACTCTGAATCGTAGCACTCCGGATGAGAGCCAAAGACTACGGTGGCATTTATTGCAAGAGGACTATCGACGTAGACCGGAACACGCGGAAGAATCCCATCATGTGCAAGTTTGTCAAGCATATATACGATCTCCTGTGTCCTTCCTATGCTGAAAGCAGGAATAATAAGCTTCCCCTGCTTCTCTACGCAGGTATTTTTAATGACAGCAATAAGTTTATCACTCTCTGCCGGCCTTGAATCGTGTAATCGGTCACCATAAGTGGACTCCGTTATGACATAATCAGCCGGTATCATCGGTACAGGATCGCGTAAAATAGGCCTGTCAGGCCTTCCGATATCACCGGTAAAACCAATATGTCGCGTATTCCCCTCTTTATCTTTAATTCTGAGATTTACACTCGCACTTCCTAGTATATGGCCTGCATCGCGGAATTGTACTTCAATACCATCCCGTAGAGTAAACCATTTATCGTAGCCATAGGTCACAAATCTATCCATGCATGGCTTAACGTCTTCTCGTCTGTACAGAGGTTCTACCCTTCTCTTGTCCCCACGTCTTTTCCTCCTTTTATTCTCGTATTCAGCGTCATATTCCTGAATCTTGGCAGAATCCAGCAGCATAATGGCGCACAGTGAACGCGTCGCATGTGTCGTGTGAATCAGTCCTTTAAAACCGTCTTTTACAAGCTTGGGCAAGCGGCCTGAATGATCGATATGTGCGTGCGATAAAATGAGCATATCGATTTCACCCGGATCAAAGCAAAATTTCTTATTAAAATCTGCCATATCTTCATCACTGCCTTGGTAAAGGCCGCAGTCCAATAAAATTTTGTAGCCATCATCCAGGATTAATAAATGTGAACTCCCCGTTACTTCTCTATCTGCTCCACAGAATCGTATTTCCATTATCTCGTTCTTTTACTGTTCTGAAAAACCTAAACTCCTTCATTTTTGATCGCAAAATGCAGGATGTAGATTTCCTCGCTTAAAATTACATAAACTATATGGAAGATTCGATAATTTCTACCGCTTTATCAATTACTAAGCATTATCGGTCAATCATAATGTATCATTCACCTGCTTTATCGATAATGACCGGCTTATTGTCGATTGCTTCTATGTCTAGCTCCTCACTGTTTAAGACACGGACTTCAGTCCTCCTGTTAACCTGGTATTCCTCCTCTGTACATTGTACTCCATCGATACAATCATTTAAGGGAATAGATTCCCCATAACCGACAGCTTGAATGCGTGAAGCATCGATGCCTTTATCAACGAGAAAATGTTTAGCACTCAGAGCGCGCTGTAGCGACAACTTCAGATTATAATCATCGGAACCACGACTATCTGTATGAGCATTTAATTCTATGGAGATGTCGGGATATTTTTTTAATAAGACTGCAAGGGCATCAAGTTCGACTGCTGCCCCGGCTCTGATTGTTGACTTATTATAGTCATAATATATTTTCCTCAAGGTTATCACATCTCCGGCCTCAAGTTTATCCATATTCTCAATAGACTTTTCCTCTACTTTTACAGTGGGCTCAGAAGAAGAAGAAGAAGAAGCTGTAGCTTCCAGTACTATACTTTTTTGTAGAGAATAATCCGCAGATCTCGGTGATATAAATATCAATGTGTCTTTCTGATACCCTTCACCATTACTTACAAGCATATAATAACAATCAGGCTGCAAGCAAGCGTCATAATTCCCGGTACTTATTTCTTTTACCTGCACCTGTTTTCCATTGCATTCATTCATCAATCGTATCTCGCTTTCAATGAGAGCTCCCGCTTTATTAAAAACTTTTAATTGTAAAGGAATACAATCCACATATTGCAACATAAGCGTAAGCTGGTCGCTATCGATGCTATCGATTTCAATCTGTTCAACTTGATAGCCTTCTTTATAAAGGACGATAAC
Source organism: uncultured Saprospiraceae bacterium (assembly GCA_964436125.1). Classification (GTDB taxonomy): domain Bacteria; phylum Bacteroidota; class Bacteroidia; order Chitinophagales; family Saprospiraceae; genus CAYRFF01. Next base: position 10,239 of record CAYTBT010000007.1, on the reverse strand, counting down.
TGAAGGATTCTGGGGTGTATAATTTATCCCTACCGCACCATTTATATCGGTAATATAATCTGCGGGAGGGAATTTGCTAGGATCTTTTAATTTTAATCTTATCTTAATTTCATCCCCTACCGTCTCAAATCTTGTTTCATATAGTTCTTTATCAGCGAGCAGACCATTTTTATCGAGGTCAAAGAGGTAAACCTGTACGCCTTTGAGTCGTTTTCTGCTGTTTTTATCCTGAACAATGATCTGTAAGTTCATTTTCTCTTTTACAAAAGGAATTAAGGGAATCGTCGATGTAAAACTCAGGATATCGTCTTCCCCCTCAGTCCCCTTTCTATTACTATTAAAATAACCGCTTGTTCCATTTTTATTCATAATTAAGCCAAAGTCATCTCCTTCTGAGTTAAATGGTGCCTTCAAGCGCACAGGTTTAACGTAAATCCCATTTCTTTCCGCTGTCGCAAATATATCTAAGTCTCGTCCTTTATTCAATCCGTCACTTGCATAAAATAAAATTCCTGATTTGTGAAAGCGAGGGAATAGTTCATTCCCGGCAGAATTCACATCTTCCCCGAGATTAATCGGTTCTGTCCATTCCCCATCTACCTTTTTACTTATGTATAGATCCATCCCACCATAACTATCCTCTAGCTCGGCTGCAAATACCAAGATATCATTGCTTGCATTTAAGCTTGGATGTGCATAAGACAGCTCGGGTTTCTCAAATTTCAGCGGCCCGACATCTTCCCAATGTTCTTCTCCGCGCTTGGCTTTATATATCTGCAGCGGAACTTTATTTCCTCCTTCTTCCGTAGGGACGGAAAGTGTGTAATACATAATGCTTTCATCCTTGTTAAATGCAAGTGGTCCTTCATGAAGCTGAGGGGAATTCCGCACTCCGAATGCCCTGGGCAAGGACAATTTTCCATCACCGGATTTCTCGGCAAATTTGATGGTAAAAAAGGGTGTTTTATTGTCAAAGTCGAAGTAGTGCTTATCCGGTCTCGACCCGACATAAGCAATACCGGATTTATAGTAGATCGGTGAATATTCCCATTTATCCGTATTAATCAATCGTTCATATCGTAGCGATATTATGCCTTCTTTATCATTGGACAATCGGATAAAAGCAGAATCGAGAGCATACATTTGCGCAAGCAAGGGGAAACTCATAAAGCTCAAGAAGGCGATGGTGATATATGTACAATATTGTCTCATATTCAGAAATAGCGAGGGTTTTCATAAGTTTTCTTCTCTTCCGGGCTGAGGAAGGTATAGCGCAATGCAACTTCAATACTTCCCTTGTGATAAGAGCGAAGAGGTGACACTCCTACATCATAAGCAAAGCCTACGAGAAAAGATTTTGTAATATTCATTGCTGCTAGGACATCGATTGACTCGGCTATAACCTTTTCTTCACCGTGATATGCGCGATAGGTCAAGCCCAGATGATATTTCCTATCGATTGAAAGCATGAGATTCACATCGTAATCCAGTGGTGTATTTTTTACATATCGCACCATAACTTGTGGAGTAAACTCAACGTATTTACTCAATGGAATGCTATATCCCGCCATAAGATAATAATGGATAGCTTCTCGACTCACGGAATTATCATAATCTTCAAAGTCAATATCGGCTCGTGCTATACGCGGAATGGAAAATCCGACAAAAAAGCGGTCTGCATGGAGGTAAATCCCGAATCCGATATTGGCAACATATTTCACTTCATCTGACTTACTTATCGCATTATCAATCTGTATACCTTGTGTCGCATGTAATCGCTCATCGGTGTATTTAACCGCATAAGATTCAATGGATGGCGACAGCCCCAAACCGAGGTAGGCCTTGCCCAGCGGCACCCGATAACTATATACGCCCATTATCCCTATGTCTTCTTGAATACCTATGGAATGTCTGTAAATAGCACCACCCAGGCCGATTCTATCTTTATTTACCGTCGTCTGATAAGAAAGGACCGTTGATTCAGGCCTCCCCTCAAATCCAATCCACTGTGAACGGTGAATAAGATTTATTGCCGGCGCTTCCAGGCTTCCCACATATCCCGGATTAAAAACCATCTTGTTATACATAAACTGCGTGTATAAGGCTTGTTGTTGCCCTACTGCAAATGTGGCATAAAAGAAGCAAGCGATAAGTACAATCTTGTATTTCATGCTGATGTTATCGTTCAATAGTTAAAAATCCTTTCCTTATCTCACTACCATCACCGAAGTCCATTAAATAATAATATGTCCCTACGGGCAATGGATTGCCATTATAGGTGCCACGCCACCTATTTTTATACGGTGAGGCACTGAATACCTCATCTCCATAGCGATTAAATATACGCAGGGAATTATTCTGATATGTTCCCGAACTCAGGCACTGGATGATGAAAAAATCATTGGTTCCGTCGCCATTGGGTGTAAATATTGTAGGCACATCGCACAGAGTTTCATCCCCTATCTTTATCATTACTTTGGCAGTGCTACAAGCACCGGGACAATTCACGCTGCATATTTCATAAACCAGGCTATCTTTTCCTATAAATCCATTCATCGGAGCATATTGGATAGATGAACTTCCTATAACGGTACGCCCATTCTGCACATCGTCAATAATTCTTATCTTCACTCCGCCGGCAAGCTCATCATTCTGCAACACGTCCATATTAAATGTCGTTCCATAAGGCTTCACGTAGCTATCATTCTCTGCCCTGGGCGGCACGTCATAAAATACAATTATTGTGTCTGTAGAAAAATCAGTACATAAGCCATAAGATAGCGACCATACCAGAATATTTTTCCCGGTTTTAAGATGCGTAATCTTTGCATCTGGATCGGTAAAGGAGGATATCTTTGTCGAGTCCGTTAAAATCTTCCATTCCCCTCTGCTTTCTTCAGTCGGCGTGGCATTGAGAAATGGCAATTCACCGTCACAGGAATAAATATCTGCTCCCGCCCGTGCAAGCTCATCAGGAGGCATGGAAACAATTGCCTGGATTGTATCACTGTTTTCAGCATAACAACCCTGAATATCCGCCGTAACATAAATTGCATTATTTCCATCGTTAAAATCGGCAAAGTCTTGAATCACATGGCAACTATCACCTGTAAACGAACCTATTTCGGTTCCTGATGTCAAGTGATACCACTTGTATTGTGCTTCATTGTTGTATGAAGTCGGCGTAAGGCATATCTCTATTGCTGCACTGTCATCTGTAAGGCATATTCCATCAAGTATGCTTTCTATGACCGGTCTGGGCGGCGTCTGATTAACATTGACAAAGAAACTGTCCGACATAAAGGATACACAGTCGCCGAGAGCTTGTTTTACCGTATAATACCCGGCATAAGACGTATCTGCATTCGGAATAATTAAGGTTCTGCCTGTCGTAGTTATGGAATCGCCGTTGAAATACCATGTAAACAGCCCGTTAACGCCACTGGCACGCAGTTGCAAGGTATCTCCGGCGCATATTTCTTGACTACCCTGAATAGAATTTGTCTGAGGGACTGCTCCTACTTCGATGGTAATCGGATCACTTACTGCACTCAGGCAGGGCCCACGCTTAACCTGCACCGTAACAGTATAGGAACCTTGAGCCAATAAGCCAAGATTCAGTAATGGATTGTCCCTGCTATATTCTTCATTCCCTACCGTAAAGATATAGCTTACGCTATCGCCCTGCACTTGCTCTGTCGTTATGATAACGGAGTCGCTTTCGCAAAAGAAATTACCGCTCTCTATTAGCGGTTTATCCGGCACTTTATTCATCTGCAAATGATAGCTAAAGGTATCCGATAAACATGTACCTGTACCTACCACGAGATAATACATTCCCGTATCTAAGATACTCGCATTATTGAGCTGCAATATTGAATCCGACCCAATCTGTACCGAGTCATGAATCCAGAAATAATCATAATTCCCATTATCCGGCGGAAAAACAGTCGGTTCAAATGTAATATTCACGAGCGAGTCAATGCATACTGGAGCAGTAGAGCTTAAGGCCGTTATTGCCGGCTGAGGAATAACATTAATATGAAAACTTTTAACTGTACTACAACCAAATATACTACGTGCAATAAGTTTATATTGCCCACCGCCATTTTCAAAGACTACTTCCTCTCCCTCCAAGCTGTCTCCTGCCGGGTTAACCCAGACAAATTCAATATTTCCCGTGGCATCTGCTGAAAGATAAATACTATCGAGTTCACATACCGTCGTAGGTACTGTAATCCGGACATCGGGAAGTGGTTTAACATCGACCAAGAATGTTTCAGAAACAGGCGAAGTACATGTCCCATCCGTAACTTTTACAGTCCATAAACCACTGTCGAGCTTAGTTGCACTCGAGATAATAAGTACAGGGACATCGGTTGTAATGAACTGTCCCTGGCTATTCTCCCAGATATAATTATCGTATTGGATCGAATTCTGCGATTGAAGCCTAAATTCCTCCCCTTGACAGACAATAGTATCGCCTGCAATAGATGGTATCGGTGGCAGTTCTTTCACTTCTACTTCCACGCTCGCCAGCTCTGAATGGCAACTTCCCAATGAGACGAGAAGTGTATATGTTCCGGCTTGTGCTAGACTTGCAGAGTCACTGACAATCGGATTTTTATCGCTTGAATAGAATCCATCGGGACCACGCCATTCATAAGTAAGTACCGGATCATTGTTTCCCGAGGACAATTGTATGATTTCTCCTTCACATACGGAGATAAATGCTTGTGCAACGATGGCTTCAGGCACTTCTACAACATCTACTTCCTCTATACTTGAAGGATCTGATGCACAATTATCATTGCTTACTACGAGATAAAAGTTGTGATGTCCTAGCAATGGGTTTAACTGGTATGTGGGCACCGTTGTCGTTCCGAGCAGTATTCCGCTCGGTGGCAGGCCTTCATACCAGCTATAGACCACAGGTCCGTTATATGAATTGGATTGTAGTGTCAACGTACTGCCTTCACATAAGGTGTCGGTCGATAAACTCAACACCGCTTGTCCTAGAGTACTGATATGAACTTCTACACTACCTGTAATCGCACAGGCTGTCGGGCCGCTTATTTCAACAACATAAGTTCCTGTGTAGGAAGAATCTATATCTGGAATAATTGGGTTTTTCATTGTTGATGTAAAACCGTGAGGACCTTTCCAGTTATAGATGTATTGCGTAGTATCGCCACCGGGAGGATTGGCAAAGAGTTTTAAGGTGTCAGGATTGCATAAATCTAGTTCATATTCAGGGTAAACAAGTGCCATTTCTATCTGTCCTTGCGTCATGCAGCTATCGATATTCCCTGAGAAATCACGGACGTATAAGGTAACATCCACTTGCTCACCTGCCATACTACAATCAAATGAATTGGGACTTATCCACATCGTGTCTATATCGCAATTATCACTTGAGCTAAGGTTAAAATCTACTGCATTACCCTGCACTGATTGACCATCTGGATATACCGTGATAAAAGCCGGTTTACAAGCTGCTACAGGAGCTATTGTATCACGTAATTCTATGATTGACGTACAGCTTGCTATATTGTCTGAAGCATCTCTTACGACAAATGTCATTGTGTGCTTCCCTATTCCCAAGGTTATATTTTCATCAAGCGGCAATGAACCACTTAATGTATCTCCATGGGACGTAATGATGAGATATGAATTACTCAGCGAATCGAGACTGCAATTATCCTCGACTGTAAAGTCGTTCAAAACTACGTTTTGATAGCAATCCATCCCATCGACGACATACACAGAATCAAATGAGCAGGTTAAAACCGGAGGAATGTAATCAATTACAGTTACCGTCCAGGAACACTGAGCAATATTGCCTGCGCAATCAATCGCCTGGAAACTTATTTCATGGGTCCCTACATCGAGTAATATACTATCTCCTGCCAGGGAATCATGGCTTATCGTATCTCCATTGAGAATAAAATGGCTTATCGGAAGAGATTGCATGCATAAATCAGCCGCAGAGATAGCCGGAATCTTATAATACGCTCCGCAGATATCGCTCGCAGTATTCATGCTTGTATCAACCGGGCAATTCTGAATTGTCGGCGGCATTGTATCCAATACATAGAATGTTTTACTGTACACGGCTACGTTAATACAACTATCATAAAGGGCAAAATCTACAGTTATCGACGCAATGGTATCCCCGTTTACAGCAAGGCAGAGAAGGCTATCTTTCCACAGTGGCAGGGAATCGGGAAAACTACTTTCCTCAGTCAGATCATAAGAGCCGGGAATCGCCACAAATCTCCCTTTTATATTGCAACTATCAGCAGCATTTTTATTCAATTGGGATTTTAACCAACTCTCAAATGTTGTAGAAATATCCACACTGCAATATATTGCAGTATCAACAGGCTCTTCAAGATACACCGGAGCAAGAGTATCAACAACCTTTATCCACTGGCTCTGCGTAGCTAGGTTTCCACAGACATCAATGAGTTCCCATATTCTGATGATTGTAGGCGCACAAGTTCCATGGATAATAGAATCTCTGTATCCGATAGTAACCGGAGAGCCGCAAGCATCATATACCTGCTCTGGAACACCGGTGATAGCAGTATCAAATTGCTCGCCGCATTGGACGGTAATACTATCCGGAACGACAAATTCCGGCGCAGTTTTATCCTTTACGTGAATCACCTGATTGAATGTGTCCGTATAACTGCAATTATCGCTTATGATATATTGTCGGTGTATCGTATAATTATAGTAAGTACATTGCGTAGAGTCACCGGTATGCGTGGCGTTGTCAACAATATGAATTGAAAGTTGTGATTGACAATTATCGATAATGTCCAGATCACTTTCATCGGGTATTGCGGCGCATTCTACACTTATAGTGTCCTGAAAATTCACAATTTGCGGCGGAATAGTATCTATTACGGTAAATGTAGCTGCCATGGAGTCAATATTACTGCATGCATCACCATAAACAAATGTTATTTCCAGGCTATCCGTACATCCCTGAAAATCAAAATGCGTCAAGGTCGTATCCTGAAAATTTCCTTGTCTATAATTCCCGGCCGTATCGCGGTAGGTATAATACAACCACCGCACTTCGGAGCAAGCATCAGCGACATTTGCGAAAGCATAATCATTAATCCATTCATACAAGATGGAATCAAGGCCTTCTGAACAATTAACAAGCGTATCACGTGCAGGCGATATCACATTCGGCGGCAAAGTATCGATTATGGTAAGTGATACTGTAGAACTATCCACAGCTATATTTCCACAATCATCGAGATAACGAAAATCAATCGGGATTCCACTTCCACAAGCATAATTACCCGTATTAATCAAGGTCATCAAGCTATCAAAACTCGGATTACTTTCTATATGCACTTCTCCGCAATATTCATTCAATACAGCTCCACCGGCATTCTCATACCAATCAGTAATATTCTGTATCAATGTGTCGTGGTCGTCGCAATAAAAACTTGTATCTCTTGCAGATGAGATAATATGCGGCGCGACAGTATCTCTGAGCAGATAATGAATAGTGTCAGAATTCACGGTGTTCCCACAAGCATCGGATATAAGAACCCGATATGCAATATAAGCTGTAACATTGCTATAAATGCTATCTTGGATTAAAGTATCAGTACAGATTGATTGCAGAGAAAGCGCAAATGAATCGATGAGTGATGACTTATCTATTGTCATACCATGATACATATATTGATAAGTAAAGGCCATTGATGGCGAACAATAGTCCACAGCAACAATCCCGCTTCCGGTGTCAAGAAAATCTCCAAATTGCAGTACCGCATCCGTTGAATCACAAGATTGCGTGACAATTCCGGGCTCCACATTAATAATCGGGGCCGTTGTATCCTGGATTTCAAGCTGAGCGGTAACACTCGTTGAATTTCCGCAATCATCAGCGGCAGTAAATGTAATGGTAATCGGATTATTACAAGCAGCTGAAAAATCAATCGTATCGGGAGAATAGCTCCAGTTCACGTCAGTACAGGCATCAATTGCTTCAGCTCCTGCATGTTCATTGAGCCACAAGTCAATATAGCCCATAGCATCAGGTGTATTGCAATCAATTGTGAGATTCTCAGTCCCCTTGGTCAATGTGGGAGAAATATCATCGAGGATAGTAAAACTTGCTTGCGCACTTGATGTATTCCCACACATGTCCTCCGCGACAAATGTTACCTCAATCACTCCACAAGTGTCTTCAATTTCCGCGAGTGTCGGTGCGATATAATAGTAGTTTATATTATTGCAGCCATCATCTTCTGCGAGGAAATGAACGAGACCATTGGATAAGAATTGAGGATATTGAAAGCTTACGAGATCGCAAGGTGCCGTATCATTCACCGGAAAAATCGTAATGACAGGGGAGCTTGTATCTTGCAAGACTATTACTTCCTGTTGCATGGAATCGGCATTTCCTTCAATATCAGTTGCGATGATAGTGCGCATAAAAGTCTGTGCTACACAAGTATCTTCAGGCGCCTCTCCACTGACTTGTACACTTACAGAATTCCCACTGGGATCACAATTATCCGGAACTGTCAATTCTTCCGGACCGGGAATATTCCCTAGACATGAAACAACGATAACCGGTGGTGTTAATCCGGGATCGAAGGTCGGAGGCATATTATCGACAAAGTCAATTGAAAAAACGTAATCCGCGTAATTACCGAGATCATCTTCCGCATGATAACTTATTGTCACCGTAGTACCTTCCGGCACCAAGTCACCTATCGCATAACCACCGCTGATGGATGAAACATCAAAGAAAATGAGATTTCCCGGTCCATCGTACTCAACGGTAAGCGTATTAGGGTGTCCCCAGTCCAATATTCCTTCACAATTCTCACCTACTCCTATTTCTGTAGGTCCACTATAAAAGAAAGTAAAGGTTGCCGCTCCCATCGCAGCGCGATACACGGGATTCTGTGCAGATAAACATGTTGTAAGAAGTAGGAAAAATGATATATGTAAGGCTTTCCGCATATATATTTCTTTGCTCAAATGTACAGAATTCCTTCGGTATTATGTAATCCTCCGTCAGTTTTACTATACATTTTTATAGAATCAATTATAACCCAAAATTATGCACTATAAGTTTATGACAATTCATAGAGGCATCTCTATTCATTTAAAGTAAGGCACAATAAAAATGAAAGATAGGAAGAAATTAAAATCCTCGTGATGTAAATAGCAGATATTCTATATATGAGGGCTTTTTATATAGCAAAATTATTCTTCTTCCTCATTGCCATGCTCCGGAGACTGTGTAAACTCGCTGGCATTTAAAAAGCTGTTTATTCTATCCAATCCCATAGAACCTTCTACTTCCCCAAATCGATTTACGGAGATATGAAAACCTTCCAAATCTTCATGAAGCTCCGGATCCCCATCTTGTTTAAGCTTTTTTGGCATTTGAAGAGAGCATTTCTGTTAAAATATCGGGCCCTTTTTCCATACGCTTCACTACCATGTCTTTCCCCATAAGGCTCATCATTTTAAACACGTCCGGTCCCTTCATAGTTCCCGCAAGCACTATCCGTAACAATGGCAGGATATTTCCGAAGCCTGCATTTGTCTCATTGATATATCCTTTTACCACCTCTGCTAGAGAATCCGCATCCCAATTCTCCATATTCTTTATCAGCGGAATTATTGCCTTAAAATGCGCTTGATTGGCTTCTTTTTTCCACTTTTTCCGTCCGGTCTTCTGATCATAGCTCTCTATATCCGTAAAAAAGTAGTAGCCTTCCGTCCAGAAATCGTCATAAGTATCTACTCTTTCTCTATATAAGTCAGTATATGCTTCCGCAAATGTCTCGCTTACTTCACAACCATGGCTCTCGAGGATATCCTTGACCTTCTCTGCAAGATTTTCATCATTGACGATATACTGCCGGTTAAACCACAGTGCTTTATCGTAGTCAAATCTCGCTCCACTCTTACTTATATGCTTCAACTCAAATGCCTGAATAAGCTCTTCCATAGTGAATATTTCTTGCTCCGTTCCCGGATTCCAACCCAAGAAAGCCAGAAAATTCACAACCGCCTCCGGATTAAAGCCCTTGGTATCAAATCCTTCATACGTCTGCCCTTTCTCTTTATCCGTCCAGCTCAATGGGAATACCGGTATATTGAGACTTGCACCATCGCGTTTACTGAGCTTCCCTTTGCCGGAAGGTTTTAATATTAATGGTAGGTGGGAAAATCGCGGTTGTT
>CAYTBT010000006.1:53787-106703 GCA_964436125.1 uncultured Saprospiraceae bacterium | reverse complement strand
CCTATATATCAGCTTTTTATGTGGATAACTCGACTTTTTTAGTAAACCTTAAATAGTTTATGCATATATGAGAGGAAAAGAACTAGATAGATAGCAAAATCTGCCTATTGCGCATCCCTTTATTATAGACTTACTAGCTTACTAAATCACTAATACATAGTACTTCCGGCAACTCCTATGATACCGAAGAGCATTACTCCAAGGAAAAATAGGATTCCTAAAAGAATATAGATCAGGAAAATAATGCCTAAAAACTGGAAGAAACGACTGAGCGCTTGCATTCCCGAGTTGTATCCCACTTGGTACATTGCATGAATAGCTTGTTTTGTACGAGTTGAGAACCTATAGAGGAAAAGGCTAGGTATAAAGATAAGCAATGCTCCGATAAGGTTATAAATGACGAACACCGTGCCACCAATGAAAGATGCAACACCTGAGTCTGCACCTAAATCAGAAAACAAAGTGAACATAGAGCCTGTGAAGAATGCCATAATGGCTACTAAGATTGCTACAATCATACCGGCAATGGCGATAATCTTTGACCACTTAGCTGCCTTAAGCATATAATATTTCGACTGTTCATCGATGACAATGCCGTCTTGCTTATATAATTCTTTTTCCATAGTCTGTGTAAGTATTCTTATAAAACTTCATCGAAAGTTTAAAGATAACAAATAATTTTAAATTTAAACAATAGAAGAATCATCCCCGAAGAATTATTTTTTGATAGTAAGATTAAGTGCAGGAGATATCATTATTCAAAGAAATTTCTACATAGGAGTAATGTCCCAATATTGTCGTTTAAGCCATTTAGCAAGTCCATCGAGACCGGGGAAGAGGACGCGTTCATTGATATTGGACTGGTCTAGTTTATCTCGTATTTCCCACTTCAATTCTGCAGGAATAATGATCTTGAAGGACTTTAGTTTGACATTTTGAAGCCAATCGGAGAGGATAATATTGGGATCGGTCATCATAGAAAAAACCGCATATTGGTTTACAATCCTATCGTCTATGGAAGGTGGTTCAAAGAAGACTACATAAGGTTCTTCCTTTAGCTGCATAAGTTCTGATAGGGAATGTACTGCTCTGTCGAGCATCTCACTTGTAAAGATATGTGAACCCTCATTGGCTATAACGGTTGCAAGTCCGTCCGGCAGATATCTGATAGAATCGACATAATCGACGGCGTAAATAATGCTATCGATATCGTATTTTTCATGATTGGCTGTCGCAAAGTGAAGTGCGACTAGTGGTGAGTATGTCCAGTCAAGCATACGCGTAGGTAGGCCGTGATGTTGCGCAAGTGCTAGCCAATACCATATTGATGTATATGTATGCCTTTTCTGTGAGTATTTCTTGAAATTTCTGAGCAAATGCCGCTCAAGATGTGCTTCTCCGAGCCGGTTTAAGGTCGTTGATAAATCGTAATCGGCGCTACTACAACCTCGGTAAACATAAGATGATCGGTATCGTTGAAGTGAGGCATTAAAGGAGTCATAATAGAGCATTTCCATAAGCTCTTTCCACGACTGTGGACGAAGTATCTTAAATCCCTTCTCCGACTTCATCATGTCTCGTAAATTTTATAATGGGGGAATTTCTTAATGCTTGCAAGTTTTATCCGATGCAGAATTTCTTCCGGCGTGTAGTTCTGCTCATTCTTAACGATTTCCAATAAGAAATTATCCTGGAACCTACCTAAATCAAGCGCAGTTGAATAGGGGAGGTCTTCCCGGAAAGTTACGAGAGAATACTTGGAATAATATTCCTCGTAGTTCTTTTCCAGTATGATTTCAAGATCGTGTTTTTTGTTGAAATCCTCATTGGCAACATGGTCTCTCATTTCATAGAAATTATCCAGGGATAAGTCTGCGATCGCATCAGAATCTTTTTTGCGTAAAGCGGAAAATTTCTTCAACACCTCTTCCCAATTCTCCTCGTATTTATCCAGTAGTCGATCCAGAATATAAACATCTTCAAATCCGCAGTTCATTCCCTGTCCATAAAATGGAACAACAGCGTGGGCAGCATCGCCGATCAACATCACCGATTCATTCACATACCAGGGTGAACAACGGATAGTGCCTAGAGCACCCAGGGGATTATTCCTCATTTCATCGACGATTTCCGGCATAAGCTCATAGGCATCCGGAAAATTCTGTTGAAAGAAAGCCCGTATTTTCTCTGCCGTATCCAATGCTTTATAGCTATTCTCCGTTCCTGCTGTTCTCATAAATAATGTCACGGTAAAAGAACCACCGAGATTGGGCAATGCGATAAGCATAAATTTACCCCGAGGCCAGATATGGAGAGCATTCTTCTCAATCTGAAACATATTTTCTCTGCCGGCAGGAATCGTGAGTTCCTTATAGGAATGCGCTAGAAAATCTTGTGAGTAGGAGAAACGCAAGCTCGCTCCATGATGGAGGAGTGAAGAACGCACAGCGGAACCCGCGCCATCTGCACCGATAATAAGCTCTGAATCCACCGCTATTGAAGCTTGTCCTTGCCGGTCAAAATGCGCTATTTTGTTTTTGTAATCTACACCGGTACATTTGTGATCAAAGAATATCTCGACTTGTGGATATTCACTAGCAGCATTTAATAAAAGTGCATTAAGGCCGGGACGGGAGATAGAATTTATATAATCCTCTTCTCTACCGCTATATCTTGCAAGGCTCGTATTGCCTTGAGGGTCGTGAAGCATGCGTCCATGCATGGGAATCGCAAGTGCGAGTGCTTTTTCTTTGAGACCGGCTATTTCCAGGGCTTGTAAACCTCTGTCGGAAAGAGCGAGGTTAATCGATCTTCCTGAATCCACGATCTCATTGCGCATATCACCGCGCTTTTCATATAAATGTACTTTATAGCCACGTTGTGCCAGTCGTATGGCAAGTAATGTGCCGACAAGCCCTGCGCCTACAACAACGATTTTTCTATCCTTAGTTACCATCTGCAATATTATTAAGGATACGTGAAAATGCTTCTACCTCAGCATATTGGTTGTACAATGGAGCAAATGCTATGCGGATAACATCCGGTTCTCGCCAGTCCGCTACCACTCCATGACTCCTTAGGTCATTAATTACTGATTTGTCTTTTCCATGCACTTGAATCGATAGCTGACAGCCGCGCATTGATTCATCTGTGGGTGTAATCACAGAAAAGCCGGCATTGGAATACCGTCCTAGACATTCATCGGCAAATTGCATCATAGCCACAGATTTCTTCCTGATATTTTTCATACCAGCTTCCGCAAATAACTCTAGGCTTGCTCTCATGCAGGCTAGTGGTAAAATCGGCGGATTGGATAATTGCCATGCTTCTGCCGTAGGCATCGGTTTATAGGTATTCGGCATAAGAAATCGCGTGGATTTATCATGTCCCCACCAGCCGTTAAACTTAGGTAGTGGCTTGTTATGGAATCGCTCGTGAATAAATACACCGGAAAGAGAGCCTGGTCCGGAATTAAGATATTTATATGAACACCATGCTGCAAAGTCCACATCATTATCATGCAGATTCATCTCGATATTCCCCGCTCCATGTGCCATATCAAATCCCACCACGCAATTGTGCTTATGCCCGATTTCTGCGATGGACTTTAAGGGCATTACTTGTCCATTATAGAAATTTACTCCTCCCATAAGAATCGTTGCCGTTTCATCGCCGTGTTTATCGATAAATTCAAGGATATCTGCCGGTTCAGTATAGGATTTTCCTTCGGAATAGGGAATTACAAGCAGTGATTCATCCGGGTCATAGCCATGAAACCTAATCTGTGATTTAAAGGCATAGATATCAGATGGAAAAGCATTTTTTTCTATGATAATTTTGTGCTTTTCTTGTGTAGGTCTATAAAAAGAAACGAGTAGAAGGTGGAGGTTGACAGTAAGGCTATTCATCGTAACGACTTCAGATTCCTTGGCTCCCGCTATATCTGACATATATTCTGTCATATAAGCATGATATGGAATCCATGGATGTTGAGCATCTTCATGTGCTTCCACGCCGAGCCGGGCCCAGTCGGTCATTTCCTGGCGAACATAAGCTAGAGCTTCACGCGGTTGTAGTCCGAGTGAGTTCCCACATAGATACAGGCATTCCTCACCATTATCTCGTTTGGGAATCAGAAACTCATCCCTGAAATTATTCAGCGGATCAATTTCATCTAGTTTCTGTGCTTTTTCTCGTAAATCGATCATTCTTTAATTTTCTCAGTTAAATATCTATCTTATCTATATCGAACACAGACATTTTTGGGCTCTGTGAAGAAGTCCAATACTTCTTTTCCCCCTTCTCGGCCGACACCAGAGTTTTTAATACCGCCAAATGGAGTCCTCAAGTCTCTTAATAACCAGGTATTTATCCATACTATTCCCGCTTCAATCTGTGCTGCCATCCTATGTGCTCTATCGAGATCAGAAGTCCACAAAGTAGATGAAAGGCCATATTCTACGGCATTGGCATAAGTGAGGACTTCTTCTTCACTGTGAAAAGGCATTATACTCACTACCGGACCGAAAATTTCTTCCATATTGGTCCTGCAATCGTAATTTAAGCCGGTGATAACCGTAGGTTCTATATAATATCCATTCTCAAGCTCACCACCTGGATTAAAGCGATGTCCACCGCATTCTATTTTCCCTCCTTCCTCTTGTGCGAGATCGATATAGGAAAGAATTTTGTTCATGTGTGCTTCTGATACGATCGCACCGACATCTGTGTCGCTGTTCCGTGGATCTCCGACTTTTAATTCTTCTGTCATAGCGATAAATCGCTCAAGAAATTCTTCATAAATCGCAGCTTCCACAAATATGCGAGAACCACAAAGGCATATTTCCCCTTGATTGGAAAATGAGGATTTTATACTTGTTTCTAGTGCTTTGTCCAGGTTGCAATCGGCAAATATTATATTGGGATTCTTTCCACCCAGCTCTAGAGAGAGCTTTTTAAACATCGGGGCAGCTATAGAAGAAATCTTCCTCCCTGTTGCCGTCCCTCCTGTGAAAGATATAGCTTTTATCCTTGGGTGACTTACGAGTGGTGTGCCTACATTATCTCCTAGACCGTGTAGAATATTAAGGACACCTTTAGGAAGTTCAGCTTCTTTAATTATTTCGCCGAGTAAGTATGCCGTGTATGGAGTGATTTCTGATGGCTTGGCTATAAGTGTATTGCCTGTGGCAAGTGCCGGGGCGATTTTCCATGTAAAAAGGTAGAGTGGGAGATTCCACGGGGAAATACAGGCAACTGTTCCTATAGGTTGACGGAGAGTATAATTAATAGCGAGGCCCGGCATATTGTGCGATTTACTTTCATAAGCCACAATAGTATTGGCAAAGAAGCGAAAATTTGCGGAAGCTCGATTAATATCAACCTTACTCGCTAGACTTACCGGCTTACCTGTGTCCATAGACTCAGCTTCTGCGAGATCATCGTGGTGTGCGTCGATGAGGTCCGCTATGCGATGTAGATATTCAGAACGTTTATCAACATGCATTGTACTCCAAGATGAAAAAGCTGCTGAGGCTGCTTTAACCGCAAGCTCAACATCTTTTTCATTACTTGAAGCGATTTTGCTATACACCTTTCCTGTAGCGGGTCGGACATTTTCAATCCACTCGCCATCGATAGGATCGGAATAACTATTGTTGATAAAATTCTGCAGAAACTTCATTATTCCTCTTCATTTTCTACGGTAAAATGAAAGCTCAAGGCATCTTTTAATTTATCCGGCAATGCCGGTAGGTAAGATCGCGGAATCATCAGTGTAGAGATATTGTGAATATCTGAGAAGATATGATGTTTCTCTGCTGTTTTACTTAGATATTTATGGCCGCTACTTCCACCGGTTCCCATCTTGTTGCCGAGCATTCTGAGAACCATCTGTGCATGCCTGTGTCGCCATGCGATAAGGTATTCATCAATTTCTCTGACTTTATCGAGGAGCATATTGGGTAAATGGAGAATAGGCTCATCCCTGTAAAGCTTGATAAATAAAGCGGCCAATGTCGCCTTATACGAGAAGCTGAGGTTTCCTTTTTCTACCTGTTCATCGTGATAATCTTCATCGAGTACCGTTCTGTAGTATGTGTGTGTATTCCCGAGCATCTGCAGTCGGCCTGCTTTCTGCTTTTCATCGAGATAGACACTGCGATTAATTGCCGCTTTTTCCGCATCGAGCATTTTATTGAGTGCTTCCTTGTATTTTTTAATGAAGGTAAATTCATCAAATTGTAGGAAAGGAATGCGCTCGAGCCACTTTAATAAATTGTTTTTTAAGGTGTCGTCCTTTTCGATTGATCTGATTTTTTTCTGTTCCTTAGGTTGAAATGCCTTGTAATATGGCTCATCATTATAAAGGACGCGGTGATCATCTTCCAGCCCTAGTAAGACTTCAACTTTTCTGAATTGGAAGGATTGAAAACCTGAAGCGGGGAATAGATAATCTCTGAAATCCAGAAAGTCCATCGGTGATATTGTTTCGATAATATCGACTTGTTCTATGAGAAGTTTCAGGATTTTAACAACGCGGTCGAGTTTATAGATTATCTTTCCGATATTCTTCTCGTCAACCTGGTCTGCCGAGAGATCGTCTCTGACCGATTCTATTTCATAAATAATCTGCTTAAACCAGAGTTCATACGCTTGATGGATGATAATGAACAACATTTCATCGTGTGCGTGATCATTTAATTTATCGCTGCGCAATTCTTGTGCACTGAGCAGTTTGTCAATCTGCAAGTACTTCTGATAGTGAATTGCAGCATACTTTTTATCGCTAGCCATTGTTTAATATTTTTGAATGAATAAATAATCTATTCCATTTCATAAATATGGATTAACGCAATATCATGAGCTTGTGGAGTGAGCTGCCATTGCTAGACAGAAGTCTGACAAAATGCAAGCCTGGCTCCAGAGTTCTGATATTCATGGAAATGAGGTTGCCCAGATTCCCTTGGAAGTGTTTTTTCTGTACTATTTCGCCGGTGGTATTATAGATAATGACCTTGAGATCGTGTGCAAATCCCTTTTCAGACCTTATCTGCATTGTCTGATATGGTTCAATCGGATTGGGAAAGACTTGGATGTCGTTTTTAACTGCCGGTGAACTCGTAGCTGTAGTCTGTGTATTAAAGCTAAATCTCTCACTGAAACTATTATTGCAGTAGGAGAAATAATCATAAGGTTTAACATGCCAGTACACCGTATGCCAGCTAGGGAAAATGGTATCTGGAATGTAGAATGTATCTTGAAGAAATACCTTGGTCGAGTGACTATTGAACTCGGAGAGTTTGGTATATTCAAGAACATAGCCTGCAGCTCCTTCAACTGCGTCCCAGGAGAAGACGACATTATCAAAATAAACGGTTGCATCCATTGCCGGTTGTATTCCCGATATTTCGGTATCGTTAATGATAGGTATGTCCGGCTTTTCACCTTTGATATTTCTTGTTGTAAGTATATTATATCTGATGGCTTGAATCTGTTCATCAGAGAATCTATTGGCACATCCATCGCCACTATAGCTCATAATTAAGGAGCCATCGGAACGAAACTCTTCACCATTTATATCTGTCTGAACCACTTGACTCGTAGAATTGCCTCGACATGGCCATCGGTAACTGAGATAGTCCGGTGGTGTGTCGCAGAATCCATCAGCGGCATAGCTACAATTATTGCGATCTACTGTCTCAGTGTACCGACCATTTACCTTCAGCGGTGTAGCGACATTGGGATTATAGTCTTTCCCTTCCCAACCGAGAAAAGTATGCGGTAAGGAGAAATAATGGCCTAGTTCATGTGCCCAAGTGGTTGAATTAGGTGTAACGCAGTTGTTTCCAAGTGCTACGCAATCAGGCCCTCCGCTATAGTATCCACAGTTTCCGGCCGGATTT
The DNA here is from genome assembly GCA_964436125.1 of uncultured Saprospiraceae bacterium. Lineage (GTDB taxonomy): Bacteria > Bacteroidota > Bacteroidia > Chitinophagales > Saprospiraceae > CAYRFF01. The sequence continues at coordinate 98,799 of CAYTBT010000006.1, read as the reverse complement.
CCGACAAAAAAGATATTTACGGCACCGTTTACCTTGTATTTTCTCATCATTTCATGGCCGATACTGAAGTTGTGGTCATAATATCTGCTACTGTTGATGTAGCGGATATCCGCAATGTAAAAATGGATGCCAAATTTTCCGTAAATTCTGTTTGTTTTACATGCTTGTTCAAGGACATTTTGAAGACTGATATATCCCGAACCGTCATTTCGACCTACGATATGTAGAACTGTTTTTACATAGATCGTATCATCGGAGCGCATATCTACCCATGGTTTTTCCATATTCTGAAATTCTATGAGGGATTTACTTTTATATGGCTTGGTGCCGCAGAAATTCTGTGCACTCGCATTGAATGTCCCGAAGATGAACAAAATTGTGAATATTGATAGGAGGTTATTCATAAGCTATTTTATGGTATTTTGTTAATATATTCTTAAAATTGATTACTTTCTTTATTAAACAGATAAATGCAGCCGTATTATGTATTCTTTCTGTCTTAGAATACTTCTTCTGATATGGAGAAATCCTGAATAAATTAATGTTCTTTCTCAGTATGCGATACTATCTTGAGCCGATATTTACCGCCAAGACTACATAAAGAGCTACTTCTGTATTCCTTTGGCACGCAAATTATGAAATAATCTGTAAAAAACCTCATTTTATTAAAGAAGTATAGCTTGATTTTCATCCTGAGATTACGTACTTTTGACCTTCATTTCTAATTAAATTAACACGAATAATGAATAAAGTAACCGTAGTAGGCGGGGGAAATGTAGGAGCAACAGTAGCAAATGTCCTTGCTCGTAAAGACCTCGTTGATGAAGTAGTATTATTGGATATAAAAGGTGATATGGCACGTGGAAAAGCTTTGGACACATGGCAGCAAGCACCTATTGAGTATTTCAGTACCAAAACAGTCGGAACTGATGATTATAAAGACACGGCAGATTCTGATATCGTCGTAATTACTGCCGGCGTAGCAAGAAGACCCGGAATGAGCAGAGATGACCTTATCAGCACCAATGCTAAGGTCGTTACTTCCGTTACCAAGTCGATTCTCGAGCATTCAGATGATCCTATAATCATGCTTGTCTCCAATCCTCTTGATGTGATGACTTATGTTGCACATACACAATCTGGATTACCTTCCAATCGGGTATTTGGAATGGCTGGTGTACTTGACACCGGTAGATTCCGTGCTTTCCTCGCTTCTGAATTAAAGGTTTCACCCAAAGATATTCAAGCCGTACTTATGGGTGGACATGGAGATACAATGGTTCCTCTTCCGCGTTATACTTCAGTTGCCGGTATTCCGGTTACAGAACTGATAGACAGTACTCGACTCGGAGAAATTATTGAACGCACCAAGATGGGAGGTGGTGAGCTCGTTCAACTCATGGGGACTTCTGCTTGGTATGCGCCTGGTGCTGCCGCTGCGCAGATGATTTCCGCTATTGTGAGAAATGAAAACCGCATCTTCCCATGCTGTGTTAAGTTGAATGGTGAATATGGTATGAACGATGTTTATCTCGGTGTGCCGGTTAAGCTTGATCGCACAGGAATCGCTGAAATTATCGAGCTAGACCTGAATGACAAAGAGATGGACTTGCTTAATACATCTGCTGATCATGTACGCAGTGTAATGGACGCCTATAACAAAATGGATATTTAGGCCAGGAGTGCAGTTCATTGAAAATATCTATGGAAGAATTGAAGGCTGACATTATCTTCGCATTACTAGGGATAATGTCGCCTTTTTTCATGGTAAATTCAGATATTTCCTACCGGAAAGCAGGCAAGAGTTTCACTTTATCATAGAGATTAAATTTATCAATGCTCGGAATCCGCTCGGGAGAATCCTTTGACAGCTTTACATTCAATTATATGTTTCTTTCAAGCCAGGACTATTCTCATTTGCGTAAGCAAAAGATCCTTACGTCTGAGCCTCTGGAGCATTGCACGCACGAGGTACTAGGATAGTTTATTTGATGTATAATATTCCTACTCCGTATAAGGTTATAGTTGAAAGAAAATAAGATGAATAAACTAGTTTATTTACTGTTGATTCTCATAGTGCCTACAGCGGGACTTCATAGCCAGGAATCTCAATTGGATAGCAGCTTGGATTCTCTTTCCTGGTATGCAGATATTATGCACCATGCTTCTATTGCACAACACAGACTCATTGCTGAAGAAAACTTAGCAACTCTCCTTTATCATAGTTTAAGTGACGATAGCTCATTTCATGTAAAATATCCGGAGATGCCGGGTGTGAAATTTATTTATGAAAAGGACAGTACATTTAGATTGTTTACCTGGCAGTTAATTGATTCGACAGGACGAGGGAAATTCTATGGAATATTCCAGAAAAGAGGAGACCGACCTGTGAAATTAAACGACGTTACAGAGTTTATAGGCTCTCCGCAACAAGGTGTGCTAGGGAAGAATAAATGGATAGGAGTAGTTTATGAGGATATCATAGGATACGGAGCTCCGGAAGATTCAACTTATATCTTGATCGGCTCTGGCGTAGTGGACAAGACAACTTGGAAACACATTGCAGAAAGCTTTAAAATAAAGGATGGCCAACCGGTTTTTGGAATCGATGCATTTGTGAAGGAAGATGAGAAATATGATAGAATTGTATCAAAATTTTCTGCTGGTTCAGGTGCATTGATGCATTATATACCAGAGAAAACCCTGATTATTTTTGATAGATTGCGCGTTGTATATGATCCGATAACTGATGTGCCCTCTTATGTGCCATCAGGCTTTTATGATGCGTATAAAAAAGATCATAACAGCTGGAGATTTATTGAGAATTCTGCACCATGATCAGGAGTGTTGCAAAACATAAATTTTTTCCGAATTGCATTGCTATTGCAACATTAATTTATACCAAAAGCATCCATGAAACAACACTTTTTAAAAACAGAGCGAACAGCGGCATATTATACAGAAGGGAACTTTGATACAGCTAGAGATATCTGGATTGTGTTTCATGGATATGCCCAGAAAGCCGATGATTTTATTCAACCATTCAGAGTATTGGATTTACAGGCGAATGGAATTATTGCACCTGAAGGATTAAGTAGATTTTATGCCCATGGACACGATGGAGAAGTAGCCTGTTCATGGATGACAAAACGCTATAGACTCACTGAAATTGAGGATCAGATAAAGTTCTTGAATAAGCTTTATGCTGCTATTGATACCAATGAAAAAAATGTACATATTCTGGGCTTCAGCCAGGGCGTGGCCACAGTTATGCGCTGGTTGCATTATAGCCGGCCACGCGTTGACAGCATCATTTTGTGGGCAGGCTGGCCACCGGAAGACCTGAGTTACATAGAGGCATCCGATTACTGGCAACAGTCTCAAAATTATTATATTTATGGCGAGCAGGATGAATTTGTGACCGATGAACGAATAGCGGCTTTTAATCAACGAGATGACCTGAAAGTTTTAAGGCTTAAACAGTTGCAATTTGATGGAAATCATCGCTTATCGCGCAAGGTGATAAACCGCCTCGCACATGATTTTAAGAGTCTTTGACTTCTTTCCATAAGAAGGTAAAAGTATCCGATGGATCTAGTTCCGGCTCACATTTAATCATCTCAGAAATGCGGTAGGGGATAAGCCATAATATTTTTCCCTCCGCATCGACGAGCACCTGAGTTTCTTCTTTTTTCCAGAGCGAAAGTTTCAGGTCAGTGAGAAATTTCTTGACTTTGACATGGCCACTCATTCCTAGAGGTTGAAATCTATCGCCGGCACGCCATTTCCGTATGTGCAGTGGAAATTGACGATTATATAGCACGACATTTTCTGCTTTTGCTCTGCAGTCGACTGATGCCTTCCCTTCCTTGATTGTAAATTCGAATTCACCTATGCGATATGTCTGCGTATCAGTACTATCGGGATAATATATAAGAACTTCAGAAGGAGTATCATTCATTTTTTTCTGCTTCCGCAAATGTATTTCCTGCCTATTTTTTAAAGCTTCATATTCTTCAGACCTGATAATTTTGCCTGTACTTGCCACCAATAGCTGGTTAATCTGATCCGGATGGAATTGAAAGTTCAGGAGATGTTCATATAGAAATGCCCTTATAACATTCCGTGAATACCCCTCATCCAATGAAATAATTTCTACATTTCCTCGCCGGCTAAGCACCTTACTTTTAAGATGATTGTATCCGTGAATTGCAAGCGAATTATGAAGAACAGTGGTGTCGATAAATCGCCTCATTCCCTTAAATAAATCCGGGAATATAGAATGATAGGCAGGGATAAGTTTATGGCGTACACGATTGCGTTCATATTTGTCCGTATGATTACTTATATCTGTCCTATATGGGATCTGATGTAAATCAAGGTAGGCATATATCTCAGTTGAAGAGCTCAAGAGTAAAGGACGTCTGATTCGTCCGTATTTGAATGCGATGCCGGCATTATGTCGGAGGTTTCTGCCTTTGGCCATATGCATGAGGATTGATTCTGTAAAGTCATTGAGTGAATGTGCAGTCAATAGATATTGCAAAGGGGATTCATCCAGAATTGAATCAAAGAAATCATAGCGCACATTTCTTGCCCATTCTTGGATATTGCTCCGGGGAATAGAAGATTTTTCAACGCGATGAACATGGAATGGCAAGTTGTGCCTTCTACAGAGCATTTTGACGTGCTCTTCATCGGCATCTGCTTCTTCACGCAGTTGATAATTTACATGAGCTACTTCAAGGGAGTATCCTTTATGTACGAGGTAGTGGAGTAGTGCAACTGAATCTTTTCCGCCACTACAAGCGAGTAAAAGTTTATCGTTTTTCTGAAAAAGTTTATATTTGGCAATCGCAATATCGCAATGCATTTCTAGTTCACTCATGAACGCTCATTAAAAATAATGAAAATGAAGAATACCTTATTCCTTCTGCTCTGTATGATTTTATATTCTGCTTGTGGAACTGATAGTTCAACTAAGGAGCAGACAGATACGCAACCGATGACGGAGCAGAAAGTAAGCAGTAAAGTACAGGTCAATACTGCCTCAAGTTCAACACAAGATAATAAGAGAATGCTTAAAAAAGGCACTTTTCCCGGACCAAATCCCATTGAAGCCAATTTTCTCACCAATAACAACTGGAGTGTGAGCGGTGCTTATACAAGTGATGCTGAGCGCAAAAAGCGGTTTAGCAACAAAACATTTGAATTTATGACAGATGGGAAATTTTATGTGTATGATTCTACGGCGACAGAACTTGCGCGTGGCGTATTTTTTCTTGATATGCCTCACGCAATCTTAAAATTGTATCCACGTCCCAATGATTATGGATTTGATGTTTCTGAGTGGAATTTTCAGATCAATGGAAGCCAGATGGTGATAACCGGTACTCCGACTCATGGCGACAATGGCCTCATCGTCCTTCTGGGAAAAGTAGAAAAGGAATAAAATCCACAGTTCGGGCCTACTTTTCAATTGTGAAGTAAGGAGAGATTATAATACAAGGTTAAATGGCCAGGCTCTTCTGTCAATAGCTGTATCCCATAAAGGGGAATATACAGAGATAAGGATTTTCCCTTCCTAGATATCGGCTTTTACTATCGATAAACTCCTTGCGAGTCGAGCCATCGCTGGAACTTCCGTGCATTCCTTAAGTGACCGGCAAGCGTTTTTGCGAAAGCATGTGTCCCGGAATTATCAGCCTTGGCACAGAAATAGAAGAAACCATGATGTTCATAATTTAACACGGCATCTATACTTGAAATTGAAGCCGTACCGATAGGTCCCGGTGGTAATCCTGCATATTTATATGTATTATAGGGAGAATCAATATCGAGGTACTTTTTTAGAACTCGGTGTATATCGGGATCGCCCATGGCATAGATCACGGTGGGGTCAGCTTGAAGAGGAATACCTGAATTCAATCGATTGATATACACACCAGCTATGCGTGGTCTTTCCGGTGCATATTGAGACTCGCGCTCGACAATGGAAGCGAGAGTATAGACTTCAAGAGGTGTCATGTCCATAGCCTGTGCCTTTTCAATGCGATTATTTCGCTGCCAGAATTTGTCGTGCTCTCTGATGAACCTTTCCAGCACGTCTTGAGGCCCGGCATTGTAGTACATGAAATAGGTATTGGGGATGATATAAGACATAAAAGAAGTCGTATCCAGATCGTAGATACTCAATAGCGAGTCACTCGTAAAGGCATGAGCATATTGACTTGAGTCAAATTCCAGGTAGCTGGCAATCTTTCCGGCAAGCTCGTAGGGCGTGTCTTCCCTGTGTATAGTTACTTCAACGGCATCTTGTTTCCCGGAACGCAATAGGCGGATGATAGCTATCATTGAACTATTCTCGGGAATTTTATATCTACCGGGTTTTACATTATCGACATAATTCATCTGATTACAGATAAGGTCAAATGCCCATTCATTTAATTTGATATCATTTTTCTCCAGAATGGAATAAACTTCCTCATAACTCGAGCCTGTAGGAATCGTTACGATTTTATCACCTGAGTATTCAGAACTCGGTGAGAAGATTATTGCAGCGAGATAAATACCGACTATTCCGACAACCAGCACGATGCCGACAATACTTATTTTCAGAATTTTCATGTAGCCTATTAATATTGTTCTTTATCTGATGGGAAATCACCACTTCTGACATCTTTAATATACCTTTCAACGGCATCTTTTATGACTTCGTAAAGATCGGCATATCTACGGAGAAAGCGAGGATTAAAATCTTTGGTAATGCCCAGGAGATCATGAATGACGAGAACCTGGCCATCGACTTTACTGCCGGCGCCGATACCGATGGTAGGCATAGATACTGATTCTGTGACCTCTCCGGCAAGATGTGCAGGGATTTTTTCCAGCACGACAGAAAAACAACCAAGTTCATCGAGGAGCTTGGCATTGCTGAGCAGAGTATTGGCTTCTTCTTCTTCCTTGGCTCGGACGGTATAGGTTCCGAATTTATAGATTGATTGAGGTGTCAATCCCAGATGTCCCATCACCGGGATTCCGGCTGAAAGTATCCGCTTCACTGATTCACTTATTTCAGCACCGCCTTCGAGCTTTACTCCATGAGCACCTGACTCCTTCATAATGCGGATTGCGGAATCTAGGGCGCGCTTGGAGTTGCCTTGATAAGTTCCGAATGGTAAATCAACGATAACCAAGGAGCGATTTATCGCTTTTACAACGGATTGTGCGTGGTAAATCATGTGGTCGAGCGTCATGGGCAAGGTCGTCTCGTAGCCTGCCATGACATTGGAGGCTGAATCACCCACGAGAATAACATCAATTGATGCTTCATCGACAATCCTTGCCATTGAATAATCATAGGAGGTAAGCATTGAAATCTTTTCCCCGGAGTCCTTCATTTTCTGGAGAGTGTGGGTGGTAACTCGTTTAACTTTACTGTGAATTGACATAAATTGATAAATCTTTCGTTTATTTGTATCGTTTAACTGAAAATGCACGTTATAAGTTTCAAATGTATAGATTTGTATGAGAAAATTTACTTTAATTAGCCTAAGTATTTTAAGCCTGTTTTTATATTCCTGTGACAATGAGATAGATCTGTTGAGTGAGGGGAAGGATGTGCCGATTGTATATGGTTTAATCAATCTGTCTGATAGCGCAACCTATATCCGCGTTGAAAAATCATTTGCCGATCCTAATGTTCCACCTGCTGAACTTGCACAAGATCCGTCCAATCTTTACTACGATAATATCAGCGTGCAACTTTCTGATATCAATGGTGACGGGCAAGTGATAACACTGAAAAGAGTAGATGGCAATAAGGAGGGTTATAAGCGCGGCGATGGAGCATTTGCGAAAGCTCCCAATTATTTATACAAGGTTATGAATAGTAAATTGAACTTTGATGATAACTCAATAGCCAAACTTATTATAGTTGATGCTGATGCGGATACAATTCTAGCTTCTGCGCAGACCAATGTCATTGATTCTATCCGCATTTCTTATCCTAATAATGTAAGTGTGAGTTCTCTGAGAATACTTCCTAAAGAAATCTTAAGGTTCCGTTTATTCTCTGATATAAACCAAGAGGAAATAGCCTATTTTATCGGGAGTTTACAGTATGTGATTAAAGAATATGATGCTGAAAGCCATAAATTGCTCAGGCGTATTCCTCAGACGGTGTATTCTGATAGATACAAGAGTCAGTATGATATCAAGTTCCCGCCTATTTTATTCTACACCAAGCTCAGTGAGACACTAGAGCCGAGTACTCAAGTATATCGCGAGATCGATTCAGTATATGTTCAGGTGAATTGCTATGGGAATGAATTGAATGAGTATAAAGAAATTCAACTCCTGAATTCCGGTATAACGAGCAGTTCAATTATTCCGCTATTTAATAATATCGAGAAAGGTAGAGGATTATTCAGTTCATCTAGTAGTGCGCAGAGCGGTCCATTCGCTTTATCGCAGATGACTATTGATTCACTGAACTCATTTTCCATTACAGAAGGCTTGAACTTCAAGCAATAAACTGTCTCCTTGTCATAAATAATAAGGTACCTGACAGAATATCGGGGTGTATGCCTTATATATGCTGCCTTCCTGTCATATATGAGCAATGGCACGCAGCTTGCATACATCTAAGCGTATTTATATTAAGAAAACTAAATAAAAATTAGATAGTATGGGAAAAATTATAGGAATAGATTTAGGAACGACTAATTCCGTTGTAGCCGTGATGGAGGGCGGAGAACCACAAGTTATAACTAATAATGAAGGTCGGCGCACTACACCATCTATTGTAGCTTTTCTGGAAAATGGGGAGCGCAAGATCGGTGATCCTGCAAAGCGACAAGCAATCACCAATCCGGAACACACTATATCTTCCATAAAGCGTTTTATGGGAGCGCGTTACAGCGAAGTAAAAGACAGTATTGATGATGTCCCTTATGAAGTGGTAAAAGGAGATAATGATACTGTAAGAATCAAGATAGGAGATAGGTTATATACTCCTCAAGAGATATCTGCCATGATTCTACAGAAGATGAAAAAGACTGCTGAAGATTTTCTCGGAACTGAAGTCAGTGGTGCTGTAGTAACTGTGCCGGCATATTTTAATGACTCACAACGTCAAGCAACAAAGGAAGCCGGTGAGATAGCAGGGCTGGATGTAAAGCGTATTATCAATGAGCCTACTGCTGCAGCGCTTGCGTATGGCCTCGATAAGTCTGATGATAAAACGATTGCTGTGTATGACTTAGGTGGAGGTACTTTTGATATTTCCATTCTCGATCTCGGCGATGGAGTATTTGAAGTGCTATCGACCAATGGAAATACAGCGCTCGGTGGCGATGACTTTGATAAAGTTCTTATCAACTGGATGGCGGAGAAGTTTAAAAAAGATGAAGGAATCGACTTGAGAAAAGATCCGATGGCATTGCAACGATTAAAAGATGCTGCAGAGAAAGCTAAGATCGAGTTGAGTTCCGCAAGTGAAACGGAAATCAACCTGCCGTATGTTACTGCTGTTGATGGTGTTCCCAAGCACCTCGTTGCCAAGATTTCGCGCCCTGAATTTGAGAAATTAATCGACGAGCTTGTGGAGAAGACACTTGAGCCATGTAAAAAAGCGCTTTCTGATGCCAATCTCAGTAAAAACGATATTGATGAGGTAATTCTTGTGGGTGGATCAACACGTATCCCCAAGATTCAAGAAGCGGTTGAGAATTTCTTCGGTAAGAAACCAAGCAAAGGTGTAAATCCGGATGAAGTTGTTGCTCTGGGTGCTGCGATCCAAGGTGGTGTTTTAAGCGGCGATGTAAATGACGTACTTCTTCTCGATGTGACGCCATTATCTCTCGGAATTGAGACTATGGGTGGAATTTATGATGTCGTGGTAGAAGCCAATTCGGCAATTCCCATCAAGAAGTCAAAGATTTATTCCACTGCTACGGACAATCAAGCTCAGGTAGGTATTCATATCCTCCAGGGTGAAAGACCGATGGCAAATGATAACAGAACTGTAGGTAGATTTATCCTTGAAGGTATTCCACCTGCTCCACGAGGCGTTCCTCAGATTGAAGTAACATTTGATATCGATGCCAATGGTATCTTGAATGTCAGTGCAGTAGATAAGAGTACAGGAAAATCTCAGAGTATCAGAATCGAAGCCTCAACTGGTTTATCCGATGCTGAAATAGAGAAAATGAAAGCTGAAGCTGAGCAGAATGCAGCTGAAGACAAGCAGAAGAAAGAACGTATTCAGACCTTGAATACAGCGGATTCTCTTATCTTCCAGACGGAAAAGCAGTTAAAAGAATTTGGCGATAAAATACCGGCTGATAAAAAAGCTCCGATAGAAGATGCTCTTGCTGAGTTAAAAGATGCTCATAAAGCAGAAGATCTTGATAAAATTGAAGCAGCGACCAAGAAGCTGAATGATGTATGGACTGCTGCCAGCCAAGATATTTATCAAGCTCAACAAGCAGCAGGTAATAATGCTGATGCAGGTACAGATACCTCCACAGCTTCCGATGAATCGGCCGGCTCTGGTTCTGACGATGAAGAGGATTATACAGATGTGGAATATGAAGAAGTTGAAGATAAATAATCTCAACTGGTCTAGTTTTGAATAGTTTGGAAAGGGTTACGGTCTATTGACTGTAACCCTTTTTCAATATCCTGAATCCTTTTAATTCCTCTTATAGCTTTAAGCGTTGTTCTTTATTTTTCTAGCTATTGATCGATTACGGCTTCGAGTCTGTCGAGGCTTTCCTGTGATTCCTTGTTCAGGCTATTGTTAATAAGATAGAGTAAGAAGTTCTGAAACTTGCTTTCAGAATAATAATCATAACTTACAGTAAGAAGGGTAGTGCTGTCAGTAAGGACATTTGCGGAAGCTATTTTATCCAGGGTGTAAAGCTCATTTTCAATATGGATTGAAATGGAATTCTCGCCACTCCATGTTTGATATATCGTATCCGTGAACATCATTCCGTCATTGAGGCGCTGGACTCTGTAGACCGTCTTCTGTCCGGCTTGTGAGAAAATGCGACTGGATTTAATCCCATTCTGCCACTCAGGCCAGTATTTCATATTGGCATAGGTATTTAAAATGTCAGCCGGACTCGCGTGATAAGACTTTTTTAAGGTATAATTTATACCATCTGATGTCCAGATTAAGATCCCGATGGTAATGAATATCATGCAGGCTAAAATAAAGCCGGTGAGGAAGAATTTCTTTGCTAGTTTCATACATTTATTCTAGCCTATTGAGCTTACGCAAATACCACTATCGAATCAAAGTAACATCTCCCTTGGCCTTAAAGATTGCTCCATCAGGTAAAACGAGCTTCACCCGATACAGGTAAACATCCGGCGGAGCTTTCCTCGTACCGCGGATTCTGCCATCCCAGCCTTCCGGATTATCGTTATTATAAACAACATGGCCAAATCTATTGACAATGACAAATTCCTTAATCAGGTCCGGTGACACAGGAGATCGTTTAAAAAGCGGTCTGAAGAAATCATTATTTCCATCGCCGTCGGGCGTAAAGGCATTGGGCATTTCAACCTCTGGTTCCTGGCCCGTGATAACGACGGTTTTCTGTCGAGTACAGCCGTTATTATCGACATAAATTACGGTGATAACATTTTCCGTGCCTTTGTTTATAATGGTAAAAGTCGCTACACTATCACTCTGCGTAGTCGGGTCGCCATTATACAACCAGTTATAGTCAGTGTTTTCAAGAGGTTCTTTTGTTTTAATAGTGACGGTAACAGTAGCACCGATGCTTACTGTTAAGCCCGGTTCGACATTGAGCGTAGCATCGATAGAGTCATAAAAGGAGACATTGACAGAGCCCATATTTAAACATCCTTCTTCATCAAATGCTTGTAATGTATATGATCTGGGGGAATTGGGATTGGCCATCGGGTCAAAGCAATCAGTGCAACTGAGCTTATTTCCATTGATCCATTCCGGGTCGGATAAGCCGAGTTCTTCCTCATTTACATTAATCTGAACCGGGACACCTGGGCAAGTAATAACAGGGTCAATGGGAATAGGTGGAATATTCACGACAATCCTTATGGATGCCTTAACCGGACAACAACCATATTTAACTGCTTTAAAGTTATAAGTCTGTGTCTTAGTGGGCGTAATAACCGGATCTAAACAATCAGTACAGCTAAGGCCTTCAGTAGGCTGCCATTCAATATCGTCCAGACCTTCTTCAGGCTTCACATGGACCTGTACGGGCATTTTCCAGCAGACGGTAGTATCTTGTGGAAAGATTTTAATATCGGTATCGATTACTCCTATATCTATCGTGTCTATTCTAGTGCAAGTACCATTAGTTGATGTGCGATAGTATGTGCGATTGGTATCGAGTTCTACTAGAATAGCTCCGGTTGTATCAATGCCGTTGATAATTGATGCATTTTTCTCCCATTGATACTCGAGGAATGGATATAACTCTTCTCTTACTAGATTTTTATCGGTTATTTTAATGACATCGCCTTCACAATAACGCGTACAATCAATGGGAAGAGGTGGTAATGCTTTTAAGCCGTCATCGGGCAAGGAATCTATACGGATAAACAGAGAATCACTTATCGTGCAATTATAGAAGCTTAATGAGCCTATAAATAAAGTGCTTTCAGTGATGTTGGCTTGCGGGTTCAATGAAGTGGAATCGTCGAGAAGTTCTGGATAGTTCCACGAAAAATGTGCCGGGAAATTAGTGGTGGCATTAATCGCAAGGATGCCTTTATTACAATAGGCTTTAGGCGCTGTGGTGGAAATATCTACTTGGGGATCTACGAGATCGACATATACACTATCATATACAGAGCAACTCCCATATTTACCCTCAACTTTAAACCATCCATCCTCTGTCGGCAGGAGCTGTGTGCTATCGCCTAGAGAATCTGATACGAGGTCTGCCGGAAACCATTTATATTCTCCGGCTTCTCCTTCAACACTTACATCCAATGGGATATCTCGACATGCTAGAACGGTATCTCCCACTCCTAGGATTTTAATGGAAGCATCATCATGAATAAATGTCTCCCAGCTGTAATCAGACTCCAGTGCTTCTCCGCTTATTGTAATGGATATATTTTCCGGAACTTCAGTTTTATTATCATCGAGTGGGAAGATATTTACTCCGATATTACTTTCTCCTTTCTGGAAAGTAATTGACTCTCCTAGAGATACATTATAATCAACGCCTTTTTCTGCAATTCCGGCAATGCGCACATCAAAGCTTAAATCTTCTTCGGCAGCCGGAGTAATTACAAACATTAATTGATCCGGACAACCTTCATTTAAAATAGTAGCTTGGCTCACAAGGCTTAACTCAATGGTGTACTGTGCATTCAGACTCGTTGCGAGGCATACAATTCCTAAAATATAGAAGTAAACTTTCCTTAAAATCATAAGTCTTGGTTGATTATATATTTCTTACAAGAGCTAAAGATACAATATCTCAGATATTTATAAGATTTCCTCTGTCAATAATCTCAAAATCTTTCTCAACCTTCAGTTACAAGCTAGGATGGATTCTTTCACTTGCTCTTCTGTAATGCGCTGATCTAGCTCGGTAAATTCCGTGAGGAAATAATTAATAATATGTTTAATTTGTACATCCGTTAATTGGAGATGGTCAGGCATGGATTCCTTGTAATTTTTACCATTGACCTCGATTTCTTCCTCGAGGCCATATTTAATAATGCAGGGTAATTTGTGGAAATTTGTACTGAGATAATTTTCATCGTTTAAGCCCGGGATAAGTCGTTTTAAACCTCTGCCGTCTTCCATGTGACAATTGCTGCAGTATGTGGCGTATAGTGCCTTACCGTGGTAGTATTCATCATTATTACAAGATGAAAGTAAGAATACTAGAGTGCTTATGCATGCAATTGCGAGTGCAATACGGAAACTGTTAAATGAAATGTGGCGGGACTTGAGCATTATTGTTTCGGAAAGGTCTTATCATATTCGACTAACAATCGATCAATTTTATCCATGAGTTTACTGACCTCTACAGGGTCTGTTCCATCACAATAAGCTCTTATGCGTCCATCCCAGTCAACAAGCAAGAACCGTCCGGAATGATTATAGCCGCCCGGGGCACCGGTGTCTTCCACTGCAATGGAAAAATAATCATCGGCAATATTATACAGTTCTGAACGCAGGCCGGTTACAAATGACCACTTGTCAGCTGAAACGCCGAGTTTATCTGCATACGCTTTCAGGACGGAAACGGAATCCCGCTTGGGATCAACGGTATGACTTAAGATAAATACGCGATCATCGTTCCTATACTTTTTATAAACCCTCAAGAGCTGCGCGGCCATCTTGGGGCAGATGGTAGGACAGGAGGTAAAGAAGAAATCTGCTATATAAATCTTCCCCGCGTAAGTCTGATTAGTGACATATTGGCTATCCTGATTGATAAAGGAGAACTTAGGAATCGTGTGATAAATAGTGTCTCCGGAATCGTTCACCGTTTTCCTACCTAAAATAGGTAGAGGCTCGGTATTATTGCATGCTGTATTTAAGCACAAGATAGCCATTATGCCACAGCAGATCAGACTTAAATTACGGGAAATAAAATTCATTATTTAAAAATAGCTTTGGCGTCGGCAATCGCATTATTCATAGCGTTTTCGACGTCCTTTATCTGTGATAATTGTTCTTTAAGATACTTGACATCTGCTTTTTTGTCCGTATCAAAGTTTTTCATCCATTTATGCATTGCATCATCCGCTTTTTCAAGTGCAATCTTGCTATTTTTTACATGTGTAGCAATATCATCTGAAAGTGAGCCACTATCCAGTTTCTTCTGCAATTTTTCAGTTAAACTTGAAATTGTCCCCATATCAGCCATAAGAGCATCGTGCAATTCAAGAACTTCATTAAATAGTGAGTCTGCAGCCGGGCTACCGGAAGCAGTTTTACCAGATGAACCATCACCGCATGCCATTAAACCTACGGTAAATGCAAGGGCTAGAATAAGTCCTAAATTAATTGTCTTCATTTGTAAAGTTTTTATTTGTTAAAATAATAAAATCTGCAATGTTCTGTAACTTGTCAGGAAATTTACATTCAGCTGACGAAGTCATACTTATCGTTGTAATCGAAGGATTGCAGAATTCCTTCAGATACACATTAATTCCTTCATAATTATCAGAATGATAAGAGCCATTGAAATGCAATAGTTTTTTATCACCTTGAATATTTACACAGATATTATGCGCCATAACAGCATCCTTGATTGCTTGTGCTTGCATAAGGTATCGTTTTTCCGATGTATGTGCCATCATCATGCCATCTTGTAGGGCTGCATAAGATTCCAGAGTTGAGTCAATTGTAATCGGTAGATTGGGAAGGTATTTCTTATACACATCCTCGAGTCTATTTATTGTGTCCAATCCATAATAATATACTGTTCTGGCGTATCTGCGTGGGATATTGGTAGCAATAAATGCCCTTCCTTTTTTCTTTGCAAGTTCTACAAGAGGCTTGTAGTCGGCATAATTGGGCCAGAGGCGCGTATCTTCTTCAAAGGAGGACTGCACAATAAAGCCATGAAGATACTCATCCACTATGGATTGCTGATCAAATTCAATCATCTCGGCTCCCAGTATCCAGTTTTCCCCTCGGTTTAAAATAGCTTTCGCAAATTCATATTCGAGCCAATGACCGATTTTATCATCGTGTTTTTCACCGAAAAGTATCACTTTACTGTCAAAAGTTTTTTCTATAAACGTTTCCCAGCTTATGGCCTCGCCCTCTGCATTGTAAATTATATAAGCCTTCGGGCTATTCTGAGCAAATAATAATGGACTGAGAAAAAGTAGATAAAATAAAATAAGGACCTTTTTATTCATAATATGTCTAATTTAGCGGAAACAAATATGTAAGATTTCAAGTGAATTATCAACAAATTGATGATTTTATTGTAAAGTGAATGACATTAAATAGCAAACTATGTTATGGCAATTCAAGGTAGTAGAACCGGGATATTATGGTTCAGAAAAGATTTAAGATTGCACGACAATGAGAGTTTGAGTAAGGCAATAGAAAAAGTAGATAATATAATACCCATATATGTATTTGATAAACGTTTATACGAGGGAGAGACTTCCTACGATTTCCCTAAAATAGCCAAGTATCGGAAGGATTTTATCATTGAAAGCGTCCTTGCACTACGTGAAGCATTAAAGGAAAGGGGAAGTAATCTGATTATCAGATACGGTATAGCAGAAGATGAAATATATCAAGTAGGCAAGGAGTGTGGCGCAAGCTATATTTTCTGTAATCGAGACGGTATTGCTGAAGAGGCCAATATTCAGAATAAACTTGAGGTAAAAATGTGGTCCCTCGGTGCCGAAATGATTTCCAATCGCGGGAAAATGCTCTTTTACACAGCGGATATGCCTTTTCCTGTAAAGCATACTCCGGATACCTTTACTCAGTTTAAAAAAGAAGTGCATAAAATTGTTCCGGTAAGGGAGCCGATACCGACTCCGGATTATATAAATACGGAACTGAAAAAGATTAAAGTCGGAGATATTCCGGATGAACTTGGTTCCGGAATTCCTACAGAAAAGAGTGGAATAGGAGAGCTGCAAGGCGGCGAGAATGTCGCCATTCGACGCCTTTCAATGGTTGAGCAATTCCTGGAATCCGATGCTCAGAAGAACAAGAAAAATGGTGCTCTGGAACGGTATTATACGAGCCACTTATCTCCGTGGATTTCCACAGGTTGTTTAAGTCCCAAGTTGTTGTATAAAATCGTAAATCCATTTGCGGAAGCTAAGATATATGAAGCCCAGAAAATCATCGATCACTTATTATACCGGGATTTCTGTAGATTAATGGCAAAGAAATATGAGAATCAAATATTTCTCGATGAGGGAATCACGGGTGAAAAGCATAGTTCATCTAAGCTAGATCCTTCAATCGCACAGAAATTTATCCATGGAAAAACAGGACTCCCACTCATAGATGCACTCGTGCGCAAGCTTACGGGAACCGGTTATCTCACGACTAAATCACGGCGTTTGCTCGCTTCATTCCTCGTCTATGACCTTGAGCAACCGTGGTTATACGGGGCTGAGTTCTTTGAAAGTATGCTTATTGATTACGACCCGGCGAGTAATTATGGCAACTGGGCAATTATAGCTAATCGCTACTATGAAACGACGGGAAAAGCATATATAAATATCGTGCATCAAGCGGAAAAATTTGATCCGTCGGGTCAATTTGTGAAAAAGTGGGTGCCGGAAATCGCTAAAGTTGATGCACAATTAATTCATTATCCGTGGAAATGGAATGACGAAGATCGGAGAGCATGGGAATTGCCGAAATTGGTTTATCCGGAGCCGATAGTTAAACCGCGGTATTCACTTGTGTGATTTTACGGGATTATTGCTCCATCAGAAAGTTGAATCCGCCTATCGCTGAGTTCTGCGAGTTTATCATTGTGCGTTACTAGAACAAATGTCTGACCTAGTTCTTCTCTCAAGCGGATGATTAAATTATGGAGATCTTCTGATGTCTTATTGTCGAGATTCCCGGTGGGCTCATCGGCCAGTACGATATCGGGATTATTGATTAAAGCCCTAGCCATAGCAATACGCTGTTGTTCACCGCCTGACAACTGACCGGGCTTATGATCTTTCCTATCTGAAATATTTAAAATATGGAGAAGCTCAAGAGCGCGCTGGCGATATTTATCGATGTTAAAGGAAGCTATTCTAGCCGGAATCAGAATATTTTCCAAGGCTGTAAATTCCGCCAGAAGATGGTGGAATTGAAAGACAAATCCAATATGCTTATTCCTGAATTTACTTAATTGCTTGCTATTCAACTGAAATGGATTCTTGCCATTCATCTCAAGGTCTCCACTGTCCGGTGTGTCAAGCGTCCCCAAGATGTGTAGAAGCGTACTCTTCCCGGCTCCGGATTTTCCGGTAATAGCAACGATTTCTCCTTCTTTTATCTGAAGGTCTATCCCTTTCAGGACTTGGAGGTTTCCATAGGACTTGGAAATGTTACTTGCGGATATTATAGGCATAAATCTGTCTGGCTTGTTCAATAGGAAAGCAAATATACTATTTCAGAGCCGTATTCCATAGAAGTAGCCTTCTTAAGCTATTATCACAAGTAAGCTTCCGCAAATGTAGGGATTCTTAGACATCGAGTAAGGGTAAATTATATCAAAAAGATGTGTTCAAGATAGAGTATAAGCAATATGATAAAAATAATCATTGAGTAGGCAGCAGATAGGAACTCTCATACGTTTTAGTTATTCAAGTCATCCGTGAGGAAGGATACTATAGGTTTAAACAGACAAACAAATTGGAATAAGGGCGATCTTTTAGTACCTTTGTTTCGTAATTTATTGCAATATGCATATACTTCAATTGTGTAAGAAATTCCCGTATCCATTAAAAGATGGAGAATCAATAGCTGTGACATATCTCAGTAAAGGCTTTAAGGAGCTTGGCTGTGAGATATCCTTGCTTGCTATGAACACCTCCAAGCACTATACGGATATAGATAAATTACCTGATTCATTCAGTCATTATAAGGAGATACGATGCACGTATTTGGATAATGAAGTGAAGGCACTGGGAGCGGTAAAGAATCTATTTACACGGAAATCCTTCCATTTAACGCGTTTTAGAAGCAAGGAGTTTGAGGAAGAGCTTATTTCTATGCTCGAGGAAAATGACTACGACATAGTACAGATTGAATCTCTTTATCTTGCACAGTATATAGATACGATTAAAGCGCATTCCTATGCACTGGTCGTTATGCGTGCGCATAATGTTGAACATGAAATATGGGATAGAGTGACTACCAATACTCGCTCTCTGCCTAAACGACTATATCTGAAGTACCTGACCAAGAAACTGCAGAATGCAGAAACAGAATACTTGAGCAAATACGATTACTTGGTTGCAATTTCCGGGCGGGATTTGAAGAAATTCAGAAAAATGGGCTATAATAATGGTGCCACAGTTGCGCCTATCGGTGTAGAGATGGCTGATTACATTCCCTTGAAAATTCAGAACCTTCATAGAGAGATTAAACCATGCTTTATAGGATCGCTTGATTGGGTTCCCAATATGGAAGGATTGGAATGGTTTCTCAATGAGATATGGCCGGATATTCATGCAGCTCATCCACAATTAAAGTTGGATATTGCAGGACGGAACGCACAAGAGAAAGAAAATTATATCCGGGCTACAACGCAATTTCATGGCGAAGTAGATGATGCACGTACCTGGCTGAGCAACTACAATGTGATGATTGTACCTCTTTTGAGCGGAAGCGGAATGCGGGCAAAGATTATCGAGGCAATGGCGCTGGGGATGGTGGTTATTACAACTACGATAGGACTTGAAGGAATACCTGCCACCCACAAGAAAGAGGTTCTTGTTGCTGATAATGCAGAAGAATACTCTACTATGTTTAATTATCTCACGGAACATCCGGAGATGATTGAATTTATCGGGCGCAATGCTAGAAAATTTGTTCAATCAACATATAATAGTACATATATTGCTACTCAACTGCTTGCTTCATATAGAAATTATCTGAACGCACATCCCGATAAAAAACGCCAGAAGGAAGATATCGATATATCACTTTCAGTATAAATTATAATTATCTGTAGTGAAGTTAAGTATTGTCTGCTCCCGATTTCCATACCCAATTGAAAAAGGTGATAAATTACGCCTATATCACCAGATAATAGAATTATCAGAGATTTATGATATACAGTTGCTGAGCTTGAGTTTTGATAAGGTATCGCAAGAGGCCAAGGAAGAAGTCAAGAAATATTGTAGCGAGATTGAAGTATTTAAACTACAGAAATGGAAGCAGGCCTTGAACCTCCTCAATGAAATCCCCGGAATCTTGCCTTTCCAAGTCGCTTATTTTTACAATCCATTCATAAAACGGCGACTACAAGCTGCCATATTACAGTTCAAGCCAGACATTATCTATAGCCAGCTGGTCAGGACCGCAGAATATGTAAAAGCAATGCCGCATCCCAAGGTATTGGACTATATGGATGCTTTTTCCTTGAATTATGCACGGAGAAAAGAACAAAGGTCTGGTTTTATGAAGTTTATTTATGGACTTGAAACACGACGACTTAAACGCTATGAAAAACATGTTTTTTATGATTTTGATGGGCGGACAATTATCTCTGAACAAGACAGAGAGGCTATAGATGTAACGGAGAAATCAAAAATAGAAATCGTGCAGAATGGAGTTGATGCAAGTTATTTTACTCCGGATAAAACGCAAAGAACGGATAATACGCTATTGTTTGTCGGAAATATGGGATATGAACCCAATGCAATTGCTGCGCGCTACATTATCAATGAAATTTATCCTATTGTTCAGAAGCAATATCCTGACGTGGAGCTTGTAATTGCCGGTGCACGACCTAGTAAAAGTCTGCTTAATACCCGGTCAGACAAAATTCATATTACAGGCTGGGTTGATGATATCCGCGATGCCTATAATCGAGGTGCAATATTCATAGCACCCTTATTCAGCGGATCGGGTTTACAGAATAAAATTCTCGAGGCAATGGCAATGGAACTGCCGATTATAACGAGCACAATGGTTAACGATTCCATCGGAATGAATAAAGCCAATTTTATTGAAGCTAATTCGTTGAATGAATTTACTTCCGGTATCTTTAATCTTTTGGAAAACAAGAATCGTCGGTTGAAATTGGGTAAACAAGGTCGTGCCTTTGTCCTCAAAAACTTTAGCTGGACAGCGACAACTCATACACTGAAAGCATTGTTAAGTCAGGTGGAAAGTGGAAACCAGAAGGTGAAAGAATGAAGATTAATTGTAATTAATGCTAGATTCATGACGCATACTAAGACACGCAAAGAAGCAGAAACAAACTTGAGTAGTATCGAGGAAGCTGTTGAAGATATTAAAGCAGGAAAAATTATTATCGTCGTGGACGACGAAGACAGAGAGAATGAAGGCGATTTTATCTGTGCAGCGGAATGTGTTACTCCGGAAATAATTAATTTTATGTCTAAGCATGGGAGAGGACTGATCTGTTCACCGATTGAAGAAAAGCGGGCTCACGAATTAAAGTTGAATATGATGGTAAGTGATAATACTTCCTTGCATGAAACGGCCTTTACTATCTCCGTCGATCTTATAGGACATGGTTGTACAACAGGAATATCAGCTTATGATCGTGCAACTGGAATTAAAGCCCTGACCGATGAGACTATGACGGCAGAAGACTTTGCAAGGCCAGGACACATATTTCCATTAAAGGCAAAATCCGGTGGGGTCTTAAGAAGAACCGGTCACACAGAAGCTTCCATCGATCTCGCTAAGCTTGCGGGCTTTTATCCGGCAGGTGTTCTTGTCGAGATATTAAATGAGGATGGCACGATGGCTCGTCTGCCTCAGCTCGTGCAGATTGCTGAAAAGTTTGACTTGAAGATTATCTCAATTAAAGACCTTGTGCGTTATCGTATGCGACAAGAAAGCCTTGTGGAGCGCGTTCAATCGGTTGAAATAAGCTCGCAATACGGAGACTTTGAGGTAGTGGCATATCGAGAAATTACCAATGGTGACATCCATCTTGCGATTAAAAAAGGTGAATGGATTGAAGATGAACCGGTACTTGTCCGTGTCCACTCCAATACTGCAACCGGAGATATTCTAGGGACACTTTTTAAAGGATATGGCGAAATGTTGCACAAGGTTATGCAGAAACTCGCTGCATCGGATAAGGGTGTTTTACTCTTTATGCGTCACAGTAAACAAGGCCCTATTCTGAAAACGCTACAAGAAATGGCCAAGGATAAAAGTAATTCGCATACCATTATCCAGAAAAATGATAGCCAACGTGATTTCGGCGTAGGAGCACAAATATTGAGAGATCTCGGTATTTCTAAAATTAAACTGCTCAGCCGACACCAGAGGAAAAGAATAGGTTTGATAGGCTACGGCCTTGAAATAGTAGAAGAAGTTTTAATCTGATAGAGCTCATTCAAGGATATTCTATAATACCCAAATCATGCAATAGAAATTGAAGATAAGCACAAAACCCTTTGAAGACAAGCACTTGCCCGGTGGAATACTGCTTGCAGTATGACCTGTGGTCATATTCCACAGGGCAAGTGCTTGTCTTCTGTGGCTTTTGCACTTCCTTTTGCATTTCTATTGAATGTTTTGGGTAATACTTAAAACGTGCACCTCTCTTGTGTTGCATGATTTGGACATAAGGTAGGCATCAGTATGATAAATAATTACCTAAGCAAAACTTATAGGGTGGGACAGACGATAACGTTATTGGTGTAATTTCCGATATAGGAAATGCTGAGTTCAAATGTGTTTCTACCTTTCCCATAATTGATATAATCAGGAATATTGGCATCGTATGAAAAGCCAAAGATGACTGAATTATATTCAAATCCCACCATGCCTGTAATTGTAGAAAAATGATATGTGTCTAGATAATTCACACCGCGTCCCCATAAGCCAAAGTGCATCGCAAATCTAGCGTCCTCACGGAACCTCAGATGCGATGCAGTTCCTATACTGAGATCCATAAAATCCCCTTGCATCCTCCAGGAAATACGTGGACTTAATTGCAGATAGCGCGATGCAGGAAAGGTATATTGTACATCGACATGGTATAGCTTCTTAATCCGTACATCCTGAATAAATTTCTTCTCGCCCGGGCTTATTTCTTCATTTTTGTAGAAGGAAATATTATTGTTAAGGATATGACCTACAGAAGCGCCTATGCTGAATAGTGATCTGGCACTTGGTTTGGTACTATAATTTATACCTATTGATAAATCAGCAAAACTCAACGTGTTAATAGGAAGGTTTTCCGTGGTCGGAAAGGAAAACTCACTTACTCCATTAAACATATCTTGAAAGGTAAGATTTTCATAATTTACCCCTTTATTAATCATGGAAAAGCGAAAACCTGCACTTAGGTAGGATCTTGTATCATCATTCAGAGATTTGTGAAAAGCACCGGTCAATCCGATAAATGTCGTGTTGAAATCATATAATGATGTTCTGTCGGAAAGGAACATAATTCCCCCTGAGGCAGCATCTTCTCGACCTCTTTTTCCCATTTTAAAACGAGCATCTGCACTGAACCCTGCAGTGCTGATAGGTTCGTTAAATGTACCACGCCATTGATCTCTATATATTGCTGTTAATTTATAACTTCCATCATAAGCGCCGCTTAATGCCGGATTAATATATAAAGGTGCGGCATAATATTGTGAAAACCGCACATCTTGAGCTTCGCTCAACTGAATACACCCAACAAGTATTAATAATAAAATCCCTATATTCTTCATTACCTTCATATAAACGGTATTTAAACAAAGCTATTGCATTTATAAACACACTGCTTCTTCCACTCGTGTAGATTAACCTTTTTTATAAAAAACCTTGTTCTTTCATCCACTCATCGTTATATATCTTGGAGATATACCGACTTCCGTGATCGTGAAGAATAACAACAACAAAACTATTTTCCGTAAATTGATCCTGGAGTTGATGTACTGCAGCCATTGCTGAGCCAGCTGAATAACCCATAAGAATACCTTCTTCACGAGCCATTCTGCGCGCCCATATTGCTCCATCTTTATCCGTTACTTTTTCAAAGTGGTCTATAAGTGAAAAATCTACATTTTTCGGTAGGATGTCTTCACCGATTCCCTCTGTGAGATATGGGTAAATTTCATTTTCATCAAATTCCCCGGTCTCGAGATACTTCTTGAACACAGAGCCATAAGAATCTACACCTATGCTACGGATTCCGGGATTTTGTTCCTTTAAGTACTTGCTTGTGCCGCTGATTGTGCCACCCGTTCCTACCCCGACAACAAGATCGGTTATTTTTCCGTCTGTCTGACGCCATATTTCAGGTCCTGTACTTTCATAATGCGCCCGACGATTGGAAAAGTTGTCATATTGATTAAACCAATATGAATTGGGAATTTCTTTGCTGAGCTTTTCTGCAACGGAATAATAACTATCCGGATGATCTGCAGAAACAGCAGTAGGACAGACTATTACCTCAGCTCCGAGTGCTTTCAAAATATCAATCTTTGACTTGGATTGTTTATCATTGGTCGTGAAAATACATTTATAGCCCTTCACAACTGCTGCAAGAGCAAGTCCCATTCCGGTATTCCCGGATGTACACTCGATAATCGTGCCACCAGGCTTAATCTTGCCCGATTCTTCAGCATCTTCAAGCATTTTTAATGCCATTCTGTCCTTGATAGAATGCCCCGGATTAAAAGATTCAACCTTTACAAAAATCTGAGCAGGACATTCAGGATACAATTTGTTAATTCTGACTATCGGAGTTCCCCCGATTGTCTCTAGTATATTATTATATATTTCCATAATTATTCTTGTTCCTGCAAATATCTTAATTTTACGAAGAAACGAGAATCCATTACGCCAAGATAATTTGCAAGAGAGGAAGAAACTATGATTATAACCCTATTTTGATACCGATTATCCGGTATATGTGAAACGACCTTAGCATAAGCTGAGCGGTTATACATCGGATTGGTAATCTTAATGTAGGAGTTGATAGGCGCCATATTACATATTGCATAAAAACCTTGCTGTCCCTTGGCTGAAGGATTCCAGTAAGCCATCCCGCGTGCTTCAGCTAGCATTTCAGGCTTGTATTTGTGAAATTCAGTAGCCATTTTCTTGAGATCATTGGAAATTAATGGACTTAAATTGAGTATTGAGTCCGTTTTTACGCCGTGAATAGGGAAGTAGCCTATAAAAAGATAAGAACCGACATCTATTTCGTCCTTGGCTGATGGATTTCGCTCGTAAAACAGTTCTTTACTCATGTTGAACATCCTGTGCCTTACGGCAAATGGTGTGTCCTTCTTTTTTACCCTGTAATATACTTCATAATATGCCTTGTAAGGATTCTTTACCTTTACAATATCTTCTACATTAACCGGAACAAGAATTGTATCACCTATCTCCGCTATAGATTTATTTAACTGAGGGTTGAAATCGTAGAGGGAAAATACATCCCATCCAAAGAAATTGCTTAAAGAGTACAGTGTCTGCCTTTGCTTCAATACATGCGGATAAATTACCTGTTCCGCTGCGGTGCTTGTCAGAACTATAGAATCTCCTGTGGTAAACAATGGAGTCATACTATACGCTGAACTATCTAGTTCCGGACTTTGTGCATTTACTTGATATGCTATTAGGCCGATAAATAAAGCTAATATGTAAGGAAAATGTTTCATAATGTAAATGTACAATCTTTATCTATATATTAAAAATATATTTAATATATAATTGAGGAGATTTATATTTGAGTTAATTCAATAAAGAGCAGAATTATTCATTTAACATAGCACAACCAATAACAGCTGGCTTGCAGCTCACTTGCACTTTTCATGAAAAAATCGTATCTTCCTGTTATGAATGAATTTAAACATTTATGAACTTGAAAAAACTAATCTATTTTTCCGGAATTTCGTTAACTCTTTTATTGCTCATCACAGCTTGTACGCAGAGTAAAATTGAACTTGGAACACCACTGAACGAGAAAGCTATGATACGATCGACGCAGGCAGACTGTGATTGCTTGCAATTGAATTTGCCACCTACATCAACAGCTAAAAATTATTGCACTAAATTGGCCGAACTTCTGCAGTGTCGACTCAATCAGGGAATTGATGAAGATGATGTGATAAATAATTGTGATCAGATAGACTCAGAAATATTTCCTTACTGCCTCAATACTTCCCATTTTTTACTTAATTATCCGGTAGTAGTAGATTCTTTACAAAGATATGTTTACGAAAATACAGATCCGTGTCCACCGACATATTGTCCATTTCCAACAAATCAATCAGCATGCAGAATTATAATTTTCTCAGTTTCATTTAGTAGCAGTATGTGTGGTACTGACAATTGTAAAATGAATATTCAAGCAGATGTCTATTGTTGCATGTAGATTTTAATAAGAATACCGGTTATTATGCATATTTTCAGGATAATATTGATACTAGTTTATTTTATTCTTCCATTGTCATTATTTGCACAGTGTGACGACAAAGAATATTGGTTAATAAGAGAAGGAAGCAGCATGTCTGAATGTGATAATGATATTATTGATTCAATACCCATCTTATGTGACCTCAGTGTACTTGATAGCACATGTGTGAATCATGAAAACGTATTAGCTTGGAGTGGTAAGACAGATTTCGAAGATTATTGTTCTTTGGGTGATATAATTTCAATTGAAACTTCTTTTATTGCCGCTACTGATTATGTACGTATAGAATTTACTCCACTTGAGTGTGAAAACTCTAATCAGCAGGGATTCCCCTGTGATTCCATGGGCGTTAAAGTAGGAATCTTTGACATAACGAATATAGATAAACTATGCGTTGGTTTAGATCCAGTTTGGGCAAAATGCAATTGCACATTTGAAGGTGATAGCTTAATCGCTGCTTTTAATACGATACCCGGACATCGATATTTAATTGATTTATTAGATTGCTGGTCATGCGATGTCTGCAATATTCAGATCCTAGTCCATGAAGGTGGAGGATCAGTTGCTACACAGAATCCTACTGCAATCCTCCCTCAAGCGAGCATGTATTCCACCCCCGATTCTATCTGTCAGGGAGCAACCGATGTTCCTTTTATCCTTCAACCCGATACCATTCAGAATTCTTCCTATCTCCTCTATATTGATAATGTTTTATCCGGGGAATATGCCTCCCTTCCCATCCTTACTGACTGGGATGTGCCTCCCGGCAACTATAACGTCTGTGTGAAAGCGGCTAATTATTGCGACACCTCTGCTGTTGTCTGTACCCAGGTTACCGTAGCCGAGTGGCCGGACACCTACTTTGCCGATACGATCTGTGTTACCGATTTACCCTACACCTTCATGGGGCAGAACTTTAATTCTAGTGGACAGCATCGCGTTCCACAATCTACTTCTGCCGGCTGTACGTATGATGCCATGCTCACTCTCACTATCGAAAATGAACCACCCCCTACCACCATTGATACTTTCATCTGCCCAGGTAATTCCGTTACCATCGGTGGTCAAACCTTTTCCTCTGGTGGGAGCTATCAAGTTACTTTTCCTTCTGCCTATGGTGGCTGTGATACTACTGTTATGGTCAATGTGAATCTTATTACTGCGCTTATCGATATCGATTCTGCCTTCTGCACTTCGGGTACTTTTACCGCTTACGCAAATGTCACTACTCAACCTTCTTCCGGTGCGTCCCTTACTTACGACTGGTATGAACAAAACAATGGTTATGTTTATACCGGTAATCCACTGCAAGTTTCTTCATCCGGTACTTATCATCTTGAACTCACTCTCAATTACGGCAATCAGTCTTGCATATTCCAAAGCAATGATATAACGATTAATACCTACGACTATATGCCGGCACAAGCTGACTTTTCTGCTGTTGTGGACACTATTTGTTCCGGTTCTTCTATTTGGTGGCAAATTTCACCAACTGACAATACAGATTCTTATTCTTGGACAGTACCTTCAGATGTAACAATACTCGAGGGAAGCGATAGCACTGCAGTCCTCCTCGCTTATGATACTACCGGTGTCTATTCCATCTGTATTAAAACTTCCAATGCCTGTGGCGATTCCACCGTTTGCCATAATCTTGTCGTGCTTAATGCACCGGCATTAAGTGCAGGAAAAGACACGATTATCTGCGAACATACAACAACATTGCAAGCAAGTGGAGTTACAGGTATATGGGCACAATATTCCGGTCCGGGAAAGACAACATTCAGCGATTCATCTTCGATGAATCCACTTGTCACGGTCGATAAAGCCGGTACATACAGCTATGTTTACACCGCTACAGGAACACTTTGCCCTGTCAGTGATACTGTTGCAGTTACATTCACTGACACACTTTCCGCAGGGAGTATTTCTTATATTTGTTCTCCTGCTACACAAGAATATGTAGCTACCGTTCAGATTAATGGTGGTACGGCACCTTATAACATTATTTCCGGCTCAGGAAGCATCGATACGAGTGTTTACACATCTCCACAGACAAGCTCAGGTGATACACTCACAATTCAGATAATCGATTCCAATGGCTGCGGTCCTTTAACACTTCTTCTCACCAAGGTTTGCGATTGCACCACAGATGCCGGTTCTATGCGGGGCGATACACTCATCACTTGCGATAAAACGGATTGTTTTTCGGCGACACCACTCGATGAAGCTACGCTCGACAACAACGATGTCGTGCAATATGCCCTCCACGAAGGAAGTGGCAATAGCCTTGTCAATGTCATTGCTATCAGTGATGATTCCACCTTCTGTTTTACTGCTCCTATGCAAACCGGAATCGTCTATTACATCTCTCGTATCGTCGGTAATGACGACGGCAGCGGAGCTGTGGACCTCAATGATCCATGCCTGAGCGTTGCACCGGGTCAAGCGGTGCTGTGGAAAACACCACCGACTGTCAATATTCCTACTTCAAGTATCACTTCATGCAACACAACATTTACACTTGAAGGGATTACTAATGGAGAATCTCGCTCCTGGTCAATGCTAAGTGGTCCGGGAACTACCACTTTCAGCGATAAAACAAGTGATACAACGACCGTTATCGTTACTCAACGCGGAAGTTATTGCTTTGCCTTGACGGCGAATATCCTGAACTGCTCCGCTGCAGATACAATTTGTGTAAGAATATTCGACGCACTCAGTGCAGACAGCTTAGAGATTGGCTGTACGGCTGATAATGCCTTTTACACGGTGCAGTTTACGATAAATGGCGGTGATCCTTCAGGCTATATCGTTACCGGTGATGCGGGAACTTTGACAGGTAATACATTCGCTTCCAATCCGATTCCGACGGGAAACACTTACTCTTTTGTCATCGAAAATGCTTGTGATACGATTACCCTTCAAGGTACACACAATTGCAATTGCACATCCGAAGCCGGAAACATGCAAACTGATACAGCAAGTCTTTGTGGTACCGGTACAATTACGATTCCTGCAACAACGAATGCCACACTTGACGGAAATGACATTTTGCTCTATGTGCTTCATCAAGGTTCTGCCTCTGCAATCTTAAATCCGATTGCCACGAGTACTACGCCGAGCTTTGTATTTGACGGAAGTCTGATGAACCACGATGTCGTATATTACATCAACGCCGTAGTCGGAAATGATGACGGTAGTGGCGGCATTGATCCGGCCGATATATGCGCCGATACAAGCAACGGTACGCCTGTCATCTGGTACAGCATACCGGATATCACGGTAAAAGCCACTTTGCAGGAACTAAGTTGTCAGGATAGTGTAAGTACGCTTTATACACCGGATTCATCGGCAAATTTGACCTATTTTTGGACATCCATTCCACCCGGTCTGCCGATTAGCGATCCGACCGAAGCATCTACAGAAATAAGTACACCGGGAACCTATCAACTCATCGCTACCAATGGCACTTCCGGCTGCGCAGACACCGCCACTATCACCATTGATGCCGGAGATGATTTACCGATTGCTGAGGCGACTGTAAGTGATAAAATTACTTGTACAGATAGCACAGTGACGATTAACGCAACCGCATCATCACAGGGGCCACAATTTAGCTATTCCTGGTCACCAAGAGCCGGCATGACGGACTCTTCAAGTTTGCAACCGACGGTGACTATTCCCGGTACCTACACACTCATCATTACCAACACAGATAATGGTTGCACCGCACAAACAAGTGTCACCGTTGAAGCAGATACGACAAAGCCGACAGCATCCGCTACTGTAAATGGAACACTTACTTGCGGAGATTCGACAATAACCATCGATGCTACTGCATCATCACAGGGAGCTGAATTTATTTATTCCTGGTCGCCCACAGC
Source organism: uncultured Saprospiraceae bacterium (assembly GCA_964436125.1). Lineage (GTDB taxonomy): Bacteria > Bacteroidota > Bacteroidia > Chitinophagales > Saprospiraceae > CAYRFF01. The sequence continues at coordinate 68,807 of CAYTBT010000006.1, read as the reverse complement.
CGGCATGACAGGCGCTACAACGCTACAACCGACTGTCAGCAAAGCCGGCACTTACACACTTGTTGTTACCGATACAGACAACGGCTGCACAGCGCAAGTCTCAGTAACCGTTACCGCCGATAGTTCGACTATCCAATCAGCGGATATCAGTACCATACAACCGCTTTGTGCAGGACAATCCAATGGAGAAATCAAAGTAAACAATGTGACTGGTGGTACGACTCCATATACTTATATTTTAAGTACCGGAGAGCAAAATGAAAGCGGTACATTCACAGGTTTAGCAGCAGGACAATACTCCCTCACCATCACCGATGCCAATGGCTGTTCTTTTGTCAGCAATACGATAAATATCACCGATCCTGATCCCCTGCAAGTGCAAATGAGTGCTTCGGTACAGATTGCGATAGGAGATAGTGCAATGCTTTCCCCACTTATCCTGCCGCCGATGCGTCCGATTGCTTCTTTAATCTGGATTACAGATAAAGGAGATACCATTCCGTGCAATCCATGCGATTCGATTCTAGTGAAACCGGATCACACGACAACTTACACACTCACCGCGATCGATGAAAACGGCTGCAATGCAATGGCTTCCGTTACCGTTGTCGTCAACAAAAACCGAAGGATCTACATCCCCAATGCCTTTACACCCAATGGTGATGGCATCAACGATGTCTGGAAGATTTATCCGGGCAGCGAAAATGTAAGGATACAGCACCTTTCTATCTACAACAAATGGGGAGAACGCGTCTGTGAAGTGAAAAACATTCCAGCCTCATCATCGCAAGCTGGCTGGGACGGTACTTTCCATGGCCAGAAACTCAATCCGGCTGTCTTTACCTACACATTTGTTGTGGAATTTGAAGACGGAACGCAGGTGAGGAGGAGTGGAACGGTTACGCTTTTACAATGAACAATGAGCAATGAGCAATTATCAAAGTGCAATGTGCAATCGGGGCGTAGGATATGGAGTAGGGCTTGAGGTTAAGATCGACTTCGTCGGAGGAACCAGGGCTCAGGGGCCAGGAGACAGGAATCTGGAGGTATTCAGTTTCCTGACTCAGCTAAGGTCAATGACTATAAGCTACCCTCAACCCTCTCCACACACCTCTCCAGCATAGCCAGACACCTGTCGATGGTTTCCTTATGTGTACGGAAATTGGAAACTGCCAGTCGTAGCCAGAACGTGCCATCCAAGGTCGTGGATGAAAGGAATACATCACCGTCTTTATGAATTTCCCGGATAAGTAGCTTGTTAAATTCGTTAAGGTTTTTATCCGTATCGGTATATCGATAAATCATCACCGAGAGGTCGGGATATGGTCCAACTTCAAATCCCAATTTCTGTACCTTATGATAAAAGTACCGCGTCAGATAAAGTTTTTCTTTCAAACTTGCCTTGAATCTGTCAATCCCCAATAATTTTAAGGGTAACCACATCCGTAAACCACGAAAATGTCGCGATAATTCTATACCTGTATCGGCAGATGAAATAACGGATTCCATTTTAGTGTCCTGCATATAACTGGCAGAGTAGTGGAAGGACTTGAAGAGGTCATTTACGTCACGGAACAAACAAGAACCTGTGCCGTAAGGCAGGAAAAGACATTTGTGTGGATCGACAGTAATGGAATCCACCGTACTCAAATCTATAGAGACATCCAGTTCATCTTCCACCAGCTTAAAGAAACCACCATAAGCGGCATCGACATGCAACCAGAGATTGTGTTTCCGGCAGATTGCGGATATGTCAGCGATTGGATCAACCGCTCCGGTATCAGTTGTCCCGAGATTGGCGATACATAAAAATGGATATTTGCCTTGAGCTAAATCCTCCTCAATGAGCTGCTTGAGATGATTGGTATTCAGCCGGTAATGCTCATCAGTTTCAACAAAACGAATAGGGCAGTTCTTCAGACCGGCAATGCGAAACGCCTTCTGCAGGCTGTGATGCGATTGCTGGCTGAGATAAATGCAATAATCGGCAATATTGCCGTCCATAACGTCGTGATGATCGCGCGCAACGATGATTGACTGGAGATTGGCGATGCTGCCACCTGAGGTAAGCGTACCGACCGCCTTGTCGCTGAAACCGAGAACCTTGCCAAGCCATTGAACGAGATAATTCTCAAGCTCGACAGCCGCCGGACCGGCAAAATGCACTGTGGAATAATGGTTATTGATCGCAGCGATATAATCGCCCAAGGCAGAGGGGAAAATACCACCGCCCGGAATGTAACCGAGATGTCCACCGGAAGCCGGATTGAGCCCAATCCCGTCCATTTCTTCACTTATCAAAGTTGTAATTTCCTCTATGGTACTTTTGTCGTCGAGATTCCACTTGTCAGATAGGACAGAATCGGCGTGATGTGCTTTAAAAGTAGGTCTCGTATCGATATCGGAAAGGAAGTTTTCCGAGTAAGCGACGACATTTTTGATAGCATTTTTACGAGCTTTACTAGAGAGTTCAAGCTCACGTGATGTCGCTTCATAATATTGAAGCCTATTTTCTATTTCCTTTAAGCTAGCCATAAATCAATCCAGTTTTTTCATGAACAGGTTGAGTATAAATGAAATGACTACAACAAGCGCACAGCCGATGACATTGAGCCATAAATATGCGATTTCAATGGATGAGAAATACAGTGCAAGGATGAGCAACTCTGAAATGATCGCTCCAATAAATACGGCGTTGCCTTTGATGCGTCTGACAAAGAATGCAACGACAAAGACACCGAGAATTGTTCCATAAAAGAGCGATCCTATGATATTTACGGCTTCAATAAGATTATCAAATAAACTTGCAATCATCGCAAATGTCAATGCCAATATTCCCCAGCCGGCTGTAAAGAGCTTGGAGGTATTCAGATAATGCTTATCCGATGCATCTTTCTTAAAATGACGTTGATATATATCGACAATGCTCGTCGTCGATAGTGCATTTAGTTCCGCAGCAGTACTCGACATAGCCGCTGAAAAGATGACAGCTAGTAACAAGCCGATGATTCCTATAGGAAAATAATGGAGGATGTAGCTGATGAAGACATAATCGGTATCCTTGGTGTCATTGATTGAGAATCCAGGGCTTGAAGCCTTAATCAATTGATCGGCTTGAGTCCTTATATCTTGCTCTTTATCCAGTGCTTGATTATATGATTTTACGAGTGTTGTAGGTGGATTGTCTGACTCGGCGATCTGCATTGCAAGAGCTCTTTTATCTTGAAAATTTATGCTGTACTCCTTCTTTAAGGACCGGTATTCATCGCTATATTGAGAGGCGAGGACTTGATCGACATTGGAGGGATTGAAGTGCAGTGGACTTTGTGTAAACTGAAAGAAAACAAAAACCAGAACTCCGGTCAACAGGATAAAAAATTGCATCGGTATCTTTGCTACAGCATTAAACATGAGTCCGAGGCGTCCTTCTTTGAGGCTTTTTCCGCCGAGGTATCGACCGACTTGTGATTGATCTGTACCAAAATAGGAGAGGAATAAAAATGTCCCACTGAGGAAGCCCGACCAGATATTGTATCTATCGGAAAGATCAAAATCTGTGGTAATAATATTCATCCTTCCGGATGCACTTGCCAGTTGCAGAGATTCTACGAGACCGACACCTTCGGGCATCTGATAAATCAATAAGCAGAATGCGATGACCATACCGACCATGATGATGTACATCTGTTGCTTCTGCGTCTGACTGACGGCTTGTGAGCCGCCTGAAACGGTATAAATAATAACGAGAACCCCTATGATAAGGCAGGTAATGTTCAGATTCCAGCCAAGAATCGTCGATAAAATAATGGCAGGTGCGTAAATCGTCAATCCGGCTGCAAGCCCTCTCTGTATGAGGAATAAAAGGGAGGTAAGTGTCCGCGTTTTTAAGTCAAATCGAGATTCGAGAAATTCGTATGCCGTGTATACCTTTAGCTTGTAAAATTGTGGTAAGAAGAAAATGCTGAGTATCACCATCGCCAATGGTAAACCAAAATAAAACTGTACAAAGCTCATTCCCGATTCATAGGCTTGCCCCGGCGTACTCAGGAAAGTAATTGCGCTTGCCTGCGTTGCCATTATCGACAAGCCTATCATCCACCACGGCAGGTCTCGTTGCCCGCCGAGATATTCATCTGCAGTCTTAATCTTCCGCGTTTTATAAATCCCATACGCAACTATGAAAATTAAAGAACTCAATAAGATTATCCAGTCTAAGTAATGCATATCAGGAATTAAAGTAAAGCATGATTAATGCAAATAAAAGGATGAGCAATGCCTGGAAAGCAAGGACAAAGATATAGATATTCCGCCAGCTGTTGAGTATCGGCGGTTTATCGGGGTTTTTCCTTTCAATGGATTCTTTCATTGTTCAATTTCTTTATTCCCGAGTGAAACGAGATTGGCAAATATGCGATATGCTCCTGAAACACCGGCCGGCAATTCCCTGAACCAGGAATATCCGGTATATACATAATATCCCTTCCCGTATCGAGCAAGGAGCATTCCTCCTTTTCTATCCGGTTCACCTTTGTCGTGAGCAGCGAGAATGGGCGTGTAATGTTTATCCCACTTGGTCGCAAAATACAATCCGCGCTCCTGCACCCAGCCTTCAAAATCCTTGCTGGTGATTTTATTGGGATAATTTAATATCGGTGATTCAGGCTGCAGAAAACGTACTTCCGCATGTTCTTCAGTTACCCGTTCATGAGAAAGCGTAATCGGATAAGGCCCGATATTGTCGATATTCAAGCTGCGCGTCTTATTGTATTGCACGATGAGTGTGCCTCCATTCCTGACATATTTTAAGAGATGTGGTTGATAGACTTTTATCCGTGGATTGGTATTGTAGGCACGTACACCGGTGACGATTGCATCGTATTGCGACAATTTATCTCCGAGAATCTCTGCATCAGTCAGATTATGAACTTTATATCCCATCTGCTTTAATGCAAATGGTATCTGATCTCCGGCTCCTTCTATATAACCGATGAGATTTCCGGCAGTCTTCAAGTCGAGTTTTACTATTTTACTTTCTGAATTACGGAGGACATATTGATTGGGGATATGTGGGTAGTCGATAATGTCCATGCGCTTGTGAAACCGGCCTTCATCTGTCACAAATGACACTTTTAACTTCCCTTCTGCGGCTTGAGCCGGCGGATTCAGATGGAGGAGAATGCGTTTTTCGCTGCCTTTGTCATTGAGCTTTATTGCGGCCGGCACACCTTTTACCGTCCATCCATCAGGAAGCGACACTTCCAATCTTCCTTGCACATCATCTTTCCAGGATTTGAGGAGAATAGAAACCGGCTTGGAGTCATTGTTGCTGAACACATACACCGGCTGCTCGATATTCATCGTCACAGCTGGAACAATGGCAAGTGGTTGTTTAATTTCTCCCTTAACCTGGTCGGGGCTGTGAAAAATTACCGGCCATTGATAATTTACGGCCTTGCCGTCATAAGCGACTTTTATATCCACATATAAAGCAGGACCATTTTCCGCTTTTCCGCGCATCTGTTGATCTTTTACCGTGTACATTCCGATTGTCCACGGCTCCCTGAGCCAGTAGGGGGACGTGTATTCAATATTTTCCGGCACTTTCAGGTCAAAGCTATGCTTCCAGTCAATATTTTGCTTTAAGTTCTGCTTTATATTATAGATTATATTACCTTGATAAACAATAGATTGTAGATTTACATTATCGGTGTTTCTTGCGATAAGCTCTATATTTATCTCAATAGAGTCACCCGGTGTATAGCTTGCATATTCAGCAGCCGCCATGATATATAAACCCGAGATATTTTTCAAGAGCTTATGTGCCTGATTCAACTTAATCTTCTGCCAGTAAGATGCTTCAAGATTATTGAGAATATCGATAATTGCGAGGAGATTATCAATGCTTTTCTTCGGTTGATAAATGTTGAATTCCGACTTGAATTGCTTATAAGCCTCTTCCAATTTTCCGCTCGGGTCAATCCTGCTGAGGCTAGTGTTGATGCCGGACATGGGATCATTGTTTTTAACATTCGGCCCATTGATTAATTCGATATAGCTCAATCGGTCGCCGCGTCTTCCCATTCTTCCGAAGCCCTGACTCTTGTGCATTGATCGGCTGCGAGCGGATATTTCCGTATTGGATTCACCGAGTATAGGGAGATAGCTTCCGATATTGATAGTAGTCATATTGGATTTATCCGCTTCCGCAAATTTTTCTTTGCTCCCATAAAACCACCAGGAAGTATTGAAGAAAATGCGTTTGGGTTGCCACACATCGACGTATTTTAATTGTTCCGGGAATGCATTGGAATCGCCTGCCAGATTAAAGGCTTCAACGGATAACATAGCAGAAGCGGTATGATGACCATGCGTTTCACCGGCGCTATTGGCATTGAATCGGTTGATGATGATATCCGGTCTTGTCTTCCGCATTACCCAGACGACATCGGCAAGGACTTTCTGCTTGTCCCAGATATGCAGTGTTTCCGTAGGATTCTTGGAATAGCCAAAATCATTGGCACGGCTGAAATATTGATAGCCGCCATCGACTCGTCTTGCTGCAAGGAGTTCTTGGGTCCTTATAATTCCAAGGAGTTCACGTATCTCCGGTCCGATGAGATTTTGTCCGCCATCACCGCGTGTCAATGCAAGATAGCTTGTTCTGTAGTGTTTTTTATTAGAGAAATAGGAGATAAGCCGCGTATTTTCATCATCCGGATGTGCCGCGACGTATAAAACAGAGCCGGCGGTACCGAGTGCAGCGATTTGCTCTTTTATTTCTGAAACTGAAAAGTTTTGCTGAATCTGAGCAACTCCGCTTACCGGTGTAAAAAAATAAAGGAGTAGCGTGTATGTTAAGAATGAAGTATAGAATTGTCTTTTCATAAGCATATTTTAATGATAATCGGATGAAGAGGCAGTGTTCTTGCCACAGCCTTATCAACATACAATTATACGAACTTAAAAGAGTGTTCAGTTGTTTCTGGCAACAATATTAATATATAAGATTCAGTATTGCCATAGCTATCTCTGGGCATTGCATAAGATTAACAAAAGCTAGTAGAGGCTTTTAAGCGCGGAACCCGGAACCACATTTGCGGAAGCTGATGAATCAAAGGGCAGGGGAGAATGTAATCAATGCTGCTATCCCTCAAAGTTCAGACTGAAAGATATCGTGCGCGTTGTAATCTGCTCAAATATCTGCGACCTATTTATATTCCGGTCAAAGATGAGTACATTATCGATGCCCTGACTGAATTTAATCTCCGGGGATAGGATAAAGTACGGGAAGAAAAACTGCACTCCAAATCCCGCTTCAACAAGATAATCATGCGGTGAGATCGTTATGAGATTTTGCTCCTCGCGGAGACGGCTATAATATGATATATCGTAGGTGTATTTTACACCGGCCATAAGAAAAAGGCGCATATCCGCATAGGGCTTGGACTTATACCTCACCATAAAAGGTAGTTCAAGAAAAGTCGATTCAATATTCTCCTTCATAAGGTCTCCGCTTGTCGCAGAGATGAATTCAATATCGCGCCCCGAAAAGGAGAATCCCGGCACAAATCTCACGTCAAAGTCATTGCCAATCTTTAAGTTCCCGATAACTCCGATGGTGAATCCCGGTCCGGCAATCGTCCTCGTTATTTTATATTCATCATTTAAGATAAAATCATCCGATCGGGATAAACGGTAGTCATTATGTGCATAACCTAGTGCCAGACCAAAATAATAAGGCTTATCCTTAAAACCTTCATAGTTTAATGATTCTAGATGGCGTTGTGCCTTAGCCTGAAATGGCAAGAGTGCGCAACATAATGCTCCTATGGCAATAAATAAGCTTATTTCCTTGCGTAATATATGCAACATATTCCTGATGTAAGTGCTTGATATTGTGCTTCTGAAAATCCGATTTCCTTCAATAAAGTTGTAAAATCCGTAAATGACGGAAAGGCCATAGCCGAGTCGTATAAGTACCTGTATGCTTTACCATCAGCTGAAACTGCTTTTCCGATCACAGGTAGAACGTATTTAAAGTAAATATGGTATAATTGAGCGATGGGAAATCTCCGTGGCTGGCTGAACTCGAGTATCAGGCATTTTCCGCCAGGTTTTAAGACGCGATACATTTCCTTCAGACCATTGTGTAAATTTCCGAAATTACGCACACCGAATCCGCATGTCAATACATTAAATTGCCCATCTTGAAAAGGAATATTTTCTGATTCGCCTTTAAAGAATTCAATGCCATCTTGTAAACCGTACTTATGAACTTTATGCGCCGCTATATCGAGCATCTTCTGTGATAAATCAAGTGCAGCAACATTGCGTATTTTCAATTCACGTGCGGCCTTGATGGCAATATCACCTGTTCCACAAGCCACGTCTAGCATATTGCACCTTTCAGGCTCTTTAATAAAGCTTAACAGCTTCTTTCTCCATCTTTTATCAATGCCTATAGACAGGAAATGATTGAGAAAGTCATAGCTATGTGATATATTATCAAACATAGACTCGACTTGCGCCTTCTTATCCTGATTATCCTTATATGGCTTGATGGACTCCGTCATAATGCGCGCAAAAGTATGTTGTTTTTCTGCAATATGAAAATAAACTGAACATTAAGCATTTAAAGCTTGAAAATTTCTTGATATATGCTTTAGAAGAATAGCAATATTTTGTACTTTCGCAGAGTTAAATTTAAGGCCGAGGATGAGGAACGCATTAAGCGAGGCATTTGGAAGTCTTAAAGATTACAGAATAGAAGCAAAAGCATGGCTGATACACACAAGATTATACCGATTAATATTGAAGACGAGATGAAAAGCGCGTACATTGATTATTCAATGTCCGTTATTGTCTCCCGCGCATTACCCGATGTAAGAGACGGATTAAAACCGGTACATCGCCGTATCCTGTATGGAATGAATGAGCTGGGACTATACTATAATAAAGCACATAAGAAATCTGCGAGAATTGTCGGAGAGGTACTGGGTAAATATCATCCGCATGGAGATAGTGCAGTTTATGAAGCAATGGTGAGGATGGCTCAAGATTGGTCCTTGCGATATCCACTTGTTGACGGCCAGGGGAACTTCGGGTCAATGGATGGTGATAAAGCGGCAGCAATGCGTTACACAGAAGCGCGCCTTGCCAAGATTGCCCATGAACTACTGGCAGATATTAAAAAAGATACGGTGGATTTTACCGATAACTTTGATGATACTTTAAAAGAACCCACTGTCTTACCGACCCGCCTGCCCAATCTCTTGATGAACGGTGCCTCAGGTATTGCCGTGGGTATGGCAACCAATATGCTGCCCCACAACCTCACCGAGATTGTAAATGCTACAATGGCCACGGTGAATAATCCGGAAATAACAACGGATGAATTAATGGAGCATATTCCGGCACCGGATTTCCCGACAGGTGGAATAATTCAAGGCCTATCGGGTGTTAAAGAAGCATTTGAAACCGGTCGTGGTAGGGTAGTAGTCCGCGGTAAAGCAGTAATCGAAACTACGAAGACCGGCAAGGAACGCATTATTATCACTGAAATCCCTTATCAGGTCAATAAATCTACCCTCATCGTAAAGATGTCCGATCTGGTGAATGAGGAAAAAATCAAGGGTATTTCATACATCGGCGATGAATCGGATAGACGAGGCCTCCGTATTGTGATTGATATTAAACGCGATGCTCTCGCCAATGTCGTTCTCAGTAAAATCTATAAATATACGCCTCTACAGACTTCTTATGGCGTAAATAATATTGCGCTCGTCAACGGCAGACCCAAGCTCCTTTCTCTCAAGGAGATGATCCAGCATTTTATCGATTTCCGTATTGAAGTGGTTGTCCGCAGAACGCGCTATGAACTTAAGAAGGCACAAGACAGAGCTCATATTCTTGAAGGACTGCTCATTGCCCTGGATAATCTCGATGAAATTATCGCACTTATCCGAGCTTCCGCAAATGTCGATGTAGCCCGTGAAGGACTGATGGAACGCTTTAAATTAAGTGAAGCCCAGGCTACTGCAATTCTCCAGATGCGCTTGCAGAAATTAACCGGTCTGGAAAGAGCCAAAATCAAAGAAGAATACGAGGAATTACAGAAAAAAATCAAACGATATAAAGAAATCCTCGCTTCTATTGACGTGCAGAAAGATATCGTGAAGGAAGAACTACGTGAGGTGAAAGAGAATTTCGGAGATGAAAGAAGGTCGGAAATAAGCCTGATTGACTCCGAAATAAAAATAGAGGACCTTATCCCCAATGATCGGGTAGTCGTAACCATCTCACACCTTGGTTATATAAAAAGGACCAAGGTTTCCGAATATAAAATACAGAATCGCGGTGGAAAGGGAAGTAAAGGCTCCAAGACAAGGAACCAAGACTTTATAGAACACATGTTTATTGCTGAATCCCACAATTACTTACTCTTGTTTACCGAGCAAGGTAGATGTTTCTGGCTGAGGGTATTTGAAATACCGGAATCGTCCAGAACATCAACAGGAAGAGTAATTCAGAACTTAATAGCAATGCCCAAGGATGATAAAGTCCGTGCATATATTAATATAAAAGATCTGGAGGATGAAGATTTTATCAATAATAATTACCTCGTCTTTGCAACCAAGCAAGGAATTGTAAAGAAAACAGTAGTAGAAGCATATTCACGACCTCGAGTAAACGGAATTAATGCCATTACCATAGCAGAAGGAGACCAGTTAATCGATGTGAAACTCACAGATGGATCACATCAGATCCTTCTAGCCAATCGCAATGGCCGCGCAATACGTTTTAACGAGGAAGATGTGCGGCCCATGGGACGTACAGCACGTGGAGTGAGGGGCATGAGACTCGATGCGGAGGGCGATTATGTTATCGGCATGTCGGCTATTCCACTCGGAGCAGATTTTGATGTTACCGTAATGACAATTTCAGAAAAAGGAATAGGAAAACGGTCTCCATACCATGAATATCGCTTGATAAATCGCGGCGGAAAAGGTGTACGTACTCAGATGTTGACCGAGAAAACCGGCAAACTCGTAGCTATGAAAGCTGTCGTCTCTGATGATGATCTTATGATCACAACGAGAAACAGCATTGTTATAAGAATGTCGGTTGAGGATGTTCATATCAGAGGTCGTGCCACTCAAGGTGTTATCGTCATTAATCTGAATGAGACTGACGAAATTGCAGATGTCGCTGTTATCAGAAGTGAGGATGAAGTCCTTTCTGATGAAGAAGAATAGTATTTACTCTGTACAGTTTTTATATTTGCCTTTAAGATTTTATTAATGAAACTTAACAAGATTTTATACCTACGTATGGCATAAGTGGAAACTATTTTATGTCAATCGTTTTTTAAAGAATAGACCAAACAAGAATATCAAATGAAAAAATTGATCGGAATTTTATGCGTAGTATTCCTTTTTCAAGGTGCTGCAGCTATTGCACAAGATAATCCAAAGAAGTTGACGAGAAAGGCGTCTCGAGCCCTTAGCAGTTTTTATATGGATCAGACACGTAATGCAGATGAACTGACAAAAGCTGAAAACCTTATAAATAAAGCTGTGAACCTTATCGATCAACTCGATAATGATGATAAAACCAAGACTTACGTCAAACGCGGTGAAATTTACAATACTATAGCGGCTGGTATCGCAGCGCGCGCTGCTATCGGCAAAACCAAAGAAGCTCCCAAGAGTAATCCGGCTATCGTTGCTTATAACTCGTATATGAAGGCTTATGAATTTGCCGAAAAAAGCTACCGCCAGAATGATATCTACGATGGATTGAAGGAAACGGCTTCTCACTTGAGCGCAATCGGTAACCTCTATATCGGCGCACCTGATTATGAGCAGGCTTATCATGCCTTCAATGCAGTATTAAAAATTGATAAGTTTCTTCAATCGCATGATGAAGGCTCCGTGTTCCAGGATAAAAGTAACTTGAATAATCAGAAATTTGTCGTTGCTGTGTGTGCACTCCAGATAGGAAAAGATAAAGAGTCCAAAAAGCTCTTGAATGAATTATATGAGATTTCATACGATAATCCCAGGGTATATAGTAGCTTATTCAATCTTATCGTGAAGGATAATCCGGAAAAAGCTGAGAAAGTACTTGCACGAGGAAAAAATTTGTTCCCGGAGGATATTTCATTACTCTTTGCTGAGATTAATTACTTGATTAAAAACAAGAAATTTAAGGAGCTGGAATCTAAGCTTAAACAAGCGATTAAAGCAGATCCCAATAATCCCAGCGTACGTTCAGCACTCGGTAATGTGTATATGAACTTGTTTAAGAAAGCCAAGGAAAGTGGAGATACTTCCAATGCTCATGGATACTTCACCAAGGCGATTGATTATTATAATCAGACACTGGAGCTTGATCCCAAGAACTTTGAAGCGATGTATTCTATCGGTATGATGTACTTTAATAAAGGTGCTGCCGTGACTAAGGAAATGCAGAAACTCGGCCTCGATGAACAGAAAAAATATGAGGCATTGAGTAAAAAGTCTAAGGAACTCTTTAAAAAGGCTTTGCCGTATTTCAAGAAAGCTGAAAGCATTAATCCCAATGATACTAGTACGCTTACCGGTTTATACGAGATTCTTGCCCGGATGCATAAACTCGATCAGAGTAAGGAGATTAAAGCTAGACTTGAGGCTGTGAGAGGCGGAAAGAAATTTGAAAAATCTTACTTTGCTGAATAAGCAGAGTGCGTATTTGCCGTAAGGCAGTTTATGAAAAAATCACCGGGGACAAAGTGCTTATTTTGACCCCGGTTTAATTTATGGAAGAATGAAGCAAAAAAAGAAGAGATTTCAAGAACCCAATGCCTTAAACGGCGTAGCTGAATTTCATGATACATTTGAATTGCCGGTGGAATCGGAGCCACTTATTCCGGCTGCAGATCGCTGTGAATTGCGGATAAATCTGCTGCAAGAAGAGCTTGACGAACTGAAAGCTGCGATTGCTGAGAAAGATCTTGTCGAGGTTGCCGATGCTTTCAGTGATATACAATATGTATTGTCCGGTGCAATACTGGAATTTGGGATGGGAGAGAAGTTTAAAGACTTATTTGACGAGGTACAACGTTCCAATATGAGTAAGCGATGTGCATCGCGAGAGGAGGCGGAAGCTACTATGAAGCACTATGCGGAGAAGGATGGCACGGAAGCCTATATCGTTGAACGTGATAATTATTTTCTTGTCTATCGAAAATCCGATGGGAAAGTCTTGAAGTCCGTGAATTATTCACCTGCGGATATTCCCCAAATCCTGAATAGCTAATAATACACTCGAACAAACAATAGGGGAGACTGCTATTCTTCTTCAATATCGGCATCATCAATGCGTGAATCGCCATCTCCATCTCTATCTCTATCTGTAAATTGTGCCTTATTCAAGCCGGCTGTAGAATCGCCTGCTTTCTTGCTTGATAGGCTATTCTCTTCCTGAGATGCACCTTGTTTTAAACTTGAGTCTGCATATTTCCTTGCCTTGGCGATAAAATCCTCCGGTATGAGGTTCAATTCTTTTATTGCCTCCAGATTATTCATTTTGTTCATAATCTCATCCGCTGAATTTATTTCGGAATCAGCTTTTTTGAGTGCCATATCTATTTCATCGATCTCCTGGTTTTCAACTGTAGAATCGGAGTCTGCACTCTGCGTATGGAAATTGATTCCTTCATCTTGTCCAGAATGACTTTCTTCCTCGGGATTCTCTTTGAGATTTTTAAATTGTTCCTTCACTTTCCTTATAAACTCAGGCTTCTCTTCGTTGAGGCGATTAAGAACTTCATCGCTTTTGTCGTCCAGAGCATCGATAAAACGGCTACCGAGTTCTTCTATCTCTTCTTTGGTGAGATTGGCGATGTCTTTAAGGTCTTTTGAATCTTTTGCATTGAATAATTTATCCAGAATATCGCTGAGAGCCATAGTATTATGATTTAATTATGCTACAAAGTACAAAATGTATTAAGAACTAGGAAATACTCAGAGCATCTAGTAGATTGATCGGGCTATCAACAATGCTAGGAATATCAAACTCAACCTTTATCACACCTGCGGCGAAGCCGTCTACTTCTGACTGCGGCGAAGCCATTAGCCATTAGCTGAGTTGGGAAAAAGGTTAAAGTGTTTCAATTTGATGAAGAAGATGATTGAATTTCAATGAGCAATGGGCAATTAACAATAAGCAATTAACAATGAGGAATAAGCAATGAACAATGGACAATGTGCAATGAACAATGAGCAATTAACAATGAGGAATGAGCAATGAACAATGGACAATGTGCAATGAGCTGATCACCGATTACCCGTTACCCGACTTCTGACTTACGACTTATGACTGCGGCGAAGCCATTAGCCATTAGCTGAGTAGGGAAATGATTTAAGTGTTTCCATTTTGATGAAGAAGATGATTGAATTTCAATGAGCAATGGGCAATTAACAATGAGCAATTAACAATGAGCAATGAGCCGATCACCGATTACCTGTTACCGATTACCCGACTCACGACTTATGACTGCGGCGATGCCATTAGCCATTGGCTGGGTTGGAAAAAAGGTTAAAGTGTTTCCATTTTGATGAAGAAGATGATTGAATTTCAATGAGCAATGAGCAATGGACAATGTGTAATGAGCCGATTACCCGTTACCCGACTTCTGACTTTCGACTTCCGACTTCCGACTTATGACTGCGGCGAAGCCATTAGCTGGGTTGGGAAATGATTTAAGTGTTTCAATTTTGATGAAGAAGATGATTATAATTCATAATCCAACATCCATAATCCATAATTTCTCTCAGCCTTAGCCTTAGCCTTAGTCTCAACCTTAGCATTTGTAGAAGAATTCCCCAAATTGCTTTAACATAAAATCGGTACCGATATAGGGCTTTCAGCCAGCTATATCTGATTTTATGTTAAATAGCAGAGCTATACGTGATATATAAAGGAAGAATTCCCCAAATTGCTTTAACATAAAATCGGTACCGATATAGGGCTTTCAG
>CAYTBT010000006.1:0-53687 GCA_964436125.1 uncultured Saprospiraceae bacterium | reverse complement strand
CCAGCTATATCTGATTTTATGTTAAATAGCAGAGCTATACGCAATTTGGGTAATGTTAGCCCATAATTAATATTATGTTAAATAGAAGGATATAAAAAGAAGGGAAAATACACTAATTATATTCCCCTTCTTTCTAGATAATTTTACTAGTTCTGAAACTAGCTAATGGTTTTAATTACATTCTTCCCATTCCACCCATTGCGTCCTGGAATTCTTCCATGGTCATTTCTTGATAGCCTGTATCATCAATTTTCATTGCTTCCGGATCGACCTCTGATTTATCTTTTACTTCAGTTGCCGTGTAGGTAAATTGCATCATTCCGTTGACATCAATTGTCATCTGAAGCGGTAAACCTTCAAGCTCAAGGTCTGTGTCAGTTAATTTAAGCATCTGATTATACCCTGTCATATCACCTTTTAATTGATCTGTGACCCATAATTCTATGGTGCTAGTTGTTCCTTCAGAAGAAATCTTCAACAGTACTTTATGTGTATTATAACCGAGGATTTCCTTCGTTGCATCTGTGACTTTCTCAACTTTTACATCCATATCTTGATCAGATTGCATTGAATCAGCTTCTTCCTTAGTCATAGGGATCTTGTATTTTCTACCCATAATATCCATATACATCACAGAATTGCCCGTTTTCTTGTCATAAAGTGTCTTAGTGACTGTCATTCCGGCCATATTACTTATAGAAAGGTTCTTGTCCGCACCGAAATATTGTTCCATATATCCATTTTTGAACATGCTGGCTTGCTGCATAACCATCTGATTGTCAGACTGTATATCGGTGATATTGTATTTGATATACCCTACCTCATCTTGTGCTTGAATCGCTCCTACAAGTCCGATAAACATTGTGAGAACAATATACTTAAAATAATTCATGTGTTATAAAATTTGATAAATGATTAAATATTATTTACATTATAATGGTAAATTCCACTCTCCATAATATTTCATAAAGAGTTTAAGCAAGTTGTATGTATCCCATATCGCCCTGTGAGGTGTTCCTTCAAAGTCTATATTTTCTTTTCTGCAACTCCTCATCAAACCAAGAGCTTTCTTATGACCTTTCAACTTGTTGTACGCTTGTTTGACATCCAATGTCCTGTTTAACCAACTGTAATCGATATCATGAAGCGTACAATCTCGACACAACATTCTTGCATCGTATTTTCCCCAGGCACAAAATACAGTTTCTTTCTGTAATATCTCACCCCAATCGAGGAAATGCCCTATAACTTCGTCAAATTCAGCTGCTGTGTCGATATCCGCTTGCTCTATGCTCGTTAAATCCATGCAATACGGCGATAAACGTGGGAAAAGAATAGGTTTTACAAATTTCTGGAACGGCCCTTCAATTTCACCATATCTATCAATTCGATAAGCTGCAATTTCTATGATTTCACTCTGATCGGCATAAGGCTCGCCATCCCAGCACGTTGCTTCGAGGTCATAAACGATACATTGCATACTCTCCTATTTATACGCGACACAAACAGCGATATCATAGCCTTCAAGTCGGTTGTGGTAATAATATAAAGTGCTTATATCCTCCGTTCTTAAATAATTATTGCGATCCTTATACAAGGGAGATTTTATGTGATACGGTCCGAGATGTTTTAAGCCATTGGCAATGATTTTATCCGTAGCTTCCGCAAATATCGGTTGGAGGTGAAACTTACCCTCGGAGGACATTTGCCGTAAGGCGTCGATAAACTTCTCAAATCCCGGCTTTAAGCGCTTCACACTCACGTGAAACTCCTTGGGCTTCAATCTCAAAAATTCATAAAATTCCATTTGTTTATGCTCTTCCCTCCAATATTCAAATACATAAAAAGCAAGCGCTTGTGAACTCAAGATGATATTGTCAGAGTAATAGCTCTCCTCTATTTTGTCAGCAAGCAATCCAGTGTATATACTTTCTCTCTGTGGGTCGTGAGTCAGTTTTCCATCGGACATAAAATACTGCTTAATATCCACCGGATCTCCGCTTTCAGTGACGGAATCTCCATTCTCATTAATATGATTGCCAAATACATCTATCGGGTGACTCAGATAAGCATATAATTCACTTGATTTTGTCATCAGTTTGTAGAGAAGTTTTACCATTTGCCAGAGGTTGCGACCTTTGGGACGCGAACTGATATATTTTTCTCTACCGGCTCTCCTCAGATGTTGATGAATGAGTTCCGGTGCCTCAAATACCGAGTGATATGACAGAACAAGTGGCACAATAAATACCTTCTCTTGCGACTTTTCCTGAAAATTATGCCGTTGAGCATCAACAATCGTCGATAATAATCCTTTTTTAAGCCGGCTCTCAATTTTTCCTGAACGAGAGCGAGTGCCTCCGGGAAAAAACAAATTATTTACCCCTTTCTGTATAGCGAGTTGCGACATGGACTTCAGGGTCTCTAGGTAAATCTGATTCTTTTTCCGTCTGTCCACGCGATATGCAGCCAGCCGATTCATAAAATACGCGGCAATTTCGGAGTTGTAAAGGTTTAATCCGGCGCCATAACTGAAATGTGGAAGCCCGATAATATAATCGAGCAGAAAGCCTATCTGTATGCTGTCAATATTGGATGAGTGTGTGGGAACCATCACGACTGTCCCTTTTTCAAATAGAGAGCGGCATAAATCGACCTCGCCATAGACTTTCATCTTCTTCAACAAGCGTTTCCGCGACCACCAATATCGCGGTATGCCTTGATAAAAAGCGCGGTTATACACACTGCCGAAGAATGCAGTGGTAAATTTACGGGCAAATTGAAAGGTAGGGATTTTGAAATTTCCTACTATTTCTCTTGAATAACGATTAATAATCTTGAGTAATAAGTCGGAATTTGCCTTCTCTTTAACCTCAGCAGAGGCATTGGTATTGAGCTTGAGTTCACTTTTAACTTTTTTCCAGAAAAGTTTATCATTGGGTGGATCAACTTTCCATGGCCTATTTTTTATCCGTACATTTTCCTTGTAAACACATTTATTGATGAGCTCTTCAAGCTCACCTCGGTGCTTTTCTTGCAAGTATTCCAGCACGATATTATCGAGTTCATGGATAAAATCCTGCTTGTGTTTATGCATCCGATAAACACTCCAGTCTCTCAGATCAGGATACAATCTCTCGCGATAAATCGATTCTTTTAAAATACCTTTACTCACAATTTCTTATTTAAATCATGGATGAATCTGAGAATTTTTTCTCTCCCTTCCCCACTTACACTTGAACTGATAAACTCTTCAGGCATAAACTCCCAGTATTTCAGAAACTCATCTTGAATCCGACGGATATTTTCATTGAGTTTCTTCAGCTTGAGCTTATCTGTTTTGGTATAAATAATTGCAAATGGTACGTTGCGCTCCGCAAGATGCTTCATGAAATTTATATCCTTTTCTTGCGGTGGTATTCTGGAATCCACAAGGACAAATGTACAGACAAGACTCTGGGATAACTCGAGATAATCCAATACCATATTTTGCCATTTCTGGCGTATTTTTCTCGATGTCTTGGCATAACCATATCCGGGAAGATCTACAATATACCACTCATCATTCACCGTGAAGAAGTTAATCGCTCGTGTTTTTCCGGGAGACTTGGAGGTATGTGCAATTTTCTTCCTTCCCGTCAACATATTGATAAGTGATGACTTGCCGACATTGGATCGGCCGACAAATGCATATTGTGGTAGCCCATCTGTAGGGCATTGTTTCCAGTCAACATAGCTCGCTATGTAATTCACATTATCCAGTATGATTTTCTCGGACATATTATACCGCTGATTTTAAATGGCAAATAGTATTAATGTTCTGTCTTTAGTATTAATGTTCTGTCTTTTCAGGATCATGCAATAACCATGCTTGAAGGAACAGGTCAATATCACCGTCGAGCACTTTATCTACCTGCGATGTCTGTGCTCCGGTACGATGATCTTTCACACGTCGATCATCAAGGACATAAGAACGTATCTGTGAACCCCATTCATTGGCTTGCTTGGATTCTTCAATACGTTCTTTTTCTGCCAGTTTCTTCTTTAACTCCAGTTCATACAGCCGGGATTTTAAAAGCTGAAGAGCTTTATCCCTATTCATGTGTTGCGATCGTTCTTCCTGGCACTCTGCAACAATTCCCGTAGGTTTATGCGTTACCCGCACAGCTGATTCAGTCTTATTCACATGCTGTCCACCTGCACCGCTAGCTCTGAAGGTATCCCAGGAAAGGTCGGCAGGATTGACATCAACTTCAATGGTATCATCGATTAAAGGATGCACAAATACCGATGAAAAACTAGTCATACGCTTGCCTTGAGCATTAAAAGGACTTACACGTACTAGTCGGTGGACACCATTCTCCCCTTGTAATAGACCGAATGCATAGTCCCCGGATATTTCCATCGTTACGCTTTTAATTCCTGCAACATCACCATCTTGACGATTCAGAATACTGATTTTAAAGCCTTGGCTTTCCGCCCACATCGTGTACATTCTGAGCAGCATTTCCGACCAGTCACAACTCTCTGTACCTCCCGCTCCGGCATTTATTTCTAGAATGCAATCAAGCTCATCCTCCTCCTTATTCAAGGTAGATTTAAACTCGACCTCGTCCAGCTCTTCTTTAAGCGCATTATATCGACTTTCCAGCTCTTCCTCTGAGCCCTCACCTTCTTGCAAGAATTCATAAATTACCTCGATATCTTCAATAGAGGTGTTTAATTTCTCATACAAGTCCACAAAGCCCTTGTGTCGATTCAATTCTTTCATGATTTTCTGCGCTTCAGTAGAATTGTTCCAGAAATCCGGATTCATCGACTTCTGCTCGAGATCATGAATTTCATTCTTCCTATAATCGACGTCAAAGATATTGTTTTAGGGTCAATAATCGTTCTTTCAGCTCATTCAATTCCTCCTTAGTCATATTATGTTATTTTAATATATATCCATTAAATAGATTAAATCGCTATGTGGCGGGATATCGCTCGTGCCATATTCTCCATAGGCCTCTTCTGCCGGGATATAGAGTAGAACACGAGCTCCTCGCGCGATGTAATTCAAGGCATAATTCCAGCCATCAATTATCTTATCAGAACCAGCTTGAATAACGAGCGGTTCATCAATAGTGTAATTATTCTCAACAACTTTTGTTTTATCGGCAAGTATTGTCATCGTATATACAGCGATAAGATCTCCATCGGTCGGCAAGATCTTACTTCCCTTCCTGATGATACACATATACATCCCTTTTCCCAAGAAAGTGCAGCTATCTTTCTTGATTTTTAACCGCTTACTAAGGGCAATAGCTTCCTTTTTCTGCTTTTTACTGAGGAGTGGATGCGGAATTGTTCCCAGGGCCTTTTTTATCTGCCTTTCGGCAAATGTCTTTGCGTCAATTATTTCCCGTATTGCTATGAGAGATCTTGGGTAATCTTTCTTTGCAGTGCTATCAAGCGGACTTATACGCAAGGTATCGCCCGGGCTACCGAGGAATAATGCATACGGCAGTGGATTATCTGTGTGAAAGACCGTGGAAGCAGGTCCCATAAGATAGGAATGCCCAGTTGTTGAAGTATCCATGCCATGTACATAGCTATAGTAAATAATATCACCTACCCGGGCAGTTTCAGAGGGCGCATCGTGGATGAAATCAATCCTATAACCATGCCAGATAAGCGTCTCTTTATCCGTTGTGCAAGCCATAAAACAGAATAGAATGGCAATGCCGGCATAAAGAGCCAAGAAACCATGCCTTTGCAGCTTCACAACTTGAAAGATTTCAGGGAGCCGATATAAAATGGAACAACGTGTTTAAATTTATCCACTGCATGTTCTAGACTTGCGTACATGGATCCACCAGCTGCATTCTTATGTCCGCCTCCATTAAAATTATCTCTAGCCAGTTCTTGAACTGATATATTTCCTTTGGAGCGGAAGGAGAATTTGATGATTGTCGGTTGTTCTGTGATAAAGGCAGCTACGGAGACTTTTTTAATCATCAAAAGATAATTTACAATACCTTCAGTGTCTCCCCTTTCTATTTCAAATTCTTCATAATCTTTCTTGCTGAGAGTTATGATTCCCGTTCTGAGTTCGGAGATTATTTCCATGCGATTGACAAGGCAATGTCCCAGGAGACGCATCTGTTTTTCCGTCTGATTCTGAAAAATATTATCGTGTATCGCTTGTTCATCAATGTCATACTCAGCGAGAGATGCACATACCTTGAATAATTCAGGGGAAGTTGCGTGGTGAAAAGAACCGGTATCTGTAATGATGCCTGTGTATAAACATTGGGCAATTCTCTCATCAATGGAGCTTTCCCAGCCACACATTTGCGTAAGCTTAAATATCATCTCACAAGTTGAACTAGCACTGCTATCGCTGTACATAATATCGGCAAATGGCTCTGGGTCAAGATGATGATCGACCATGAGAAGAGTTTTATTCTCTTTTACCTTGGCAAGCTCATTACCCAATTTGTCAATCCTGTCTAATCCATTAAAATCCAAACAACAAATCATGCTTGCTTTATGTATGACTTCAATACAGGACTCTGGCTCGATATCGTATATTTTAATCTTATTAACCTCAGGTAGCCAATTAAAAGCCAGCGGATATTCACTCGGCATGACAACTGTTACAGAATGATGAAATTTCTGCAGGAGCAAGGCCCATGCAAGGGATGAACCGAGCGCATCGCCATCTGGATTTCTGTGGCTGATAATCACAACATCTTGAGGCAGAGCAAGTGCCGATTGCAGTTCATTGATATCGGGTAAAATTCTATTCATAGCTCAAATTTCTAATATTTCTGTTAGTTATCCTAATTCCTTTCTTAATTATCAAAAATCACTACATTTGCGCAAGATTTCAAAATGCTTAAAATAATGAATATATGGCTGGAAATATCACTTTTACAATGATCAAGCCCGATGCTGTAAAAAATGGACACATTGGTGCTATTCTGAACAAGATTAATGAGGCTGGTTTTAAGATAATTGCAATGAAATACACTCGATTATCAGCTGAAAAAGCCGGTGAATTTTATACCGTGCATAAAGAACGTCCTTTTTATGGCGAGCTGGTAGAATTTATGAGTAGTGGACCTATCGTGGCTGCTGTACTTGAAAAGGATAATGCGGTGGAAGATTTCCGTACTTTGATAGGTGCGACCAATCCGGAAGAGGCCGCTGAAGGTACAATAAGAGCTTTATACGCAACGAGTATAGGTGAGAATGCGGTACATGGCGCGGACTCAGATGAAAATGCGCAGATTGAGGCTTCTTTTCATTTTGCACGAGTAGAAATGTTTCGTTAACTCGCTTTTGTCCCGATAAGTACTAGCATTACATCGTGAAACACGATAAACATAATCTCGGGGAGTATTTGCTCTCTGAGATTTTGTTTATCCGAGATGTATGATCGTCTTTCCTATGCCTCCTTCTTCCGCGGGAGGATGGAGGATTTCAGTGATATCCTTGTACTGCTTGCTGATTTCTTTTGTCAGATTACGGAGAACTCCTGTGCCTTTTCCATGGATAATTTCCACCGTAGGCAGGTCGGCTATCAGCGCTTTGTCAAGAAAATTTTCTAGGAGATCCCCTGCATCTTTTTTACTGAGTCCCCTGATGTCTATCTTGGATTTTACATTTTTCTCTTTATTTATAAGGATATGGGTTGATTGTTTATTGGTTTCTATGGTGTTACGGACAGCACGGAGGTCTTTAAGTCGCACTTCCATGCGCATATTGCCGATTATAACCTGGGCAATTTTCCCGTGAATTTTTTCAACGATTCCTTCCAATCCATCTCCTCTTCTCATTTTAACTCTGCTTCCTTCTACAATCTGAGCACTAGAGTCATCACTCTTCAACACCTCTTCTTCAAGTTTATTAATCTGCTTAATAGCTGTTGTTTGCTTATGCTTAAGCTGCGTCTTGAGTTTTTCAGCTTTCTCCAAGCTCCTCTCTTCCTTTATCGCATTTATAAGTTCATTTATTTCATGTTCTTGCTTGAGGAGGTATTGCAAGGCATTTTCCTTGGCTTCCATTTTCATCCTTTTCCTTCTGACCTCGAGCTCCGATTGCAAGTGGTCGTATGTTTTCCTCAGATTATCAAGCTGCTTCTCCCTCGCTTTTAATTCAGCGGTCTTTTCAGCAATAATCTGCTTTTCCTTCTGCAAGCTGCCTAGAAGATCCTCGACATTGCTGAGCTCAGTTCCCGCTAGCTTCCGCGCGGAGCGGATAATGTGCTTAGGAAGGCCGATATTCTTTGATATTTCAAATGCATAGGACGAACCCGGTTCACCGATCTTAAGTTGGTAGGTAGGTTTTAAGACCCGGTCATTAAATAATAAAGCGCCATTCAAGATATGCTTGTGGCTTGATGCAAATGTTTTTAAATTTCCATAATGGCTTGTTACCATTCCCATCACCTTCCTCTTCATAAGCAGACCTAGCACGGCTTCAGCTATTGCGCCACCTAGATGAGGATCGGTCCCGGAGCCAAATTCATCATAGAGAATCATGCTTCTCTTATCTGCGCGGCGCAGAGCATTTTTCATATATTTCAAGTGTGAACTGTATGTAGATAAATCGTCTTCAACGGATTGATGGTCGCCGATATCGATAAAAAACTTATAGAATAGTCCAAATGTAGAATTCTCATGCACCGGAACGGGTATTCCACTCTGAATCATGAGTTGCATGAGGCCCACAGCTTTCAAGAGAATTGACTTTCCACCGGCATTGGGACCGGAGACAAGGAGTACTCTGTCTTCTTCATTGAGTTCAAGGCTAAATGGAATTGTTTTTTTATTGGAGCCTTTATTCTTTAAGTAGAGGATAGGATGTTTCCCATTTCTGATGTCGAGCATGGGTTTGTTAACGACATTGGGGATTTCCCCGTTAATGCTGAGCGCATATCTTGCTTTGGCATAGATTAATTCATACCAGGTCATTAAATTCTGGTAAATGGGCAAGTCGTCAGCAATTTCTGCTACTTTCTGCGTGGTGAGTTTAAGGAGGCGTTTTTTCTCTTTTTCTCTTTCCTTATAGAGGCGGAATAAATCATTATTGGACGGAATAATCTCACTCGGTTCAATAAAAATTGTCTTACCGGAAGTAGATTCATCATGATATATCCCTTCTATTTTTCTTTTGTGGGCAGCATTTATACATAAGACACGCCTACCATTTCTTATGGACTCCTCGGTATCGTGAAGATATCCCATTTCTCTGTATTTCTTGAGGACGGATTTAAATTGCCCTGCGATATCACCTTGTTTTCTATTTATGGAACGATGTATCCGCACGAGTTCCGGAGATGCATTTTCCTTTAACTCTCCTTTTTCATCATATATTTCATCGATAAAGATCAGTAGTTCATCGGGTGGAAATGGACCGTCGAGAAGTTGACTTAGCCGTGGGTATTTTTCTGCCCATTCTTTTTGATTGAGAAAAGCTTGAACGGCCTTGCGACAACGTAATAGCCTGATAATACTGAGCAATTCCTCTCCGGACAAAATATAATCCTTTATCTGAAGACGCGGAAGGAGCGGTTCTATATCCTCTAGTTCTGCGATTCCTATATTTTCATCACTAGTAATGGCCTCCATACATTCTTCCGTCTGTTTTAAGAATTTATGGATAGAAGGCAGATGCGTGATGGGTGATATTAATTTGACTTTCTCACGCGTTATCGTTGAAAGGCAATACTGCCCTATTTCATACAAGACATTGTCGTATTGGAGCTCATCAGTGCTATGAAAGGGATATATCTGGGCATTTTTCATGGTGGCATAGATTCTTCACATAATTCTGAACTTAAAAAACACGGAGGAAGTAAAAATAGTTTTATTTTATGGTATATCCTCTCTGAACAAGACGGACCTTTTATTATTATTCAAGCTTGCTTTTCTTGGGTAATACGCCGGAGTCATCTATTTTTTCCTTGTGCTTCGCTTTATTTTTCTTGCGCCCTGTTTTTTCATGGTAGGCTTTGATTATGGAAGATCGCATACTGGCAAATAAAGATTCGAATGAGTTGAATTCCCGTTGATATTTAAGTCCCACACCACTTTTAATGCGGTAACCTTCAAGTGTGTGATCGGAATTGGAATAGACGTTGACGCGGAGTCTCCTGTCTTCAGTAAGAACATATTGAATGGCGAAGTTTCCCGTAACATAAGAACCGGCAGCAAGGGCATCATCTTCTACATAATTACCTCCTACATCGAGAATAACACGATCATTGAACAAGAAGCCGCGTAGATTCATCTGTACTTCCTTTGCTCCGATCTGATTGAGATTGTCTGCTGTAATATCATTGTTGAGGTTGTACTGTACATCGACAAGAACATTATCGACAAATGAGACGTCGCTCAATGCCTGATTGACGATATATGAAAGAAAGCCCGATACCTGACTTGAAATAAAGCCCGTTACGGTATTGGCCCCACCGGAGAACACAATGCCTGTTCCGACCTTATTCTCCGGCCAGAATTCGCCTACTGTCAAGAGTGATACAGCTTGAAAATCGAGCTTGGACTGGTCGCTACGCAAGGATGCGAGTGCATTATCTACATAAGCGCGGATTTCACCCTGCACTTCCGGCAATCGGATATCAAAATTAATTTCTGGGTGAAGTATAGGGCCACGTAGATGGATGGTAACATACACCGGGGTCGCGGATACATCTTGTGCATTGAGTTGATAATTGGCAATGAGCGTATAGGGTGAAGTATATGTAAGATATTCGGCTACGACATTCATCTCAGCATCGAGTGGATCACCACTCCATCTGACGTATCCGCCTTCTTGTACCGTAAAAGTCCGATTAATTAAGTTAAATGCGTAGTGATATGTACCCGAACTGATATTATAGGTTCCATACATGCTGATGTCCCCGGACCGTTTCAGATCGAGTATTATGTTTCCCACTCCGGTTCCTTCAATATAATTTCCTTCTTCAGTATCCATAAATATTTTAACATGCCCCTTTTCATTTGCCGTAAGGTCAAGATGAAGGTTAATCCCCTTGGGAGCCGTATTATTTTCACTATGGTTTATGTCAATTGTATCTCCCGGATTCACAAAGCGAACAAAGCCGGCATCCTTTACACCGTTATTGGCAAATAGGGACATATAGAATTCAGTATTATCTGTGTTTTCTGCAACGATATTTATGTCCGGCCTGGTAAACAGTCCGTCAATATTAACCACTGCTGATCCCATGCAATGCCCATAGTAAAAGGAATTGATTTCTTTACTTGTATTCAGCAGAAGGAATCTATCCGAACTAACCTGGACATCCGCACCGAAGTCTTGAAAATAGTGGTGTGTCAGTCCTCCTTGAACATGAGCCACATTTCCGTATTTGTCATAAATCTCCCCACCTGAAAAGTCAATATAGGTAGGACTTACCTTGATCTCTGCGTTTTTAATGTAATATGTTACACCGAGCATATCAAATGTCGTATGTGCATCATATAGTCGTGCCTTGCCATTGACTTGTGGCTCATTGATAGCACCGGTAATCGATAAAGTTGCATCAACCTTCCCTTCTGTATTGGAAATAACGTCGTACAGCAGATATTCCAATATGGTAAAAGGAATTTCTTTTCCACTCGCTTTCAAATGATAAAAATCATCCAGATTCTTAGGACGGATAAAGCCGCGAGCATAAAATTCTTGTCCTTTATACTTGGACTTGATGTTTACCTTGCTACGCATCCCCGTACCGTCATCTTTTATGTCTATTGTAAATTTGCCGTATTTATCTTCATTAACCCTAAAACTATCAATGAGAATTGCTGCATTAATATGGTTAATATCGTAAATATTATCGATATCCACTTGCATTGATAAACCACCATATAAATTTATAGAATCACTCGTAATATTTTTATTGAATGTGCTTATAGGAATGTTTTGAGTAGCAAATGATAATTGATTGGGTCCCGTTGAATTCAGACCTATTACTTTATCTTGAAACCTGAAGTACAATGAATCAATATCGAGGAAATCTTTACCAAATTCAATGAAATTCTCATCCGTAATATCCCAGTCATTATTAAACAGTTGAACATATTGATTATCAAATGTCAGAGCATATCGTTCCGCAGTAGGAAATATCTTTCCATCAATGTTGAAATTATCTTTTTTCTCGGTATCATTGGCTATGTTGAGGTTAAAGCTCAAGGTGTCATAGGTTAAGTCACCTGCAACACTGATAGGACTTACACTGATGTTATTATTGATAATCGTACTATCAATACCAAATACTAGGTTCCCTAAGCCTTCCTGAGAAAAAACAATGAGGTAAACATTGTGGAAGGTATTGTCTCCATAGCCGATTTTGGGCACATAGGCATTAAGTTTAGCTTTACGCTCGTAGGTATTAATAAAGCCTGAAATCTTCAAGTCCTTTATAGTATCGAGCTCTTCATTGAATAGTACGAGGAAGCCATCCGTATTTTTTACCGCAATATCAAATTCCAGGTCGCTTTCATAGACCACTGAATCTTTGGTTAAATTCCAGCGGTCAGAAAGTTGAGGAAAAGATTGAATAAAGTAGTTCCGGAGCGCGCCCCAGGATTTTATCCAGGAATAATCCCCCTTGATTGTGGCATTCAGGATATCGGATTGGATGCGTAATTCTTGCTGATGAACGCCTTTGTCCTCGTCAGTTGCAATGACTTGGATGGTGTCAAGTGAGAGCTTAATACTATCTTTATAGAGGATGTGGAGCTCGTTTATCATAGAATTGGCCTGCAAGTGATATAGATCGAAGCTATCAATACTTCCGTCAAATTGAAAGCTCATATCAAATGGTTTATCCGAGAAGTTCAAGGTATATAAGTCGATATTCTGTACATCCAAGCTCATATTCATCGATGGTTTCTGAGGATCGGAATAATGTATGAGGCCTTGAAAATTAGCATCGATATTTTCATCTGTGATACTCATATTCCCTTTAAATCTACTATTGCTCGCCCTACCATCAACCTCAATATCTTCATAAACATACCCGCGCATCTCAAATGAATCAATATTCCCCTCCAGAAATGCATCTACGGATTCAAGACTTAGACCTCTACCATCTCTGACAATCATATCAAGACTGATATCTCCCACACTATCGATATTGAGAAAGCGTCCTATGTCAAAGTTGCTTAATCGGACTTCACCATTATATTGGGCATTCTCTATCGCATCATCCAGATGAAGACTCAAGTTAAATTGTCCTTTCCCAAGTCTGGAGGATAAAGCAGTATTTACTTTAAAATCCTTTAATGTTCCATTAAAATCACCTGTGACCTTTGCTACCCCCAATCGATATATGCTTGAATCAAGCTTTAATCCCTTAATCATTGAATCTAGTTTGCGAGGATAAATTCTACTATCTATAATACTTGCTTCAATAAAAAGCTTCTCGGGATCTGTAGCATCTTTTATGTGAATATTCCCTTTAACATACATTGAATCAAGTGCTGCTTTAAAAGCTTCTGTGCGCATATTATTCACATTGCCATTCACTGTCCCGTCAATAATTAAAAAACGGTCTGCATTATTTTTAAAGAAATCCACTTTGTATAACTCAGGTGCAAAGTTCATTATGTCTTTTACATAAACCCGGGAATTCCTGCTTTCTACATGCATAAGGATATCATTTACAAAATCTCGCCAAGCGGGAAACTCCGGATAGGTAAATCGGATATCTACATTGATGTCCGATTTTTCCGTCCGCAATCGCCCATTTTCTATGTAGGTTATCTGTGGATTGACCTTTACAGAATCAGCTTGTAAGTTCTGTACGATAAATCCTTCCCCCGTTTCAGCTCTCAATTCATTTATTCTTCCGGCAGTTGTTTCCCAGTTGTGGAAGCTGACATTGTCTGCATCGAGATAGATATTCTTGATATGAAGATGATGATAATCCATATTGACTATGGGATATTGCTCTTCTTCAACAAGCAAGTTATCCAGTAAAAACCTTCCTCCATCGAGATCGAGGGAGCCTATTTTAAACATCAGTGGTATCAATGGTGCTTCCTCTTCTTTGACATAAGTCACGGCTGCTTCATATTGCTGAATATGTACACTCGGTCGGATTAAGCGTATGCGCTGAAAGGCAAATAATGAGTGTTCTAGGTCTATCCTATCTACTTGTATCCGCCCCTTGCCCAGCGATACATCCATATCTGTTCCATACATGGAATCAATCTGCACAAATTTCAAATCTTGCAGAAAAACATTCTGAAGACTTACGTCAAATTTTATTTCCGTCTCGCCGATCTCGTCACTCGATTTATCTTGATTACTTGCGAGCTTGGCCAGGATTTTCTGAAGATTATACAAGCTATCATCAGCGGTTCTTACCATTCTCAATTTGGTATCCCTGAGAATGATGTTTTCAAGCTTTAATTCTTTTTTAAGCAATGTAAATATCGGAGCCTTAAAATCCGCTGTCAATTGTCCGGAATAAAATAAGGTATCGTCTTCCAAATCTCGGACCAGGACATCTTGAAGCTCCAGTTTATCAAAGAAATTTAAGCGAAAACCTCCTATCGATACCTCAGAGCCGATTTTCTCGCTGAGAATATCCGCTGTCTTCTGTGATGCCCAATTCTGAAACTCCGCTGTCTGAATAATCAAGGAAAGTAAAAATAAAAGAAGAAAGAGGATTAATGCCGTCCTCAAGAGAAAACGGCCAAAGCGCATGAGCCCCCTCCGAAGTCGAGAAGAACCCTGCCCTTTTTCCTCTACCTTATTCACTTGTTCCTTTTCTGACATTCTCTTTTAATCTCAATTCTCTTCCAGCATGGTAGCTTGATAAAACAGAAGGAGCTTTACCACTTCTAGTGCCTCCCTGGAATCGTGAACACGTATAATGTCCGCGCCTTTATTTAACGCAATCACATGTAAAGCTGTTGTGCCGTTCAGTGCTTCCTCCGGTGTGATACCCAAAGTCTTGTATATCGTTGATTTCCTGGACACACCGATAAGAATCGGGCAATCATATATTTTGAAGGTGGGAATATGTCCGATAAGCTGCATATTCTGCATCCTCGTCTTGGAAAAACCAAAGCCCGGATCGAGAATAATATCCCTGATTCCATGCGCCTTGCATGCTTCTATTCTTTCTTTAAAATAGAGCATTATCTCGCCTATGAGATTGTCGTAAGACGTATCGTCTTGCATTGTAGCCGGTGTGCCCCGCATGTGCATAAGCACGATAGGCACCTGAAGTTTTCCCACCACACGCAACATGTCAGGGTCATACAATCCACCACTTATATCATTGATAATATCTGCCCCGTAGCTTACACATTCTTCCGCCACTTCAGCATGGATTGTGTCGATACTTATAAGGCAATTTTCATAGCTACTTTTGATTCTTTCAATCAGAGGCAAGAGTTGATCAAGTTCTTCTTGTACCTTGGAAATTGCTGCTCCGGGCCTCGAGGACATTGCTCCTATATCAAGAACCTTTATTCCCGCTTTAAGGTGTTTTTCCGCTTCCGCAAATGCCTCCTCAAGCCCAGGCCGCCTACTGCCGGAATAAAAGGAGTCTCGCGTTAAATTGAGAACTCCCCACACTTGCGGTGACTCTATCCTTATGAGCTTGTCTTGAGACTTGAATGTATAATTCTTCTTCACAATCGTGTTTTCTGCAACCTTAAACAATCTGCTGTGCAAATATAAAAATGCTCTCCGCATTCTTTTTAATTCATACAAAGATACTTTATTCCGGGCGGATCAGTTGAGCATTTGAGCGAAAGCTTATAACACATGCATATAATCGTGGTTTAGTCTTGTATTCCGAGAAGAAAAATTTCAATCAATTTGCCCTCGCGAGTCAACTTGACAGCTTACAATCCTGCTCTACTTATACAGCTAATTTTATACAGGGAATAGCAAATTATGTGCAGAAAGTATGAAAATAGCGAAAATCCCCGCTCAATTACCGTATTTAATAAATAATTTCCTATATTTAGCAAGAGAAGTAACCAATTTAATCACTAAACCTTATTTGCTTATGAATATATCAATGGAAGAGCTCCGGCAGATTAAGCACCAGTTACCTACAGGCAGCATTGCCAAAATTGCTGAACAACTGGGGCTTGATAATCAGACTGTCAGAAACTATTTTGGAGCCAAAAAATTTAAGAATGGTGTTCCGGTGGATTCCCATATTCAACCGGGGCCACATGGAGGTTATGTAAACCTAGAAAATACGGAAATTCTCGATCTTGCCAAAGAGCTGATTAAACAGTCCAATTCGGAAATATCGGCCGACCGGCAACCAGCTTAAATGAGTTGTGTGATTTATAGTTTATGCATTTCCTCTCATGCTAGGGCCTGTAGCATATATTCACTAGGTTTTAAGGCTGTAGATGATAGAAAAGCAGGGGAAGCATAATTATAAGGGCAGAAATAAAGAAGGCGAATGTAAAATAGTATATTTGCTTCAATATAAAAGCCTGTCTTGATTCAAGAAACCAAGACAGGCTTTTTTATGAAATCACCACCATTTCAGGCAATGAATAAATCAGTTTTATTTGTTGATATTGACACTACTTAACTGAATCGTAGTAGAAATTGAACCGCCACTCTCATAAACAAATGCGATATGGGCATTGGCAGGGATTGATGACAGATCAATTTTTCCTGATGGCTCATACACATTATCATAACTAGCAGAGTTGTTAATCAGTGGATCAATCTGATCTCTACCCACTTCAATCCAGCTTGCTGCAACCGGATCGCCACCGAAGTAGTCCACTGAATACATTATCCGGAATGGATTTCCATTCTGGAATGCATCGGCGAGTTTCACTTCAATATATTCACCGGATTGAGATTCAAAGTCAATTTTAGGTGTAATCATCCACGTAGTAACATCGAGTGTACCTTCAGAAGAGTAAGCAGACATCTGAGCATAAAATTCGCCATCATAATCTCTACCTTCCCAGACGCGCGTTCCCTTTGTATTGGCAAGGATCCAGTCGGATGGAATCCCATCGTCAAATTCCGTGCTGACGGGAAGTGTTATCACTTCATCATCTCCACCACCGCCACCGGTTGAAACCACGTCGGCTTTTGATCGGATGCTTAACTGAGGATCATTGAATTGAGACACGATAGCTGTCACCGTAACAGAACCGGTAGGATAGCTATCAGAAGCAAATTCTGCATCTGCTCTAGTGTACATTGTAATAGTTCCTGTACCGTCGTTTACAGTAACTGCACCACCATAAGTGCCTCCTCCTTGCAAGGTAGCATTTTTGATTTTTATTAATGTCGATTCATATTTATCCATATTATCGAGAATATCAGCGACTGTCACAAGAGCCGGTTCAGGGACAGTAGCCTTGCCGGAAGAGCAAGTATTGGCCGGATTGACATTGCTTAACTGCAATAATCCATTATATTCCGATAAATCTGTTTCTGCTGTAAGGATTTCAAACTGATCGCCGAGATCATAAGGATTGGGTTCACCGAATCTCACGAGAACTCCATAGCCATTGGGGCCTTGAATAACGACATTCTGCTCCTGCATAGTTCCATTGGAACGATCTGATATGACGATACCTTTAATTCTTTTGCCGGAAGGTCCATCTGTAGCCGTACCGGTATATAAATCGCGTAATTGCTTGATAGACATCAATTCTTCAGAATAATCGCAATCACCTCCGCCGCCGGTGTTTCCACAACGAGCTTCAGTAAGTGCGACATCACTTGTTTTGCGGATGAAGAGTTGTTTAGTCGTCCCAAAAACGGAGAAAATCCCCGTTATTGTTCCTTTTTTATTGGGGACATTGTCACCGGCAAAGTCGGCATATCCACTGGTACGCAATGTCATCTCTTCGCCACCACAATTTTCAATGGTAAGATTATATGCGCTCTTCTGATCGTCATCTGCATAAGTTGATGAGGTGTCAGAGCTGGAAAATTGCACATTATTTAAGCGGACTAGCGTAGATTGATCTTCAAGTTTCAACTCGCTGAAAGAACTGATTTCACGTGCTTTCACCTCTTGTCCGGGAGCGCCTTTAACTATGTATTGATCAATTAATATCTCTTCTATTCCACCGAGTCTCAATTCCCCATCATCGTCAACATAGGTATTTCCGCCTAGCTGGATAAGGTTATTGTAGGCACTTATCACAAGGCCTTTACAATTGATATAAATTCTTCTCCCTACCGGAAATTGATTAAAGAGATTAACGGCATTAATGCTCAATTCTATACCGCCTGTCTCGTCTTGGATAACAAGGGATTTAAAATAGTTGCCGGTAGAATCATTGGCAACGACGATTGCATCAAAGATTAATTCATCCTCAATTTCCACAAATTTATTGGGTTCATAAAACGCTTTAATGTCTGCGATAGTTGCATTTGTCTCAATTTCCGGGTAATCATACTCGGGTGGTTGATCAAAGTCTTCCTTGACACATGAACTGAAATTTACGGAAATAATACCCAGGAATAAAAGGGCAAATAAATACGATGTTTTCATTGTGATAATTTAAATTCTAAGTGTTAAACTGATGTAATAATTAAGGCCATAAGCATAGAAATAATTCCTTGGGAATTCATGGGGATCCGGTGTCTGACTATATGCATCCTCCACGATCCTATATCGATATTGCTCAAATCCTCCTGTTATCAGATCAGTATTGTTCAATATATTATTCACACCTACGAGGAAATAGAGATAGTAGTTCTCTAGCTTAAACGATTTTCCTCCGAAAAAGTCAAGTGTAAATCCCGACGGTGCTTTCTCTTGATTAATTATTTCATTCCACAGATCCGTACCGGGCTGTGCACCTTTTACTGCTAGTTGAGTCCTTCTCAAGGGAAAGAAATCTAGATAAGTGCGGTTGTAATAGTTCCAGGTAAGGGAAGCAAACCAGTAATGCGGTGCATCATAATTCAAGCCTATATTAAAAACTGTCTGTGGTGTGCCTGAAACGTAAAAACCTTTCAGATAAGCGGTCTCATCCTTAATTATATAGGTCTGATTATTGTCGAGAATCGCGGAAACCTTAGGCCTGCTTGTATAAATATACTCTCCTATTGCTCCTGCGCTCTTTATAGATAGTCCGGGTAATATCTGTACATCAATTGCGGCCTCAAGCCCTGCATGTCTTTTATTAATTCCGGTCATGGTGAGATTCACATATCCGCGACTTACGATATTATCAAAGGTCGACCTACCGTCTTCATCGAGGAAGAATGAACGCGTTTCAGATTGATCTTTGAATTGAATTGCATAAGCAGAGAACCGGAATTTTACATAGGGAGAGCGGATTATATAGCCGGCTTCTCCAGCAAGTATTTTCTCTTGTTCCAGCCCCGGTATAAGTTGATCTCTAGTCCTTATACTCGTAAAGCTATTTCTGAGGTAGGGAGCTTGCGTTGCTATCATTCCATTGGCATAGAGGAAGTGCCTTCCATTAAATGCATAGCGAATTCCCGTTTTAACGCTGTAATCGAGAAAGCTTGCAATATCTGATTTTCCATAGGAGTTTTCCGGAAATTTACCATTTCGTACAAGTCCATCTCTCCAGAAGCGTGTCGATGTTAAAGCCCCGCTTAAATGCAATGCGAGTTTCCCCATCGTGTATTGTCCTTGAGACCATACTCGAGCTCTGTGAACTATCGTATTGTATTCATAACCAAATTTATCCCCCTCATAGATTATCTGATTGGGGACTGCGAGATTGTTCTGGATAAAGGTCTTATTTTCAGACGAATCCCGGAGGGCAAATTTGTCGACATTCACATAAAAATCAGCTCCGAGTAAGTCCTTGGCAATTTTGTAATTGTGGTCCAGAGCATAGTTGTAATTGGCTCCGACGGTCCATTGAAAATGTGGATTTAAGATTTTATTGTAAACAGCATTAAGCCCGTATTGCGTACCATCATATCTTCTGTCTTCCACGAGGTAACGCGCAAAGTTTCCGGTATAGCTTGTGCCGGAGCCATTGGCATTTTCAATGGTTAAGGTTGATAAAGAATTAATTTCATACAACTTTTCCCAGTCGATCTGTGAGATATCGGTATTGGTCCGCCATGCATGTGCCTTAGCTGCTGCAACTTCCGGATTATCAGAATAAGAAGGGAGTTTTCTATAATAAGTAGGACGCGGATCACTTGTATCATTAAACCAATTTAATGCCGTCGAACCATTTGTTCCTTTCTGCATATAGGCAGAAACGCGTAAATGTGTTTTCTCGTCGGGTGTAAAATCATAACGCAATATTCCTATAGGTTCATTGGTATGTCTTATCCTTGAATTCCGTACTTTCCCATCTTGATAGCCCCAGTAGCTATTGTAAAAATTGGTTCCGGCAAGATCTTTGGCTTCTTGTACACTCGGAGAGGATTTTCCATACCAGCGCGGCGCTCCCAATACCGTAAGACCTATGGCATGCTTTTTATTGAACACTTTTTCTATCCCTACAAAATATGCATAAGCATCATAAGGAGTACCGGGATTATAGCCTGATTGTGCCCATCGACGGGAACCCGAGAAAGCAAATGCCCATCCGTTCTTAAGTAATCCTGTACTATGCGTAAGCATTATTCTATTCCGATATGAACGGTTACTCATTGCATAAGAAACTCTGGTTTGCTTGTATTGCTGTGATGCTCGCAGATCTATCATCGATGCCCCATTGATGGAACCCATTGCAAAATCCTTGGCGCCCATATCCATATCTACTTGCCGGAATCTGAACATATCATTCAACCCGCCCCACAAGCTCCAATAAACGTTTCCACTTGCCGGATCATTGATATTTACACCATTTAATAATAAGGTGTTGTACTTGGACTCTAGCCCTCTGACGTCAAATCTAAATGCACTGAAATTATATGCTGTAGCCGATAAGAAAACATCCTTGGACGCCGATAACAATGCTGCGGTATTCTGAATGCCTTGTTGATCATTGCCGAGCATATCATCTCCGGAAACCGTTACAAATTGCTGTGCATCTGTACCGGCAGATACCGTTATATCGCGGTCATCTGCTATGATATAAATATCACCAAAATTATAATGCTCGCCTGCGTCGAGATCAATTGTCCTGTATTCAGCTAGATAACCACGCGCTGTGATCTGGAAAATGTATGTTCCCGCATCAAGCCCTTCGAAAGAAAATTTTCCATCGGAATCACTTGAAGTCTCCAGTTGCGTTGATATTATCTTAATGCTCGCCTCGGCGACCGGTTTCTGAGAATTTTTATTATAAATAGTTCCTTCAATGCTCCCATCTTGGGCTCGTAGGCCCGCGAAGAGAAAAATCTGTAAGAAGAAAAAAAGGAGTATATTTCTTTTATTCATGTTCATGTTTCTGGGATGGTTAAAACATATTTCTGGTCACAAAAGTAAACTATATCTGCCATATTCCACAATTTTTTATGGTTTATGCCTAAATTTCTTCTCTCGGTTCTAGAATTAATTATTGTCTTAGATAGGTAAGTCTATGTCAGGCTGTGTGTACAGATTGTCTTGATATCCAAATTTTTGGATAAGCCAAAACAGGGATTTTATTGAAAGAGAAAGATATTTTACACTTATTGGGATAAAATCAAGACATTTGCAATGAATTATATATACTTATTTTTAAATGTAAACACCTCATGGAGAGAATTAAACTTGTTGTCCTATTATTCCTTGCGCTATTTATTCAAGCTTGTATCGGTACAAATAAGACAACAAAAGAAGAACGTAATTTGCGAAAGCTGGACGGGCGATATGAGCTTGTCACTATAGGCTTTTACAATATCGAGAACCTATTTGACACAATAAATTCACCTGATACACACGATAGTGAATTCCTCCCTGATAGTCCCAAGGAATGGAATACCGAGAAATATGAGAAGAAACTGGATAATATGAGTAAAGTTATCAGTGAAATAGGAACAAGTATAGACAATGACGGTGTTGATATTCTCGGATTATGTGAAGTGGAAAATTTAAAGGTTGTCCTGGATCTCGTCAATGAAAAAAGCATCCGTGACAGGCACTATCAAGTAATCCATGGCGATTCTCCCGATGAAAGGGGAATTGATGTTGCCTTGATCTTCAATCCGCGGGTATTTGTTCCTACGGGCTTTGAGCTTTTAAAGATTGACTTAACGCGGAGTGATGGAAGTCCCGATTACACCAGAGACATCCTTTATGTACATGGCAAATTACAAGATGAAGATCTACATATCTTTATTAATCACTGGCCATCCAGAAGCGGTGGACAAGCAGCTTCTGCGCCGAAGAGAAATAAAGCGGCAAAGGTATGTCGCGCCAAGGTCGATTCCATTAAAGCAAGCGATCCCAATGCCAAGATTATTATTATGGGTGATTTAAATGATGATCCGGTGTCTCCCAGTGTTACAGATTATTTAAAAGTAGCCGGAGAAAAAGCCGATTGTGAAAAGGGTGGTTTATATAACACGATGATGGATTATTATAAAAACGGTATAGGGACACTCGCCTACCACGACGCTTGGAACCTCTTTGATCAGATAATTATTTCTTGTCCTCTACTTGATGATGAACAAGGCTTTCAATTCTTTTCATCCCATATATTTAAGCGTAGATATTTATTGCAGCGATATGGGGCCTTTAAAGGATATCCATTCAGGACATTCGTCGGAGATAATTTTATGGGTGGTTATAGCGACCATTTTCCGGTTTATATGTATCTGATAAAGAAACAAGAACAGCTCAATTAAGAGACATGTCAATACAACTCAATGAAGAACAGAATGAGCTTCTCAAAGAGATGGAGCACGGTAAAGAAAATCTCTTTATCAGCGGTCATGCCGGTACCGGAAAATCAACTCTATTAAACCACTTTGTCGATTATACACAGAAATCTGTCGCCGTGGTAGCGCCTACCGGCATCGCTGCAGTCAATGTGCGTGGACAGACGATACATAGCTTCTTCAAGTTCCCACCACGACTTTTATTGCCGTCTTCTATCCGAGGGAGAAAATCCAAGGTCTTGAAAAGCCTTGAAATTCTCGTTATTGATGAAATTTCTATGGTCAGGGCAGATTTGATGGATGCAATTGATATCGCTTTACGCAAATCTCGGCGAGATTACCGGCCATTCGGCGGGGTGAAGGTCCTGATGTTTGGTGATTTGTTTCAATTACCGCCTGTGGTGAGTGATGAAACGGTGAAGCAATACCTCAGAGAACAATACAACACACCCTATTTCTTTTCTGCCAATGTGTGGTTTGAGGCTCGTATGCCACAACTGCGTCAACTCAAGCATATTCACCGACAAAAAGATGCAGAGTTTATCAGGCTCTTAAATTCATTGCGCGAACAGACATTTGACGCAAGTGATCTAAAGAAAATTAATAGCCGTTGCGTACCTATCGGCGAGGATAGACAGTTCTATATCAGCCTTACTAGCACCAATGCCCTTGCAAAGGTGAAAAACATGAAGGCTCTGCGGAAACTGGATGAACCGGTGTTTAACTTTCAAGCTGAAGTCAAAGGGGATTTCGGCAAATATGTCTTCCCCACCGATGAAATCCTCAGCCTCAAGAAAGGCGCTCAGGTAATGTGTATTAAAAATGATCCAGAGGGACGATATGTCAACGGAACAATAGGGATTATCAGGGAACTGGAAGCCGATAAGATTGTGGTTGAGATTGAACAAAACAAGAAAAAGGAGCTGGTCGAGATAGAAAAGTCCGAATGGGAAAAGGTCAAGTATAAGGTAAAAGAGGAAGATGGCGTGCCTAAAATTAAGTCTAAGGTCGCTGGCAAGTTTAAACAATATCCTTTAAAGCTTGCATGGGCTACGACTATTCATAAGAGTCAGGGGAAAACCTATGATAAATGTATTATAGAATTAGGGCGAGGTGCATTTGCTCATGGTCAGACATACGTAGCTTTAAGTCGCTGTAAGTCACTGGATGGAATCATTTTAAAGCGGAAGATCGAAGCCAGGGATATAATTATCGATGAGCGCATTGTGGACTTTTATCGCGATGCAGAGAAATGGAGCTAGGGTGACCGGGAATCGCTTCTAAAAAGGCTCAATCAGTTTATCAATGCACATATTACCCAAAACGTGCAATAGAAATGTAAAAGGAAGTGCAAAAGCCACAGAAGACAAGGGCTAGCGCAAGAATTTGGCTCGGAATCGTAGTAAGACTACGGTGAGAACCAAATTCGAGCAAGTGCTTGTATTCACAGACTTTTGTGCTTATCTTCAATTTCTAATGCATGATTTGGGTATTAATACACTAGAAATTAAAGACTATGTTGCAGAAAATATCGGAAAGCTTAAGTAAACAATTAAGATATATCCTCCCTTGCGGCCTGTTTTTTCTCCTTTTTCTACAGACAGAGACAATTTATGCCGATGAGTATGAGATTCCGGAGATAAATATAGCTGTCCAGGTCAATTCAGAGGGAGATATCCACATAAGTGAAACGCGTCGCTATGTATATGAAGGGGATTTCACTTGGGCGGACTATCGCCTGCCCTTGAAGGGTTTTACACGCATTAAAGATATAGAAGTTTACGAGGGGAAAAGGCCTTTCCAGCGATCCAATTCTAAAGAGAGTGGTACTTACATTATAAATCGGGATGATGATTTTGTTCAGATTAAGTGGTTTTACAGCGCGGAGGATGAGAGCAGGACTTTTACTATATCCTATACTTTGGAAGGAGGAATTGTGTACGGAAAAAAATGGGCAGAATTCTTCTGGAACTTTATCAGCAGCGATCGCGAGAAAGCAACTCAAAGCCTGCACATTCAACTCCATTTGCCTCGAGCGATAAGTAAAGATTCAATATATGTCTGGACACGTGGGCCACAGGATCGGATAGAATTACAGAAAATGCCGGGAGCTTATGAAGTGCAAGCAATTGATCTCGATGATGATGAATATCTTAAGGTAAGGGCGGTTTTTCCTAGAAAGCTATTTGACGAAAGTCTGATAAGTACAACAGACCCTGAATTTACCCTCGCTTCAGCACAAGAAGATGAGAAAGCATATCGCATTGCTTATGCACAGAAAGTTCAGAAGGAGAAATTACATAAGAAATACGGTTTATGGCTGACGATTATAAGTGCGGTCTTGAGCATACTCGCATTTGTTTACTTCTATAATACCTATGGGAAAAGGCATAAAACGCATGTATCCAAATCACCTAAAGGCGACTTGAGGATTCCGGGCAAACTAAAACCTGCTGTAGCCGGCTGGCTTATGAGGAATAAATTCATCGGTGGAAATTTAGTTATTGCCACCCTACTCGATCTTGCCCGAAGGAAATATTTTCTGATTAAAGAAGTCGAACCACGAGATGACAACTGGTTTCAGAAAAGTAAAAAGCGCTTTATTGTTGAAAAAATGCCGCGTCCAAAGGGCGATCAACTGAATGGCTGGGAAGATTTTCTCTATGAGAAGGTGCTTTCTAGCCTTGCATCAGGAATAAATGAGCTCGATAAAGTATTCGGGGAAAACTCTGTAAAAAAGAATAAGTGGGTGAATAAATGGAAGAAGCGATTTAAGAAGGATTGTAAAGAAAAGCACTGGTACGATAGAAACAGCTACCGCGGCATGGCATTGAATATGATTATTCAAGGAATTTTATTTATTCTAGTTATTGTAGCCTTAGTACTGGGTGCCAAGGTGGCGCTCATCTCCTTCTTTATTGTATTGATTTTTTTCTTCTTGTCCTTGACAATCATACGACGTACGCCGGAAGGTGAAAGGCAATATCAAATGTGGAAAATATATAGAGACAGATTACTTCATGCGGGCAAAATGAATTACGATCAATCCTTACTGGGACAACATTTTATTTATGCCGTAGCGATGATGCTTCCCAAGCATAGTATCGAGACATTGCTCGCAGGGAATAATGGCGTTTATGCAGCATTTTTTTGGTTCAGTGCTCTATCGAGCTCAGGTCCGGCAGATCTTTCAACGACCGTTACAAGTCTAGGAGCACTCGGCGCATCTGCAAGTACAGGTATCGCCGGAGGAGTCGGCGCATCAGCCGGTGCAGCCGGTGGAGGAGCTGCAGGTGGAGCCGGGTAAAAAGTGTACTACCACTTGGGAGCCTTCCCCAGCTCGGGCGGTAGTAGTGCTATAGGCACTTTCTGTTCAATGAGTCGCTCGATTTTCCTCAAGGCATCTCTGTCGTCTTTATTGACAAAACTTATGGCCACTCCTGTAGATTCTGCTCGGGCGGTACGCCCTATCCTATGTACGTAACTTTCTGCATCACCCGGTAAATCATAGTTGATAATAAGATTTATATCTTCGATGTCAATACCGCGCGAAATAACATCTGTTGCCACAAGAACGCGGATTTTCCGTGCTTTGAATCCGCTTAATACGCTCTCGCGTTCATCTTGATTGAGGTCAGAGCTGATTGAACGAACGAGAAAATTCTTGTTCTTCAGTTTCCGAGAAACTTCACTTACTTTTCGCTTTGTCGAGCAGAAGATAAGTATCGATGAATATTTAGGTTTATCATCTATCAGGGATTTGATGAGCTTGACTTTCTGATTATCGTACACTTTATATGCAACTTGCAGAACACCCTCGGCGGGCTTAGCAAGGGCTATCGTAATTTCTACAGGATTGTGTAGAATTTCCGAGGATAACTTCCGGATTTTAGGGTCCATGGTAGCACTGAAGAGGAGATTCTGTCTTCTTGTCGGCAATTGCCCGATAATTTCCATAATATCCTCGTAAAATCCGATATCCAGCATGCGATCTGCCTCATCCAATACGAGGTACTTTAAGCCTTTAAAATCAATGTCTTTGGATTTTAAGTGAGAAAGCAGCTTCCCCGGTGTGGCAACAATTATATCGGCTCCTTTTTTCATCGCCTTCTTCTGCTGTATCCATTCTTGGCCTCCGCCTCCTCCGTAAACCGGAAAAGAACTTATCCCTGCAAAATATCCCAGCCCTTGTATCTGTTCATCAATCTGCACGGCAAGTTCTCGTGTCGGTGCAAGGATGAGCGCTGAGCAATTACCATTCTGTTTATCCTCAAGGATAAGCTGGAATAATGGCAAGAGGAATGCAGCTGTTTTCCCTGTTCCTGTCTGTGCACATCCTATAAGGTCCTTCCCTTTCAAGATAGCGGGAATCGCTTTTTCTTGTATCGGTGTTGCCTCTGTAAATCCCATGTACTCAAGGGATTCAACAATTTCTTTATTAAGTTCTAAATCTGTAAAATTCATTAATATATGCTTCCGCAAATGTTTTTCATGATGAATATTTTCTAGTCTTTCTTGCATAGGTAAGCTTGCTTTTCCTAGATTGTTCAGCTATGTGATATTCTTACCAATAGGCAATTGATGAAACACGCTTAATTTTATTTGCATACTACTTATTTATATCATACCTTGTACTGTGGAAATAAACTAGTATAATTATGTCAAATAAACCAAGAGCATTTAAGAAAGCACAACGTGAAAAGAAGGAAAAAGCTGCTATGAAACAATTTTATTTATGGGCAATTCTCATAGCATTGGTCGGTATGGTCATTTTTTATTACATCTTTACGCGCTAAGGCAAGAAATTCAAGCTCTCTATTAAAAATTGAGCTAAAAAAAGAGCGACATCTCCTGACAGGTTGCCGCTCTTTCATCATTCATCATCATTATCAACTAATTCAATCTATACCTTAGCCTTTTCTTGATTTTCTATAAGTTCGCTTATAGGTTTTTCTTGAAAACCGCTGCTATTATAAGTTTTAATAATGCTATGTACCATGTTTAATATGTAAACTGCCATCGCATAATAATGTTGCGCAAATCTATAAATTATGTACAAATATTTTGAAAAATGTACCAGCATTATTTAATTTCAGAATAATATTTTGTGAGCTGTCATTTTACGTCCTTTATAAAGTTGAAAGGAGAAAATCTATTCGGGGATAAGAGGAACATTAACAATCACTGGGTATTAAATTCTTGAAGCCATACAAAGTGCTGTATTTTGAGGGGATTTAGTTGTAGAATTCCGGAAAGAAATCCTTCAATAATCAGCGATAAAAGTCATAAATGACGGTTGCATACACTATCAATTAAACTATGTAAACTATGCACAATTTGTAGGCATCTAAATATTCGGTAGGCAAAAAAGAGAATAACCTTCCGATATATAGAGGTAATTAACAATGTAACAATACACTACTGTGTGGGCTTTATAGATATAATCCATGATTAAGTTTAGAGACAATGACAAGTTAAACCATCATCCCCCAGGGAATATTACATCAATGTAAGAAAACAAAATTATTTATGAGACAAGCATATATT
Organism: uncultured Saprospiraceae bacterium; assembly: GCA_964436125.1. Classification (GTDB taxonomy): domain Bacteria; phylum Bacteroidota; class Bacteroidia; order Chitinophagales; family Saprospiraceae; genus CAYRFF01. The sequence continues at coordinate 25,355 of CAYTBT010000006.1, read as the reverse complement.
ATAGACGGAATAAGGACGGCGATAGGTCGATTCCGAGGTACACTTTCACCTGTGAGAACCGATGATCTTGCTGCAATTCCCATTAAAGCTATAACAGAGCGTAATCCCTCTATTCCACTTGAGGATTATGACGATGTCATCTTGGGTTGTGCCAATCAAGCAGGTGAAGATAACCGCAATATTGCTAGAATGGCACTTCTATTGGCAGGCATACCTTTCAGTGTTCCGGGAGAGACGGTCAACCGATTATGCTCATCGGGAATGTCCACAGCAGTACAGGCACGCAGGGCAATTGCAGCCGACGAAGGCGATATTTTTATCACCGGAGGAGTTGAACACATGACACGCGGCCCTTACGTTATTTCCAAGTCATCAAGGGCTTATGGAAATGATTCTCAGATATATGATTCTAGCTTTGGCTGGCGTTTCATCAACCCAAAGATGGAAAAATTATATGGCACGGAGGCTATGGGACAGACAGCGGAGAATCTTGTAGAGAAATATAAGATCAGTCGTAACTCTCAGGATACATTTGCGGCTTTATCGCAACAAAAAGCAGCCCGGGCAAGGGAGAATGGCCGATTTTCTGAAGAGATTATTCCGGTGAGTATTCCTCAGCGTAAAAGTGATGACATAATCTTTAAAGATGATGAATTTATCAGGCCTTCTACAACGGTGGAAATATTAAGTAAATTACGACCTGCCTTCAAGGAAGGCGGTTCGGTTACAGCCGGTAATTCCTCGGGCCTCAATGATGGGGCTGCAGCAATGTTGGTAGGTTCAGAAGAGGCAATAAAGAGATATGATTTGATACCTCAGACACGATTTGTCGCTACAGCTGTTGTCGGTGTAGAGCCGCGCATTATGGGAATCGGTCCAGTTTATGCAGCCAGGAAGGCCCTTAAAAGAGCGGGCTTGACATTAAAAGACATGGATATCATAGAAATAAACGAGGCATTTGCAGCACAGATTATCGCGTGTGCTGAGGAATTCGGCATAGCGCCTGACGACCCACGCATTAATCCCAATGGCGGTGCGATTGCCCTCGGTCATCCACTGGGCATGACCGGAAGTAGGATTCTTCAGACGGCCTCTATCGAGCTCGGCAAAATCGGAGGAAAATATGCTCTTGTCTGTTTATGTGTGGGCGTAGGTCAAGGCTATGCTGTAATATTGGAGAATGTGCGATAATTCTTAACTGTTTAAGCTTAAATACCATAGTATGATATACGAATTTAAAAGTTTCACTCCCGTAGTACATAAATCGAGTTTCATTCATCCGCAGGCAGCAGTTACAGGCAATGTGCAGATAGGGAAAAACGTCTATGTCGGCCCTGGAGCTGCGATACGCGGAGATTGGGGAGGAATAATAGTAAAAGATGGCTGTAATATCCAGGAAAATTGTACAATCCACATGTTCCCTGGTGTAACAGTTGTCCTTGAAGAAAATGCACATATCGGCCATGGAGCTATTATACATGGCTCTCATATAGGTGCTGATTGCCTTATCGGGATGAATGCCGTTATTATGGATAATGTGGAACTCGGCGAAGGGTCTATTGTGGGTGCTCTGGCATTTGTGAAAGCTGATTCAATCATTGAGCCTCGTTCTTTGCTTGTCGGAAATCCCGCTCGTAAAGTGAAGGAAGTAAGCGATAAGATGCTCGCATGGAAATCCAAGGGGACGGCATTGTATCAGACTCTTCCGGAAGATATGAAAAAAGCATGGAAGGAAAGTAAAGCATTAAGGCATCTACCGGATAATCTACCCGAACAAGAAAGCTTATTTAAGACTTGGAATGAAATCAAGGATAGATAAATGCACCTGGATTGCATTTAATGTTTTATTCCTGTACTAAATGAACACAGGCAATACCCAAATCATGCAATGAACAAGGCATAAAAAATGGTTACCGAGCAGAAGCCCGATAACCATCTGTGCTGAATGTTTAATCTTGTTAATTATTGCGCAAGCAATTCTTTTGCCTTCTGAAGCGTAGCCTTAATATCTTCCTGCAATTTCTGAATTTTATCTTGAGTTCCGAAGCTTCCTTCTTCGCTCATTTTCTTTATTTGCTCCTTATAAGACTCTAATTTGTCAACAACTTTTTGATACTTTGCCTTGGCCCCATCACTTGCATCGTTCATAGCATTTTTCAGGTCATCGATCGTGGAATCAATCTGATCAGAACCGGTAATTTCATCATAGAGATTTCCAGCCTTCTCCTTGGCAGATTCTGCAACTTCACGAACTGCTTCACCAGCTTTATCCGCTGCCTTATCAACTTTTTCCGTCACGGAATTAACTGCATCTTGCGTTGAATCGCTCGCATTTTCACAAGCAGTAACACCTAAGAAACCTACTACCAATAATAGCAATGCGCTTTCTTTGAAATACTTTTTCATAATACTCTTTGTTTTAGTTTACGTGATAAAATTATCATTATACGTTTATTAACATACTTTAAGCAGAAAATGGTTGCATGTAATGGTATAAAATATGCTTGAATTTCGATAATTTGGGCAATATTTTATAGGAAATGCCATAATCTACAAATAAAAGCATAGGATTAAGCGTAAATACGATAATACAAGTCGTCCTATTTCAGGATAAAATCTATCTAATCAGGGAGACATTTCCCTTTTCCTCATAAGTGTCTCCATCCCCACAGGTAACTTTAAAGTAATATCCATAAACGTCATCCGGCACTATTTTGCCGTTCTTATCCGTACCATCCCATCCTTCTGTCGGATTATTTGTTGCAAAGACCTTTTCACCCCATCGATTATAAATCATCCATGTGATATCGGTAATTGGTTCACCGCGGACATACAAGACATCATTGACGCCATCATTATTAGGTGAAAAGGCATTGGGCATAAAGACGTATGGTGGTTCACATGCTGCGGAGCGCACGACAACCGTAACACATTTAACGGCTTCGCAATCGCTACCATCCGTAACGGTAACGCAATAAGTTGTCGTTTCCTTAGGTTTGGCTACAGGATTGGGGATTGTCGGATCATCAAGATAGTCAGATGGCTCCCAACTATAGGTATAATTTCCACTTCCTCCACTCACCTCAAGTTGGCTTGTTTCACCAAAGTCGATGGTATCTGGTATTGCCGTAATTGTAAGAATATCATCTAGGTCGATTAAACTTACATATACCGTGTCTGTAACAACACATGTTTCAACGCTTGCAGTGGCAACATAATATTCGCTATCACCCGGTGTTACAAGGAGAGAATCTGTTGATCCTACAACTTGACCTGCATCATCTAGCCATACAATACTTCCTTCAGATGAGCTTGCCACAATCCATACCGGATCATCAGAACAAACTTGAATATCCGGACTGGCGGTTACGGTAAACGAATCTACGGGTATAACGAGTATTGAATCTATACTTCTACAATCTGTATCGTCATCGGTAATCGTCACATAATACCAGGTGGAATCGCTTATACTTGCCGTCGGATTATAAGATGTAGGATCGTCCAATCCATTTTCCGGCGACCACGCATAATTCAAGTCTGGATTACCGCCTGGATTAAGCTGGACCGGATTGCCAAAACAACTAGAAACCTGGTCTTGAATATCACCGACATCAAAAGTATCTACACTGATCGTCTGAGTCATTGTGGAGCTACATCCATTAACAATCGTAAGACTTACTGTATATGTGCCGGGCTCTGTATATGTATGCGTCGGATTTTCTTCAGTGCTCGTTTCTCCATCGCCAAATACCCAATTGTAATTCCCGGCGTCGGAATTATTGGTGAATTCAACGGTGAGCGAGCCACATTCATTTGCGAAAGCAAAATCCACGTCTAATGAATCTTTAAATTCCACAATTATCGTATCTCTGAGTGTACAGCCATTGTCAGCTTCCGCAAAAAAGATGAGTTGATTCTCTCCTACTTCAGTTGACAAGACAGTTATTGTCGAGCTATCCAATGATGAAGTAATAATAGGATTGTTTTCCCAGCTAATTTCTACATCGTGTTGTGCATTAAGATTTTTAATGGTTACTTCAGTCTCTGTTCCTGCACACAAGCTCAAGCTATCTGCATAATCGAGTTTAATTCCTTCATATTGAAGTGTAATTGAATCTTTAATTGAACAACCGATAGAGGTATCTTGAACAACAACATAAATTGTTTTTTCTCCTGTCACTTCTACCTCAAGTGTATCTTCAATCCCGATGAAATTCCCGAAGGAAGGATCTTCAGACCACACAATCGATATATGGCTATTATTACTTGTAGTTAAGATTTTTGTCGTACTACAATCGTCTGATAGATCTATGATATCAAAATCTTCTCCTTTCACTTCAACATACACAGAATCCGTTATGCTGCAGACTCCGTCGGTAACTGTTATAACATAAGTAATGCTGCTATCCGGACTAGCAATAGGATTATGCGGATTTAAGAGATCTAGACCTGTTGTAGGTTCATACGTATATGTGAGATTGGGATCCCCATTCTTGATAAGCGTAATTGAGGAGCCACGACACACGGATAAGGAATCGCCTTCAAGTTCCAGGTCGAAGAAGTTTATTTCAACATTATCCTCCGTATAAGATTCCGTACAACCGGTGGCTGATGTCACGGTAAGAGTTACAGATGCTGTTCCTTCCTCAGTAAAGGTATATGCAATTGTATCACCGCTTAATTGTATAGTGTCATTTCCTATTCTGATTTCCCATTCAGCTTCGACGATTCCGGTCAAGGTGTCTACCGAGGTATTATAAAAGTAAACAATAGAGGAATCACTACAAGCCCCCAGGCTCTCGTAGTCAAATGAAGGTTCCATGGTATCCTCATAGACACATAAGGTCTGGCGAGCGGTATCAAAACATATCGAGTCTGAGGTAACGACAAGCATAATTTCATAACAACCGGTATCCTGATATGTAAAGGTCGGGCTTTCTTCCGTGGATGTTAAAGTAGTATCACTTAAATCAAAGTACCATTTATAATACTCTGCATTTACACTATTGTTGATGAAATCAACTTCAGTCCCATTACAGATAACATTGGGAAGGCCTATGCGTGCTTGCGGAACTTCTTCACAGGGAAGAACGGTAACCTCAAAGTCTCTTATAGTGCTTGTAAGTAGTTTCCCATCGCGGTATTCCTTAATACAGAATCCAATGAGATAAGTTCCTATATTCACCGGTGTACCTGTAATAATACCATCTTGTGATATCGTAACCGGATCAGCGGGATTCCCCATCATATCGAGCGTAGAATAGCCTGGATTCCATTCTATCTGTGGAAATGGTGCCGGTGGATGTACGCCTGGTATCGGATGCTCTTTACTTGCGCCTGCATTGGGTTTACAGAGAGAATAGACGATAGAGTCTCCCTCGGCATCAGTATATGATTGATCAAATCTAAATTCATTATTTACGCAGACATAGAGTTCCGGAAAATCTTTTAGTTGTGGGCCTGAATTACATTCATTTAAGGCTTCTTCAGAAATATATAATTCATAGGTCGCACCGGAAAGCAATGGATCGACTATAACGTTCTGAATGAGAATATTTCTACAGCAACGTTGATAGGCAAGGCGATAACCACCGGGTCGGAAAGGCAATCTCACCGTATCCTTATAAACCGTTTTTTCAACGCAGACAGTTCCTCCTGCAGTGTAACATGGATTATTAATCAGGCTGAATAAAGTATCCATCGTATAATATTCCATCTTGATGTGTCCGATAGCACCGAGTTCACCTACTGTATTTATCGGCTTATAGTTTACATCATAAAATGAAACAATGGCAGGACTATCGACAACTGCCTCGGGATTGGCATTGATACAATCCCTGAGAAAATAAAGTGTAATCTCATATTGATCATTACCCAAGCAACGATACTGTAGATTTCCACCGACAATGTGAGTGGCTTGAGCTTCCATAAAAACCCCAAGCAACATCACAATCAATATGCATCGAATGTATTTCATGCGCAAATATGATTTCTGATTTATATGATATAAGTTCATAGAATTCCTTTATTTACTCTTCAATGTTTACACCTATTATTTCCACCCTTCTTTCCTTGGATGCCTTGTAACTATAAATCGAGTTCCTTTCATCTTTCAGGTCGCTGATGACATCGCTCGGCGCCGTTGTTTCCCCAAACGATTTCAAGCGTATTTCCAGCTGTCCACTCTTCATATACTTCAGAAGTTTTCCATCGCTGAATTCCACAAAGTTATTCTTCACACTCTGTATTCTCCTCATTCCCAGAATGATATTATATGCTTCTGATGCTCTCGGACTCGTATAACCTTTCAGATAAATCTCTACCTCCTTCCCTTTTTCGAGTGCTTTGTCCAGTACGCCTAAAAAGGTAATTAAGTCATCATTTCCTTTCTTCACTTCTGTGTAAAAGAAATTATCAAACTGGGTTGCAGTCCGCTCTTTTCCCGTTGCATCTAGCGGTGCGCCATATATATCAATAAAGGTATTCATCCTGTCAAAATACGGAGGGAATGTCTCTGTGTATAAGATATTCGTCGATTTGGACCATGAATTGGAATTGGGTTTATCATTATCAAAGTAAAGTACGAGTGGTAGGAAATCTTTCAAGCCCCCTACTAGTAGATACAAGTCTTTTCTTATTAAACTCTGATTCCTATAATCCGCCGGATTGAGCTGCACAGTTGCAGGTTTAAATCCTTTCCTGCTTGCAATAATTGTATAAGTCTTATCGCGATCGAGGACAAAGTGAAAGTCATTGGAAGCAAGGGTAATCGTATCTATTGTATTCTCCTCATTGTCAATTAATGTTACTTCAGCTCCCCTAATTGCAGATTTGTCGCGTGCATCCCACACAAATACATCGAGGTGCAAGTCTTCTGTTTTCAAGAATATCTTCTTTATGATATCGCCGGTATCAGGAACATTTACCGTGGAGAATGTCACTTCTTCAGGCAGATAACCTTCTTTAATACCTTTAATTATATACTCTTTGTTCCGCTTCACCTTAAAAGCGTATTGCATACTATCCTGATCTTGCTGCTTATCGATGAGATTTTCGCTTACTTTGCTCAATAAGCTTACTTCTGCTCCGAATATTGAATCTCGGGTATAATCATCGTACACCTGAACTATCAACTTATGTTTCAGATAAGGTAATTCCCCCTTATAAATATCGTAGCAGCAACCTTTTTGTTTAGCATCTAGGTAAAGTGAACCCTTTCGATTGGAAGAATAGTACACTTTATCCGACGCGTTGTCTATCATCGGATAGATATCATTAAAACTTGAATTAAGTGGGGCACCTACATTATAAGCTTTGGACCAGCCTGATTCCGTTATCTGAGAACTAAAAATGTCATAACCTCCGAAGCCGAGATATCCATCTGAACTGAAGTATAAAGTAGAACTTGCTTGATCATAATACGGCGTAATATCATTGTATGCTGTATTGAGATCTCGGACATTTACCGGCTCCCCATAGCTGCTATCGGATTGAATCGCTGTGTACCATATATCGTTTAGCCCCTCACCGCCTTCCATATCCGAGACAAAGAAAAGAACTTCCTTCCCATCGGCTAGTTCAGCCCATGCAGGTTGCGTAAAGGTATGCAGCGTGTCGCCATCCTTGATATTAATTTTATGTGGCGTGCCATCAATATTGCCATCTTTCATCGCAACTGAATAAAGATCGCAACGGATATTATCAGCTGTACGATATTCGCAGATAGTAAAATACATTATGGATTTGTCCCCATTAAAAGAGGTATGCGCTATATGTCGTGTATCAATCGGACTCAGATCCTTCCCGATTATTTCACCATCATCTGTTGAATCTTGTGATAATAAAATACGCGAATAAGTCTTGGTCGGGAAAACATCTTTTTTCTCTATTTCAAATCTCAATGAGGTAAAGTACAAGCTATCTCCAAGTTTATACGCCCCAAATTCTGAATGAGGTGTATTGACGCTCTGTAATCGTTCGCTTTCAGTATTCCCGGTTTCATCGGCTAGCTCAATCTGCTCAAGTGCCCAGTCAATAGCCTTGATTTCTTTTTGAGCTTTTTGGGTCATGAATTCATTTTCACCACCTTGTTCAGAAAGATATAAACTGTAGTATTCTTTTGCCTTGTCATATTCACCCAGCTTCTGTTTTACTGAAGCGGCGTAAAACATGGCATCCGGAAATTGATTATCATCTTCTTCTGCGAGAACCTTGGAATAAAGGGTATCTGCATAGATGTAGGCACGGAATTTACGAGCTGCATTGGCAGCTTGATAATAGAGGTTAATATCTTCTACGTCAAATTTAAGAACCTCTTGATAATAAGAAAATGCCGAATAATAATCTTCATTATCATAAGCAATCTGAGCAGCGTTGAGATAAGCATTTTTGGTCTGGCCCATAACATTCACTGTACTCAGGAAGAGCGCAAAGATCAGTAGGATATATTGTTTCATTGTTATCATTATAGTTCAGATCAGTATATTGGACATGTTTTAAAGGAATCTAATGGCTTCACGTGCGTGATATAATACTGTACGGACAACTCGGGACCACCATATCGATTTGTAGCGACCGAGAAATCGGATAAGTTTATATCATAGCTTAACTCTGCGTGTAAATTATTTACTGTCATTCCGATTGTAGGAGCAACTGCATCCCACTCACCGGAATAGCGACCTATAACACCGAGATCAAGGCTGAACCGCTTCCCCGGCTGCTGGTTCAAGTATATTCTTCCGATAAGCGCCGGTACAATCTCGTAAGCCGGTCCCTGAAATTGGCCGAGTCCGTTTATCATGATATCAAGTGGTCCGGCGACCTTAAAGGACGATTGAATTATACCTGCAAATCGCGCCGTTAAATCATAATCCGATCCACCGTAAAAATCGTTTTGCGGAAGCGTAAAATTATAACTGGCAAATCCGATGTCAATCTTTGTGCGTGCACTTTTCTGCCAGCGATAATTTATCCCTACACCAGTCGAAAGGTACAGAACATTCATCGCATCAAAATTCTCTCCGGAAGAAAGATTGGGTTTAAACATATAACCATCAAATTGATTATCCCAATTCAATTGATCTTGCTTGAAGTATCTGTCGGCCCCACCGACTTGAGCTCCTATGGTAAATAGATTCTGACTGTTCAGTATAAAAGTATATGAAGCACTTACTGATAATTGCATCAAGGACAACCTCGAGTCTCCAGCTTGGTCATAATTAAAGAGCAATCCCCCACTGAAAAAACCGGATTCATTCCCCGGCCTGTAAAACTTCTTGTCAAATGCTCCGGAAAATGTCATATAAGACACCGGTACCGTGTACCATTGATGTCGATAATGCGCTGACATACGTATATCCTGATTAAATATTCCCGTAAGTGCAGGGTTAATATTTAAGGGGGAATTATGTGCTTGAGTGTAATGGATATCCTGTGCTAAAACCCTTGCGACTAGCAGCATACACACGCACATTATACCTAGGGATATAAGTTTATGATTCTTGTAGAATGTATTCATGCACTTGGTTTAATTCGTCTATTGTTTCAATAAATTTACATCATATATTGCTATACAGCAAAAACCGTACTGAATTTTTATATGAATTTTTCTTGCGTACATTGTATGACCTTCTATCTCAATCTCTGTGCCGCAATTATGTTTTTAGGTATTGTATTAAGGGATCAATATACCTTTTAAGGATTTGAACCCACAAGTTACTACTTTTTCAGCAATTCATCACAATTTCTTATAGAATTCAAGAAAAGAATAATTATTGAGCTTTCACAAATGATTATATTTATTAAACACTCTATTATACTTCTTCTCTTTTATCCATGTGATACTTGCTCGAGATCCATGAATTTTACCGCAGAGTGGCGAGGAATACCATTTTCCGCTTGCAGATATGCTTGTGCTTCCTTAGTTTCCCATACTTCACGGAGGTTTTTAATCTTTCCGAAAGGAATACGGCTTTCTATGAACTTCTTTTCAAGTTCTGTGAAAGTTATTCTTGCAGCTCTATCTTGCAATAGCTTATGTAATTCTTTTCGCTTGGAAATCCGCTGTGTATTACTGAGAAATTCCTCTTTCATGCCCTCAATTTTCAGAAGATTTAACAGCGCATAGAATTGACGATCAGTTCCGACAGCTAGAACAATACTCGTGTCATCTTTAAAAGTAAGGATTTCACCATAAGGAGCGATATTGGGATGTAGTGTTCCCATGGGCTTGGGGATGTGTTCCTCCAGGAGAAAATTAGTCGCTTGATTTTTCAGGCTCGTAAGTGCAACACCGTATAAACTGGCCCGGACATAAGTCCCTTTTCCCGACTTCAATTTATGCAAGAAAGCCACGAGAATAGCCTCTATCAATTGATGCGATGCAAGGACGTCAATTAAAGCTACGGGGATTTTGGCTAGCGCATTTGTGGAAGCTGATTTATCTGAAGTTTCAGAAGTATCCAGTCCTGTCATAGATAAAAATCCCGATTCTGCCTGCATCGCAATATCATAGGCACTTCTACGGCTATCCTCCCCATCGAATCCATCGAGTTGGGCGTATATAAGATCGGCTTTTATATGGTGGAGATCAGCCGGGTGAATTCCGAGGCGCTGGGCACTATCGAGATTTATGTTATTAATGACGATATCCGCATCGGAAATATATTCATAGAGGATATTGCGGTCCTTCTTTTCACGGAGGTCTAGGAAAATGCTTTCTTTCCCGTAATTGGCGGCTTGATAGTATGCTGAAGTTGTGCTTTTATCCTCACCATCGAGAAACCAGGAACGCGTGACATCACCGCCCGTTCTCTTGTTCTCAATCTTGAGCACCTCGGCACCGAGTTCAGCAAAGTAAGAGCCTACAAGCGGGCCGGCTAGCACGGAGCTCAATTCTACGATTTTTGTATCTTTAAAAATGTTCTGAATAAGGGAATCACTCATTATTTTGATTAGATATTTTATGCTTATTAATGGGATTTCATACCTTTAGTTTCTACAGAAAGGAATAATCTATAGACTTTATAAAGAAAATAATGAAAATATACTCGTCAAATGACCTGAAGAGACTTGAAGCGCATACTATCGATGTATTGGATATTGATGATAGTACTTTAATGGACAAGGCAATTGATAAGTTCTGTACATGGTTTATCGAGAAGCTTAAGGATACCACAAGAAAAATTCTCGTCATTGCGGGACCGGGGAATAATGGTGGTGATGCTGTAGGGATTGCAGGCATATTGAACCGTCGTGGTTATGAAGTGACGCTTTTACACGTCGATCTGAATGTCCCATTTTCCGAGCTGAATCGCAAGCAACTCAAGAAATATGAGAAGGAGTTGTTTTCTACACGTTGGAAGGCAGGCGATCCTTTAATCCATGGCCGGAACATTGATTGCATTATCGATGGCTTATTTGGCTACGGTTTAAGCCGTCCTTTAGATGGCGATTTATTGACTTTCGTCAAATATCTGAACGGTCTTTCAGTTCCTATCTATGCGATTGATATTCCTTCCGGGATATATGCCGATATGCGCTCTAGCGGCCCATCGATTGAAGCGGATTATACCTTGAGCTTTCACAGCCCGAAGGCTTCATTTTTTCTCGCGGAGAATGCGGATGCAATCGGTGAATGGGAAATAGCAGATATCGGTCTGGTTGAACGAGGTTTTAAGCCGGAGGATGACTATGTCCGCTATCTTACACTTGAATCTGCAGCTAGATTATACCCCAGGCGGAGCAAATTTGCTCATAAAGGTACCTTCGGGCATAATCTCATCATCGCGGGACATCGTGGGATGGCAGGTGCTGCGCTTCTCACTGCCAAGGCATGCTTAAAATCAGGCGCCGGCAAACTTACTATCCATGCGCCATCAGGTATCTATACAATATTACAGAGTGGCTTGCCGGAAGCTATGATCTCCGAGGATTGCAATCGGGATTCTGTAGCGGAATTGCCGGATCTGAGTCCTTATACTGCCATCGGTGTCGGTCCGGGAATGGGAAATGGACAGAAGGCTGTAGATTTCCTTAAAGCATTATTTGCGGAAGCTGTTGTTCCCTTGATAATCGATGCAGATGCACTGAATATTATGAGCCAGTGGGATAATTGGGAAAGCTATTTAAAAGCAGATGACATCATTTTGCCTCATCCGGGCGAATTTGATCGATTATTTGGAACACATAATTCTCAACTTGACCGAATTCAGACTATAGAAAAGGTACAGAAAGAATACGATTTTACAATTGTGCTAAAAGGTGCACATACGGAGATAGCGCAAGCCGGCCGCACGAGGACCTTCAACGCAACAGGGAATCCCGGAATGGGTACAGCCGGAAGTGGCGATGTCTTGACCGGTATTGTCACGAGCTTTGTAGGACAAGGGATAGAATCATTTGATGCAGCGACACTAGCTGTGTATATTCATGGCCTTGCAGGTGATATTTATGTCGAGAAATCCGATATGGCATCTTTGATAGCCGGAGATATTATCGACAATCTGGGGAAAGCAATCCGTATCATAGAACAAAAGAAATAGCTCTAGCATTCAGCGACGACAGCACACCTATACTAAGCTAATCACTTATTTCTTTAATTCCAGTTGATCGGATCCGGCATATCGGCAAGAATAGTGTATAAATCACCTTTGTTGAACATGACTTGTCTCCACAGTTGCTTTGGTTTAGATTTAAAGAGATAATTGGCATGTGCTTCCGCAGTTAACCAGGTTCCCATAAGCATTTCCTCTTTCAATTGGCCGGCCGACCAGCCGGAATAACCGACAAAGAAGCGGATGTTATGTGATTTAATGAGGTCGGTATTAATAAGGAATTTTAATTTTTCATAGTCTCCACCCCAGTACACACCGGGAGCAATTTCCTGACTACCTTCTACAAGATCACCTACGTTGTGCAAAAAATGGACAGAATTGGTTGCAACGGGGCCACCGAAAAAAACAGGCGCATCGATATTGGGGAAATCTTCTATGAGTTCATCAATCTGAATATCCAATGGCTTATTCAATATAAAACCAAGCGTTCCTTCTTCATGAACATGTTCACATATCATTATCACACCTCGTGTAAAGCTCGAGTCATACATAAAAGGCTCAGCGAGAAGCAATTTACCGCCTTTGACTTCATAATATCCCATAGTTACCTCCTTTATCTTCAGTAAACGTGATGAATATAAGATTATTTTAATCGTACTCCAATGCTGCGGTAGGAAATTTTCTATCAACCCGCTTTACAAATCCCCGCAGAACTTTCCCTCCTACTTCAGTGAATTGTTCCACTCCATCGTTTATCATATTCAGCATCGTCTGTTCCCATTTAACGGGATTGGACAATTGACTGATGAGGTTTTGCTTGATTTCCTCCTTATCGGTTACCGGAAGGCCGGTGTAATTCTGATAAATCAGATAATCGGCATTCTTAAATTCAGTCATTTCAATTTTCCTAGCGAGTGCTTCCTTGGCAGGTTCCATCAATGGAGAATGGAAAGCTCCGCCGACTTTTAAGGGAAGGCATCGCTTAGCACCGGCTTCTTTAAGTGCCGCTGATGCCGCTTCTATTCCGGAAAAAGAACCGGAAATAACGAGTTGCCCGGGACAGTTATAATTGGCAGGAACAACGACCTCGTCAATTTCCCCGGTAATTTTTTCAATTGTGCTATTATCAAGGCCTATGACCGCTGCCATCGTACCCGGATTTAATTCACAAGCTTTCTGCATTTCAGCAGCCCGTACTTTAACAAGTCTGAGGGCATCTTCATAATTCAAGGCACCGCTTGCGACGAGAGCAGAATATTCACCTAGCGAATGACCTCCTACGGAATGTATATTTGCTTTGTTATTACTTACGATCCACTGTATAACCGAATTGATAAATACTGCCGGTTGTGTTACGTCGGTGCGTTTCAGGTCTTCTTCAGTTCCGTGAAACATAAGATCGGTAATTGAAAAGCCGAGGATATCATTGGCTTTTTCAAAGAGATCCTTTGCCTGAGCATTGGATTCATATAAATCAAGTCCCATTCCTACGTGTTGTGATGCTTGTCCGGGGAAAATATATGCTGTTTTCATCTTAATGTAAATTACTTGCGGTTAATTTAAGAAATTCATTGCGTGTTTCGACATTCTTGAAATTCCCTGCAAATGCCGATGTCGTCGTTACTGAATTCTGCTTTTCGATACCACGCATCATCATACACATGTGGCGTGCTTCAATAATAATTGCTACGCCTTGTGGCTGCAAGGTGTCATTGATGCAGTCCAAGATTTCTTGTGTCAATCTCTCCTGAACCTGGAGGCGACGAGCAAATACTTCTACAATCTTGGGCAACTTACTCAAGCCTACTATCTGCCCATCGGGAATATAAGCTATGTGCGCTTTTCCAAAAAACGGGAGCAAATGATGTTCACATAGGCTGTAGAGTTCAATATCTTTCACGAGTACCATTTCACTGAATTCCTCGTGAAATAATGCTGAGCGCAATATTTCTCGTGGATCCTGATCGTATCCTTGCGTAAAATATTGGAAAGCCTTGGCTGCGCGTTCAGGCGTTTTTATAAGTCCTTCTCTCGTTGCATCCTCCGGTGAAGCTTTGAGGATTTCTAAATAAGCTTCCTTTGTCTTGGCAAGGATTTCACTATCGTAAAGTTCTTCCTTTTTATAATTCATAAAACGATTTTTAAATATCTAATATTCCGTTCTTCCTACAAGTAAATATACAATAAAATGTCAAAATGCACTAGCTACTTGAGAAGCTACAAGCTACATTAACTCATTTGAACAAAAATGGTTGTTCCTTATATGCCTAATAAGATTGAACTCTATTTTCTCTGCTAATCTAATAAAATTTTCATGAAAATCACAGGAGATTAGAATATCAAACCGGTAAGCAGGCAAGGACAAAAAGGTAAAAGCATTTGCGCAAGCTACAATACAATGCCTGAGTTAATGAAATGAAACAAGAAAAGCAACCGGCCGGAAAAGTCAAATTAAAGTTGGGTATAAAGTAGCATTTCTGCACTCAACCACACAGCTTCAACCCAATTTTCAAGCACTGATAAGTCAAGAATTGCAAGCCAATCAGAGATTCTACATAAAAGGCATGAGTGAGAGGCAGAAAAAAATTACCTTTGTCCCACAATGCGCTTAAGAATACACATAGCATATTTTATGATTTTCAGTATGCTGGCGGCAAGTAATAGCCTAGCTCAGGATACAACAGAAAAGCCTATAACTGAAGGGGAGGATATATTTGCCGATCCTTATGCATTTAAAGATACTGTTCACGTAGTGAAGTTCAGTTATATGGATATTTTTTACCGAGAAAGTCTTGATGATTCTACATATCACATTTCCGATATATGGTATGACCCTACGCAATCGGAAAATTTCCTTTATGCCGATCTAGGGCATCTCGGTTCAGCGAGTATGAAGGATTACTTTCAACCGGGAAAATCCATAGGAATCCGCTATGATTATCATCAATATGATCTTTATAAGAAATCTGCTCACACACCTGAATACAGGATTAATACAGCATTTACGGATCTCGGCTTTTCACAAGGATTAAGCCAGAATCAGCAGTACATTGAAGCGGATTTTGCCGCTAGATATCGCAATGGGACACTGTCCTTAAGTTATGATCGCATAAATGATGGCGGTGCGTATTTATCGCAACTGAATATACACACTGCAATATACGGGAAGTTGAGTCTTGAACTAAAACCTGTTCTCCTTCAATTCCAGTTCAATTCCAATATAATTCAAGCCAGAGATAATGGTGGATTTGTTTCAGATACACTTTTTCCACCTCCATTTACAACTTTTTCATCGGTAGCGCCGGTTTATCTGAATGAAACGGCACAGACTCGACAACATGAGAAGTTTTACATTATCCGTGATTACTGGCCGATTATCGGATCGCTTTCTGACACTTCCTTCCTTGTCCTGCGACATCAGATTTCCTACATCAATGAATATGTCCGATTTTATGACACCTCTCCCAATAAAGAATACTACTCTCCACTTATATATGATAGCCGTGGAATCCGGTATTTTATAAAGGATAATCACTTGCGGAATACCTTTCATATCCTCTGGCGGACAAGACAGCTTTCCTGGTTAAAAGGCCAGATTAATGCCGGCATCATCCATGAATGGCATTTCATCGAGGAATATATGCACAGGCGACAAGCTCAATGGCTTGCTATCGATGCTGATTTACAGACTGAGATAGGTAGCTTTATGAGATTGGAAAGTTCATTGACACAATCCTTTATACCGGACATAAGTGACACGCGATTTTTAAATCACCTTAGCATAGGATGGAGAAAGTACTTTGATATTCACGCATATTTAAATTTTATCCGTCGTAGGCCTTCAATAAATGCGATGCAATTCTACATTAATGGCAAGGCTTTATGGGATAATGAATTAAAAGCAGAATCTACCTTGCAATTTGGAGGTGCTCTTGACATTACGCCATTGCATTCACGCATCGGCCTGGAATACAATCACATCAGCAATTTGATTTATTATACACCTGATTTACAACGGATGCAAGCAGATAATGGCATTGATCTCCTGCGTACATATCTGAGTACAAGACTTGTCTTCGGGATTTTTCATCTCGATTCAGAAACGTCCCTGCAGATATCAGAGAACAGCCTTCTACCCTATTCACGTCTTGTCAGCGATTTAAGGGCCTATGTGCAGTTTCATCTTTTTGATGGGAAGATGCTCATTACTACCGGGCCTTACGGCAAATATTATACGCAGCCACATGGTTATACGTATCTGCCGGCACTTGGTCAATTTGCACTCAGTGATCGCCATGTCCGCAGTTCAGCTTATCACCTTAATTATGTACTTGCATTCAGAGTCTTAAGTATGACACTTTATGCACACATGACCGGTATTCAGTCCTTATGGAACAAATACGCATTTTATGAAATACAAGACTATGCTCATCCGGTAATCGGGTTTAGATTTGGGATCAGCTGGCAGCTATATAATTGATATTTTTCAACTGCATGGAGAATGTGTTTCTGTAATGTATTTCTATGCTAATTAATTTGATTGTGCTTATCTACATTTTTAAAACTTGTCATTACAATAAAATAGCTATATATTTGATGTAGAAATGGATAGGAAGCGTACATACCTGCATTTTATCCTGCTGATTTTACTCAGTTTAAGGATTTTCATTATCGGCGTTCATTACGACGGTCATTTACAATGGCATCATATAGAACAACCGAGTCATGAGGGCACAAGTAGCTTACATTCACACGTCATAGAATGTCCGATATGTGACATCTTGCTCTTTGACGCAGCTCATCAATCTTATCAGCTTGCGCGACAAGAATCAACAAGTCTTGATTATCCATTGTGGTTCCAAGAGCCTTGCATTACTTACTTGTCTCATATTCACAGTAGAGCACCGCCCATTTCATAGGATGAATTGAAAAAGATAATTTTATTCTTATTGTAGAATGAGGACACAAGGGATTCGCAGAGTTCATTATAGCTCATTTCACAGGCTATTTTAGCACATATAAATGCCCTTTATCGTATTTTTAAGCATTTAGACCATGAATAGAGCTTTATCGCGTCTAATTATGTCTATTGAAGCATTGTAAGCTAGTCTGGTTTCCTGACTTCAGTAATTCTACCGGTAAGAAGCATAGAATTGCATCTTTTTTGATTCCACACATCACTTAATCCACAGAAATAATTCACACATATAGCTTAAATATTCTATAAGCTAAGCAAATACTATAGCCAGGCAATCAGGTGATTAGATTGTATGGCTTGAACAAAATATAAACTGAAGATAAAATTTTCAGTGAGCTTAAAGAATAGAGATAAGCAATTTTAAAAGAATAAAAAATAATACAATGAATACATACAATCAAAAATTCAATAGATTCACTTTAATTGCACTAGCGGCAGGCATAATCCTTTCAATATTTGCATCCTGTAAGAATCAGGCTGAATTAGGTACTGAAGAACATCATGAGCATCCGGTCGGAGCCGTTCTACTCATGCGAGACTCCATTATCGCACAATATATCGATGGGAATATTGAGGGAGCACTTCATGTGAAGAAAGGAGAAATGAGTGAACTCATAAACATACGATTCCTCGCAGAAGACGGTGATTACTTGCCGCTGGATGAACCGGATCATTCGCTTGCTTGGGAAATTGCAGATACTTCGTTTGTTCTAGTCCACCATAAAAATGATGAAGGAAAGTGGAGCTTTCATCTCAAGGGATTAAAGCAAGGGCAGACAGAAATAAGTCTTCAACTCCTTCACGGGAATCATTCAGATTTCAACACTCTCCCATTTCCTGTAATTATCGGGAAATAGGAAAGCCATTATCTAGTGAGTACCGTATTCATCGATGTGAATCGGTACTCCATTTCACATCAAAAGATAGAAGAAATGAAACAAATTATTTATACATTACTATTCTTCATTTGTGTCACAGCATATTCTCAAGCACAGGATGCCGGAATTACATTACGGGGAAAAGTAATCGATCAATTAAGTGGAGTGCCACTCAGCTATAGCCTTATTGAAGTTATAAACAGTGAATCAAGTGCTACGGCGGGAAGGAATGGCAGATTTGTGGTAAAACATTTGCCGACAGGCAATACAATCTTGAAAATAAGCCGCATAGGCTATCAGACAAAACAGCTGGAGCTTAAGCTAAGCAAGGCGGACACACTTGTAATAAAATTAATTCCATCCGCGATAAACCTCAATGAACTCATCGTTACCAATAAGCAGAAATTTATCGGTGGAAATATTCAAGGTTCATCTATGAAGTTAAGCAATCGCAAGCTCCAGGAAAACCTGAGTTCAACACTTGCAAGCACAATTGAAAAATTACCGGGAATTTCCACGCGGAGTATGGGAGCAGCGCCATCACGTCCGGTCATCCGAGGATTGGGTGGAAAGCGCGTAATGATTATGCAAGATGGAATCCCTACGGGTGATGCCTCGGCACAGTCAGCCGATCATGCTGTAACGATAGATCCGATTTCCGCGCAGAAAGTAGAGATTGCTCGTGGGCCTGAAACGCTTCAATATGGCTCCAATACCATCGGCGGTATAGTTAATGTAGTGAGCAATCAGATACCGGCGACTCTACCTGATCATATCCAGGGTGGAGCTAGTCTTCAAGGTAGCACATCGGATTTAGGAGGCGCCGCAGCTCTTGAATTAAAAGTTCCGATAAAAGACATTGCCATACAATTAAATAGTGCCGTCCGTGCCGGAAATAATATCTACACACCTGTAGGCCGCATAGATAACACCTCATTATTTAATACAGATCAATCGCTCGGATTGAGTTATATTCATCCTCATGGCTATGTCGGAGGCGCCGTCTCCTATTACCTTAATAATTATGGAATTCCACCTGATCCTGAAGGAGGTCATAAAAATGGTGTCGATATACAGATGAGGAGCCTTCAACTGAAGGGCAAATCAGAAATTCTGCTGGGGAAATCATTTATTCACTCTGTCATGCTTGATTATGCTTACACAAATTATTATCACGAGGAAATCGAGCCAGGTGGGATAATAGGTACTGAAATCGGTCAATTATCAACCTCAATTGACGCAGCTATACATCACAAGAAATGGGCTTTTATCGACAAAGGAACGATAGGCATAGACTTCCAATCTCGAAATCTTGCAATCCAAGGAGCTGAAACGCCGACGAGCAATTCCTACGATTATGCCCTCTATATCATTGAACAAAGTGATTTCAGACACTTCCATGCAAAAGCCGGTGCGAGATTTGATTATGTGTCTATTCTCCCGGAAAAATCCGATACTTCATCGAGCATAGGAAGGATAACAATGCGTACATTCCCCGGCTTATCCGCCTCATTCTCCCTTAGTTATGATTTAAGCAAGAAATTGACGATAGGTACTGAATTTATGTATTCCTTCAGAGCACCGACACCCATTGAATTGTATTCAGAAGGCCCACATCTAGCTTCCTATTCCTACGAAGTAGGAAATCCGGGATTGGATGCGGAACGAGCATTGGGGAAAGAGCTTTATATTGCATTTCAGAATACTAATATTTACACCAAGCTCAGTTTATACCACAATTCATTTGGGAACTATATCTTCCCTATGAATACAGGGAAAACCAGCATCAGATTCCCCAATCTCCTCGTGTATCAATATAGCGATGGTGCTGCTACTTTCTATGGGACTGAATTTACTCTCCATGCAACTATTCAGGAACATTTTGGCATATCGACATCTATGAGTTACACGCACGCAGCATTAAAAGTAAAACCTAGCGAACAGGACAAATATGGAAAGCGGAGGCCGCTGCCTATGATACCGCCACTGGAAGGAAATATCGGAATCAGATACGAGAATAAGGGATTTACAATTGCTTTATCTGGCAGAATGGCTGCTGCACAGCGCAGAACGGGTTTATTTGAAACGCCTACTCCCGGCTATACTGTGATGGACTTCAATGCGCAATATCAACTTAAAACAGGACACCTCGTTCATACACTTTCTCTGGAAATCCGCAATGTATTCAACCAGGTGTACTACAATCATTTATCCCGGATAAAGGAGTTATTTCCTGAACCCGGTAGAAATATTTCCCTCTTTTATCGACTTTATTTCTAGCTTCATTACAAGAGCAATACATTAAGAATTGTATGATAAGGAAGAGGCTATGAGGAATCATTATCAACTTTATAAAGGATAGGCAATGAAGAATAAATTCTTATATTTGCTCATTGACAAATAGAAAACAGAAGTATGGCAAAAGACATAGAGGAAACATTTCATAGCATTCAAGGTCTGGATAAGGAAAGTGCAAGTCACCTGATAAAAGCACTAGAAGCAAATAACAAAGAGGGATTTGATTATCTTGAATTTAAGCTTGGTTATGAAAAATTAATAGAAAGCAGTATTGAGAAAGATAAAGCAATAAGCTCTACCCTTATATTGGCTTCAACGATGGGAGTATCAAAGGAAGATATACTCCATTCTGCTCAAGGTTACTTGTCTGTACTAGAGAAAGAGAGTTCACAATTTGCGGAAGCGGTAGAAAATCAGGTAAAAAAACGAGTCAAGAAACGGGAAAAACAGATTACGGAGCTCAAGGCCAAGATATCTGAGATTGATCATCAGATAAAGCTCCTACAGAACAGCAAACAGGAGATGCATAAGATGATTGAAAAGGCAGCGGAAGAACTTGAGCAGAGCGAAACAAAGATAAGCAGAGCCAAGGAAAACTTTGACAACGCATATCAGGCGATCAGCGATGAAATAGCTAAAGACATAGATAAAATCAAAAGAACACTTAAAAACTAACACCATATGGCGGATTTTCCACAGCTAGACAATACAGCATTTGAGAAGAAATCATTCTGGAAGAAACCGGAAGGTATAACCGGCACAATATTCCTCGTGGCATTGATTGCGGGACTAGGTTATCTATTATATCTCGTATTGCCGGCCTTAACGGTGATGGTTAATAGTGTTTTATATCTCACGGGGATGTTGCTTGTCCTAGGCGTAATTTTGTACCTGATATTCGATCCACGTATGCGGTCATTGATCTGGTATATGTACAAGGGAATTATGCGAAAAATCACTAGTTGGTTCGTCACGATCGACCCGATAGGCATCTTGAAGAATTATATCGATGAATTACGGAACAATCTACGTAAAATGAGTAAGCAAATCGGCGATGTGCGCGGTCAGATGCGTCGTCTCGAGATGATTATTACAGAAAATAAAGAGGAAATTGATAATAATCTTGCTCTTGCCCATAAAGCGCGGGAAAAAGATATGGACAAGGAATTTGTCTTGTCAAGTCGCCGCGCGGGAAGATTAAAGGAAAGCAATGAAAAATATACCGCGCTTCTCGAAAAAATGAAAGTCCTCTATAGCGTCCTCACCAAGATGTATCAAAATTCTGAAATACTCCTTGAGGACACTATCGATCAAGTGAAGGTAAAGGAGGAAGAACGCAAGGCAATAAGGGCTAGCCATTCAGCGATGAAGTCAGCAATGAATGTCATCAGAGGAGATAGTGACAAGCGCATTATGTTTGACCAGGCGCTGGATGCAATAGCAGACGATGTAGCGGATAAGGTCGGTGAAATGGAGCGCTTTATGGATATGTCGAGCTCTTTGATGAATTCTATTGATTTACAACAAGGAGTATTTGAGAAGAAAGGACTTGAACTCTTAAAGAAATGGGAGAAAGAAAGCGACTTAATGATGTTAAACAATGGATCAGGGGCCGACAGTCTTGATCTAGATTCCGGCAGACAGAAGAACGCAGACACGGAAAAGGCAAGCGATAAGGAAAATAAAGGCAGTAGTTACGACAACTTATTTGATTAATGGACCCCATAAATTAAGCAAAATCACCATCTATGCACAATAACTTTACACACAGTCTTATGTATTTGCTCAGTGCAATTTTTATCTTATTTCTATGTGGGACACCGGCATCCGCGCAACCGGCACAATACAGTTGTCACATGTTTCATTATGCACTTCAACAGAGAGATCTGACAGAAGCGGAAAAGGCGCTGGTGATTGCGCAGAATGAACGCAGTGATAGTTTTGACATTCTGAATTATGAAATATCAGCGGATCTCACCTCCTATTCCACGCAATTACTTCAGGCCAATACAATAGTCCTCTTCAGCCCTAAGCTAGAAGGTCTCAAGCATTTCAGGCTCGATCTGGAGGCATTGACTGTCGATTCTGTATTTTACATGGGAAATAAAATTCCTTACAATTACGATGGAAGATATATCGATATCACATTTGCGGAAGCATTAACAAAAGGGAATGAATACAGCGTACGTGTTTATTACCACGGAACACCTATGATATGCCACGACGATGGCTGGGGCGGCTTCTACTTTGAAGATGATGTAGCATATAATCTCGGCATAGGGATTGATTGCATACCACACAACTTTGGGCGAGCTTGGTTCCCTTGTTTTGACAATTTCATTGAGCATTCAACCTATAAGTACAATATCATATCCGATGGAGGAAAAGTAGGATATGGCCTGGGCGAATTGGTTGATGAAGAGGTCTTATCCGGAGATACGATAAAGCGGGTATATGTTCTCGATCAACCTATTCCGACTTATCTCAGCCATATTGCCGTAGGTCCATATACCGAGATTAATTTCATTGCCCGGAGCGAATATACAGATGTTCCCGTTCAGATAGTTGTCAAGCCGGAAAACAAGGCCAATGCCGAGCGCCATTTTAAACATATTGAACAAGCTTTACAAGCTATGGAATACTGGTATGGACCGTATATGTGGGATTTGATAGGTTATCATATTACAAGTAGAGGTGCGATGGAACACCCGACCGGTATAGCTTATCCTTCATCAGTACTCGGTGGAACGGATATCGGATTACAGACACATGAACTTACACATCACTGGTGGGGAGATATTGTTACATTGGAAACCGATGCTGATATGTGGATTAAAGAAGGACCGGCAACTTATGCAGAGCAGCAGATTATTGAATTTAGAGCCGGTGAACAAGCATTTAAAGATGCAGTACGCTTGAATAATCTCAACATGATACGCACCGCACATATTGCAGATGGCGGCTACCTCCCACTTTCACCTATGCCACAGCGCATCACTTATGGCGTTACAACTTATGATAAAGCAGCCGCCATGTTCCATAATTTACGGACCTACATGGGAGATTCTCTTTTCAGAATGGGAATGCAATATGTCCTTGAAGAAAAGACTTATGGAAATATCAATGCATATTCCTTCAGAGATTTGTTGATGGAAGGTACGGGGCTCGATCTTTCAGATTTCTTCAATGATTGGATATTAAGTCCGGGTTGGTCCGACTTTGCAGTAAATGATTATACGCTTGAAGCAAATGCGGCTAGCTATACAATCTCAGGAACGATTCATCAGAGCCAATACCACTCCGGACATTTCCACAATATGGTTCCACTTAAACTCACAGCCTACTTTGACGACCTCAGTTCAGTAGATACCGTAGTTTATGCCTCAGGGGAAAAGACTGATTTCAGCTTCACTGTTGATGCTAAGCCTACGGCACTTATCGTAAATGAAGATTATTCGCTGTGCCTGGCTTCGGTAACTAATTCAGCTAAAGTAACCGGAGAGGGCTTGTTCAGCCTTACCGGCACACAACTTAAAACATTTTGTACTGAATACACCCAAGATGACCGCGTAGCAGTAGAGCATCACTTTAGCGCTCCTCCGGCTCTCCTCGATGAAAGTAAAAACCTCGAATTGTCGAGAAGGCACTACTGGAAAATTGCTATGGCAAGACCGGGAGTCAATTCCTATGGTTTTAACTATTCCTACCACGGCGGAGATAGTACATCAATAGATTTCTACGTTGCCCGTGATGGTATTGACAGCATGCTTCTGCTTTACCGAAAAGATCTCAGTTCAGAATGGGTAGAAGTTCCTGAATATCGAATTGTTGAAACAGGTGTGAACGCAGGCATGCTCGTAACTGAAGATCTCAAGCCGGGCTTATATACGCTTGGGCATGGAGAAAGAGGAGCTTATACATCAGTGAAGGAGGTTGTCCGGTCGCAGATTAATATCTATCCGACAATCGTAGAGAATTCATTTACGATTGATGGACTACAAGATGGCTTCGTTACTATCTTTTCACTTTCCGGATATAAAATAGGTGAATATGAATTGCATTCAGCTTCCGCAAATGTCGAATTGCCTCGCATTTTGCCGGGTCTGTATATTGTCAAAGTTTCAGATAAGAATCATCGGCTTATTCATACACAAAAAATTATTAAGAGATAGGTAGTTGCCAGCTATTTGAAATCCTGATTCCTCGATCTGCCCCCTGACCTCGGGGAGGTCAGATTAGGTTAGCAGATACGTTTACAACAAAACCGACCTCAGCGAGGTCGTATAACTTGGTTAATAGTTGGTGGTTAATGGTTAATAGTGAACTTAACGACGGATTCATAAGCCTATGAATTTTGTCTTGACGAAAGGAAAGACAAAAGAACGGATTGTGAAGCCGGTGTTTTCCACCAAAAGGGTTGAAAGCCCGATACAACATGCGAATTATTGCTAATTTATGGCAAATTGAATGCGAATTTCACACAGACCTTTCCCTTTCCGCACCCTATCCCCCGCCTTTCCCTGAGGCGGCTACGCCGCAGTAGTATGTAAAAAGTCGTAAAGGCGGTAGAGTAGAGCGAGGCGAAAGAACATATCCACTTCGCCTCACCCCCTCGTCAAACCGTACGTGCGGTTTTCCCGCATACGG
>CAYTBT010000005.1:0-106975 GCA_964436125.1 uncultured Saprospiraceae bacterium | reverse complement strand
TTCAATTCTTGGTGTCCCGAAGAGAAATCTAAACCATTAATGTCTTGTATTTCTCGAGTAACAAATCTGTTTTGACTTCATTTAATGCCACTTGTTGTGTGGAATATGTTTAGCAGAATTCCACAAGATAAATCATAAATTTTGGTCAATAATCTCGCCAAGTGAAGTTTATGTTCACTCAATACCAAGGGCTTCACATTTTATATACTCAATATTCCACCCATGGCTTTGTATTTTAAGACTTTCACGTGTCTGCCGTAGAAGGAGTCCTCTTTGCACTATTTTCAGTAGTTACATGAGGAACTTCATGAACTGATTAAGGAAACAAAAGCAGTGGAATGATATCCGCACCGTTAGAGCTTGCAAAATTGGAAGCTTCACCAGCGATAGCTTGTTCGCCAAGCATGACTGAATGAAGTCTCGGCTTGCCCGGTGGAATACGACCTTCGGTCGTGCCGATTCTCGGCATTCCACGGGGCTTGTCCGAGACCGAGTTGACTAAATGTCAAGTCGATGAAGGAACTATGAGCTCCAGCGAATAGCTAGCAGAATCTTAGTGTTGGTAATAACTAGCCTCGGAGCGGAGTCCTCGGTTCCCTCAACAATGGTCGATTTACGACCATTGATTCCGACAAGGCGGAATTTCTTTCGGTCATATCAATGGAAAAGTGGCAAAAGAAAAAATGGGTGTCCCAATGGTGAAAACAGGAAGGATATTTTTTGAGAAATCGGGTATAGCAAATGAAGGCATAGCCATTTCCATAAATCTGCATTATGAGCAGACGCGGAATTTGCCGATATAACTTTCTTTCTTGGCGTTGTATGTTATGGAGACAGTAAAGCCCTAGAGGCATGAAGATGAAGATAAATGAGTAAAATAATTGAAAGCATTTGTGATGCATGGAGCTCGTAAAAATGCCATTAAAAGATATGATCAAATCGGATAAATGCGGGAGATTTCAGTAAAATAATTCTTAAAGCGATGTATAATCCCGGTTAATTTCTCTATTTTGGACTTGTGATTTATGAATAGATAAAGAAAGTTATGGCAATCGATTATAGCGGGAAGAAGCTCGTCTTGGAAAGTAAGGATGTAGAACCGGGAAAAGTAAAGTGGCAGAGCCCCTCCAATATCGCATTGGTAAAATACTGGGGGAAGTATGGAAATCAGATACCGAGGAATCCATCTATCAGTTTCACATTATCGGATGCCTACACAGAGACTGAAATAAACTATAAGGCCAAGGAAAGAAAAGATGAACATATCGACTTGAGCTTTACCTTTGAGGGACAGGAGAATGAAGCATTTGCAGCTCGGATTAAGAATTATTTTCAGGAATTGTTGCCTATTTTCCCTTTTTTGAGGCAGATTTCAATGGATATCACCTCTTCCAATACTTTTCCACACTCATCCGGTATTGCTTCTTCTGCCTCGGCGATGAGTGCGCTTGCCTTGTGTTTATGTACTCTAGAGCATAATTTTTTTGGTACACTTCCTTCGGATGAAGAATTTGAGCGGAAGGCTTCCTATGTGGCTAGACTAGGCAGTGGGAGTGCTTGTAGATCGATATTTGCGAAAGCTGCATTATGGGGAGATGTCTATGCTCTGGAAGATGCCTCTGATGAATATGCCATAAGCCTCGAAAAGATGATCCATCCGATATTCATGGATTACCGAGACAGCATTCTTCTCGTAAATAAAGGGGTAAAGTCTGTTTCATCGAGTGCCGGACACAAGCTTATGGATTCCAATCCCTATGCACAAACACGCTATTCCATCGCCGACAGAAATATTGAACAACTTCTCAGGGTACTGAAAAAAGGTGATCTTGAACACTTTATCGATATCGTTGAGGCGGAAGCACTGCAACTTCATGCTCTCATGATGATGTCCTACCCATCTTATATCTTAATGGAGCCGGCTACACTATCTATTATCCGTGAAATTAAGCGCTATCGCAAGGAAAGTGGGATCCCTTTATGCTTCACACTTGATGCCGGTCCCAATGTCCATCTACTTTATCCGGCTAAATATATAGAAGCTGCGGAACTTTTTATAGAGGAACATTTGTTAATGTATTGTGAAGGACAGAGGATAATTAAGGATAAAGTCGGAGAAGGACCGCTCGAGATATAGAATCCTTTACATTTTTACTTATAGAGAATAAGTGATAATCGATAGATAAATCGACATTACACAGGTGTAAATAATTATAGGCTGTCATTTTTAAGTACCAATTTAAACCAGAAACTATGAAGAAGTTTAAGAAGATTCTCAATATCCCCCAAGGAGGAAGAAAGGCTCATATCGGTGCTTTGCAGAATGTTGATGAAACACTTGCAGCCGAGATTCCGGAAATGCCGATTGATAAAGTACCTGAATACGAGCTTGATTTTATGGTCTTGTGCGCCGATGATACCAATGATTTAAAATCCAAGTGTATCGGATTGCGCTATGTTAAATACGATGGGATGCTCTGGCTCGTTCTTCCCAAGAAATCGGGTGAAACGGAAGAGGAGGTATTCTCCGGAGAATGCAGAGAAATTATGAAGGATAATAATGTCAGCATTGTCGATCATGTCGATATCAACAGCACATGGCAAGCTTTCAGGGTAAGGCCATACGAGAGAGCTCATAAATATGAGGTAGTCTGATAAGGTGAACCTATTTCTGTTACAGTAGAAACTCTCGGTAGAGCAGCACTCGATTGAAAAATTTGTTTACCTCAGATTCAGCAATACCAGGAATGAATTTTTATTTTATATATCATATAAGCGAAGCTTATATGATATATCTTTATTTGCCACCGTATTCATTCCTCTCAATTCTGCAGGATTCTGACCACAGATGAAAGTCCTGTTTTGCTCCTCTTGCACAGTAGCTTATGTTCACTCTTGATGGAGGGATTCCCATACAGCCACAGGTCTGTCAGTTGAAAAGAGATCGTAGCCTTGTTTCAACCACCAGCGGTAGAGTTTATCGGTATTTGCGGAAGCTTTATGATCGAGGTTACCCAAGGTACCTAGCATCGTCTTAACACCGGCTTTATGAATAGATTCAAGGAGGGATTTGCGGGAAAGTCTGGTTCCGGTAAAGGCAATAATATGCTCGAGATTCAGCTGTGAATCCTTCAACCATTTCCATTCTTCTTCATTTCTCGCAGGTGCAGAGATCAGCATTTCCGGTGCGAGGTGTTGAAGCTTAGTTGCCTGAGCGATGGTGTATGCGATGAGAATCACATTGTCCGCGGCATGATTCTCGTGCACCATGGCAATGACTTCTTCATAGCTGGCGGAGGGCTTAAAATCGAGCCAGAGCGTGGCGTCGGCTTTATCGGCCCATTTCAGCGCATCTTTTAGTAAGGGAGTTCTGCAGTCTGTCGGATTGCCATAATCATCGAGCAATGGCAGCTTCTTTAATTGGGCATAGGTCATAAGATCGACCCGACCACTTTTTCCGGTCAGGCGATCCAGCCCATCGTCGTGAAAGAGGACGAGCTTCCCATCACTGGTTTCCTGGATATCGACCTCAAACATGATTCCCTTGTACTTCTCGTGAAGATATTGCATTGTTGCTATGCAATTTTCAGCATATCCTTTAATATTTTTTCCACCTCTGTGCGCTGAAATCCGCGATGTAATGACCGATTTCTTGGCCTGTGGAGCGGATCCTTGGTTTTTCTCCGGATGTGTACAGCCTATAAAAAGCACGCCCAGAAGAATAAGAAAAGTATATCGTAACTTAGCCATGAGAAATTTAAATTTAAGCACAAGATAGGAAAGAGATTACTTTCTCTTAAAATTAAATTATGGGATTCATAGGAAAACTCTTATCATCGCATTCTTCTGAAAACACGGATAAGGACATGAAATACTTGATTACAGGACTAGGAAATATGGGTGCTGAATACGATCTGACGAGGCACAATATCGGATTTGAGGTGCTTGATTATATTGCTGAACTGAAAAATGCAAGCTGGGATTATGAGAAAAAAGGTGATATAGCACGCATCAGGCATGCAGGGCGACAACTTATTCTCTTGAAACCTTCTACTTATGTCAATCTCTCCGGAAATGCGGTGAGATACTGGTTACAGAAGGAAAAAATTCCCCTAGATCGTCTCCTTGTTGTCGTGGATGACTTAAACTTGCCTTTCGGCAAATTGAGGCTCAGGCCGCATGGTTCTCATGGTGGTCACAACGGCTTAAAAAATATTCAATCTGTCCTTAACACAGAGAAATACGCGCGCTTGAGAATGGGAATAGGAAGTGATTTCCATTCCGGCCGTCAGATAAATTTTGTCCTGGGTAAGTGGACAGCTCAAGAGCGCAAAGAGCTTGATGACATCATTCCCCTTGCCTGGGAAATAATTGCAGCCTACTGTAAAATAGGCATAGAAAGGACGATGAATAAGTACAATTGAAGATAAAACTTCTTACCCAAAACATGCTCTTGCATGTACCGGACTATCGGAAGTGGGAAACTCTTCTGTCCATTTAAACCTTGCAATTAAGGCTATGAGGCTGTGTAAATCAGCTTAAACCATTTTGGACGGATCAACCCATTCATCAAATTCCTCTGCGGTAAGATATCCGAGTTCAAGTGCAACCTCCTTTAAGGTTTTATCTTCGGCATAAGCCTTCTTGGCAATCTGAGCGCCTTTTTCATAACCGATATGGGTATTTAAAGCCGTTACCAGCATCAATGACTGATCCAGATTATGGTTGATGCGTTTCATATTGGGTTGAATACCATCGACGCATTTCTCGGCAAAGCTTTTACACGCGTCGCCTATAAGCTCTGCAGAGTGCAAGAAATTTGCGATAATGACCGGCTTAAAGACATTTAATTCAAATTGTCCCCAGCTACCGCCGATATTAATGGTAACGTCATTTCCCATCACTTGAGCCATAGCCATAGTCAAGGCTTCGGCTTGTGTCGGATTAATTTTTCCCGGCATAATTGAAGAGCCTGGCTCATTGGCAGGGATTGTGATTTCACCTATTCCGCTTCTAGGACCGGAGTTTAATCTCCTTATATCATTGCCTATTTTCATAAGGCTTACTGCTGCAGTTTTCAATGCAGCATGCGCTTCAACAATTGCATCGTGTGCAGCGAGTGCTTCAAATTTATTGATAGCAGACTTAAAAGGAATTCCCGTGAGATGGTCAATCTGTCTTGCGACATCTTGCGCATATCCATCTGGTGTATTTAAGCCGGTGCCTACGGCCGTTCCACCGAGGGCAATCTCTGAAAGATGTTCAAGGGAATTGTTTATTGTCCGCAATGCGTGATTTAATTGAGCGACATAACCGGAGAACTCTTGGCCGAGTGTAACGGGAGTGGCGTCCATATAGTGCGTTCTACCGACCTTTACGATATCGGCAAATTCCTTGGTTTTTGCTTCGAGTGAATCCCTTAATTGTTCAAGGCCGGGAATCGTAACCTTTTTTAACTTGGTATAAGCAGCAATGTGCATTGCTGTAGGGAAAGTATCATTACTTGACTGACTTTTATTTACATCGTCATTGGGGTGAAGGAACTTAGGTTCATCGGTTAAAGATCCGCCGTGGAGAACGTGTCCGCGATTTGCAATGACTTCATTGACATTCATATTGGTCTGTGTTCCGGATCCGGTCTGCCACACGACAAGTGGAAATTGATCGTCGAGCTTTCCCTCGAGTATTTCATTGCACACTTGATGGATGAGGTCTTTCTTTTCTTCTGCGAGAACTCCTAGTTCATAATTGGTCGAGGCAGCAGCCTTTTTCAATATAGCAAATCCCCTGATGAGTTCCCTGGGCATTTTCTGCTCTGTAATCTTAAAATTCTGAAGAGATCGCTGGGTCTGTGCTCCCCAGTATTTATCAGCCGGTACTTCAATAATACCTATACTGTCTTTTTCTTTTCTTGTAGCTGCCATTATAGTAAATTTTATTCCTTGAAAAATTATAAAATCATAAGATGTATCAAGCTATTCTTGTTCATATAAAGTGCTGGCAATAGATTAATTTTATGAAAATTTCTATGAATCCCGGTGCATTATTCCCGGCGCTCGATTATCCGATGGTATTCTGCTTCATTTCTGCATAAATGAATGAGAGATTACAAGCCCTTGAGCTCAATGTCGCGTTTTTTATGTGTATGAAACAAGCGTGCTTCTTTAGTCTGATATTAAAGCAATATTCATCGTGTCTCGAGCTTATTTGTTCAGGGATATGGCTTGAATTTAAGGCATAGCCTTATCTAGCTTGTGCATTGTTCACGCCATGGTTGATGGACAACAAGCATACTTCTAGTATCATTTATGGCTGATTACCGGCGATAAACACATTTGCGAAAGCTGAAATTTATGGATAAAATTAAAACTCCATGAGATTTTTAAAGCGTTTTCTATCTTCGACAAATTGGGCATCATCCTCGAGCTGCTCGGCATAATCCATATAGTTCCCCTCAAAGAACCGCACTCTACCACCACCTTCAAATGCCAGGATATGCGTCGCAATGCGATTGATAAACCACCTGTCGTGAGAAGTGACGAGAACACAACCGGCAAAGTTCTGGATGCCTACCTCAAGCGCTCTCAAGGTGTTGACGTCAATATCATTGGAAGGCTCATCGAGGAGCAGCACATTTCCACCGTCTTTTAAGGTAAGCGCGAGATTGAGTCTATTGCGCTCACCCCCCGATAAATCGCGGACTTTTTTACTCTGTTCCTTACCGGTAAAATTAAACTTGGAGAGATATGCCCTCGTTTTAATCGTTCCGTTCAAGGTCTCTATGGTCTCACTTCCGCCGGCTACGGCATGGAAAACGGTGTCCTCTTCATTGAGATTACTCCTGTGCTGATCTACATAGGAAATCTTGACGGTATCGCCGATGATTATCGTACCGCTATCCGGTTTTTCATCACCGACAAGGAGTTTAAAGAGGGTGGTTTTCCCCACGCCATTGGGTCCTATGATGCCGACAATAGCACTCCGAGGCACATTAAAACTCAGATTATCGATGAGTAGCCTTCCGGCAAATCCTTTTTCGACTTCAGTGAGTTCAATGACCTTATTGCCTAGTCGCGGGCCTTCAGGGATGGCTATGACGCTTTCCTGTCCGTCTCCACCGTATAAGCTATCGTAAGCGTGTAGTCGTTGTTTTACAAGTTCTTTCTGCTCTTCCGGCGTAAGTTGAACCCACTCGAGTTCTTTTTTCAAAGCCTCGTAGTTTTTCCCGCCTTTTTTGCCTTGATTTTCCAGCTTTTTAATCTTCTGTGTAAGCCAGGAAGTATAATTTCCTTTCCATGGCACACCTTCGCCATTATCGAGCTCGAGAATCCAGCCGGCGATATTATTCAAGAAATATCTATCGTGTGTAACGGTGATTACCGTGCCGGGGAAATTTTTCAGGTACTGTTCAAGCCAAGCCACAGAGTTGACATCGAGATGGTTGGTCGGCTCATCGAGGAGTAGGATATCCGGTTTACTCAGGAGAAGTCTTGCCATAGCAACCCGCCTTTTCTCTCCACCGGAAAGGACGTTTACAGGGGTTTCATCCGGCGGACAATTCAGTGCGTCGAGTGCTATATCCACTTTGTGTCCGATGTCCCAGGCATCGTTTTTCTCCAGCCATTCCGTCATCCTGCCTTGCTCGGCAATGAGGTCGGCCATTTCCTGATCATTGGTCACGGAGCCGAATTTCATGTTCAGTTCCTCGTATTCATGGAGGACCTGCATAATTTCTGCTACCCCTTCTTCAACAACCTGGCGCACGGTTTTATCTTCATCGAGAATAGGTTCTTGGTGGAGGAAACCGATTTTATAACTTCCGTCAAATTCAATTCTACCTTCATAATCCTCATCTTCTCCGGCGATAATCCTTAATAAGGTGGATTTCCCGGCACCATTTAAGCCGAGAACGCCTATCTTGGCGCCATAAAAGAATGATAGATTTATGTTCTTCAGTATTGCTTTATTGGAAGCGACAGTCTTTGTGACTCGTTCCATTGAAAAAATAATCTGCTCGTCTGCCATTGTTTATTTTTGATGTTTTCCTGGCTGTGAAAATAAAATACTCTACGCACTTCTGCTAATGTTCTCAAAGGTATTTATCTCAATATTGTTTATAAGCACATGGTAAACAAGCATTATTTGTGGACTTTCCCGGAAATATAGCAATACATAGTCGCGATACCACTATATTTTACGATACTATGAACGTGGAAGGCGATTGTGATGCCTCCATGAAGGAAAGCATAATTTCCGGTGATCAGGAACACAAGCAAGATACAGCCAAGCCTGAAGGATGTGGTATTGCCGGCTTAATCCCTGAGCTATCACTGGCATCAATCAAAGAGGTTCATAAGCTCATCCTTGGACAGAGAGGCCAGAAAGTTTTCATTGCTACCGATGATATCCTTTACTATTTTTTTCTTTTTATTCTGCAGGGTAATGATTTTCTCTTCGATAGTGTCCTTACATACCATCTTATAGGCAAATATTGCTTTGTCCTGTCCTATTCTATGTGTTCTGTCAATAGCCTGACTTTCAACAGCCGGGTTCCACCACGGATCCATAATGTAAACATAGTCTGCCTTTACGAGATTTAAGCCCGTATTGCCGGCTTTTAAACTTATGAGGAATATCTTGACATCCTCATTCTCGTTAAATTCCGCGACTGCTCCTTTCCTGTCTCTGGTTGAGCCATCGAGATATGCATAGGGGATATTTAAGCGGTCGAGTTCATCGCGGATAAGATCCAGGAACTGGACAAATTGAGAGAAAATCAATGCGCTGTGATTATGGATTTCTTCCCGTAGATTCTTTACCAGTGTTTCAATCTTGATGGAATGACCGGTTGGATAGATTTTATCCTCGATTAAACTTGCAGAATTGCAAGCTTGCCTCAAGCGCAATAGGCCTTCGAGAATCTTAAACTTGGCTTGCGGGCCGGCATTGCCTGATATAAGTTCATTTCTTATTTGCTGTTTCAGGCCATTATAAACCCTTTTCTGGTCTTCTGCCATCTCGCAATAGATGATTGATTCTGTTTTTTCAGGTAAGTCCTTGGCCACGACTTCCTTGGTTCTCCGTAGCATAAAAGGGCTGATCATCTTGCTCAATGTTTCACCGGCTTTTTTATCCCCATATTTATCAATCGGAATGGCAAATGTTTCTTTAAATGACTTCTGGGAGCCGAGCATGCCCGGATTCAGGAAATGCATCTGAGAAAAGAGCTCAAATGTATTATTTTCAATCGGCGTTCCGGTCATACATATTCTATTGTCTGCATTCAGAAGACAACAAGCCTTAAATCGCTGTGAATTCATGTTTTTTATGAATTGAGATTCATCGAGTACGACATAAGTAAAATCCATATCCTTTAATTTATAGATATCGTTGGTTGCGATAGTATAAGTTGTGATGATGAGATCGTATGCAGAGAAAAGTTTTTCATCGACCTTTCTTTCCGGTCCGTAATGAATGAGATATTTAAGCTTGTCACTGAATTTCTTCAGCTCATCTTCCCAGTTAAACATAAGAGAACGCGGGAGGATAATAAGGCTCGGCTTCTTTGCCTTGGCATGGACCTTGGTTAATAGACTGATAACTTGTAAGGTCTTTCCGAGTCCCATATCGTCGGCGAGGATTCCTCCCCATTGAATATCGTGAAGATTGGATAGCCAGTTAAAGCCTTGTTTCTGATAATCTCTGAGGCTAGCGGTAATATTCTGAGGCAGTTGATGTTTCTTGCTCGTATCGTAGTTGAGAAGGGCTTTCTTCTTTTCCCTTATTTCCTGAAGAATCTCCTCATCAGAAATCTCTTCAAATAGCTCATCGATGATATTGAATTTGAATTTACTGATTTGAATATCATTCTTTGATCGTTGAGCAACCTGAGTCAGGCGTTTTAAGCGATTAAACCATTCCTCGGGAATAAGTCCGAGTTTCCCATTCCCTAGCTTTACATATCTTTCATTATTGCGGATAGCGTTCCACCAGTCCTTCTGCTCAATCTGTTCATTACCGAATGCCATGCTCACGTCCACATCAAACCAATCTATCCCGGAGCTTACAGAGTATTTCACCCGGGGCTTAATCATGCTGTAGTTTAAGGACTTTAATTTTTCCTTGCCATATAATTCGATATTGGCGGCTTTACAAGCTTCCGCAAATTCAAGAAACCACAGATTGTCAAGCAATGTATCCATAGATAAATAAAGAAAATCACGGATAAAATATTCTTTATCGAATTCCGGATGGAGTGAACGGATAAAATTCCTGTAATCATCGACAATATTCTGCTCGATTTCAATACTCTTATCCTCACTTATTATGCGCGATTCAGTCAGAATATTAAAGGTATGTTCCGAGGTTTTATACTTAAAGGTAAAGAGGACATAATCTCCGGATTCCTCGAGGTACACTTCTTTTCCACCTTGTTCAATAATATCGCGCTCGAGATTCAGTGACGGATCCATCTGTATCTCCGTTATCTGGTTGAGCCTATTTATGGTGTTGAAGAATTTCTCTTTCTGAAAGGCGAAATATTGTATCAGCTTCCTTCCCTTAAACAGCTCACAGAGTAGAGCAGTCTCTGAATCGTCGTAGATAAAAGCTTGCTTTCCATATCCCATAAAATATGGGAGTATTGTGTATCGACTTATATCTATCTGTTTCCCGGTATCGTCATATACCATGAATTCAATGCCATAGTTACCCTCTTCACTTGCAAATGCTTTCAGCTCTGCCGTAACGGTTTTCTCGTTAAATTTAAAGTCAACTAGCTCAGAATTCTTGAAATAAAGCTCTTGAGTTGCCTTTGAATAGTATAATATCTGTTTATTTAGACCTATAATGGACTCTTTGAGTAGAACTAAAATTTTCTGTTTATTTTCTCCTTTGCCTCGTGCAAGTTTGCGTAAGCTTTTATGTTTTAGGTAAAACTTCTCGATATCCGGGGGGAAATGTAGCGCGTTATCTACAACTTCGATTTTCCCCTTCAATTTTTTCCCACTCATGGCGAGTTCTCCTTCAAGTGGTGTCAAGAATTTACCATCCGTTTCTTTTCTAAGAAATAAAAAGGCATTGCGCAGTTTTTCTGAGCGGTTCAGAAAGCTTGTGTTTTCTTGTACGTCTTGAATCTCCTCCAGGGTATTCTCTAGATTTTCTTGATGATTGCGACTAAAGCTATCGTCGTGAGGGAGCATCTTCAATTCTTCATCGTAAAGATACACCGAGAAATTCTCATAGATCCACCGGAGGTCTTTATTATATTTCTTCCCTAAGTGATCCAATAATGAGAGAACCGGATTCCCCTTTTTCCACTTACTTAATTCTATCTGTTGCAGGAGTAAATCTATGACTGCCTCGGCTTTATCTTCCGGATCTGCCGAATATGCGGTGATGGTATTCTCAATAGTAACAATAAACTCTCCGTCTTTTAACTTAATAGTGCCTTCCAGAATAAGATCATAAGAGTTCTCCCAGTATAAATAACTCTTTTTATAGCCCTTCACGTGAAAAGTGTCCGGTGCGATTATTTCAATGTTAACACTTTCTATATAGATGTCATAATTCAACTCATATCCATCCTCGGGAATTGTATCAATGGATAAATGATATTTTCCTTTCTTCTTTTCTAGTTCAAGGTAGGGCAGTGGATCATCAAATAAAAATTGATTTTCAAAGTAATAGATAAAAAGGGAAGCCATGTGGGCACAGAGACCTTGGGTTTTTCCACAACTACATTTTCCGTAAAATGAACTCTTGTGTAAGCTTGTAATATCTTGGTCCAAATAAATGGTACAGTCCCATGACTTATAGCCATCTAGCTCAATAAAGGCGCTGAGCCGGCTCCCATCCGGGGAAAATTCAACAAATTCAAAGTTAGCTACTGATGAATACATTATAGCATCATTTACGGCAAAAGGACTGATGATATTATTGTCCCTAATATGTGTAATGAAAGTCTCGAAGTCCATTCTTGGTTTATTTAGGGAACAAAAGTGCGGATTTTAAATGGAAAAGTGCGTATTGCGGGCTTAAAATATCAAGACTCACTTGTATCTCCGGAGCTGATGTGTCAATTCTATTCTGTATGCAAGGAAAACATTTTCAATCAGAGATATAGTTTTCGGCAGACATAATAAGAGAGCAAATAGTAGGTGGATGCAATTATTAGTCGTGCTTTCTTTCTTGAGGATAAGGCATAAATTCCGATGCTTGAGTTGACCATCGTTGATAGATAAGCTCTCGTGTCGGGTCAATATGATGCCATAGTGTATAAATTACCGTATCTCTTGCATCGCAATAGCCAGTCCAGGAAGTGAGCGTCCCGTTTTCTTTCCAGTGCACGGTGAAGGAAACGGGTCTCAGTGTGGTATCCTTCTGAGCCCATCCGATTAAGGGAAAAGGTACGGCATCAGTACCTTCATGAGAAAGATATGAACCAGTTATCCGGCCGGAAGAGGAAAGGGATTCAATAGAAAGGATAGAACCTTTTCTGTTCTGCCATCTGCCCTCGAGCTGATGGCAAGTCTGTGCATTAAGCTGTAGGAGTATAAAGAAATGTGCGATGAGGACCAGGAATAATCTCATTTGCGGAAGCTTATTTTTATGAAAGATACTTAGCAACAATAGGCATGCGGCGACCCATTCCGAATGCCTTGGAACTCACGCGTAATGTCGGTGCTGTCTGATAGCGTTTAAATTCATTCATGTTTACGAGCCGCAGGACGCGCCGGACAATCCTCGGATCAAATCCTTCCTTGATTATCTCCTCAGGGTCTTGTTGTTTCTCGATGTACTTATAAAGAATGCGATCGAGAATATCGTAATCAGGCAATGAATCAGAATCCTTCTGATCCGGGCGTAATTCAGCCGATGGTGGTTTATCCAGAATATTCTGTGGGATAAGAATTTCATCGCGGTTCAGATATCTTGCAAGTGCATAAACCTCTGTTTTATAGACATCGCCGAGAACTGAAATACTGCCCGCAAGATCGCCATATAAAGTGCCATAACCGACGGCCATCTCACTCTTATTGGTGGTATTTAAGAGGATATGCCCAAATTTATTGGACATAGCCATCAGGATAATACATCGGATACGGGCCTGAATATTTTCTTCCGTCACGTCAAATGGCCGATTCTGGAACAAGGGATGCAATTGTGCAAGCAGAGTATTGTAGGCCTTGTGGATGGGGACAGTTTCACTTTTTATACCGAGATTATCCACGAGTTCCAGTGAATCATTTACTGAATGATCGGAAGAGAAGCGGGAAGGCATAAGAATTGCGGTGACATTGCTCGCGCCGAGTGCCTTGGCAGCAAGTGTTGCCGTAACAGCAGAGTCGAGTCCGCCGGAAAGCCCCAATATCGCCTTGGAGAAGCCGAGTTTCCTGAAGTATTCCTGGATGCCTACAATTAAGGCATCTTGAATCAAGGCGATTTTCATTTTGTCTTGTGGCTTGGATTTTACCTTGGTCTTTACTTCTTTTAAATCGTAAACCTTTATCATTTCTTCAAAGTAAGGCATCTCATCGCAGACCGTCCCTTTCTGATTCATTACAATAGAGCCTCCATCAAAGATTATCTCCGTCTGAGCACCGACGTGATTGACGTAAAAGAAAGGAAGCTCATAGCGCTCCACATTCTTTGTCAGGATATCGATTCTTTCCTGCGCGTGTTCCGTATCAAAGGGCGATGCAGATAAATTAAGGATAAAATCAGGCTTATGCTTTTCAATCTCATCCATCGGACAAGTCGTATAAAGCGGATTGTCATTCCCGATGTTCCAGATGTCCTCACAGATGGTTAAGCCTATTTTATAACCGTGATACTCAACAACATTAAAAGTGTCTCCCGGCTCAAAGTATCGGTACTCGTCAAATATATCATAGGTCGGCAACAGGGTTTTATGCGCTTCATGCAAGCGCTTCCCTTCATGGAGGAAAAGTGCCGCATTGTATAGATCTTTCCCTTCAGGAACCGGATTGCGTACAGGTGCACCCACTACAACGGCAATACCTCTTGCGGCATCTGCGAGGCTATCGACGACAGCATCCGATTTCTTGATGAAATCCTCAAATTCAAGGAAATCTCTCGGTGGATATGCTGTTGTGGCTAGCTCCGGAAAACAGATGATATCTGCTGACTGGTCCTTAGCTTCTTTAATGGCATCAAGCATCTTCCGCTTATTGGCTTCAAAGTTCCCGACATGAAAGTTCAGTTGTGCAAGTGCAATTTTCATAGGCTTCTTTCTTTATTTTTCCCTGCTGCCTTTTTTAAAATTTCATTTTCAATAGGCTCTGATCTTGTTTAAGCGCGGAAAAATCTCCCTTGATGGTTGAGCTTTCTTCCGCCCCTTAAATATCAACTTACGCAAAAATGAGAAATTCTTGAAAGGTTTCAAATTTATGGCTTTCAATAAAATATGACAAGGGAAAATTCCGCCTCGTATTGTGGTGCACGCTTACGAGAAAGGATGCATAATCAAATCCTACTTGACAAAGGTGCTGAGGCGGGGAGAAGATGAACTGCAAGAATCATACAACATAAGAACGATCAAGCCACAGAAGAAATAAAGAAAAGCCCGACACCATGCAGAAGAATTCCTTGTCCTTATGCCTTTTATTACGGGCTTTCTCAAGACTTTGAATTGCGTGAATTCTATTGCAAGTATCGGGCAAAACTAATTATGAAAATATGGTAATTCTTCCTTTATCTGTGATGGAATGAGCTATATTCCCACTTCTGCCGGCTTAATTTTATCCTTTTCTAGAATGGAATCAACTCTATCCCTATATTTACCGGAGTAAGGGCATAACCGTTGTCGATATCCTCCTTGAATAAACCTACCAGGCTGTAATTAAAATAGATATTAAAAGCTCCATAGCCGATTGAGCCTGTTAAACCATAGGTCCAGTCAGTGAGGTTAAATCCATCTTTTACCTTTAAGGCGCGATTTGCCCATTCTTGTTTTAAGCGACTGGATAAACGCAATGCTCCATAGACACCGGCATTAATTCTGAAGGAACGAGACTTGTTATAAGGATTGGTCTCGAGGTTTAACATAAATGGCACTCTCAAATAACCTGCGTAGAGGTTGTTTTTATCGTAAGCAATTACATTCTCCACTTGCCACTGTACGGATGGCGCTTGATCGATCAAGCTTACATTATTCTCAAATTCATAGTAATTGAAGTCAAATCCGATTCCCGTTTTCAGATTGAGATAGTGTTTTACGAGATTAAACCGCATCTGAAACAGATCGAATCCCCAGTTCAATGATGGCCACATCTTCAATGCTGTGGGATCGACATTATTTGCAAGTTTCGGCACATCGTCCTTAATAAATGTATTCATACCGAGCCTCAATAGGAACCATCGCGTCGTCACATTATCGAGATCATCTCCCTCTTCATCCTCATCTGTATCACTATCGGCATAAGCGATATCATAATCAACTTTATCGCTGTCGTCCGGCTCAATGATATTGTTGTCCACGTCAATGCTCACACTTGTATCTCCGT
Organism: uncultured Saprospiraceae bacterium; assembly: GCA_964436125.1. GTDB lineage: Bacteria > Bacteroidota > Bacteroidia > Chitinophagales > Saprospiraceae > CAYRFF01. Next base: position 91,448 of record CAYTBT010000005.1, on the reverse strand, counting down.
TTTCCCCAAGGGCATAAATCTTTCCGTCTCGCAATTCAAGGGATAAACCCATTTCACTATTGAGATTATGAATAATATCACTCGTAATATTCTCTGTATCATAGATTCTTTTATCCGTTTTAATGGTGGGTATTTTACCTATTCTACTATTTATAATGAGCTTATCTTCCGTGATAATGATTTTGGTTACCGTATCATTAACCCTATTTCTTATAATTACACTTTCATCAGTAGAAATTACCTTCCTTGAAGTGTCTTGTGCCTTTCCCGTGTTCCATATAAGCATACAGCCCAGAGCAAGGAAGAGCATTGTAAATAGTCGTTGAGTCATAATTGTAAATTTTGATTGTGATTATTAAATATAAAACCAGTTCTTACATGGGAAGTGAAAATAGCCGATGCATCCGTGTACAGCAGATTTCTTATATTTCCTGTTTCTTTCCATTGTAGGCACTTGAGTTAAAATGATTCCGGTATAAATGCCCGGCTTATATTTTTGAAATTTATAAAATTATTGTCATAGGACTCCGGCAATAATCCATTAGCTTCCGCAAATTGTAAGTAAGGATTGATATTACTCTTCAGTGAGTCAAATTTTATCGCTATCTTTTCCAATAATCTGTTGTCTTCATGCATGAGATTTATACCTATATCTAGCACATCAGTACTCTTATTAAGCTCCGACTTATGAAGAGCAATACTCGGTGCTTTTATTGTCCGTTTTCCCTCAGGCGCTTCAAGCAATTCCATGGCTGAGCCGGGCAAAATTACATTAACGGTACCTTCACCACCATTTTTCAAGCTAGCTGACGCGATAGATTTAAAGCCTTTTCCTTGATCGTCGCTGGCACCTTTATGGTGTCTTGCAATAGAATTTTTACCTGCGAGGCTCGATTCTTTACTTTCGAGAAGAACCGATGTGCTTATGCTTACTACGGGATTTTCATTAGCTTGCGCAAATGTTTTTTCCTTTTCAGCTATGGTATTTTTCTCGGATTGTAGCGCTAGCTGATCATCTGTGGGAGCATCGCTACCTGTATTAACGGGAGGAATAAGGAGATTGTGACTTTCATCCTTAATATCTGTTTCCCTTGTCTCAGAATCAGCCACTTTTAGCTTATCGGTATTCTTGCCTTGACTTAAATCTTCTGTCGATGTAGAAGAACCTTCGATGAACTCTCCCGTATTCACTTGCACGTAGCTTTTTGCTTTCTTATATTCCGGAGAAATTTTCATAAAAGCAATAGCGGCAAGCAACAGAAGCAGTGCAATAGCAGCAATCCTGAGTAGACTTTTACCATTGATCAGTGCCTCTTTTTTAAGCGCTTGCTTATCGGGATAGGAAATGTTTTCATCTGCCGGAACGGTATAGGCAAGGATGTCACTTGTTTCATCCATAATCTCGGGATGTGCGTCGAGAAAAGCTTTCATTTCTCGCTCGATCTCCGGAGAGAGATTTCCCTCGAGAAAGTCGAGCATAAAAGCCTCATAATTTTTCATATTTATAAAAGCCTGCATCATTTATAATTTTTGATACTATGTATTCTGTTGTTCTAGCAGAGCATTTAACCAGGCTTTCATAGCTGTTTAAGCAGATTCTGTCTAGGAGGAAAGAGATATAAACTACAACCCCCAACACCTAGATCTACAGTAAGCTATGGTGGCGGCTCAAGCACCTAAGCATGATGTTCTACTTTTTCTGTTTTTTTTATCCATTCTCTCAAGGATTTTCTGGCCCTGAAAATATAGACCTTCACTTGAGACATTGACAAGCCGGTAATACCTGCAATTTCTTTATAGGTATAACCTTCATAATCTCTCAGTAGAATCAGCTCTTTGAATTCCGGTTTTAAGGTTTTAAAAGCCTGTTTCAGCAAGTCCTTGATGTCATTGTTTTCACGAGAAGACATTTGAGCGTAAGCTTTTAAATCGAGAATCTTAGCCTCTCTTTTTCTCTTGCGATACATATCGATCATAAGATGCCTTGCCGTGGTGAATAACCATGCTTTCACGCTTGTATTTTCCACGGAATCTCTATTATTCCAGAGCCTTTCATAACTGAGTTGAACAATATCCTGCGCATCTTGCTTGTTCCTGCATAATTTCACAGAGAACCTATACAGACTATCTGCTGTTTTATCAACGCATGTATTGTATTCTTTTCTCGTCATTTGTATGTAAGACGTTCAAGTGATTGCATTTGTTACAATCGTGCAGAAATTAATAATTATAGGCATCAGATCATACTATAGATGTCAAGGTAAGCACAATAGTCGATAATTAAAAGTGTTCATAGGTTGAAATGCAGTAGAATCCACCGGAGGAAAGCAATTCATCGATGAAGCCGGTATAATGTTGCTTGTATTTTTACCTTTGTATTTCTACAGTACGACCGATGGATATGTAAAATAGCACGGATAAAAGGGAAATTTTATGTCATTTAACCTACAATCGCCATTTAAGCCTACGGGCGATCAACCACAAGCGATAGACAATCTTGTTGAAGGGATTAATCAAGGTGAGCATGATCAGGTTTTACTCGGTGTGACGGGTTCCGGGAAGACATTCACCATTGCCAATGTTTTAAATAGAGTCAACCGCCCCACCTTGATATTGACACATAATAAAACGCTTACAGCACAATTATATAGTGAGTTTAAAGAATTTTTCCCGGATAATGCGGTGGAGTACTTTGTTTCCTACTACGATTATTATCAACCGGAGGCTTATGTTTCCTCGTCAGATTTATATATCGAGAAAGATTTATCGATAAATGATGAGGTTGATAAGCTCCGCTTAAGGGCGACTTCATCGCTTTTATCGGGGAGGCGTGATGTTATTATCGTCGCATCTGTATCATGTATATATGGGCTGGGGAATCCGGAGGATTACAAGACGGGAATAATCCGTATAGCTGAAGGACAGACACTCGGGAGGAACAGATTCTTGCATTTGCTAGTAGATAGCCTGTACAACAGAACGGAAACAGACTTCAGCAGGGCGACTTTCCGTGTGAGAGGAGATACGGTGGATATAAATCTTCCCTATGTGGATTATGGTTATCGCGTCAATTTTTTTGGGAATGATATTGAATCTATTGAGCAACTCGATGTGAACACCGGCCGGAGACTGGAAAAAGTACAACACGCAGCGATTTTTCCGGCCAATCTCTATATAGCGCCCAAGGATAGGATGAAAGGTATCATCCGAGATATTGAGGATGAATTGCACGATCAGCAGGTTTACTTTGAGAAAGAAGGAATGTATCAGGAAGCAAAGAGAATACATGAACGGGTGAGCCTGGACCTAGAGATGTTAAAAGAACTCGGCTATTGCTCCGGAGTGGAGAATTATTCTCGGTTTTTTGATGGAAGAGAACCAGGTGCTCGGCCGTTCTGTTTACTCGATTATTTTCCGGATGATTATCTTATGGTAATCGATGAAAGCCACGTAACGATACCTCAGATACGTGGTATGTGGGGTGGTGACAGAGCGCGGAAATTAAGCTTGGTTGAACATGGCTTCAGACTTCCATCGGCATTGGATAACCGACCCTTGAAATTTGAAGAATTTGAGGCACTTGCACCACAGCGCATTTATGTATCAGCGACGCCGGCCGATTATGAATTTGAGCGGTCGGGTGGTGTGCTTGTAGAGCAGTTGATACGCCCTACGGGCTTGCTCGATCCACCTATTGATGTCCGTCCGACGGAAAATCAGATAGATGACTTGCTGGATGAGGTCGCAAAACGGGCTAAGCAAGATGAACGCGTGCTTATCACAACCTTGACAAAACGCATGGCGGAAGAATTGACAAAATATCTGGTGGAATTGGATATTAAGACGAGGTATATTCACTCCGAAGTAGAGACAATGGAGCGTGTCGAAATACTGAAAGGCTTGAGATTGGGTGAATTTGATGTGCTTGTCGGTGTCAATCTGCTCAGAGAAGGCCTCGACCTGCCGGAAGTGAGCTTAGTGGCAATATTTGATGCCGATAAAGAAGGATTTTTACGGAATGAGCGTTCTTTAACACAGACTGCCGGTAGAGCTGCTAGAAATTCCAAGGGACTGGTTATTTTCTATGCGGATAAAATTACTGATTCTATGCAGCGGACTATCGATGAGACAAATCGCCGTAGGAAAATCCAAATGGCATACAATGACAAGCACAATATCACCCCGACTACTATTTATAAATCCAAAGACGATATTAAAAAGCAGCAGACAATTCTCGATGTCCGCGGTGAAACGGATGCCTATATCGAAAGCATGGAACCAGATATCGTTGCTGATCCCGTTATAGCCAATATGAACGACAAACAGATTGAGAAACTCATTGCGCAGACAGAGAAGAAGATGAAAAATGCTGCTAAGGACCTCGACTTCATCGCTGCGGCAAAGTTCCGGGATGAGATTGCTGCATTGAAACGGAAAATAGCTCAAGAAGCATAAATCGTTGAGAGATTTTCCTGTTGTTGTCTATTCCTATGCTAGTCGGACAAAAATGAGCTCTGAATCTATCGATTTTCATCTGATAGAGCTGAATTAATCGTAGCTTTATATGTTTTTCAGGTTGAAAATGCTTTTCTTAATTCTTCTCGCTTTTTGTAGCTTTGAGAGACATAAAATGATCGTAGCACTACATAACCGGGAAGAGTGATAGGGAAATCAAGAGGATAAAGTGATGGTTCTGTACAGAAAGTGCGGACTAGTTCTGTAGAATGGGATGAATGAAATAAAGAAATAGCATATTGTTGCAAATGGCTGAGAAGAAATGTGCTTCTAAAACAGAGGAAGCTGTTCAGCATTATGGTCTTATCTGACCTTTTTGTTTAAATGGACTAAATTATGGAACTAGCAGGGTATATTGCTTCCGTTTCTATAGGGATTGTATTGGGCTTGATAGGGAGCGGTGGCAGTATCCTCACTATTCCTATACTTGTCTATTTGTTTGGGATAGATGCTGTGCTGGCGACGGGCTATTCCCTTTTTATAGTCGGCACAACGAGCCTTGCAGGTTTTATGTCTTACTTGAAAAGAGGTAGCATTGATATGAGAACGGCTATTCTCTTTGGAATTCCATCCATAATAGCTGTATTTCTCACTCGGGCCTATCTGTTACCGGCTATTCCTGACAATATATTTGTTTTATATGATTTTAAACTTACCAAAGGTCTTTTCCTCCTCTTACTCTTTGCATTGCTGATGATAATCGCCTCTTATAGTATGATAAGACGGAGGAAGAGGATAGAAAGCATCGTTTCTGAAGAGAAAGACTCACATTATGCCTTTACATTTTGTGTCGGTGCTTTTATCGGTGTATTGACAGGACTCGTGGGTGCCGGCGGAGGTTTTCTGATAATTCCTACGCTCGTAATCATCAATAGATTACCGATGAAAGAGGCTGTCGGTACTTCACTGTTAATTATAGCAACAAAGTCATTAATCGGGTTCTGGGGCGGGAATCTAAGTGCTGTTGATTGGATATTTCTTTTAAAAATAATTGCTCTTGCCATAGCCGGTATTTTTATCGGTGTTGCGATCTCCAAGAGGGTAAAAGGTGCAAAATTAAAGCCGGCATTTGGGTGGTTCGTTCTGCTTGTCGGTGTTTACATTATAGTCAGAGAGCTATTTTTAAAATAGAGCCTAGCTATGGTGAAAGCTGTATTGATGGAAGGACAATTTCCCTAGAGTAAATCCGCCAAGAAATGAGCTTAACAATATTAGTTTCTGACTAGTCGAGGCCTTTACCGGCGTAAGATTTTAATCATTGTCTGAAGAAATGGAATGTAATTCCAGTATTTTATGGCTTTTGTACCTTTGAAATAAAGAATTACGGGATATAATGATGAAGTGGACCTTAAATACTAGCAAGATTACTAGATATCTTCTGTTAATAATATATTTTATCACTTTCACGAGCAATATCGTGTTATCGTCCACAGAAAGGGATTATTATAGAGCGACATCTGACTTAAATGTAAGATCTGGTGCGGGCATGAATTTCCCTGTCCTTTTCATTTTACATAAAGATGATGAAGTTGGGTTTATATCAAAGAAAGGGAAGTGGTGTAAAATTCAATATTTGGGAAAATCCGGATACGCCTATTCTGAATACCTGGAATACAGTAAGTCGGTACCTGATTCTCTGCCTGATGAAACTTCACATGGACCGGAACAAGGATATTCTTCACAAGAAAAGAGTTCTGCTATGTTTTTCATCGTGCTTATAGTATGCGCCTTCTTATACCTTTTTGTTATAGTGTATAGAACAATAAGGAACAGAAAATTGCTTCAGACTGTCACGGAATTAGGTCGTGGCCCCCGATCTGAAAGAAATATGGTATTGAAGCTATTGAAAAACGGATTTTCTCCTGAAGTGATATTTCACGATTTATACGTGGAAAAAGAAAAGGATACTTTTTCGCAGATTGATGTGGTTCTCATCAGTAAAGTCGGCATTATTGTCATTGAGGTGAAAGATTATAGTGGTTGGATTTACGGGAGTGGGAACGACAGAAAGTGGACTGAGGTACTTGCCTACGGGAAAAAGAAGTATTCTTTCTATAATCCCATAAAGCAAAACAAAAGTCACATAAAATCCCTGAAGAAAAGCATTCCATCGCTTCAGAATATCCCACTGTATTCCATTATCGCTTTTTACGGTAAGTGCAGATTGAAAGATATCAGTTTTATCCCTGAAAAGACATTTATAGTTAAGTCCAAGAAAGTTATAAAAGTTATAAAAACGATTCTGAAGAATAATGAACCTATAAAGTATGCATTCAAGGAAGAAATTTCTACTAAATTTAAAGAAGCTGTTGCAAATGGCAGGAATAAAGAAATTCGCACACAACACATAGAAAACATCAGAAACATGCTAGGAAAAGATAGGATATATTGATATTGAAAAGAGGAAGAAGGAGCAAAAGGAAGTGGATACATCGCGAGTACCGAGAAACATCGATATAGGATTAAAGAAGAGGAAAGAAAAAATTAGCCTCAGCACAAGTGAGGCTGAGGCTAATTCAATCAAATCAAAATTTCAGTGTTGTAGAATAACACTCTTCACGCTTAATACAGAACTACTTTCTGTACGGCATTTTTACCTTGAATACGAGCTTTAATAAAGTACACACCCGGATCCAATTCCGTTAAATAAAGCGTAGCTTGGTAGTCATTAACCGTATTGTGAAGGAGTTCTTCACCGGTGATTGAATACACTGTAACAAGGTCAATCTTATCCATGGAACGAATATAGACGATTCCGCTTGCAGGATTTGGGTAAAGGGTAAAATCTGCGCTTAGATCTGCATAGTCTGTTCCTACGGTAATCTCCGAGCAATTAAAATTCCATCGGTAGATCCCTTCATAAGAATCATCCGGATAAGTCCAGGCGCCACCGTTTTCACTCTGTGCAACAGGATACCCGTTCTGCGTAGAAGTAAGCGCAGCCCAATATACCGATTGAGAGTGATTGATATTTGTGCAGCTCAAGCTTACCCAATAGGTACTGGTCGTATCGATAAGCCCCTCAAAAGTAAAAGGCTCGAGATCAATATCAAGTTCATAAAGATTGAAATCACTGACTTCACCTTGATAAACTTGCCCTGCAATTTCTGCTGCTTCCTCAGAGCCGATTAATTCTCCGGGCTTTCCATGATCATCAGCATAATAGTTCACATCGACTTGAAAGATTGTGGTATCTGAAATCAGGTGCACCTTCATACTTGTGAGCTCATAAATCTCACCTGCCGGAACGGTAAGGTCATTGGCAGAGAGGAAAGCAGAAGATGCCGATACATTAACTCCTTCCGTAATATTGTCGATAGGTTGAACTTCTTCATAGCAATTACTCGTGTCTTGTGGACGCATACAAGCAAAGGTTTTAAAGCTGTAATCATAGTCGGGAAAGCTCTCATAAGCTTCACCATAGTAGAGGTTTCCACCCGGATAAGCATCATAGGCCGTTCCTGACAGGCAAGGAAGACCGTAATCGCCATTGAGGACAATAAAATACTGTTCTCCCGGTGTGAGGCTTACTACTTCATCCCAGAAGACATTCACCCAATGTTGTCCATGTACCTCGACTGGTTTGGAAGCGAGTTTTGAGCCACCTTGAATAGGTAATGCATCCCATAATTCTATGCTTACGTCATAATTCATTGCCGGAGCCTGAAACTCTATACCTGCTCCTGCTGACACTGATGCTTCAGCGGTAAATGATTGTGCGACACCTGTTTTGTAGCTGAAAGTACTCATACACTCATTCCCATTGATACTGATGATCTCCACAGGATTATCACATGGATTATAAGCCAATGGCTTGCACAGGCCATTGAAAACATACTTTGTCTCCCAGTCAACTGTACTTTCCCAACTCGCCCCATTATCGGAAGAAATAAAAGTCGGATAAGCCTGCATGCCGGTAGAAGAAACGCTTATGTTGGCCGTTCCGACATTGGCAGAGATATCGAGTGCGATCCAGTACGTTGTAATATTATTGAAATTCCCATGGAGCTCAACCTGACTTACGTCAAATGTCACTAGGTGTATATCATATCCATAAGCATTGTTTACATAGAGGACTGAGCTCGGCCTGACACCTGATATTCTATCAAATATCTCGCCTGGTTTTCCCTGATTGTCTTTATAGATAATGATATCGGCAGAGTCCACGTGTGCAGCAGGAAAGGTCCATATTGTAGTTTGGATTTCTTGCAGTGTAAAGCTTTCAGCTATGGGGATTGTAATATCCGTAGCGACAAGCTTGCCTGCAGAACTTACATAACTATTTTCATAGGAACCACTATAGCCCCGATCCATTTTACTACAGAGATTATTATTGCAGAAAAAGGTTCTGAAATTATAATCATAATCGGGGAAAGGCTGACTATTTGCGTAAGCTTGACCACCTGGATATGTATCGCCATTGGAAGCGCGGAGGCAAGATAAATCGTCGCCGCCATCAACCATAATGTAATATGTTTTCCCCGGCACGAGATTCACGGGTGTTTCCCAGAAAACATCGACCCATTGAGAGCCAAAAGTTTCAGTGGTCTTCACGGCAAGCATATTGCCATCTTTACTCGGAATGCCATCCCAGAGACTGAGAATCACCTCCAGGCCTCGCGTCTGATCTTTAAATTTGATTCCTACGCCGGAAGATTGTGTTTTCTCAGCCGTAAATGACTGCAACATACCGCCTTGAGTAACATACCCAAAGCAGACATCGTCCTGCGATTGATCGATAGAGACATCGGTAAAGGAACAATAGCCTGATTCAGGACCGGTGTTTTCTGTGATTGTGCGGCAAAGGAATGAAAATGAATATACTCCATCGTAAGCAGGATTGGGATGACTGAAGTTTCCTCCTTTCTTGATTGCAGTAGGACTACCCTTCATGTTTTCAGTCGTTATTTCCCAGAATGCCTCGCTACTATTACTCGTCAAGGTTGATATTGAAATCCAATAAGTGCTTGACGTATCCTTATTCCCGATGAGAAGAATGGAATCAAGGGCAAATGTAATGTCGTACACATCTTTTCCATCTGGAGTTGTCGCGATGAATGTGTGTTCTTTGGGGCCCGTAATAGTATGGAATATTTCCGTACCAGGCAAGCCATTTTCATCTTCATAGATGTAAATATCTGCACCGGATGAGGTAATACCGGTATCGAGGATGATCCGCGGTGTTATGGCAGTGAGTATCATATCTTTGCCGGAAGGCACAACAAAATCATTGGCGGCATAATAACTTCCATTATATGAACATTCAAGGCCGATGTGTTGCGTTGTTGAATCAGCAAGTTGCGTAATCGTGCATACCTCTGTATGTGTAGTATCATCGTCAGAGCCGCCACCTTCATTAATTGCAGGAGAACAAGTAGCATAAAATGTATAGGCGCCATCATAAGCAGAAGCAAAGTGGTTGAAAGCGCCTCCATTGCTTGTGGCTACTTGTTTGCCCAATATCTGATTATCTGTAATCTCCCAGTATGCTGTGCTTCCATCCGAAGTTGTTACAGAGAGCCCTATCCAGTAGCGGATTCCCCAGAAACTCGGATTTCCTTCAAGAAGCATAGAGTCTAGAGGAAGGACAACCGCATAATAATTCATACCATCTTTATTTCCCATCGCCGTTACTGAAGAAGGAATGACAGACTGCGTGTACAAGGCATTTGTTGCTCCTCCTTCCGGATATCCGTAGATATCAGGGAAGACCATGACATCTACTGTTGATATTGTGGCATTTCCTTCCAGAACAAGATAAGCTTTGATACTGTCAAGTCTTAAATCAAACTCAGCCGGGACGAGGATGTCATTGGCTACTATTTCATTATTTGCTGCATTGCAAGCAAGATAAGAATGAAATCCATCGGATGCAATCGCTGCTCCACAATCTAGGTCCGAATCGTCTTCAATAGGAGAACAAGTTGCCTCAAATGTGTAAGTACCATCAAGCGATGTGTCGTACATATCAAACCAGCTTCCGGTGCTATATGTAGCCGGCTTCCCTATCATAGTTTCATCGGTAACTTCCCATAGGACTGTACTACTATCAGCGGTATATACGGATAGACCGACCCAGTATCGGGTTTCATAATCTTTGTTTCCGAAGAGTACGATAGGACTGAGCTCTACATTGAGTTGATAGTATGCAGTATCGCCATTTTCCCCTATTGCATTGAGTGACGTAGGTTTTATGGTCTGAGTCGTGACTTCATCGCCTGGAATACCATACGGGTATCCGTAGGAATCGTAAAAAACCCATACTTTTACTGCAGTAATGCTATCGGATTTCAACATCGAGAGATTGGCACTGACACTCTCCAGGGTAAGATTGGATCCTATCGGGATTACGAGATCGTTGGCTGCTATTTTCTCATTATATCCATTGCATGGGACACCGTCTTGGAATCCGGCGGTCGGAATGCTTGCACCACAATCCGATGCTCCGGCTGTTTCCATTATTGTCGCTCTGCTGTCGGTAATAAATAAAGAGCTTAAAAATAAGATTGCTAAGTAGATTTCCTTCATAAGTTATCGTTTTGTACATTTTAATTCCATCAAACCTAATAAAGCCACCATCATTTTACAAGAAATCCACTTCCCGAACTTATCCCGACCGTCCATAATGCCTATATATAAGCATCGTAAACTACACGGAGATGATAATTAATATCAGTTAAAAAGTTTCAAACCATTCATAGATCTCTTCATCCCTGGAGAAATTAAGCTTTTTTCTGATAATATATTTCTTGTTCTGGACCGTTTTCGGTGAAATAAAAGTGAAGCGGGCAATGTCTTTAGGGGGAATTTTAAGCTTAAGCATCGCACAGAATTTTATCTCAGAACTTGTAATATCGGGATTAATTTCCCTTAACTTCCGTACAAATTCCGGGTAAATTTTCTCAAAGCAAATCATGAAAGCAGGGCTATTCTCTTCAATGAGCTTCACGAGTTTTAAGTGTTCATCAATAGGATTGATATCGGCGGTAACAGGTGTATTCTCTTCTCCGTTATTTTCTTGTCCTGAGCTTGCTTTTTTACGGATGAATAGGATTGCAAGGATAAAAAGTCCTACTACTGCAAAGCTTATAAACAAGTTTTTCTTCGATGAGTTAGGTGCTTCTTCGGTAACGAGCTTATGAAGGAGTGAATTTTGACTCTGTGAAATGATTAATCGGAGAGAATCTCTTCTATGTTGATAAACTTGAGCGGAGTCCGGAACATCTAGTTTTTCATAGCAATTGATGATATGGTCATAGAGGTGAAGTTTATTTATATGATTAATAGGTTCAGATATCTTATCTCCTTCTTTAAAGTAAGAAAGTGCCTTCCTACATTGATTATATTGCATCAAGGCCTCACCGATTATCATAAAATTCATCAGGCTTATGTCGCTAGAGTTATAGCCACCACCTTGATAAGAATTGGATAAGAGAGCATAATAGCTTGCGGAATCGAGCTTATGGGCCTGTTTATAAGCTTGTGCTAGGTTAGAATAATAGAGGTGGTAATAATTATCCTTTTTAGGACCATCCGGAAGGGTATTGATGATGTTTCCTGTCAGTCTTATGTACTTTATTTGCTTCTTATGGTCATTAACCTGGAGAAAATAATTTGAATAGGCAATGTAGTAGTTAATTTTGATACTTTTTACAGTATGTCCTTGTGATTCAGCTTTATGTAGGTATTCCATCCCCTTATTTAATTCGTGGAATGCTTTATCGAGCAGATTGCTGAAGAGATATGCCTCAAATGTGAAATACTTGGCAATTGCTTGAAATTGTGGCAATTTATATAATTGTGCACGATGAAAAAGATTTGTTGATGCGGTTTTTAAGCCTGTAAAATCGATCTGTGAGTCATAATACATACACTGATTAATAAGTGCAAATAATTCTGCTTTACGAGCACCCGATTCTCTGGCAAGAGATTCTAGATGCCTTGCCTTCTCCACTGCGTTGACAGAACCTGTTCTTATGTCTTGCTGATTGTGCATCACTGAATCCAGTAAAGCCGTAGAGTCTATACTTTTCCCGGCAAAGCAGGAAAAGGAACATAATATCATCAGAGATAACAGGCAACAGAATCGTAGGTAAACCTTCAAAGTAGTTCTATTCCTATGCATACGACAAATCTATAAATAATTTCATAGATTATAAGTCAGAACAAAAATACACTATTTCTTGTGCAATTGCCGAGCCTAGCAATCGGATAGTGGTTCAGATCTTGCGATTCAAGGCACAACTGTGGCTAAAGTAGCTAGTATGACCTTCCCAACTCCAGAGAAATTTATGGCCTATGTGCAAGGGGAATGACAGGCGTTTGAAACCGTGGATCAGAAATAAGGCTATAAAAGCCAACTTCGCGGATTCCAAAGGAATCACAATGTAAAATAAGATATGGAGCTCCTATTTACTCTTATAGAACCCTAATCAAAACTCATTTTTCATACTCCCTTAGTTATATTATTGTCTTATCGTTCCGGACAATTGTAGGAAGGTCTTTTTATGAGCAGTTTTAGCTAATACTATTTACGGCTATTGCGATTACTACGGCTACTTCTACGTCTTCTTCTCTTACCTTTCTTGTGATTATTGTTATTGTTATTGTTATTGTTATTGGAACGTTGATTTTTACTGGAGTGGCTCAAGTAATCCAAGGAGTCTTTATCGTCGAGGACGAGCTGACCTTTGGATAGGACTTTCAAGTCTTGTTTAATAGCGTCATCATTTACATAATGACTTTTATTCCATGTAAGATAAGCTAGTTTCATATAGGAAGCAATAACTTGGACAAATTGACGTCGTTCTTCCTCGTCTTCCACTTCAAGAGCTTTTTTAATGAGTTCTTGGACATAGTGTCCGTAGTGGCGGAAACGAGCTTGAGAAACGGGATAATCAAGTTTACGTGGCTCAATCTTTGTATCTTCCTTGGTAATAGGAGAGCCATCGGGTAAGCTTACGTCGAGCTCATGGCCGGAAATAAGCACTGCGTGTTTCCACAGTTTATCTTTTTTATCCGAGCTGTTATTATCTTCTCTATTGATAAAATACATGAGATTGACGATATAGTCGGTAAAAGCTTGCCGCTTTTCTTTATCCTCAATTTTACTGATGTATTTAATCAGGTTCTGAATATGTCTTCCATATTCCGGTATTCTCAGGTTATCTGTCTGAGAATTATATTCCATATTAATTTTATCCATAACAATAATTTATTTTTTATTCAACAGTTACTGATTTAGCGAGATTTCTAGGCTGATCTACATCACAGCCTCTTATCACAGCGATGTAATAAGACAAGATCTGAAGCGGTACAACGGAGAGGAGAGGGGAAAGGGCTTCGGGAGTATGCGGGATTTCAATACAGTAATCAGAAAGTGCTTTAATATCAGAATCACCTTCAGTTACAACGGAAATAACTTTTCCTTTTCTAGCCTTTACTTCCTGTACGTTGCTTACAATTTTATCATAGGCGGACTGATTGGTTGCGATGACGACAACGGGCATATCTTCATCGATAAGCGCAATAGGTCCGTGTTTCATTTCTGCAGCGGGATAACCTTCAGCATGGATATAGGATATTTCCTTCAGCTTCAAGGCGCCCTCGAGAGCGATAGGGAAATTATATCCCCTTCCGAGATAGAGAGCATTATTGGCTTCCGCCATATCTGCAGCAATGCGTTCAATATTGCTTGTATCCTGGAGGATTTGGTTTATTTTGGCCGGTATGGCCTCAAGACCATGGAGGAGGTTAAAATACCTAGAACGGGATAATGTACCGCGTTTTCTTCCGAGGGTTAATGCCATCATAGTCAATAAAGCGAGCTGTCCGGTAAAAGCTTTTGTGGAAGCTACACCGATTTCAGGTCCAGCATGAATGTAGGATCCTGCATCGGTAATACGTGCGATAGAAGAGCCTACTACATTCACGATACCATAAGTAAAAGCCCATTTTTCCTTTACGAGTTTAAGGGCTGATAGGGTATCGGCGGTTTCTCCTGATTGTGACAAGGCGATTACGACATCTTTATCATGAATAATCGGATTTCTATATCGTAATTCAGAAGCATATTCTACCTCGACGGGAATTCTGGCAAGGTCTTCAAAGAGGTATTCGCCGATAAGGCCGGCATGCCAGGATGTTCCACAGGCAGCGATGATAAATCGCTCGGCATTGGTGATAAGGTTATCATATTCTTCCACGCCACCGAGTTTAATCCATCCCTCTTGAGCATTAAGTCTTCCACGGAGACAATCGTTAATGGATTCCGGTTGCTGGTGAATTTCCTTCAGCATGAAATGGGGGAAACCGCCTTTCTGCAGCTCTTCCAGTTTGAGGTCAATTTCCCTGATATGTGGCGTTTTCTTTTCATTCTGGATATCGGTAATTTCATAATCACCATTGCGATTAACGCTGATAAGCTCTTCATCATCGAGATAGATTACCTTATTGGTGTAGCCAACAATCGGAGATGCGTCGGATGAGATAAAAAAGCCTTTGTCACCTATGCCTACAACAAGTGGGCTGCCTTTTCTTGCTGCGACCAGTTTATCCGGGTGTCTTTTATCGAGAACAACGATGGCATAGGCACCTTCAACCTTTCTCATAGCCTTTCTTACAGCACTTTCAAGGCTTATATTATCTTGCCTTTGATATTCTTCAATGAGGTGAATCATGACCTCGGTGTCTGTCTCGCTTTTAAAATTATGTCCGAGTTCTTTCAATGCTTTTTTCAGGACCTCATAATTTTCAATTATTCCGTTATGTACAATAGCTAGGTTCCCCGAATCTGACAAGTGGGGATGCGCATTGACGTCATTGGGTTCACCATGCGTTGCCCAGCGTGTGTGTCCTACTCCTATAGTGCCATCCGTGTTTTTGTCCTGGATAAAGTCAATAAGCTCTTGAACTTTTCCTTTTTTCTTATAACAATGGAGTCCTGAATTCAAGACGGCAATGCCGGCACTATCATAACCGCGATATTCAAGACGAGCCAGTCCTTTCAGGATAATAGGACTTGCTTTTTCTTCACCGATATATGCAACAATTCCACACATAATATTTATTTAATTTCTGTGTAAATAACTTTTAACTTCATAGGGTGGTCAGAATGTCCCGGTCCATAAAATATAGAATTACCCGCATTAATTGCCTTGGCTCTGGGGCGGATCCTGAAAACAGGTTTATAATCACCGCGTATAACTTCCTGGAAGTATAGTGGGATTTTAAACTTAACGGCTTTGGTCGTTGAGTCGATCTGTATCGGTACTCCGCCGAAGAGTTTCCTTACAGTACTTGAACTTCCTGTCCGCTCTGCATTGGCTGCATCAATGATAAGTACATCTCTATCGTCCTTTTTTCTCGTAATCGTCATTGCACTGATATCACGCGTTGTCGTTGAATCTTTTCCGATATCTGTGTAATACATTGTCAACTCCGCATAATTTATAACCTTATCTTCAAATTGACTCAAGCCATCAAGTGCTACTTCAATTTCTACTCCGGACATCCCCTGTAAGAATAAGAGGCTGTCGCCTTTCTCTTGATTGTTGATAAAAGCTGCCACTTCACTTCCACTATATTCGTGGTGATACGTATTCAACGCCACAGATTGTCCGCTAGAGACAAAGAGCCGGAAAAGCTTGGGCACTGTATCTTCTTTATAATAAACATTTATTGCTGTACGCGAGGTATTATTCAATAAATTAAAAGCAAGCATTGTGTTCTCAACATCTGCCGTAATGTGTAAGCCTTTAAACTTCTCTAGGAAGCGTTCATTTACAGTATAATAAATCGAGTCATAGCTCAATAATTCTTCTCCAAAACTTTTATCTAGTTCTATCCGTAATTGTGCGGGATATTTTTCTGTTTCATATTTCCCATTGACCGGTACTTTAATCTCGACAGAATCACCGCTTAATTTTACATCATTCAGGCTCCCTATAGGCGTGGGATTGTAACGGAAATCAGAGTTGGTCTCATAATCAGCATGATTATTCAATTCTTCTGTCAATCTGAAGACATCTATATCCATTCCTGCATTGATAAAATCGCCGCGAGAAGCGAGGGTGTCATAATCCAGAACGAGAACTACTGAATCGACAATCGGGTCAGAAAATACTGTATTGTAATATCCTTGAACAAGGAGAAATTGCGCAGTAATTGCTGCTTCACTCTCTCCAAATATCGGATCGGTCAAATGTCCGAGAAAATGCCGTCCAAATGCACTATTTTCATGTATGAATCCTGTTGTGGCTTCTGGAATAATCGTCCTGGCCTCTATCGATATATCCGATGAAAGCTTGGTTTCATAGTCATTAATCCCTACAACATCGCCGCCGATGCTCGATGATTTACTACATGAAAAGAATGAAATCCCCGAACTTATTGCTAGAACGAATAAGATTTGTCTCATAAAAGTCTTTCTACAATAATAACATAATCAACAGCTACGCTTAAGCTGTCTCTTCTTCCTCCTCTTCAACAAGAGAACCGATAAAATCGATATTGTCCTGGAGGAAAGATGCTGTGCCTTCTATATTTAACACCGGAATCTCTAGCTCACCGTATGATTCCATAACGCTTGTTGATAGATTGTTGCTGTCTGCGATGATCGCATCTGAATATCTACCTGCTCCCTCGTGTAAACTTATAGTATCATTATCCCAATATGCTTCCAGATCCTCATCTTCCAATTCATTAATCGATGCCTTATCGACAAATTCATCCGTAAAAGATTCTGTCGGTAGCTCGCTGTAGGCATTGTATATTATCTGTGAATTTTCAAATAATGGTTCCGCCTCATAAGCCTTCTTGACATAAATAGGAACGAGTGAGGTCATCCAGCCATTACAATAAATAATATCAGGTGCCCATCCAAATTTCTTTACCGTTTCTATGACACCTTTACTGAAAAATATCATCCTCTCCGGGTTATCCTCAAATGGTTTCCCGTCTTTATCTTCAAAGATCTGCTTCCGCTTGAAAAACTCATCATTATCAAGGAAATATACCTGCATCCTCGCATTGGGCAGTGACGCTACTTTAATGATTAATGGATAATCGTTATCATCTACGATAATATTCATTCCAGATAACCTCACTACCTCGTGTAATTTATGCCGTCGCTCATTAATTGTCCCGAATCTCGGCATGAGAATCCGTACATCGTATTGACCGTTTAACTTGAGCAACAAGTCGTGTATCGCTTGCGATAACTCATTGGTATCCGTATAGGGCTTCAATTCTTGTGTTACAAATAACAATCTCTTTTTATCCATCTGTATCTGATTCTTTTGTTTAAATCTTTTCTTTTGCCGCAACTCAACACCTCCTCTTTCTATGAAAAAGACCCTCCGATCTGTAAGACATGGGCAAATGCATAATTCAACGACTGCAAAAGTAAGGATTTTTTTCGACTCTTTATAATCTATCCTTCTCTGATTGCCTTCTGTTGCTTTCAGCAGCAGAATTTGAACTTTTCAGCGAGCTTATTTACCTTTCAGACCTGAAATTGATTCTATTCCTTAACGCAAGTGAGCCTATCATATTTTAAATAGGGCTTTATGAAGAGGAATAGCCGGGTTTGAGCTTTCGCAAATCAGGCATTTGCGTAAGCTAATATTCCATTGCCTTATTTATGTCTATAGTGTTCCATCTGAAAGCCTTTATATACGAGGGATTAACTTTCATGCTTGTAGAAGTATTATTTACCTGAGATCGGGTAATTGATGTATCTGCAGGTGAGAGAATGAGAACCGGAGTCTGTAGAATAGCCGGGTAATCACGAATACACTTATACCCAATCAATTTTTAAAAGAAGGATAAATGAAAGAGCTCAGTACTGATTTAAATGTTCTCAACACATACTTGAGATCTATTAATTTTCTCTCAGCGGATGAAATGATTTTATCGACGGAGAAACCGGGAGAAGGGAATATGAACTTTACCTTGCGTATTGATACAGGACGCCGAAAGTTTATTCTTAAACAGAGCAGGGCTTATGTCGAGAAATTTCCGGAAGTACCTGCGCCGGCGGATAGGATTGTGGGAGAATCTCTTTTTTATCGTGTGATAAGAAAAAATGAGCTCCTTCGGGCAATGACGCCGCGTGTTCTCCATCTAGATAAGGAGAATAAGGTAATGCTTATGGAAGATCTCGGTATGGGGAAAGATTATACCTATATCTATAATAAAAGTGAGCAACTTACTAATGCTGAAATAGATGAACTTGCCGGGTTCCTGACTGTCCTGCATAGTTCTGATGCACTTACACGAGAACGGACCGCATCCATCGATCCTATGGATAGACTCCGTAATACAGCTATGCGCAAATTGAATCATGAACATATCTTCCTTTTTCCTTATCTCGATGATAATGGGATGAATCTGGATGACATACTTCCCGGTCTTGCTTCAATTTCAGCGCGATATAAAAAAGATGAAGACTTGAAGACTCAGATTGCTGAGCTCGGGGAAATATACCTCAGTGATGGCAATATTCTACTCCATGGAGATTATTTTCCCGGGAGCTGGCTGAAAACGGAAAGGGGAACATTTGTCATTGATCCGGAATTCTGTTTTTATGGAAGAGCGGAATATGAAGCCGGCGTTATGCTGGCACACCTGAAAATGGCAGAGCAAGGAGAGCAGATTCTCCATTATTTTATCCAGTCATATATCGATCCGATGCACATGGAATCAAGTCTTGTCCGTAAATTTGCAGGAGCTGAGATATTGCGACGCGTCATCGGTCTTGCACAATTGCCTCTGGATATGAATCTTGCAAGCAGGGAGAAACTCCTTACTGAAGCGGCAGAAATGGTCATGCATTAAGAAGGCAAATCTGGAAATTGAGAAAAAAGACATAGGGAAGGCAGAGTTGTGTATCATTACCGGAATTTTAATCATATCAATTGCTCCAGACTCATATCGACCTCTCTGCGTTCGAGATTAACGGCATCGATTCTCACAATAACCTTGGTACCCATACTTATTGTCTTACCACTCTGCTTACTGCGTGCTTTCAGGCGATTTTCATTGAGCACATAGTGTTCATTTAAGCTATCCCAGTCCACGAGACCTTCACAGAGGGAGGCGGTGAGCTCTACAAAAAAGCCACGCTCTATTAAGCCACTGACGAGTCCCTTGAACGTTTTACCGATGCTGTTCTGTAAGAATTCAGCTTGCTTGAAGCTGATGGATTCTCTCTCAGCATCCATTGCATTGCGTTCCTGAGCAGAGATATGTTGTGCCATTTTCTCCAGCTTCCGTTTATCCATGCGATAATCGCCATGGAGATTCTTGGCAAGGATACGGTGGACGAGTACATCTGCATAGCGACGTATAGGAGAGGTAAAGTGCGTATAATAATCAAATCCCAGGCCAAAATGCCCTATGTTTTCTGTGCTGTATTCTGCTTTTGCCATCGTGCGGATAGCAAGAGGTTGTAAAATATTCACTAAGTCCTGATCTTCAATACGGCTGGTGAGGAGATTATAGGCTTTGGGGATTTGATTGGGATTCTGTAACTCGAGATTCACACCAAGTTCACTGGCAAATAATCCAAATTCCCTCACTTTTTCCATATCCGGCTCATCGTGAACTCTGTATATAAATGGAATAGGTGCCGTTTTTTCACCTTTTTTATAGATATAGGTAGCTACCTCTTTATTGGCAAGGAGCATTAAGTCTTCAATGAGTTCATGTGCCTGTATGTGTTCCTTGACTTGAATGTCAATGGGCTTCCCTTCTTCATCGAGTATAAACTTGACCTCTTCAGTTTCAAAGTTTATTGAGCCATGCTTAAAGCGTTGATTACGCAAGCGAGATGAAACGGAATTGAGAAAGCGTATTTCATCGGCATGATCTCCTTTTCCGGTATCAATTCTGTCCTGTGCTTCTTCATAGGTGAAACGCCTATCGGAGTATGTAATCGTGCGACCAAACCATCGTTTTATAATCTTATGAGAGGAATTAAAGGTGAATACCGCACTGAAGGTCAATTTTTCTTCATGAGGACGTAATGAGCAGAGCTCATTGGACAATTGTTCCGGTAACATCGGACATACCCGGTCAACGAGATACACGGAAGTTGAGCGTCGCAATGCCTCTTCATCGAGCTTGCTTCCAGGCCGTACATAATGACTTACATCGGCGATATGAATCCCGATTTCATAATTGCCATTGTCGTATTTCTGTAGGGAGATTGCGTCGTCAAAGTCCTTGGCAGTATCCGGATCGATAGTGAATGTCAGGACATCTCGCATATCACGGCGCCCCGCGATCTCCTCTTTGTCTATTTCCGCAGACAATGCATCAGCTTCCCTAAGGACCTCATCCGGGAAATGGATGTCAAATCCATATTTCAGCAAGATGGAATTCATCTCGATATCATTATTGCTTCTATCGCCGAGAAGCTCAAGTACCTTACCGATAGGGGATTGGCTAGAACGGGTAGGCCAGTCTGTTATTTCTACGAGAACCATTTCCTTGTTTCCTGCCTCCTTGATATCAGAATTGTTTACAATAATCTCAAAGGGGATTTTACCATCATCGACATGTACTTCAGATCGATTTTTATACCGCGATAATTTTCCGATAAATTGATCGGTACGTCGCTTAAGGACTTCTATGATCTTTCCTTCCGGGCGGCGGCGGCGCGATTTCAGGAGGCGTACTTTCACTGTGTCACCATGAAGTGCCCAACCGAGTCTTTTCTGACTTACATATATGTCATCTTGTTGCTCATTTTCCGTTACGATATATGCCGATCCTTGCTTAGTGCGATCGACGATGCCGGTAAGGATGTTTTTATTTCCATTGGTCTTTTGCTTGCTTTTTTTCCGACTTTCACTTTTTTTCTTGGGTGGGAATTCCGTATATCTATCGAGTCGATAATGTCCATTCTTAACCTCAAAGATAAAATGCTCATTATGGAGCTTGTTTATGATGGATTGGACGCCATCCGGGTCATTTTTTAGCTTTAGCTTGGCAATAAGTTGCTTTGTTGTATAAAGTTTCTTTGGCTTGCCGATAAAAATTGTTCTCAGTTGTTTCTCAAGCTCAGCATGGCTGAGTTTTTGCTTTTTCTTTTTTGTCATTCTGTGTATAAATCGTCATTTTCTGATAAAATAATGCGACCATCAGTGAGGATCTGAAAGCTGTATGCCGAGGTCGCTTGTGGGTTGTATTTATTCTCATCACTAGAGGCGACGGCACCTTCAACTACATATATTATCCAGTCCTCCTCAATCATTGCCACCGCTTGTGAAATGTCTTCACCATGGACAACCATTCCCGCTATCTTTTCACGGGCTATGCAGTTTCCATGCTTATTAAAAGTCATAATGAAATACTCATAAATTAATAAACGTGCCCTCCAGTACACAATAGTATAATATTCATATTCTTTTTCTAGGGAAAAACAAGGCACGTATTCCGTAAACTCATCGTATTCTCCATTTTCTTGAGGAAGAATAAATGCTTTTACTTCTGATTCTGTTAATGGTTTATTCTTCTTAGAGAAGATATGATGCGTGTCTTTATTTAATCTCACGGGTAGCTCTACCTGTGGAAATTTCTGGAGAAAACCTTGAAAGGTAACTTTAGGTAATTTCATTTATGATAATTATTCAAGAGATGAAACAAGCTTTTATAGAATTTGTTACATTAGCACAAAAGTATATAAATGCATAGTAAAGATGAAATAGTCCGAGATTGGCTTCCGCGCTACACAGGCATGGAGCTAGAGGAATTCGGTGAATATATTTTGCTCGTGAACTTTTCACAGTACGTAGAACTCTTTGCCGAGATTCACAATGTAGAGATCATTGAGAAAAATATGCAATGCGCTTCTGCGGATGGCATTACGATTGTAAACTTTGGTATGGGTTCCCCCAATGCCGCGACAATTCTCGACCTGCTGACTGCCGTGATGCCCAAGGCTTGTCTTTTCCTCGGGAAGTGTGGAGGCTTGAAGAAAAAGAATAGTGTGGGTGATTTTATCCTGCCTATTGCTGCTATCCGCGGCGATGGTACAAGTAATGACTATTTCCCACCGGAAGTGCCAGCATTGCCGGCATTTGCGCTTCAGAAAGCTGTTTCCACGACTATCCGCGAGTATAAACAAGATTACTGGACCGGAACTGTCTATACGACCAATCGTCGCGTATGGGAACACGATGAAGAGTTTAAAGATTATCTCCGCGATATCCGTGCTATGGCCATTGATATGGAGACAGCAACTATTTTCTCTGTAGCTTTCGCAAATAGCATTCCGGCGGGCGCTTTATTGCTCGTCTCTGATATCCCGATGATTGCGGAGGGAATTAAAACAGAAGAAAGTGATAAAAAAGTAAGCCAAAGTTATGTGGATCTTCAGTTAAAAATAGGTATCGATTCCCTGGAAAAACTGAAGAATAATAGCCTTACTGTACGACATCTTAGATTCTGAGATATCCAGAACAGAATAATCTTCCATAAACGACTTCAAGAACACAATGCTTCCGGCTCCGGTGCACACTTTATAGCACACTGGAGGCTGGGATTAAATAGCCTATTTTTCAGGAATTATTTAATAAATGAGGGTTTTCATCTATAGAACTTTACATATTATAAATAATTTTAATATATTTGTGCTATGGATATATTTTTTCTCATAAGTGTGATTATTCTGCTCTTAATTCTGAGCTTGCTCATAACCGTAAGGAAAGAACAGAAGCAAAGTATTTGAAATTAAGGGAGATACTTTGTAGCTTTGTCGCGGTACATTTGACTATGTACTAAAATAAGTCGTTTTCTTATTTTGAGACCTTAGTCGAAAAAGCCTGAATCGGAACGCTGGTTCAGGCTTTTCGCATTATGAGAGAATCCAGAGCACTGTGAGCACAGTAAATCCATTCTTTTTTTCAGAGATTTAAAATTTTATAACACGCTATGTGTCAGATTGTTAGAAGATGCTTTAAAGCATTTGCGTAAGCAAAATGTATCAATTCATAAACTTAGAAAACTATTTATACGTTAAAAGTTTCCTAAGTTTGAAAAGAATATTACATTTGCGCCGCGATGGAAGCACGGAAGGATGAAATACTGAAGACTGTAAGGCGATTATTTGCTCAATATGGGATCCGCAACATCACGATGGATGAGATATCGCGGAATCTGGGGATATCCAAGAAGACCTTGTATAAGTACTACAAGAATAAAGGTGAACTGGTGAAGAGGAGTGTGGAGGCACAGATTCAAGAGATGCAGAATCGGTTCAGCGAGGTACAAGAAGGGACGGATTGTCGGAATGCTATTGATTGTCTGATGAAGTTGAACAAAGTTGTGAATGAGGAGATAGCTCGATTTCACCCATTGATAGTGTATGAATTGAAGCGTTACTATCCCGAAGCGCATAAATTACTTCATACACATCGGAGAGATAGCACCTTGCAAGGCATCCTTGAGAATATAAAACGCGGTAAGAAAGAGGGTTTATACAGAGAGAATCTCGATCCGGAATTCATATCCAATCTTTATCTTCACATGACGGATTTTCTCACCAATCTGAATCCGACTAATTATCCGGAATATTCATTATCGCGCTTACACCGGGAGCTTATCCGGTATCATATACGTGGGATTGCAAGTATTAAAGGGATTGAATATTTAACACAAAAATTCAAGGATGAACTTTCATAAATTAAGGAGAAGTAGTTTATGCCTATGCATTACGGCAATATTCTGGCTGGGGAATTGCCAAGGAGATTTGAGGGCTCAGGAACAAGCTAGTGAGAAATCATTTACCTTGAAGCAGGCAATTGAATATGCCTTGAGCAATTCAGTTGATATGAAGAATGCACTTCTGGACCAAGAAATCGCAGATGTCAAAGTTCATGAATACATCGGTTCGGGATTACCACAGATTGATGCTACTGTGCAGATTACCCATAGTCAGCCCCTGCAGAGGATGTTTTTTACCTTGGACAAGAACAATCCGATTATCGGTGATGATCCTCGCTTATCTCAACTCGGATTGCCGGATGGAAGTGTAATAGCCTTGCCCAATTTTTTTCAACTTAATTCAATGGGAGATGCGAGTCTGTCGGCAAGTCAGCTTATTTTCAGCGGCTCATACTTTGTGGGTTTAAAAGCCGCCAAGACCTATAAAGAACTTGCATCCAAAGCACTAGAGCAGACCAAGGTTGAAACGATTGAAGCGGTATCAAAGGCATTTTACGCTGTGCTTATCAATCGAGAGCGACTTGAGCTGTTTAATAAGAACATTGAACGAGTGGACAGTCTCTTAAAAGATACTAGAGTCTTATATAAAAACGGATTTACGGAGGAGATAGATCTAAATCGAGTACAGGTTGCCTTGAATAATTTAAAAACAGAAAAGGTCAAGTTCCAGAACCTGATGGCGCTAGCAAAGAATCTCTTAAAATTTCAGATGAACTATCCGATGGATCAAGCGATGAAAATTGTGGGAGAGATAGAAGACGTAAACACCTCAGCCAATCTACTTATCGTTCAGAAGGTACCTACAGATTATACGGAACGTATAGAGTATTCCATTCTCGAGACGCAACGGGAACTTCAGAAGCTACAAGTACGCCTTGGCAAAGCAGCATATCTGCCGACATTATCGGCATTTGGAAAATTCGGCTATGCGACGCAATCACCGGATATTCTCGGTGTATTTACGCAGGAAACGGAGGGAATTCCCGAGGGATTTCCCGTAGGACCTGATACCTGGTATCCACATGGTGTATATGGCATAAGTCTGCAGATTCCTATTTTTAATGGTTTAAGTCGTTCATACAAGCTACAACAGGAGAAAATAAAGCTATTGAAAGTGGAGAACACCTTTAATAAGCTTGAAGCATCTATAGACTTACAGGTCAATAAAGCGCGTATTACACTCAAGAATAGTTTAAAAACGCTGGAAGCACAAGCAGAGAATGTTGAACTAGCCGAAGAGCTCGTGCGAGTTACGCGGATCAAGTATCTGAATGGCGTGGGTTCCAATATTGAGCTTACTCAAGCAGAGACGAGTCTCAAGGAAGCCCAGACCAATTACTACAATGCCTTATATGAGCTTATCCTGGCGCAGATTGATCTGAAAGTAGCTCAGGGGACGCTCGATAAAGATTATTAATAGCATATTTTAAAAATAAATAAATGAAATATTTTATAAGCCTTTTAATCATTACTCTTTTTATTGCCTGTGGCCCGGTCGATAAACAAGCTAAACTCAATGAGTTAAAATCGCAGAAAAAGCAATTGAATGCACAGATAGCCAAGCTTGAAAACGAGCTGAAGGATGCCGGGCGAGTGCTACCTGAGAAGAATAAAAACGCCGCGGTAGTAACGGTTGAAGAAGTGAGTAAAAAGCCTTTTCGCCATTATATTAATGTACAGGGCGAAGTAAGCTCTGACAAGAATGTTACGCTTACGGCAATGCAGGCAGGAACGGTTATGAATGTGTATGTAAAGGAGGGAGAAAGTGTGAGGAAAGGGCAATTGCTGGCTCAGATTGACGATGCTATAATACGGAAGAGTATCGATCAGGTGCAGAATGGCCTGGAGCTAGCGACGACATTATATCAAAAGCAGAAGAATTTATGGGAGCAAAATATAGGGACTGAGGTTCAGTATTTACAAGCCAAGAACAGAAAGGAATCACTGGAACGCAAACTAGCTACCTTGAAGGAGAAGCTTGAATTAACGAGAATCGTTGCTCCTTTTTCTGGGATTATCGATGCGGTGATGATTAAAGAAGGTCAAGTTGCTGCTCCCGGAAGACCTGCAATAAGAATTATAAATTCATCGGACTTTGAGTTGACTGCAGAAATAGCCGAGAACTATATTGCCCAGGTGAAACACGGTGATGAAGTTTATGTTGAATTCCCCAATATTGATAAAAGTATCACGGCGACAATTGATAATATAAGCAAGGTAATTAATCCGATAAATAGAACTTTCACCATTAAGGTCAATCTGCCGGATAGCCTCGATAATATCTTGAAAATTAATATGGTTGCTTATCTGCGGATTCTGGATTATGAGAATACCGATGCAGTAACAATACCTATTAATGCCATTCATTTTTCGACAAGCGGTCCCGATCAAGTATTTGTTGCCGTAAAGGATATTACGAAATTGAAAAATATTAAAATAGGGAAGATTTACCAAGGTAAAGCAGAGGTAATCAGTGGACTCCAAGCCGGTGATTTAATCATAACGGCCGGACATAAGAACCTGGTTGATGGTCAAGCCATAAGGTTTCAGGCATATAAAAATTCTATGGTAGAGGCGCAGAAGTGAAATAAGCCTAGGCAATAAATAATAGCGATTCTATAAAATAAAGGAATATCAGAATGAAAAAGTCTATCCTCAGCAACTTGGCAATAGACAATAAGACGAGTATTTATATCATTACGATTATAATTACATTCGCCGGAATATTTGCCTTTAACAGCATCCCAAAGGAACAATTTCCGGAGGTTGTTTTTCCACAGTTTTTTATCGTTACAGTCAATGATGGTACTTCTCCGCAGGATATGGAAAACCTGGTGACAAAGCATATTGAGAAGGAGTTAAAATCAATTGATGGAGTCAAGGATATCACGAGTACTTCGGTACAAGATTTTTCAAGTATCCTTGTCGAGTTTACCACTGAAGTTGATGTAGATGCAGCCAAGATAGAAGTAAAAGACGCTATTGATAAGGCGAGGCCTGAGCTCCCTACAGAGCTTACGCAAGAACCTGAAATTATTGAGGTAGATGTATCTCAGCTACCGATTATGAGCGTAAATGTGTCCGGGGACATTGACTTATCGCAATTAAAAGCCTATGCTGATGTCCTCCAAGATAAAATTGAAGCACTACCGGAAATATCCAGGGTTGATATGGGCGGAGCACTCGAACGTGAAATACAGGTTAATGTCGATAAATATAGAATGGAGGCTGCAGGGATAACTATGTATAACATATACAGTGCTATACAAGCGGAAAATGTGAGAGGTTCTGCCGGCCTCTTGAAAATGGACGGCGTTGAACGTACATTGACGGTAAACGGGGAGTTCACCGATCCTTATCAATTGAATAATCTCGTCATCCGCGGTTCTACGGGCGCGATGGTGCACCTCAAGGATATTGCGGAAATAACCGACGGCTTTAAAGAACAGGAAAGCTATGCCAGACTCGATGGGCACAATGTTATTACTTTATCTGTGATAAAACGAAGTGGGGAAAATCTCATTGAGGCATCAGATAAGATTACAGCGTTGGTAAATGAATTGAAGGAAAGCTCATTTCCGGAAGGGGTAAAGGTGACCATTACTGGCGAGCAGGCTGATGCAACACGGGTCACATTGCACGATCTTATTAATACGATTATTATCGGCTTTATCCTGGTAACGATAATCCTGATGTTCTTCATGGGGATTACCAATGCGATATTTGTAGCATTATCGGTACCGATATCGATGTTTATTGCCTTCACAGTCATGGGGACGCTGGACTTCACCCTAAATATGATCGTTTTATTTTCTATGCTGCTTGCTCTGGGGATAGTCGTGGATGATGCTATTGTAGTTATAGAAAATACACATCGGATCTTTCATCAGAGCAATCTCCCTATACGCGTGGCGGCTAAACGAGCTGCCGGCGAGGTATTTATGCCGGTATTATCGGGGACGTTGACTACCTTAACCCCTTTTCTCCCGCTGCTTTTCTGGCCCGGAGTGATAGGAGAGTTTATGTTTTACCTGCCCGCAACCCTCGTGATAGTTTTACTCGCTTCACTGCTAGTAGCTTATGTGATTAACCCAGTATTTGCCGTAGATTTTATGAAAAAGGATGATGGCACAAGGTCAAATACGCATATCGGAAAAGGATTCATTATTACGACGATAATCTTTGCTGTATTTGCTATTGCATTTTATTTGATTGGGAAAGTGGGAATGGGAAATCTTGCAATTTTCTTCTACCTTCTATTCCTCCTGAATAAATTTGTCTTTCGTAGATTAATACGATATTTTCAACAGAAGATATGGCCGGCTTTTCAGAATAATTATGAACGACTCTTAAAATGGTCATTGAAGAAATCGCATCCTATTTTAATGCTTGTAGGCACCTTTTTGCTTATGGTGCTTTCTATCTATCTTTTAATTGCGTCTAGTCCCAAGGTTGAATTCTTTCCGTCGGCAGATCCCAATTTTATTTATGCCTACGTAAAATTACCCGTAAGTACGGACCAGATTTACACAGACTCTATTGTGCGTATTGTAGAAGATCGTATAACTGATGTCGTGGGAGAAGATAATCCTATTGTAGAGTCAGTTATTGCGCAAGCCGGTGGAACCGGTGTGAGCGATCCTGCGGAGGGGATTATCCTCGGAGAAACACCCAATAAAGGACGAGTTACTGTGGCATTTGTTCCTTATGGTGAAAGAAATGGCAAGAGCACACTTGCTTATCTCGATAGCATACGGCTAGCTGTACAAGGAATTCCGGGAGCACAGATTACGGTGGCTCAAGAACAGAGCGGTCCTCCCGTAGGAAACCCAATCAATGTAGAAATAACGGGTGACGATTATGCACAGCTGGTTGAAGTGTCTGAGGACTTTGAGCAATATATTGACTCACTCGGTATTCCGGGTATCGAAGAATTGAAATCTGATGTGACCAAGCATAAGCCGGAGGTAATATTAAAAGTTGACAGGAAACGCGCCAATGCCCTGGGTATTTCTACTCAACGGATCTTGCAGGAAATAAGATTTGCCTTATTCGGGGTAGAAGTTTCTAAGTTTAAAGGATTGGAGGATGATTATCCGATTGTACTCCGGTATGAATACGAGCAGAGAAATAACCTTCAATCACTCTTAAATACACGCATTACCTATCGCGATATGAATATCGGTGGAAGGGTAAGACAAGTCCCGATATCTACACTTGTGGATGTGAAGTACTCATCGACATTTGGCGGGATAAAGCGAAAGAATCAGAAACGTATCGTAACTCTCTATTCCAATGTTCTTACAGGCTTCACAGCCAATGAGGTCGTCTCGGATATCCGACGTGCTGCTACGACTTTCCCGACGCCGAGTGGGGTGAATATTAAACTTACGGGACAGCAAGAAGATCAAGCCGATACAGTTAACTTCTTATTCATGGCTTTATTAATCTCGATAGGATTGATCTTAATGATTCTCGTTGCACAGTTCAATTCAGTAGGAAAGCCGATTATCATCCTGACAGAGATATTTTTCAGTGTGATAGGCGTTTTCCTTGGTTTTGCATTAACGGGAATGACCTTTTCTGTTCTGATGACAGGCGTAGGAATTGTTGCTCTCGCCGGAATTGTCGTGCGTAATGGAATTCTCATTGTGGAATTTGCCGATGATTTAATCGGTAGAGGTTATACGATGATGAAAGCAATAGTAGAAGCAGGAAAAATAAGGATGACTCCGGTACTTTTAACTGCTACGGCGACGATGCTCGGACTTATTCCTCTGGCAATCGGCTTTAATATAGACTTTGTGGCTTTGTTTACTGAACTCGATCCTCATATATATTTCGGTGGCGATAATGTCGCCTTCTGGGGCCCGCTTTCATGGACGATAATCTTTGGACTTGCTTTTGCTACTTTTTTAACCTTGATTCTTGTGCCATGTATGTATGTACTGCTAGAGAAAACGCGAAAGAAGATTCTAGGGAGAGATCGTATTTCACTTGCGGAATTGAAGAAGGAAGAGGAAAAATATAAAGATGTGGAAACCTTTTAAATGATACCGGACTATTTGACCCGGTATATTCATAAATAATATCTCGTAGATTCTAGATGTAGGGCTTCCGGTGAGCCGGATTAATGCATAAAGCCAGAGAATATTTCTACCTTTGGCTGTGATTACCGCATGATTAGGCAATCAGAGATAAGATATCCTGGTAAAACCAAGGACTTGAGAAGCGGGGTATGAGGAATGGATAGGTTTACAACATTTGCGGAAGCTGAAGGAATAGTGGGAATAATAGATTAAGGGAAACTATGAATAAAAATACGCGCTTAATTTTTATCATTATCGGTGTGGCGACAATTCTGTTGGGCATTTATAATTATATATCGGACTATGATATGTATAATGCTTTTTTATC
Source organism: uncultured Saprospiraceae bacterium (assembly GCA_964436125.1). Lineage (GTDB taxonomy): Bacteria > Bacteroidota > Bacteroidia > Chitinophagales > Saprospiraceae > CAYRFF01. The sequence continues at coordinate 60,785 of CAYTBT010000005.1, read as the reverse complement.
GATTGTAATCGGTGGAGCACTTATTGCGCTCGTGCTCTACGATAAAGCACAGGAAGAGAAAAAAGCAGAAAAAGAAGAAAACGAAGATCAATAATTATCTGGCACATCGATTCCGGTCGAGGGAATCTCTGGACTCAATCGAAGATCACAAAGGGTTAATCCCCATTGCTCAGGGCTCTATCGCGTAATCGTTTTAAGAAAGGAGAGGCAAATATAAAAGCCTGGAGATCTTCATTTCCGTGGGTCAATACTTCATTTTTATGTCCTACCCAAGCGAGTTTCCCTTCCTTCAATAAGGCGATATTTTCACCGATTTCCATCACTGAATTCATGTCGTGTGTATTAATAACGGTTGTGATATCGTTTTCAACGGTTATTTCTTGAATTAATTTATCGATAAGCAAGCTATTCTTGGGGTCCAATCCTGAATTGGGTTCATCGCAGAAAAGGAATTTGGGTTTCATCACAATAGCGCGAGCTATGCCGACTCTTTTCTGCATACCACCCGAGATTTCCGATGGGTATAAATGATTTACCCCTTCAAGATTAACGCGTTCAAGGCATTCATTAATCCTGTCGAGTTTTTCCTTGGCGGTTTTAGTGGTAAACATATCGAGTGGGAAGCTGATATTCTGTTGAACCGTCATTGAATCAAAAAGCGCAGAGCCTTGGAAGAGCATTCCCACTTTCATGCGGAGCTTCCGCAGTTCATTATCATTGAGGTCGAGGAAATTAACCTTATCATACCATATTTCACCTTTATCGGGATAAAGGAGGCCGACGAGAATCTTCAGCAATACCGTTTTTCCGGCACCGGATTTCCCTATGATAAGATTGGTCTTGCCACGCTTGAAGACCAGGTCTATGCCCTTCAAGACCTTTTTTTCTTTAAACGATTTATAGATGCCTTTTATCGTAATCATGCTGTCAGTACAATTGCAATGAGATAATCAGACAAGAGGATTAAAATATCGCTGAACACAACGGCATTGGTACTAGCTTGCCCTAGCTCAACGCTTCCTCCTTTTACATAATAGCCTTGATAACAAGACACAGAGGTTAAAATAAATGCAAATACAACAGCCTTTACCACCATCATAAATACATTGTACGGCTCGTAAAATGACCGAAGGCCTTGAATGTATTCAGCTCCGGTAAAGTACCCTGTGGGAACCGTTGCTATATATCCGCCCGCTATACTGATTATTGCAGCGAGAAATACGAGAATAGGAATCATTACTAAGCCGGCTATTAAGCGAGGCATGATGAGATAAGCGGCGGTATTTACACCCATTATTTCCATTGCATCAATATGTTCCTTCTGACGCATACCACCGATTTCCGAGGCGATATTGGAGCCGACTTTTCCTGCAAGAACGAGACAAGTTATTGTCGGGGCAAGCTCGATAATGGTCATGTCTCTGACGATATATCCGATATAAAAGCGTGGAATTAAGGTCCCGCCGAGTTGATAAGCAAATTGTACCGCAGTTACTGCCCCGATAAATACCGAGATCAAGAAAACAATCGTCAATGACCCTATTCCTATCTCGTCCATCTGACGCACTGTCTCGCGCCAGTAAACACGGAGTTTCTCCGGTCGGGCAATAGCTTGCTTCAACAGGAGGATATATTTCCCAAAATTAAAGAAAAAGGTCTTCAGCATATTCTTACCTAAAATTTGTCGCAATTTAAGAGAAAATATAGAGACAGGCTTATCATTTTACATTTTTCTCTGTTGTGCGCTACCTTCCATTGCAGGATTTTACCTCGTTTTCCCCTTCCTAAGCTTGGTAATTGTTCCACATAAGCCTATGACTGATATGAATAGATAAATTGATCCCACAGGCATGAAAAAGCGCGATGCTCCCAGTGGTCCCGTCAATAGGGCGATATAGAGAATTATCGTATAAAGCAGGAATTTGACTTGCCACTTCACCGATCGATGAAAAAGAAATAACAAGAAACCGATAAACAAGATTGTCTTCACCAGAAAACTTCCCCCGATCAGGCATAAAAGCCATATCGGGGTTGTAGTAATCAAGAATTTTAAGGTTCCGAGATAGCCGACTTCTGCTACCTTGTCAAGCATAAAAGTCGATTGATCTAGCCCGAAGAAAGTGAAGATGTCATAGCGACCCGGGAAAAGGAAAAATTTATATGTCCCCTTGAGATGAAAAACTGCGTAGGAGATGGGGTGTTTCACGATGATGTTCAAGGCCCCTTGCCTCCGTACGGACAACTTCTCCTGATAGGTCATGCCTCCGTCTATACCCGCATAGATCTCAGCTTTTTTAGCTTGCGCAAATGTCTGTCCACCTCGCTCATAATTGAAGTAGTACGTATTATAATCCACGAGATTTATCGTACTTATGCTTGAAAAATTAAAGGCTCCCGTACGTTGATAATTGAGGCTCATATATCCGAGAATAAGGAAGAATACAAGGGCTGAAGCAAGCGCGGACTGCTTGTATTTATGCCAGATACAGTAAAGGAGGCCTATAATTGATACAAGGAGAGCCGCAGGAAACATTACGGGCTTCAGAAAAGTGGATAATCCGAGCATAATTATAGCAATTGCTATCCATGCATCAGATTTCTGAACAAGGCCTTGCACACTCGTGAATGCCATGGCGCTCAGGAGAAAAAAGAGGACACTTTCTGTCATCATCAATTGCGGATAAATCCATAGCGAAGGGAGGAAAACAAGACACAGGTATATCCATTTGTCGTAAGACGTTTTATAATTCATATAAAACCCGATATTCCGCATGAGAAAAATCCCGGCGAATACCAAAAAGGTCTGTAATAGATAAAGCAGGAAAGGCGCACTTCCCATTAAACTTCCGATTCCTAGGAATAGAGGATACAAGGGTGGCCGCTTAGTGAAATCGTCATAATTGATCGGCTCAGATAAGTCACCACAATAAAATCGAGCTTCATTATAGATATTGTCAGCCATCTGTAGATATTCTTTACTATCATTGGGGACGGTTGATGGAACTATGAAGCCTAGAAGATAAAAGCACAACAGAATCGCCCCGGTGACAAGACAGAACTTTCTATCGCGTTCTTTCCGGTATATGGGATTCTCAAGAGTTTTTCTCGATTCTGTACCTTTCATAAAAAATTGTTGATAATCAGATTCCACTCAAATCTATACAAATCTCTATTAATTGTATAATCTCCTTGATTTCCGCAGCATTTTTTGTACCTTATGCGTTCTCAATGTAGAAGCTGCGAATTTCTATTTTGAAAGTCCTTGTTTTTAAGAAAATAAGGCACGCACATACTATTTTATTCTTGCTTAATGTTAAGACTTGTAACCTGCATCGGCTTATAATACTCTGATATTATAGAAAGGAAAAGGTAAATTATGTGCCATTTTATAACAACAAATTAATATCTCATGAAGTCAATTCAAGTCATGTCCTCGTTTTTCTTCCTCCTGATAACAATCCCGGCACTCCTTTTTCTTTCTCAGCGAGATAGGGAAAAAATTCCGGAAGAAGTAAAGGCCCTAGATTCTATCGAGTATCAATTCCAGGATGAAGACGGAACAATGCATAGTGCTCAAGCAAGTGCGACCGACTTCAGTATGCAATTTCCGATTTTAAAAGAGTGTGCAGATATTGTCGATTTGTTCAAGCAGAACAAGTGTACCGAGGGAAAACTTCTGAACATCTTGAGAAATAGTGCGATTTTTACTGCTATGCAATCGCGATTAAAAGGAATAATGACCTTGACATTTCTCGTGGACAGCATAGGAAGTATTCAGAATGTTGCAGTGTACGGAGAATTTACGGAGAATTATGGGAATTCTATGGCGATAGCATTTGAGAAGGTCTTGGATAAACTTCATTTTGTTTCCGGAAAATACCATGGAAAAAACATCAACACCCGTCTCTCAATACCACTTACATTACCGGCAAGCTAGATTGTGGTAAGAACAAGATTTTAAGCTAAAAAGCTATAATGGACACTGAGCTACTCTTCTTCCGTAGTTAATTTACTATCCTGGATAAGTGAAACCGCTCTTTCTGCATCCTCTTCACGGACGTAAATCTCAATTGAGCCGAGCATAACGAGGGCTTGATCTTTTTTATCAATGATACTCGTTTCAATATCGTGGTCGCGGAGCATAGCCTCGAGAAGTTCAACTTTCAGTGCGTCTTGGCTTGAATATATGTGTTTCCAGTCTTTCATTTTACTTTCTATTTCTGGGTTAAGCTAGCAATGTACGGAATAATTCTGAATCAATCACGGATATAATTCTGAAAATTTTTACGCAGCTTGTTTACCTTTGGATTAATGACTACTCTACAGTAGCCGGCATCGGGATTATTGCTGTAATATTTCTCGTGAGATTCCTCTGCGGGATAAAACTCGAGCAGAGGCCTTATTTCTGTGACAATATCCCGATTAAAGAGATTTTTCTGAGCTCTTTCCATTGAAGATTGGGCGATTTTTCTCTGTTTATCATTGAGGTAAAAAATAGCTGATCTGTATTGAACTCCGACATCAGCTCCTTGCCTATCCCATGAAGTCGGGTCATGCATCGTCCAGAAAATATCGAGAATTTCCCCATAGCTTATAATCGTGGGATCAAAACTTATCTTGGCGACCTCTATATGTCCGGTATCTTTATAAATTACGTCGTGATAACTAGGATTGGGGAGGTCGCCACCTGTGAAGCCGACTTGAATATCAAGAATCCCTTTAATTTCTTGATATACAGCTTCTGTACACCAGAAACAGCCCGCGCCGAGTACTGCTTGTTTAAGTTGTTTCTCCATATCCATCTTATTTTGGCACATAATCAAGAGCACTTGAATTTATGTTATATCTCTTATTCTTATCGGTAAAACTTTCTCCACTGATGAAGGTTCCCAGAAATGAATTGCAACTCTTGCAATAGACAGCTTTTCCCGGAATTAGGTCTGTTTCTTCAAGTCGGATTGCATTGTCAACACATGCATCAAATGCCGGCCATCCGCTTCCACAATGAAACTTATCTTCTGCATCAAAGAGTAGAGCACTGCAGTTGTCACAGTGATATGTTCCGGGACTTTCCATAAGGTAATAAATCCCCATAAACGGTGTATCCATCTTGAGAGAATGCTTTTGTTCTTTCATCTTTATTCCTTCTTTTACAAGTTCATTACGGATTGAAATCCTAGATACCTAACAGAGAAATCTATGTACTGTTCCGCATCTGTCCTAGATTGTTGCTCAAGTAAATTAGCCTATTCCAGCAATGAGAAGGGGTGTATTTACAAGACTTCAAGCTTTTCTGTATTGCTAGGCTATCGACAATCGAGAGAAAAGGAACTTATACGCGGAAATATGGCAGAACAAATCATTCCTCAGATTCCGAGTTTTTCTAGCAATATATTCTGGAGTACATCGCGTACAGATAAACCTGCAGCTTCAATTTCTTGAGGCACAATGGAAGTAGGAGAGAGGCCGGGAATGGTATTGGCTTCCAGAAAATAAAATTCACCGCGGCATAAAATGTAATCAAATCGCACGATTCCTTCACAGCCGAGTATCCGGTATAGTCGTATTGAAGTATTGCGGCAATTGTCCGATTGTGCTTGTGTGATGTCGGCTGGAGTCACCTCTTTACTCTTCCCCTCGTATTTAGCCGCATAATCAAAGAATTCTCCCTCTGGAATAAGCTCGGTAACCGGAAGGGCTTTAAGTTTATTGTGAAATGGTATGACGCCACAAGAAAATTCTCTGCCGGCAAGATATTCCTCAATAAGCACTTCAGAGTCATATTGAAAAGCATCGTCTAGAGCTTCTTTTATGGCTTTCGGCTCATTTTTATTCAACTTGTGAACACCATAACTGGAGCCGGCTCTATTGGGCTTGACAAATAAGGGTTCTCCGAGCTTCTTAATCTTCTCGTCCGGTAAATTCTTACGGTTGTTCTCATTGATGATAAGGGATTGGGCAACGTGTATGCCATAAGCTTTCACAAAATTTTTGCTCGCATTTTTATTAAAGCTTAATGCACTGACAAATACATCGCATCCGGTATAGGGAATACCGAGCATATCAAAGTAGCCTTGCAATTTACCATCTTCTGCAGGTGAACCGTGAAGCATAAGATAAGCAATATCAAAGTGTATTATCTCGTCGTTCAGCCGCAGTGTAAAATCATTCTTATCTATGGACATACCGCTCGAGACGTCAATCCATTTATCCGATTGGATATCAATAGTGAACACACGGAGCCTGCTGTCAGTCAGACTATCGGAGACCAGTTGAGCACTCTGCAGAGATATTTCTCTCTCTTCGTATGGGCCTCCGGTAACCAGTGCTACGGTATATTGTGATTTCCCCATACTTCAAATATAAGGAATATTTCATTTATTTAGCCTTATTTGGTAAATTTATATACTACGTATATTTCTTTCTTTCAACGAGTTAGAAGGCTTTTATAAATGACGAGTATCGTGAGTCAAACATCCATCTCTGACTAATGAGCTATCAATCAGTGGTTTATAATTGCCTTATGTCCTTCCCGATATAGCAGAGAAGTAATACCCAAATCATGCAATAGAAATTGAAGATAAGCACAAAATCCTGTGAATACAAGCACTTGCTCGAATTTGGTTCTCACCGTAGTCTTACTACGATTCCGAGCCAAATTCTTGCGCGAGCCCTTGTCTTCTGTGGCTTTTGCACTTCCTTTTGCATTTCTATTGCATGGTTTGGGTAATAAAAAAGCTCATCTATGCACAAGGACAAACATTGAGTTAAACAGAATTTATTATTTCCGGATAATAAGGGGAATACACAAGAGAACTAAATAGGACTACCCTATAAAAAAACAAGCCTCTTTACGAGGATGTAAAGAGACTTGAGTATCGAGCTATAAAATGAAAAGTAGATTACTACTGCCAATATAGCGTAACTTTCACTTAATTATTATATCTGGGGCGATAAAAATGACATATTTATAGAAAATTAACATTTTTGTATAGAAAACGACGCATTTCTAGAATAACAAAGAAAAATTTTCTGTCCCCATAAGAATGTCTAAACACGGAATATATATAAGAAAAGGTCATTTTTTCTCCTTTTCATAGACTTTGCTTCCATCCTCAAGTTTTTTAGAGACTGCAGAATATGGACCGCTGATAAGAGTTTCACCTTCCGATAAACCGGAGAGAACCTGGATAAAAGCTCTATCTTGAATACCGGTAGAAACAATAGTTCTACGGGCTGTATCATTCTGCACGGTAAATACCACTTCAACGATTTCATTCTCACGATTCTTAAGTGAATCTTGAGAGTCTTTATATTTTTCACGCGTAGTGACTGCAGCGAGAGGAACAGCGAGTACATCGTGAGCTTCCTGTGTCTGGATGTCAACTGAGCATGACATACCGGGACGGAAAGGGAATACTTTACCTGCTTGTAATAAGTCATCATAAGAATCCCTATCTATCCGTACCTTGACAATAAAATTGGTAACTTGGTCACTAGTCAGAGCGCTGGAAGTGGTGGCAATATTGGCAGCGGAATTGGCTATTTCGGTGACATGTCCTGTAAACGTTCTTCCATAATAAGCATCTATTTCTATGGTCACTTTATCACCGAGACTGACATTGAGGATGTCGTTTTCACTTACCTCGACCTGGGCTTCGATAGAACTGAGGTCAGCTATGCGCATTAAGACTGTACCACTCATCTGGATAGTACCGACAACACGCTCACCACGCTCAACATTCAGTAGGGATACGACGCCATCCATAGGAGCTTGAATCGTCGTTCTGTTTAAACTTGTTTCCAGTTCTGAGAGAGAAGCTTCGGCACTTTCTATATTGTATTGTGCAGCAATAACATCTTTTTTACGTGATTTAAGCGTAGCTTGAGCGGCTTTGAAGTCTGCTTCGGCAGTTTCAAGGCTCATAAGAGAATTTTCAAAATCTAGATCGGAAATTACACCCTTCTTATGCAACTCGACATTGCGTTGATGCACGTGTTTCTGATTTTTATAGCGTGCTTCAGCTTGTAGTTTCTGAGCGATAGCTACTTGCACAGCTGATTTAGATTGAGCGAGCTGAACACGTGCGGTATTCAGAGCAGCCTTCCCTCTCCGTACTTGTGACAGATATGCATCGGGATCGATGCGTGCCAGTATTTCACCTTTCTTTACAGAATCTCCTTCTGCGACATTCAATTCTACAATCTGCCCTGACACATCGGAACTTATCTTTACTTCGGTTTCCGGGAAGATTTTTCCGGAGGCAGAAACGGTTTCAATAATATCTCTTTTCTGCACAAGGGCGTATTCTACGGCAAGCCCGGATTCTGAAGTCTGAGATTTATATATAGCTCCGATTATCAATAGAAGGATAACCGCGATCAATAACCATGCCCACCATTTCATTTTTTTAAACATAAATCCTATTGTATTGTGAGAAGTTTTCCCTGGTAAAAGTCGATTACTTTAAGCTGGAAAATTAAGTTATATTTTGCCGATATTAGATTTTGCTGAGCTTGATTATACTCATTCTGTGCGCTGAGGAGGTCAAAGTTATTAATGGCTCCTAGTTCATAGCGTAATTGAGCATTTTCATAAGCTGCTTTCAAGGAATTGAGCGTATTTTTCTGTGCTATATAGCTCTGTTGTGCTGCTTGAGCATTCAGAATAATCTGTTGGACCTCAGAACGCACTTGCCAGCGTGATCTCTCCAGCTGGGTTTCAGATTGAAGGTAATTTACCTTAGCTTGTTCTACTGCGGCTTTATTTCTATAATTATTGTAGATGGGGATGCTTAAACTGAGGAAGAAACCGTATCCAAAGTTGTTGTTTAATTGATCGAGATAGGAGGCTTTTTCATAAATAGGTTCTTGGCTAGGGAAGCCGACAGTGACTGGTTGTCCATTAATCTGCACGATAATATCTTGTGTAGTATTTTTCACACCCAAGAGATTTATGCCTTCCGTTGAATAATTGGTTGAGAGACTACCGCTGATGCCCAGACTCGGATAGAAAGCCCCTTTTGCTACTTTAATGCCGTAGCGGTCGGCTAGCATTGTCAAGGAATCACTTTTAATCCGCGGATCAATTTTTAAGGCTCTCGGGAGGAGTTCACCTATGGTAGGAATCTGTTCAGTTGCCCACTCTTTGTGCGATAAATCAGGTACTTGAACGCTGAAGTCCTCTAGGGAGATATTCAAGTGTAAGAGTTGTAGTAGGTCGAGCTCGGCAGTCGTGAGCGTATTCTGTGCATTGATGAGATTTTCTTTACTGCGCGATACTTGAGCTTTAAAGTTCAGGCTTGCATTTTCTGCCTTGACACCACTTGCGATGAATTCTTTTACTCGCTTAAGTTGTTTCTCGGAGAGCCGGAGTTGATATTCTGCACTACGCACTTGCTCTTCAGCCATGAGAATCTGAAGAAAAGCCCTGGCGACTGAAATGGTTACCTGTCGCTTTATCGATTTCTCATTTGCGTAAGCTGCTGAAAGCTCATAACTAGATTGCTTTATAGAGTTATGAATTCTCCCGCCACCGAACAAGGGAAGATTGACGGAAGCGCCCCAGCTGTTGAAGCCGAGATTGGTCGAGATAAAATCATTGCTTGTGGGGTCAATCGTACGCCCAAAATTGTATCCATAGGAGCCATTGAGATTTAAGGATGGAAAGCGGCTATGATGAGCTTGTGTATTCTGAATCTTTACGGAATGTGTGCCGAGTCTGGCCTGTCTTACATCGAGGCTTTCAGAGCGAGCTCGGAGAATACATTCACGGAGCGTCCAGCTATCCTTATGAGGAGTAGTTTCCTGTGCGATAGCAAGGCTAGTACACAGAAAAAAAACAAATATGGCTGAGTAAAATCGTTTCACGCTTAAAATTCTATCTTCTGATTCAGATTTCCCATTTCATTCTCCAGTGAAGGTAAAAGATAGAATAGCAGCACAAAAAAAGATTCGATAAATGTACCTGAAAAGCAGAGTAACCTACTTAATTCACGGACATAGCTTTTTTGCTTTTCCTATCTGGACAGATATTGCGATCTATTCCGTTCAATTTCTCTGAATACAGGATCATTGAGGCTATCGATAAAATAGATTTTTTCACCTGTGGATTTCATTTCCGGCCCTAGAGATTTATCGACATCCGGGAATTTCTCAAAGGAGAATACCGGAATTTTAATAGCCCAGCCATTTTTATCCGGATGGATATCAAAGTCCTTTAATTTATGTGTGCCTAGCATAACCTTCGTTGCGATATTTAAATACGGTACGTCGTAGGCTTTGGCGATAAACGGCGTCGTTCTTGAAGCACGAGGATTGGCCTCGATGACGTGTACTTTATCATCTATGTCAATCGCAAATTGAATATTAATAAGTCCTTTAATTTTCAAGGCCTTGGCAAGTTTATAGGTGTATTCTTGCATCGTGTCGAGCACTTCGTCAGATAGAGAATAAGTCGGTAATACAGCGGAAGAATCTCCGGAGTGAATTCCCGCCGGTTCTATATGTTCCATAATTCCCATGATGTGGACCTCATCTCCATCACATATTGCATCGATTTCAGCCTCTTTTGCTCTTTCGAGGAACTGATCGATAAGCACCTTATTATCGGGAAGATGTTTAAAAATTGACAATACGTGGCGCTCGAGTTCTTCATCATTGATAACAATTCTCATCCTTTTACCACCGAGCACATAAGATGGACGTACGAGTACCGGATACCCTACTTCATGTGCAATTTCAAGAGCTTCTTCTGCAGAATGAGCTACTCCGTATCGCGGATATGGGATATCTAGTTCCTTAAGCAGGTCAGAGAATCGACCACGATCTTCTGCCAGGTCCATCGATTCATAAGAAGTGCCGATTATAGGAATGCCTTCATCGTGAAATTTCTCAGCGAGTTTCAGCGCTGTCTGCCCACCGAGTTGAACGATAATTCCCTCCGGTTTTTCAAGGTCGATAATATCCTTAATATGTTCCCAGAAAACGGGTTCAAAATAAAGTTTATCTGCTACATCAAAATCCGTTGAAACCGTTTCGGGATTACAGTTAATCATTATTGATTCTTTCCCTACTTCTGCAATAGCGCGGAGCCCATGCACACAACAATAGTCAAATTCTATTCCCTGCCCGATGCGATTAGGACCGGAGCCTAGAACAATAATTTTTTTCTCCTCAGATACTTCACTTTCATTCTCCCTCCCAAATGTCGAGTAAAAATACGGTGTATGTGCTTCAAATTCTGCTGCACATGAGTCCACCATTTTATAAACGCGATTCAGACCTCGTTTTTTTCTTTCATCTGTGACGTGACGTTCATCAACGCGCATGAGCCATGCAATCTGCGCATCGGAATACCCGGCTTTTTTTAATTCGATGAAAAAGCCTTCCGGCAAATCACTCGGCACATTATACCTCATAAGCTTATCTTCCATCGGGATAAGTTTCTGGATTTCTTTAATAAACCATGAATCTATTCCGGTAAGCTTACAGATTGTTTTTACCGGGACGCCGAGTCGCAAGGCATCTTTAAGCCGGTAAACTCGGTCATCTCCCGGCACCTCAAGTCTATGGAGGATATCTTCAGTTTTTATCCATTCTTTCTTGTCGGCACCGAGCCCCATGCGGTTATTTTCTTGTGATTGACAAGCTTTCTGTAAAGCCTCGATGAAGCTGCGCCCTATTCCCATCACTTCTCCGACGGATTTCATCTGTAAACCGAGGCGATGATCGGAGCCGGGAAACTTGGAGAAATTCCATCGTGGCATTTTAACGATAACATAGTCAAGCGTCGGTTCAAAGAAAGCTGAAGTAGTCTTTGTGATCTGGTTTTTCAGCTCATCAAGCGTGTAGCCTATAGCGAGCTTAGTAGCTATCTTGGCAATGGGATAACCGGTTGCCTTTGATGCCAGAGCAGAAGAGCGCGATACTCGTGGATTGATTTCGACGGCAATTAACCGTTCTGTTTCGGGATCTTGGGCAAATTGTACATTACAGCCACCGGCAAAGTTGCCCATCGATCGCATCATCGTAATAGCTTGGTCACGCATCTCCTGATATGCAGTATCTGAGAGAGTCATCGCAGGTGCTACGGTGATACTGTCTCCGGTATGGACGCCCATCGGGTCCATATTCTCGACAGTACAGATAATTACTACATTATCGTCTTTGTCGCGCAATAACTCAAGCTCAAATTCCTTCCAGCCCAATACCGCTTTTTCTACAAGTACCTCGTGCACAGGTGATATGTCGAGACCTCTCCGTAAGGCAGCATCAAATTCCTCTTCCTTAAAGACAAATGCTCCACCACTTCCTCCTAGTGTGTAAGAAGGTCGTATCACGAGTGGGAATCCTATTTTCTGTGCTGCATCCTTGCCTTCGAGAAAAGAATTGGCAATATAGCTTTCCGCGACATCCATGCCGAGGTTCACGATATGTTTCTTAAACTCTTCTCTGTCTTCTGCCAGCTCAATAGCATCGATGTCAACACCGATGAGCTTTACGTCATATTTTTCCCATATCCCGAGTTTCCCTGTTTCAATGGCGAGATTCAGTGCTGTCTGACCACCCATCGTAGGTAATACGGCATCGATATCGCGTTCCTGGAGAATTTCTTCAATACTTTCAGGAGTCAGTGGTTTCAAATAGATATGTTCCGCTGTAATCGGATCGGTCATAATTGTAGCGGGATTGGAATTGATGAGACTTACTTCAATTCCTTCTTCCCTCAGAGAACGCGCAGCCTGTGAACCAGAATAATCAAATTCACAAGCTTGTCCGATAACAATCGGTCCGCTTCCTATTATAAGTACACTTTTGATAGACGTATCTCTAGGCATAAATGATAATTATTTTATTGTGATGAAGTGCATAAATGACAGGAAACCATGCGTATTGTAGTTGATTCTGCCGGATGTCATTCATGAGACTTGGTTATTTTGACTGCAAAGATAAAAAAAAGCTTTTATATTTATCCCTATGAAAGCAGAAGTTCTTATTGCCAATCGGGCACATAAAAATCTCCTTTATGGACTACGCGATTTAGGGTATGCCGTAGAATATCGACCGGAGATAAGTCATGAAGAGTTCAAGCAGAATGCTCATAAATATTATGGCCTTGTTGTGAATACCAGGAATCCCGTGAGAAAATCGATAATAGATAAGGCAGAGAAGTTAAAATTTATTGCTAGACTGGGTAGCGGTATGGAAATTATCGATGTAGATTATGCGGAGCAGAAAGGCATTCAAGTATTTTCCGCACCGGAAGGCAATGCCAATGCCGTTGCTGAGCATACTTTAAGCTTGCTTTTTTCTCTGTTTAATAAAATACCGCAAGCCTATAATAGTGTCAGAAACTTTCATTGGGAACGAGAAAAACATCGCGGCAGAGAGCTTCAAGGACTTACGGTGGGAGTGATAGGAGTGGGGAATAATGGCTCAGCACTCGTGCATAAATTGCAATCCTTGAATGTTAAAATCTACTGTTACGATAAATATAAGCAGCACTATATTAAGGATGAACGTTCTGTAAAAGAATGTATGAATATGGAAGAGCTTCTCCGGCATAGCGATGTTGTAAGTCTCCATATTCCATTGACAGAAGAAACACGCAATCTCGTTGACGCGGATTTTCTTGCAAGGTGTAAGGACGGCGCAACACTTATTAACACTTCGCGCGGGGCAATTGTGGAACTAGGGGCATTGATTGACGCTCTGGAGAGTGGAAAATTGTACGGGGCATGCCTTGATGTGTTGCCCAATGAAAAAATTTCTTGCCTTTCGGCAAATGAGAGGCAGGAACTAGAGAAATTGTTTCAATACAATACAGTATTAAGCCCCCACATCGCAGGATGGACGGTAGAAAGTTATAGAAAGATCAGTGATGTGCTTTTGCGTAAGCTGAAAGCATGGGAAAGTGAAAAATGATAGATTATGAAAAACTGGATACGTTAAAATTTAAGGAGTTTTTTGTAAAATCTATAGATTTAATTATCATTGTACTCTGGATTTAAACATTCAAGTAATTCTTCTTGTGAAAAAATAAGAAAATATGGTAAGAAATTTACTCTTTGTAATAGCAATAACATGCCTGGCTGTAGTGAGTATGCAAGCGCAGACTTCCCTACAAGGAAAGGTGACAGATAAAGATAGTGGAGAGCCCATTCTCTTTGCTTCGATAATTCTGCAGAAGAACGGAGTTTATGTGACGGAGGCACAGACGGATCTCAATGGAAATTACGCAATTACCAATATAGATCCCGGAACCTATGAGGTAAAGGCCTCTTTTATCAGTCACGCTACGCGGCTAATTAAAGGCGTGGTAGTAAAATCAGGTAAAACCAATGTTCTGGATATTCAGATGACATCCAAGGAGGTAAGCCTCTCTGAAATTGTCGTGACAGAATATAAGGCTCCCCTGATTGATCCTGATGAAAATACACAAGGAAAGACGATAACTTCTGAGAATATTCAGAATCTACCCGTGAAGAGTGTAGGGGCATTGGCAGCAACAACAGCAGGTGTCACAAGAAGTGCCAATGGTACAATAAATATCCGTGGAGGTAGAAGTAATGCAACGACCTATATTATCGATGGTGTCAGAGTTACGGGAAGTCTTGTTCAACAGACTGAAATTGAACAGATGGAGATTGTTACCGGTGGTATCTCAGCTATGTATGGTGACGTTACCGCAGGAGTGATAAAAATTACAACCAAAGGGCCGAGCAGTAGATTTGCTGGTTCTGTAGAATATGAAACAAGTGAATTTCTTGATGCTTATGGATACAATCTGGTAAACGCAAGTTTATCAGGGCCGATATGGAAGAAAGATGGGAAGTCGATCCTCGGTTTCAGAATAGGAGGACAATATCGTTATCGAGAGGATGATTTTCCACGTGCATTTGGAGAATATTATGCTTCACAAGAAGCAATTGATTACTTGCATAAGAACCCATTGACAATCTCTCGCGGGATAAGACATACAATGGGTGAAGCATTAAGAGACGTCGGAACACCCGGCTCCAATCTCGCTGCAGTCGATCTCTATAAGGCACGGAAGAATGAGGATGAGAGACAGGTGAACGTATTTGCCAAGCTCGATGTCCGATTCAGTGATGCTGTGGATTTTCAATTGACAGGTTCTTATTATGACTTGAAAGACAGGTTTACTCCAGGAGGATGGACGCTAGTTAATTACGTAAGGAATCCTTATTCATTAAGTAAGAGTTACCGTTTTAATGGCCGATTGCGCTATCGTATAGGTGGTGGTGACTATGCAACAGATGAGGAAGATAAATCAGCTGGATTTATCCGGAATACAGTCGTAACCTTACAAGGAGGTTTCCAGAAAAGAACAGGGGGCGATCAAGATCTTATTCACGGAACACACTTTGGTCGCTATGGGTATATAGGTAAATTTAATACAACCTTTACACCTAATGTTCAGATAGTCCCCAATGCAACGAGCTTTGATACAGAAGTACCCGGTGGTACATTCTTCGCTTCACCATTTGATACTACGGTCGGAATATGGGTGAAACAATTTGGTACGACAATAGAAGATGGAGAAAATTACTACGTGCCTAATATGAATATCAATCCTATCCTTGCACGATACAATGATATTCTCGATGAGGTAAAATCAACCAATGTTATTGCTCGAAATGGAATGATATTGAGCTTTGCCAACAATATGTGGGACATCTACTCCAATGTAGGTGCGGTGTATAATAGATACTCCAAGTTTGAAAGAGATTTATATACGGGAAAATTCAGCGTTTCCTTTGACTTGTATCCGGGAGGTTCAGAACACGGACGCCACAATATCCAGTTTGGTGGGGTTTATGAACAACGCGTATATAGACAATATGTCTTGAACCCAAGTCAACTGTGGCTCAGAGCTGAACAGCTCGCCAATGCAAATATTATCGGTGTTGATTACGGGATGGCCCCGATTGATTCTACAGAATTTACTGCATTTGGAGAGACACAGCAAGTGTACATTTATCCCAATCTAGTGAACGAGGACAGTCTGGGCAATGGCTTCTTTGTGAAAGTAAGAGAACGCTTATTCCCCAATAAAGGAATACGAGACTTTGTTAATTCTCAAGCGATTGATCCGGATGCATTAACTCTGGACTTATTTGCTCCTCGTGAATTAACGGATAAAGGTGACCTTGGATATTTTGGCTATGACTACCTGGGAAATAAAGTAAAAGGAGTTTCCTTTGAAGATTTCTTCAGAGATAGTGATGGGGATGGTGAGCAAGATTTTGTAGTAGCACCATTTAAGCCGACCTATATCGCCGGATATATTCAAGACAAATTTTCATTCAAGGACTTGATTTTCCGTGTGGGGGTCAGGGTTGACGTCTATGATGCCAATACGAAGGTTTTACGAGACCCTAAGTCCTTATATCAGTTAATGACAGCTGAAGATTTCTTTAAAAATAACCCGGACTTGACACGTCCGACAAGTGTAGGGGATGACTTCCTTGTTTATCTGAAAAATGCAGAGGGGCAAGTACCTTATGGATACCGTCATGGCGATATCTGGTATGACGCCAAGGGTACCCAGTTGAATAGTGGCGCTCAATTATGGGGCGGACAGCCGGTCTTCGGTAAGCGTTATTCTGATGTAGATATTAACGACAAGGAATTTGTCAGCACGGCATTTAATAGAACCTTTAAAGATTATGAGACGCAGATTAACGTAATGCCACGACTAGCTTTCTCCTTCCCGATATCCGATGAGGCCAATTTCTTTGCACATTACGATATCTTAACCCAGAGGCCGCCATTTGGTAATTCTTATGTTTCTCCACTGTCTTATTTCTATATGGATCAACCCAATCGCGTTCCATTGAACAACCCTGCATTGAAACCAGTGAAGACGATTGACTACGAGGTAGGATTCCAGCAGAAATTGACCAATTCATCTGCCTTGAAAGTAGGTGCTTACTACAAGGAGATGAGAGACTTGATACAACAGAGAAGAATTCTGTATGTGCCCGGTGTGAATAGATATGATACATATAGTAACCTTGACTTCGGAACAGTTTACGGGTTTACAGTGAAGTATGACTTGAGACGTACAGGGAATTTCAGAGCCAATATTAACTACACCCTACAGTTTGCCAATGGTACAGGATCAAATGCCGATTCTCAAGCAGGTTTACTTATCAGAGGAAATATAAGAACTTTGTTCCCGCTGAATTTTGATGAGCGGCACAGAGTAGTTGTCAATGCCGATTATCGATACTCAAGTGGAAAACAATATAATGGACCGCGTATTGGAGGAGTTGACATCTTGGCAAATACCGGCTTGAACGTACAGTTTATTGCCGCTTCAGGACGGCCGTATTCAGCAGCACAAGGACCGACACAATATGGAGGTGCAGGAACTAAGGGGAGTATCAACGGAGCTAGACTTCCGTGGAACTACAATGTTGATTTAAGGATAGATAAAAATATTCGGTTAACATCGGAAGATGCTCGTCGTCCATTGTATTTGAATATCTATTTCAGGGTGTTGAATGTATTTAATACAAAGAGCATTCTCGGAGTATATCCATATACAGGCTCACCATCTGATGATGGATTCTTGTCATCCAATCTTGGACAGCAGACACTTGAGAGTACGATAGCGACACGCCAGAATATGGCAGCAAATTTAGATGCGTATCTTGACTTTTACAATTGGGGATTGCTAGCGCAAGGGTTTTATTCATTACCTAGACGTATGTATATAGGTGCAATCTTCCAATTCTAATAGAAAAATAAATTAAATTATGAATATCGTAAATAAACTATTTATAAGCTTAGGACTAGTTATAGGTTTAAGCGCAATAAGCTGGGCTTATACGCCGTATAAGGTGAGCGAGTACAGGAAATCCGAAGATTTTAAGAATCGCGTTGCACAATTGAGAGAGGATTGCCTTTATTCTACCCAGCAAGTGGATTTATCAGTGAATAATGTCCGTGCAAGATTATTAAATGGCGGTGATATCTGGTGGGACCTTGAAAATGGTCGATATATTGTTCCTAAAGTACCGGTAGGGTCGGGAAAACTGGAAGTTTCTTCTTTATTTGCCGGCGCAGTGTGGCTCGGTGGATATTCCGTAGATGGAAACCTGAAGGTTGCTGCGGTTGCATATAGAACAGGCCGTGGTATGGATTATTATCCTGGTCCATTGACAGACCAAGGTGTCACAGATAAATCAGTCTGTGATAACTGGGATCAATTTTTCCGCGTTACTGGTGATGAAGTCCGCGAGCACTTCAGATTGTATAAGGAACTGGGAAGTGCATATACAGCTGAAATGATACCTCCTAGTGTTAAATATTACCCGGGAGCAGGAAACCCATTCTTTGCAGAGCGCTATGGATTTAACGTGCCATCATTTGCTGAGGATATTGATTATTACGGATACTATTGGAATGTTGACAATGACCCCAATTATAACCCTCTTCACGGGGATTTCCCTTATATCCAGGTAGAAGGCTGTACACCGTCCAAGGATGAAAAAGCACTAGAAATGGTTCCGGACGAAATGTATTTCTGGATTTATAATGATAATGGCGGTGTCCATGAGTTTACCAATGCTACACCTATCCAGATGGAGGTTCAGGTGCAAGCATTTGCTTACAAGACACAAGATGAGCTAAATAACATGACCTTTTACCGATATAGACTTATAAACGAAGCACAGACAGGTATAGGGCAAACTTACTTTGCAATGTGGGTCGATCCTGATTTAGGTTGTCCATCAGATGACTTTATCGGAAGTGATACGACAAGATCTTTGATGTACGTGTACAATAAAGATGCACAGGACGGTACAACGGGTACTTCTTGTGTCGTATTTAATGAACCGGTACCGACTTATGGAGACAATATCCCTATGGTGGGTGTTGATTACTTCAGGGGGCCTCTCGATACATTTGGCGTTGAGCTGGGAATGTCTTCTTTTACATATTATAACAACGGAAGTATCGGTGATTTTCCCGATGGTATGACGGACCCGGAAACGGGCCAACAAGTGTACTTCTACCTTACTGGAAGATGGAAAGATGGCTCTCGTGTAACTTCATCTGGTTCAGGTTATAATACCGGTGGAGAGGAAGTAGATTATGTCTTTTATGACCCACCAAATAAAGAAAATGGCTGGAGCATGGCGCAGACAGACATAAAATACGGTGATAGAAGAACGATACAGGCTTCAGGGCCATTTTTCTTA
This sequence comes from uncultured Saprospiraceae bacterium, assembly GCA_964436125.1. GTDB lineage: Bacteria > Bacteroidota > Bacteroidia > Chitinophagales > Saprospiraceae > CAYRFF01. The sequence goes on along the minus strand of CAYTBT010000005.1, from coordinate 41,547 downwards.
AAGCCCGGAGTTGTGAATGAATTGATTGTGGGAGTTGTATGGGTTCCTTCAGTAGACCATCCGGCACCTGCACTGGACAAGATATTGAAAGCTGACGATAAAGCACAGGGATTATTTGATAATTGTTTCGATATTCTTGATGGTCCGGATGCACCGGATGTAGCTGTTGTAGAATTGGATAGACAAGCGATCTTTGTCTTGACCAATGATAGTATTGAGTCCAATAATAAGTTCCTGTCTTATGAGGAAAATATTCTTACAGATGTGGATGTATCTGATCTGCCTACACCTGTAGATACTACGTATGAATTCCAGGGATATCGCGTTTATCAATTGAAGAGCCTTGCATCAGAAAATACCCCTGCGGGACGTAAGGACCCGTCCAATGCACGACTAGTTTTTCAATCGGACATTAAGGATGGAATCAGTAAAATATTTAATTGGACTGTGAGTGCTGACCCTTCTGATCCTGCAAGAGAAATTGCTATACCTACTCTGGAGGTCGATGGACCCAATACCGGCTTGCGATCATCCTTCTTAATTACCAAAGATCAGTTTACAGGCCAGCGTCTTAAAAATAATACCAAGTATTATTACACGGTAGTCGCTTATGCATATAATAATTATGCACCTTATCCAGACTCTGTAGATGGACAGTTGACGCCATATATTGAAGGTAGAAGCAATGTCGGCGTCTATACGGTAATACCTCATCAGAGCACATGGCTCGATATGAATGCTGTTTATGGACAGGGATTTGAAGTAACTAAAATGGATGGTTTAGGAACCGGTGGAAATTTCTTGAACATAGCCGAAGGTGAAAGGCCGGGCATACTGGAAGGGAATGGCACTGCTCCTATTACTTATGCACCGGGTGCAAGTCCGATAAATCTTAAAGTTATAAATCCGATTGATATTCAAGCCGGAGATTACACGCTGAAAGTATTTGATAACAATCCGAATGATGGAGAACTCGATCTATCAACTGCTAGATATAGCCTTATCAATAATACGTTAGGCGATACGATTACGACAAAGAATACTCTTCTTAATGTAGGTGAATTTGTAGCTGGTGAATTTGGAATAAGTGTTAACTTGACAAATGTTGAAAGTCCCGGAGAAGATAATCCAACGGAGGAAAATGGCGCAGTAGGAGAATCAATTACTTATAATGATCCATCGAAGCTTGGTTGGTTTGGATTTTACCAGGAAGGAACCTATGCAGATTGGATAAAAACAGAAGTTCCTGGATCACCGTCCAAGGTGTTTGACCCGGCTTCTGCTTTCAGCCAGACAATTATGCAAGGGCCTTTTTATCCTTTTATTCTGGGTACAAGTGCGCGCCCTAATCCACCGGATGAAGTCAATATCAACCCTATAGCGTTACCTGTATATTATGGAGATGGTGAAGCTTCTATGGGTAATGTGCTTGCCAATGCAACACTCAAGGATTTACCGAATGTGGATATAGTATTGACTTCCGACAAATCAATGTGGAGTAGATGCGTGGTTCTGGAAACACATAATTTATGGTATGAAAAACTCTTTGCAGGTATTCCTGTAGGTCCGGTCGGCGGAGCGCCTAATATGGGGATAAGACAATCTCCATCAGTATTGAAAACAGATGCCGATGGCGATGGTAAAGCCGATGTCGATCCCAATGAATCCCGTAAAGGATTCGGTTGGTTCCCGGGATATGCTATTAATGTAGAAACGGGTGAAAGACTGAATATTATGTTTGGTGAAAACTCTATGTTTAATTCTTCATTCCCTTACGATAGTCTAGATGTTGTTAAAGACGGTAGCTTTACAGCAGAACAATTGAACCGAGGAGCTGATATGATGTGGAACCCATTGGGTGGAGTTGAAGTAGCCGGTACCAATCCCGCTACGGGTAAATTGCTCTGGTATTCCAATGCCTCCCACTTCATATACGTGAGCAACTCTACTTATGATGGTTGTGAATCAATTTATAGTAAGATAGAAAGAGTTCAGGATAATCCATCGAGATACGCCCGTATTTTAAGAACGGCATTCTCTTGGGTTGCTGCACCGAATATTCCAGCGACTACACCTTTGACATCCTATGCAGAAGGACTGATTCCCGATAAAGCGGTAATTTCAGTTCGTGTGGACAATGAATATTCCAATCACGTCATAACAGGTGATAATAAGGGTAATCCACTCTTTAACTTTACGGTTCCTAAATCTGCAATGAGTACGGAAGTAGCTGATAACAATGTAGATAGCTTATTGAAGCACGTTGTAGCTGTACCTAATCCTTATAGAGGATTATCCGGATACGAGACAGATGCTTCACAGAATATCGTAAAAATCACCAATCTTCCACCGAAATGTACGATAACCATTTACTCACTCGATGGAAAATTCATCCGAGAGTATAAAGTAAATGAGTCTTATCAAGCACCGCGATATCCGGGTGATGGAAGCATAAACGGGAATCCCGGAGTTCCTAGAGAGTTTTATAACACAATCGTGGAGTGGGATATGCGGAATAATGCCGGCATACCGGTTTCAAGTGGTGTATATTTGATATATATCGATGCACCGGGAATAGGGCAGAAAGTAATTAAATGGTTTGGAATACATAAGAAATTTGATCCATCAATATTTTAGATAAATATATGTAGGGAGCGTATGCTCCCTACTATTTAAACAATAATTTTATGAAGAGATTTCTACACATATTTGCTTTTACAATAGGTGCTCTACTGATAGGCAGCAGCATCTACGCCGGGAATCCCGATAGACAGGGGGAGGCTGGTGCTTCGCAATTATTGATGAATCCATGGGCTCGTTCTGCAGGATTACATTCAATGAATACCTCATTTGTTTCAGGTGTTGACGCTATGCAATTAAACGTTGCAGGATTGAGCTTTCAGCGCAAGATGCAAGTGGAAATTGCACATACTAGATATCTGTCAGGAGCCGGAATAAGCATAAATGCAGCAGGATTGTCAATTCCATCCGGAGAACACGGAACAGTAGGAATATCATTAATGATGCTTGATTTTGGCGATATAGCCAAGACAACGGTATCCAATCCGGATTACGATCCTAATAGAATGTATTCTCCATCCTTCTTTAATATGGGAATTGGATATTCACATACATTTGGGAATAAGGTTTCTGTGGGTATTCTTGGACGACTTGTATCTGAGGGAATAAGTGACATCAGTACATTGTTCTTCTGTTTTGATACAGGTGTTCAGTACGTAGCCGGTGAAGAAGATAACTTCAAGCTCGGGATTTCCTTAAGGAACATCGGTGTGGCATCTCATTATTCCGGTGAAGGCTTATCTATTATAACACAGGTCGATGGAATCGAGAGAACACTATTTACTAGAGGTGCGGATTTTACACTTCCATTTACCCTGAATATCGGATTGTCCTATGACTTTTACCTCGCTGAAGTACACAGGCTTACTGCCGGAGCCAATTTTACCTCCAATGCCTTCTTGAGAGACCAAGCAGGCCCTATGGTAGAATATGCATATAAAGATCTCTTTTATATCCGCGCAGCTTACAAGTTTAAAGTTCAAGGCATCACCAACTCCGGTGGAGAAGATGTTTATACAGGATTTGCCGGTGGAGTCGGGATTTCTGCGCCTTTAAGCAGAGAATCCGATACCCGATTGACTATAAATTATGCATACAGACAAACACTTATTTTTAACGGTACACACAATTTCGGTGTAGGATTATCGTTCTAAAATAGGTATCTAATAGCAAGAGGCGTTTCTCTGTTCAGTCGGAGAAACGTCTTTGTTTATATATAATTTAACCATTTAAGAACCTTTTCAATCTTGCTAAACTTAAGCTGCTGTAGATTGAATTTATGAAGACAGTTCCTATTCCTAAGTAAATGTAGAACTAGCACGAAGAACTGTTTTTAGATAGAATATTTATTGAAAAGTAAAATTATTTACGATGGTACAACGCTCTTACATGACCAAGGAAGGGTATGACAAGCTCAAGAAAGAGCTGCATACAATGAAAACAGAAGGTAGAAAGGAAATTGCTGAAGCGATTGCAGAAGCCCGGTCCAAGGGTGATTTATCTGAGAATGCTGAATACGATGCAGCAAAGGATGCTCAAGGCTTCCTTGAAATGAAGATAAGTGAACTGGAGAAAACTCTTGCTAATGCAGAAATCCTCAATGAAAAAGACCTCGATACTTCTGAAGTGCGAGTCTTGTGCAAGGTGAAACTCCTCAATATGAAAGTGCAGAAAGAAGTTGAATATAAACTTGTTTCTGAATCAGAGGCCGATGTCTCTCAAGGGAAAATCTCGGTTACTTCTCCGATTGGAAAAGGCTTGCTGGGCTATAAAGTGGGTGAAATTGCCGAAGTACAGACACCTGCCGGTGTAATTAAGTTTAAAATTCTCGATATCAGTATAGATTAAACCCTTAAATGCATGGCTAGTTTATTTACACGTATTATCAATGGTGAATTACCTTCCTTTAAACTTGGTGAGAACGAAGATTTTTTGGCTTTCCTCGATATCCAACCACGAGTTCTCGGTCATGCACTTGTTATCCCTAAGCAAGAAGTGGATTATATATTTGACCTGGATGATGAAAGCTATTCCGGACTTATGCTTTATGCCAAGGAAGTGGGACAAGCAATTGAAAAAGAAGTGGAGTGTGAGCGGATCGGAATGGCTGTTGTAGGACTTGAAGTACCACATGTTCATGTACACCTACTCCCAATTAATGAAATGAGCGACTTCGGCTTTCACAAGAAAGCTCTTGAGCTCAGTAATGAGGAGTTTCAAGACCTTGCTGATCGAATAGCAAGTCATTTATAAGAAACTTGTTGCCGAGAAGAGATACAGTTAATATATGAGTTTATTATGGATGTAAAATTGAACAACTGCTCTCTAGAAATTTCGGTATAACACCTGGTTCCCTTTTTCTCTTCTACATATACAATGGATGATAGCGTTGCGTGGTCATTTTCCTCTGAAGGAAATACCCTATATACTTTATGCCTATAAAACTAAAACCCGGAATACAGTAGATGAAGAATGCAGACTGTCAGATATACATTTTATAGATGAGCCATGTACCGACTCCCCCCAGTAGAATAGCAAGCGGCAGACCTACGATTACATAATCTTTGAATTTGTATTTTCCGGGAGCGTAAACCAGTGTTAAAGTATGATAGCCAAATGGTGTAAAAAATGCCATACTTGCCCCAAACATTACAGCCAGGAGAAGCGCATGGGCAGGGAGTTGAGTCTCTTGTGCAATAACGATGGCTATCGGCGACATAAGAAGCGCAGTAGCATTATTGGACATAACATTGGTCAGGGCAATAGTCATAAAAAACATCGCCAATATAATGTAGAAGGGACCGACCCCATCAGTGACATAGAGAAAATATTGTGCAATTTCCTGATCCAATCCCGAATTGGACATCGCATATCCGAGTGGGAAAAGACCGGCGATGAGAAAATAAACCTGCCAGTCGATATTTCGATATGTTTTATTGGTCTCGAGGCAACCCGTGAGAACCATCAAGACCACTCCACTCAAGGCACTCACCACCAGCGGAAGTAAGTTAATTGCTGCTGTGGCAACAACACCTATAACAATAAGTATGGATATAATCTGTTTCCGCGGATTGCCAAGGCTCTGGACAGGGTTCATAATAATAAAATCATCCATGGCTCTTGAAACTTCCGATAGGTCTGTTTCAGATTCAAGAACAATCGTGTCGCCGACCTTCAATAAACGTTCTTGTTCGGGCTGTATCGTTTCTTTTTCCGATCTTCTTAAGGCAAGAGGAACGACGCCATACCGCTCATAAAAATTGATGTCACGCATATTTTTTCCTATGAGAGTAGAATTGGGGCTGATGACGACCTCATATATCTGATTAAAAGCCGTATTGAGCTTCAAATCTTGTAAATTACTTCTTCCGACAAAATGGAGATGTTTATTTTCGTTTAGCTTTAAAATATCCTCTAGTTTCCCCTGTACGAGTATTTCATCTTCGCCGAGGAGACGATTGACTTTCATATTGAGGTAAACGTTTCCCTTATTGGAGATAATCCTTATGATGTTCAAGCCGAGCTTGGCCAAGTCTTCACTTAAGGTCTGAAAGTTTCTTACGTATTTAGAGCCTTTCGGCAAACGCACATTGGCGAGATAGCGCTGGAGATTAAAGGCTTTTTCGACAGTTACGGGTTCTCTCCGTGGCGGAATAATGTGATATCCAAACACGAGAAGATACAAGATACCTATAATGACGAGGATTACGGAGATCTGAAAAAATTCAAAGAAACTGAATGGATCAATCCCCATATCTCGAGCAACACCATTCACGATAAGATTGGTTGATGTTCCGATAATTGTCATGAGGCCTCCTATAATAGCAATATAAGCTACGGGTAAAATAATCTTGGAAGCACTGAACCCTTTTTCTTCTGAAATCTGGAGCAGTACCGGGAGGAAAATTGCGATAATCGCTGTATTATTTGCAAAAGCTGAAAGAAATGCCGCGATAGGCATAATCACGAGCAAGGTTGTCCAGACCTTATTCCCCGTATAGTTACCGATGATCTCCACCCCGCGTTTAATTGCACCGGTACGCTCTAGTCCCGCACTGAGGATAAGGAGGGAAAGTATGGACAATGCAGCTTGGTTGGAGAAGCCGGAAAGACCTTCCTGAATAGATACCACACCGGATATCATTAATAAAATTGTTATGAGAATTGCCGTTATATCAATTGAAACTACCTCAGAAACAAAGAGATAGACAGCAATGATGATAACGCCTAGAACATAATATTCTTCCCAAGTCATGACGGAAGATAAAGATTCCCTCCCACATTGAGAAATAAAAATGATAGAACAATGAATTTTTTCTCTTGAGGTGCTTTCGCAAATGAATCGTACATTTACAACATGGGAAAAAGGAAAAAGCAGACGGATTTTAAATTACTTATTGGGAGAAAACCAGTGATGGATGCGCTGGAAGATGGCCTTTCTATCGAGAAAGTCTTTATTGATAAAGCAATAAAAGGACCGGTAGAAAAGAAAATAAGGAAGACTTGCAAGAAAATAGGCATTCCGCTGAAAGTAGTTCCGGAAGCTACGCTACAGCGGATGACAAAGGCCAATCATCAAGGTCTCCTTGCACAGATTGCCCAGATCACCTATTACGATGTCAGAGATGTGATATTTCAGGCATTTGAACGTGGTGAGATGCCCCTGATAGGCATCTTGGACGGAGTGACTGACGTGAGAAATTTCGGTGCGATTGCAAGGTCTGCTGAATTTTTTGGTGTACATGGCTTGCTCATAGCAGCATCAGGTTCAGCAGCAATAAATGACCTCGCAATGAAAACATCGGCAGGTGCACTCGCTCGCTTGCCGGTATGCCGAGCACCATCGCTTGTGAATATCATATCGGATTTAAAAGAAATGGGATTGCTCATCTATTCAGCCGATGTGGGTTCTGAGAAAGAGTTGCGACAGCTTGATTGGAAACGACCTGTTGCAATCGTTCTTGGCTCAGAAGGGGCCGGGATTACACGTGAAATTAATCGACAGGCTGATGAGAAGTTCTTGATACCACAGATAGGTGATATGGAAAGCCTTAATGTGAGCGTAGCTGCAGGAATATGCTTTTATGAAGGGATGATGTGCCGGCGATAAATAGAGGCGAGCTGAAGTGTAATGGAAATAATAAAGCTGATCATGTACTCCTTGAGCTACTCTTCTGCGAATGGCCGGTCAGGAAATTCCAGCCTTTAAATATACCTATAAATATGAATGCTACTGCAAGGAAAGCAATAAGCGGGAAAAAGAAGGAAAGTACACTCAGGAGAAAGGATAGGATGTTCTCAAGAGAACTTATAATAAAATTCCCCATTCCTAGCGTAGATACCGATGATGCAATTCTTCCACTTGCTACGCTTCCTTTTATTGCTGCAGCAGTTCCGCCGCCTGCAATGATTGCCAGTGCCCACAGAATAAGCTCTGAATCTATGCCGGTAAGTGAAATTGCCATCAAAAAAGTACCGGCGATACCTGCTAGTGGTACAGAAATGGTGTCGAGTGCATTGTCAATTATAGGGATGTAGTACGCACATATTTCTGCAATGGCAGCAACACCTAGAACAGTGATTGCTGTCCAGCTTCCCAGCCAGCTCCATTGTTCATTCAACTCATATCCATAGTGCGTTGCTATACTCAGAACAAGCAAAGGGAGGAAAACGCGGAAACCTACAGATGCCGCCAGACCTATCCCAAGGCAAAAAGAAAAGAGTAGCATAAAAATATTTTCTTCCATAAATCTTCTCGATATGTGATTGTATCGTTGTATCAACACAGCCTTATAGAAAAGAAGTTCCACAGCAGAAGTGGAGGAAGACAGGACGAGAATAAGGAAAGTTCTCTCCGGCATTTCCCGATTTGCCCACACTTTCTTAATTTTGCCCTTAATGGAAGTATTTTTGGAAATAATTAAGGTTACAATTCCTGCGCTTATCGTATTTCTTACGGTGTATTTTCTCATGAGAGAATACCGCAAAAAGGAAGAGAATCTTGTAAATATGAAGCTCAGCGCATCACTAGCAAAGGAAAAAGCCAATCCTTCAAAGATAAGTGCGTATGAACGCCTTGCACTATTCTGCGAGAGGATAAAGATTGATAAGCTCATAATCCGCTTAGGCTCGGATGAATCGACTGTAGAAGACTTAAAAAATGCTATGATTGTTGCTATCAGGCAGGAATTTGATCACAATATTACTCAGCAGATCTATGTGTCTCATCAACTCTGGGAAATCATAAAACTTGCCAAGACTCAGACAATTACCATCCTTCAACTTGCTGCTAGCAAAACCAAAGATGGAGGAATCAATGAATTTATCGATAAGCTGTATGCTGAAATGGAAGAAAGAGGGCAAGATCCCCTCGATAAAGCATTGTATGCCATCAGTGAGGAAGCACAGAGCGAACTGAATAAAGGGTGAGTTTCTGAATTGTTCATTGGAATAGATATTCTTTAAGCATTCTCTTAATAATAAGTAGGTGTTCAAGCTTAAATAAAGGATTAAGTAGTGCTACGGCTTATCCATCTGTGCTTTTTCTACAATCTCCCAACTATTTATTTATAGTTTACACATATCTCTGGATGCATAAACTATTTTCTTGTTTCCTTAGCTGATTTTTATAGGAAATGAAGAAGGTGGATTGCGGTTCATGCAGAATTGTATTCGTATTTGCCTTAATATTTAAATTATTCCCATCAAATTATTATATTGTCCTTGTATATTGAGTAATCAGTAAATACCTGTACTGAAATACTGATTGTTGTGGGTATTTGCGGAAGCTAAATGTTTAATCATAGGATGAAACGGCAAGTTTTTCTATCACCGAAGATAACAGAGAAGGTAAAGACCTATGTCCATACAATAAACTATGATAAGCGAACTAGTCCCAAGGAATAATTTTTTTAAAATATTTCGGATAAATTTGTCCGCAATAGAATAAATAGTATATTTACCACAGATACAGAGAAGTCCATTAAAAGTACGGGAAGAAAAATGGAAGGGAAACAGAGAAGCGTGAGTGATGTGCGGGGATGATGTGTACTATTCATTGAAATAGAGCAAGCACAGAGCTCTTCAGAAAGGAAGAGGGAATTTTATTAAAGGAAGACCCTGCGGTAAAAAGCTGGGGAAACCGGGACAATTAAAGCTTAAAAACTATGTCTAGGCGGCAGATTATTGTAATTTCAATCGTACTAAACACCTTTTTTGTCTTGATATCCACACCGTGGACATTTGGGAACACCTTTTTCGGTGACTCAGTGGAGGCGTGGATAATATACTATATAGTAGGCTTTGTAATTAGTCTATTTGTCGTATGGGCATTTGTGTGGGCGATTGAAGTGTTATCGACCCATGAGAAAAAACATTTAGAAGAAGAACATCACCATCACCATGAATGAATTTGACAAGAAAGCACGGAAAATAGCTAAATGGACGATATTCATCATGATAGCTATATGGATAGTACTCAGTATTTTTTCATTTATGAAATCTGAGGAACGCGGTCGTCCTGATACACAACAAGTATATTTTGAGGGCCAATCAGCATTAAAAGGGAAGCAGGTATTCCAGTCCTTTAATTGTATGGATTGTCATACGATAGTGGGGAATGGAGCATACTTTGCACCGGATTTAACTAAGATTTATGAGGAAACCGGGCCGGCATGGTTGAAAGCCTATCTCGGTTCACCGGCGAGTTATCCACCTAAGGCAGTTGTTAATCTTCAACTACTAGACCTGCTAGGATCGGGAGAAACGGAAATAGGAGATATCGATACATATCTCGAGAAATACCCGGGAGCAAAGAAACGGGTCGAGAACCGAGGTGGAGTTGCGGCACTGATGCCCAATTTACGCTTTACATCTGAGGAGATAAGCGCCTTAATTGCGTTTCTGAAGTATACATCCAAGATAAAAACCGGTGGTTGGCCTCCGAAGGTCATTGCCAATGAGAATATCGTGGAGAATATGAAAAGGAAACTGGAAACTGAAAGTGGATTACATCTCGTCGGATCTGTATCCGGCGCTGTGGGAAGCACTGAAGGTGCAGGCGGATCAAGTGGTACCGCCTCACCTGCTGCCCTAGGCGAGGAACTTGCCACAAATCTCGGTTGTATGGCCTGCCATTCTACAGATGGTAGTGTAAAGATAGGGCCGAGTTTTAAGGGCATTTATGGTTCTTCTGTAAAATTGACAACAGGAGAGACAGTTGAAATCGACTCAAGTTATCTCCGTCGCTCTATTTTATCACCGAGCGATGAAGTTGTAGAGGGTTTTCCAGAAGGTGTTATGCCTGCTTATGAAGGGATTGTATCAGAAGAGGAGCTCAGTAATATCATTGAATTCATTAAATCTCAAAAATAATCAAGATGGAAATTCAGTATAAAACACAACGGTATTCCTTCCGCTTTTTTATGACGATGCTGGTCTTTTTCAGCATTCAGATTCTCTTCGGTTTATTGCTTGCGCTTCAACAGATGGATCCCACATTATTACAAGGGATAATTAATTTTAACGTTGCAAGGGCATTCCACTTGAATATGGGTATAGTATGGATTGTCACAGGGTTTATAGGTACGATATTATTTGTCGGACCATTGCTTGGGAAACGAGAGGTAAAACATAAATGGATAATACAATTTTTATTTATTGCCTTATGGATAACGGTATTCTGGACTGCTGCAACCTTACCTCTAGCACAAGAAGGAGAAGGAGGATGGGTAGGTAATACTCCATGGCTGCAACAGGGGAAAGAATTTCTGGAAGCAGGAAGGGTAAGTCATATATTATTTCTTATTGCCTTTTCAATATTTGCTTATTTAACGATTCACATGTTCCCGAGAAAAGTGAAAGAGTGGAATGAACTTCACTGGGGACTGGCTATCGGTGCCGTAGGACTTGCGGCGGTGTGGATATTCTCACTGGTCCCATCGACCAATCTCGATACACAGGAATATTTCCGCTGGTATGTGGTGCACTATTGGGTTGAAGCGGTCTGGGAAATTATTCATATTACCCTGATCGGATTTCTCTTGCACAAGTTCTTCGGAGCGCATAAGAAGGAAGTTGGATTTGCTGTTTTCTGGGGAGTAAGTCTTGTTATCCTCAGCGGACTCATCGGGAATTCTCACCACTACTTCTGGATAGGGACGCCTGCATTCTGGCAGTTCTGGGGATCGCTTTTCAGTGCACTTGAACCATTGCCATTGATATTCTGTATCTGGCATGTTTATCTGGATGAAAAGCACGGAGTAACACCGATTAAAAATAAAGCCGCTTTTTATTTCCTCTTTGGTTCTGCGCTATTTGAGTCAGTCGGTGCGGGTATTCTAGGCTTTTCTATGACGATGGCTTACGCAAATATCTGGGAGCATGGTACCTGGTTGACTGCGTCACATGGCCACATGGCATTATTCGGGGCATTTGGACTTCTTGTGATCGGAGCAGCTTATGAAGCGGTGCGACAGATAAAAGGGATTGATACATTTAAAGATAAACTATCCAAGCTCGGGTACTGGCTTCTCTTCAGTGGACTCATAGGTATAGTGTATAGTTTCTCCTATGGTGGGACCAAGGAGATATACGTCTATCGCATATTGGGACTCGACTGGTGGGGACATCACGTACGCCCGGCAATGTCAACCGGTTATGCACTTCTCGGATTAAGTGCTGTGATATTTATCCTTGGTGGTATCGTGATGATTTATGATTTAACGACATTGAAGAGTAGGGAGATTTCAGATCGTGAAAGAAAGGCCCTAAACTCCAATGTCGCTTCCCCAAGCAAGATAAGTCGCTGGAGGAAAGCAATGTCGCCATTTGAATTTACCTTATGGGTGGCAGGATTATGGTTCTTTGGGCTTGTAATTACTGCGGGAGTATTTTCATTTAACCTTGAAAGCGTACGGGCTGGAGATCCGACTATACCGTATATCTTGATGTTATTTATAGGATATCCGGGACTATTTATTCTCACGATAGTATTTGCATCGCGATTTTTAAACGCATTTGAGCAGAGACAGCAATTGCTTCATGTGTTTCACCATACTCCGGAGGAAGAATGGGAGATTATTGACTTGAATGAAAATGGGCAAGATGCTGATAGACATATATTTGAGACCTTTAATGAGCTTTCATACGGACAAGCGATTATTTTAAAAGGGAATCATAGTTTGAAACCAAAGCACCTGGCGATGTATGAAGCAATAGGTAGCCAGAATTTTGTCTGGGAAGATATAGAACGCGGCCCGGAAAATTGGAAAGCTAAAATAGGAAAACTCAATTGAGTTTACATAGTCTTTAGGGGACTATAGTGGTATTTTATTGATTGATTTTCATTGCCTGTGACATCTCTTGTCATGGGCAATGAAGTTTTATGCCGATGGCTTGGGATATCTTAATTTCCCTTGGATTTTTACAGAGTCTATCCACTGCATCGCCCTCAAGGCAATGGCCGATTTTAAGCCTGCTTCAGGCAGCTTCTTTTTCAATGGTCGATGAACGACTATTGAACTCGTCTCCACTTCATCTGGAGGATACTTCAATCGCTTATGCGTATTGGGCAGTTATTCCTATGGGAAAATCCCCTCAAATCTTGTTTTCTTTCCGGAATTGAATCACGAGTGTTCCGAGCTGAATTTACAGCTACTGCTATGTCTCCTGCATTGATTGAGAGGAATAGATGAATTGCATTGATTATTTCCATTGTTTATCCCTTGAAGGCAATTAATTGGATTGCCTATGTACTTTCAGCTATAATATCTTTACTTTAGCGGCTGGTAAAGCAAAAATATAAGATATATGTATAGAACGCATAATTGCGGACAATTACGCATTGAAAATAAGGATGAAATAGTAGAATTGAGTGGTTGGGTAGCCAAAGGGCGCGATCTCGGTGGAATGACATTTGTCGATTTGCGGGACAGATATGGAATTACACAACTGGTTTTCAATATGGAAACTGATGCAGAGCTCTGTACGCAGGCGCGGAAACTCGGTCGTGAATTTGTTATTCACATTAAAGGCAATGTCATTGAGCGTAGCTCAAAGAATCCCGATATGCCTACCGGAGATATAGAAATTGAAGTTTCGGAACTCGAGGTGCTCAGCGCATCTGATACCCCACCTTTTACCATTACCGAGGAGACGGATGGAGGTGAAGAATTACGGATGAAGTATCGTTATCTTGATTTAAGGAGGGAAAACATACAATCCAATATTATTTTTCGCTCGCGTGTAGCGCAGGAAGTGCGGAAGTATCTCAGCGAGGAAGGATTTCTGGAGATTGAAACACCTGTCCTCATTAAAAGCACACCGGAAGGAGCGAGGGACTTCGTCGTGCCATCGCGTATGCACAAAGGGCAATTTTATGCATTGCCACAGTCTCCACAGACCTTTAAGCAGTTGTTGATGGTCTCGGGATTTGATAAGTATTTTCAACTTGTAAAATGCTTCCGTGACGAGGACTTGCGAGCTGATAGGCAACCGGAATTTACTCAGATTGATTGTGAAATGTCCTATGTAGATCAAGAGGAAATTTTAAAGACATTTGAAGGTTTAACAAAGTATTTATTCCGCGCTATTCACGATATCGACTTAGCGGATTTCCCTCGGATGACTTACGATGAAGCAATGGCAAAGTACGGCTCGGATAAACCCGATATCCGATTTGGGATGGAGATTCAAGACCTCAATTCAATGATGCAGGGACAGGGCTTTAAGGTATTTGATAATGCGGAAAGTGTACTGGGCATTTGCGTAAGCGAAATAGCAGACAATTATTCCAATAAGGATATGAAAAAGCTGACAAAATGGGTATGTCGGCCGCAGATCGGTGCGAAGGGCCTCGTTTACATTATGTGGAAGAGCGACGATAGCATAAAATCGACAGTCGGGAAATTTTATGAGGACGATTTTCTGAAAGAATGTATTCAAGCTGTCGGTGGAAAGAAGGGCGATACTTTACTTGTGCTCAGTGGTGAGAAAAAGGCTACTCAGAGGCAGCTCGGAGAATTGCGTCTCGAGATGGGAACTCTCCTCGGCTTGCGCAGATCCGATGACTTTAAGCCGCTGTGGGTGATAGATTTTCCACTTCTTGAGTGGGATGAAGAATCCGAGCGATTCTATGCGATGCATCATCCGTTTACTTCACCTAAACGGGAAGATGTTGCCAAGTTTTCTTCAGAAGAAAGGGAGGTGCTGGAAAGTATAAGAGCTGATGCTTATGATCTCGTGCTTAACGGTGCTGAGATCGGTGGTGGATCAATCAGAATCCACGATAGAGAATTACAGAATAAAAATTTCAGATTGCTCGGCTTTACGCCCGAGGAGGCCGAACGACAATTTGGATTCCTACTCAACGCATTCAGATACGGAGCGCCGCCACATGGAGGAATTGCATTCGGCTTCGATAGATTGGTTGCATTGATGGCAGGGCAGCATTCAATCCGTGATTTTATCGCATTCCCGAAGAATAATCAAGGGCGTGATGTTATGATTGATGCACCATCAGAGATTGATGAGAGTCAGTTGAAAGAACTGGGATTGAGGCTTGCAGAGGATTTATGATGCCCTGAACCTTCTCAATTTATTGACTTTCAGATACTGATTTTGCCTGATTCAGCCAGAATCAGGTATTAATGTATAGATATATCGCTAAGAAGGCAAATTATACGGAAATTAAATGAAGTTTTAGAATAAAGACTGTACTTGGTATAATAGCGATCGGCAATTGAGAATAAAAGCGGAGCTGCCTGTGTTATATAACCCAAATCATGCAATAGAAATTGAAGATAAGCACAAAAGCCTGTGAATACAAGCACTTGCTCGAATTTGGTTCTCACCGTAGTCTTACTACGATTCCGAGCCAAATTCTTGCGCGAGCCCTTGTCTTCTGTGGCTTTTGCACTTTCTTTTGCATTTCTATTGAATGTTTTGGGTATAACCGATTTTTGAAACTATTAATTTAATTAAAACAAACAGATCATGATGAAATCACTTGTTAAAGCATCGTTTATAGCTATTATAGCTCTTACTAGCTTTTCATTGAATGCTCAGAATACTGCCAAGCTTGCAGATGCAAGCGTTGCCAAGCAGGTAGCTACATTAACTCAGCAACTTGATTTATCAAGTGCACAAGCAGACCAGGTAAGTTCCATATTAACGAAGGCAAATAAGAAATACGCCGGATTAAAAGGAAAAGCAAAAGCTCAGGCTCAGGCCGAGGTTGCCGCCGACATTAAGGAAGTTCTTAATGAAAAACAAGCTGCCAAGTACGATAGTCTCTTAAAGAAGAAGAAAACCTTCAAGAAGAGCTCATCGGCTGAAGAAAGCAAGATGCAGAAGGTAGGCGGCCAGTAGTTAATAAAGTAATGATGGAATGATACCGCTTAATATGGTATAGAGAAAGAGCCTCTTTTATGTTTAAAGGAGGCTCTTCTCATGTCCTGGTTTTTCCATATTCCATCCTAGTATATGAGCTCAGCTAAGGGCTAATATCTCTTTTATACTTTTTCTTTTCTGCCGGCTTCTCCGATAGAGTCGATCCTGGATACATGAAATAGTTGCCCGCCTATTTTCAAAAATTATTGTAGGAAAGTCCCCTATTTTTTCTTAATATGCAAGATGAATCGGAAAAAACAGATCAAATTGAAACTTATATACATCCTCGGGAATCTCGTCATTGCAATGACAATAAGCAACTACGTATTTTCTAATCCACAACTCGGACAAGGCGACCCCAATTTAACCCAATATGTGAATCCCTTTATCGGCACGAGTAAAATGGGACATGTTTATCCCGGTGCAACAGCGCCATACGGAATGGTACAGCTCAGCCCACAGACTGACTTTGTCCCGATGTATCATGAAGATGGTACTTACAATAAGAAGACTTATGCTTATTGTGCCGGCTATCAGTATAAAGACACAACAATCGTGGGATTTGCGCATACCTGCTTCAGTGGTACAGGGCATTCTGATCTTGGCGATTTACTTCTGATGCCTACCGTAGGGGATCTGGTATTGGAGCCCAAGGCAAGCCTTGATGGTTCAAAGGGATTTTACTCCACTTTTTCTCATGAAAATGAACTAGCACAACCAGGTTATTATAAAGTCGAGCTGGAAAGCTATGATATTACAGCAGAACTTACCGCAAGCGAGAGAGTCGGTTTTCATAAATATACCTTTCCCAATTCAGGAATAGGGCATATTGTCCTCGACCTCATATACAATATCTACCACTATGACAGGAAAAATGTGTGGACCTTTATCCGTGTTGAAAATGATAGCTTGATAACAGGTTATCGGCAGACCAAGGGATGGGCAAGAACACGGAAGGTTTTCTTTGCAATAAAGTTTTCCACACCTATTATGTCCTATGGCTACAAAAACTACGATAAGGTCTTGTATAACGGCTTCTATGGACAGTTTCACCAGTATAAAAACTTTCCCGAAATGGCAGGACGGAATATCCGCGCATATTTTAACTTTGATATCCCCGCCTCCAAGGAATTAAAAGTTAAAGTTGCACTCTCCTCTGTAAGCACACGTGGGGCCTTGAAAAATTTACACGCTGAGATTCCTCACTGGAACTTTGAAAAAGTAAGAAAAGAAACAGATGCCAAGTGGGAAAAAGAACTCTCCAGAATCCAGGTTGAAACAATAACTGAAGATGAAAAAACGGTCTTTTATACGGCTATGTACCATACCTGCCTTGCACCTATTATTTATGAAGATGTCGATGGGCGATACCGCGGTCTCGACCGGAACGTTCACAATTCTGATGGCTTCACCAATTACACAATTTTCTCCTTGTGGGATACCTATCGAGCATTGCACCCATTGTTGAATCTCATCCGTCCCGAGCGCAACAACGATATGATTAAAAGCATGCTCGCTCATTATGACCAGAGCGTCCACAATATGCTGCCTATATGGAGTCATTACGGCAATGAGAACTGGTGTATGATAGGATACCATGCTGTATCGGTCATTGCCGATGCAATGGTGAAAGGAATCGGGGATTTTGATAAAGAGCATGCGCTTCAAGCTTGCGCAAATACGGCAAATGTAGATTATTTTGGTGGCCTTGCTGCCTATAAAAAATATGGATACGTCCCTGATGATGTACCCTATTCCGTTTCACGTACACTAGAATATGCATACGATGACTGGTGCATTGCACAGATCGCACATATTGTCGGCGACAAGGAACTCGAAAATCAATTTCTTCAACGGTTAGAAAATTATAAGCATGTTTATGATTCAAGCATTGGTTTTATGAGACCGAGGCTCCGCAATGGCAACTTCCGTAAAGACTTTGATCCGATGGATACGCACGGCCAGGGCTTTATTGAAGGAAATGCATGGAACTACGGCCTGTACGTCCCCCAAGAAATAGATTCAATGATTGAAATGATGGGAGGCAAGGAGAGCTTTACGCGTCAACTGGATTCTTTATTCACAATGCCGATCGCCGATAAGTATATTGCCAAGAATGAAGATATTACGCGCGATGGTATCATTGGGAATTACGTTCACGGAAATGAGCCGGGTCAGCACATAGCATATCTTTATAATTGGTGTGGACATCCGGAAAAAACTCAGGCTCGAGTGAGAATGATCGTGAGAACCATGTACGGCAAGGGCGTAGATGGTTTATGCGGCAATGACGATGCAGGCCAGATGAGTGCATGGTATATCTTCAGTAGCTTAGGTTTTTATCCCGTAATTCCCGGTTCCCTTTATTATGCAATCGGTAGCCCATCAGTAAAAGAAGCCTATCTCTATTTCCGAAATGGAAATACCCTTCACATTATAGCTAAAAACCAGTCAGCAGATAATGTATATGTAAATGAAGTAAGACTTAATGGAGAAAAAATTGATGATAATAGATTACCCTATTTCGATTTAATTAAAGGAGGAGAGCTCATTTTTATAATGTCGGATAAACCTTAACCTTACTTATGCCTGAAGCCAAGCCTGTCCAAAACGTATTGAAAATAAAATCTATTGGGATGAAAAGTGAAATACAGGCAATCTTAAAAGGATTTTCAAGGTCAACCCCCTTCCGGAGAACCTTATTCTACTTCATCGCTCGACTGATTGTTCGCCTTGAACAGCTGTGGTTTAATGTATAGATATATCGCTAAGAAGGCAAATTATACGGAAAATAAATGAAGTTTTAGAATACAGACTGTACTTGGTATAATAGCGATCGGTAATTGAGAATAAAAGCGGAGCTGCCTGTGTTATATAAGCGATTTTTGAAACTATTAATTTAATTAAAACAAACAGATCATGATGAAATCACTTGTTAAAGCATCGTTTATAGCTATTATAGCTCTTACTAGCTTTTCATTGAATGCTCAGAATACTGCCAAGCTTGCAGATGCAAGCGTTGCCAAGCAGGTAGCTACATTAACTCAGCAACTTGATTTATCAAGTGCACAAGCAGACCAGGTAAGTTCCATATTAACGAAGGCAAATAAGAAATACGCCGGATTAAAAGGAAAAGCAAAAGCTCAGGCTCAGGCCGAGGTTGCCGCCGACATTAAGGAAGTTCTTAATGAAAAACAAGCTGCCAAGTACGATAGTCTCTTAAAGAAGAAGAAAACCTTCAAGAAGAGCTCATCGGCTGAAGAAAGCAAGATGCAGAAGGTAGGCGGCCAGTAGTTAATAAAGTAATGATGGAATGATACCGCTTAATATGGTATAGAGAAAGAGCCTCTTTTATGTTTAAAGGAGGCTTTTTTATTTTGGGCTTGATCCTGATTATGCTGATTTGACCCTTATCGGTCGCTTTGAACTCTTATTCCTGACTTCCCCTTGTTTTTCTTCACCTTTTTTCTGCCCTGTAAAAAGGTCTAAGTTATTCAGAAGAGAGGGTAGTTTTGCTTTTATCAAGCCCGATAGTGCTTATTTTATCGGCATTGGCTAGCTTTTCTAGAAGGTCATGCTAGCTCCTAAATTAAGGAAAAAGCTATATCCCTTGCGATAGTACAATTTTTCAGTATATGGCGAAGAAAGTGGCGATTCTTCTTCTCCGATTTCATAAGTAAAACCTATTTCTGAATGTAAGGCAAGACGTTTTCCTAGCCTGACCTTGCATCCGATGCCCGGATTAAAACCGAAGTGAACTGATTGAGAAACGCCCATGGAGACTTGATTATCACCGCGATTTATGGTCTCCTTTGAATAAACGCGCTTGTATAGGTGATACTGTTTATATTTGCCGGAAGGCTCATCCTTCAAAATCTGATCTACCTCTATACTATAGGCAAGGGGAACTATAATTGATGCATAAAAGTAGCTGTATATACTGAATCGATGGCGTCTTAAAAAGGAATATTTTAAGCCGAAATTCAATCCCAGATCATGTTGCGTATAAAGCATATCAGTCTCAAGGATATTCCACCTATCCTTATCGGGGTAAATATATTCAGTGGATGAGGTGGAAGTCTGGTTAATATAGCACAATCCATAGAATATTTCCAGTGAACTACTATCAGGCGTAGAGAAGCGCAACTCCAGTCCTTTTGAATAGCCAAGGTTAAAATCCAATGGAAGATTATAATCCTGAATGCGATCCTTTATATATCGTTCGTGATTTGATGCGGGTGAATATATGCCTCCTTTTGCCATAAGGTTTACTCTGAAACCCATTTGACCGTATATGTGAGGACTTATTAAGGTTAATATACCAAAAATTAAAATACGGAAAGGTGTTAAGTGACGCATGACTGGAATTTTAGTTTAAAGATTGGGGCCACTTGTAGGCGGATATTTTATCCACTTCACCATCTATTCCGACCAGGATTATCTGCTCTGAAGGCGCAATGTAATAATAGTGTTTAATGCGAAGATAAGCTAAAGAACTGCTTGAGCTAATCAACTTCTGTAATTTGCTCAAACTGAATATATGAATGCTGCCATTCTCATGATGATGTTTATAAGTATAAGTGACAAAATAATCTAAGCTTTTACCAAATACGCCGCTAGCTGAGAAATCCTTCCAAAATTCAGATTTGGTAAGTAGCTTTCCATCTGTCATGCTTATTTTAACAGGTAGTGAATGATAATTGTAGAGTATTCCGTCCTTAATAATTGTTTTATCACTGAATTTTATACGATAATCATGGTATGCTTTTTCCCATATCGTTTTCTTCTCTGAAAGGTCAAATAATTGTAGCGAATATGTATTGATGAGCAATAAGTTGTCTTGCCAAATCTTTAAACCTACGAAATCAACGTTTTTTTCTTCTGCATATAACTCATGAAATGTCGTGTCTCCCGGACTCCATTGATAAAGAACTGTCTGAGGAAGTGTTGGAGAATTACGTCTGCTGGTATAAAGATATATCTCATTGCTTGTGGAGTTTATGGTGAGTTGCAGACGCCGGCCAAAATAAGTGCCTGCTTGATTCAGGCTTGCAAGTCGTCGTATATCTCCACTAGTTAAATCCAGGGAATATAGCAATAAGAGATTTCTATCAGGATAATATTCCCATGCTTCTACAATGAAATAATAGGTGTTATCGGAGATAATTCCACTATTGAAAAGTAAATTGTTGCCCATTGAATCAGTGAAAATATAATCTTTCATGGCACCGGATTCAGAATCTACTCTTGAAAGGAATTTAGCTCCGTAAGGATTGGTAATATATCCATATTTAGCGACATAGATATTATCGTCAGTATAAATAATCTTTGGGAACTCATAATAATTGGGGACTTGCCACATCTTGTTTCCATTTATCGCATTGATCGCGGTGAGTGTAGTGGGATATAATATAAGTAAAGCATTGCTATTTCTTGATGAAAAAATATCAATGGCATCTTCAAGGGCGGGATCCTGGTAAAGCCAGCTGAATTCAATTTCCTTATCTGAATATATCGCTTTGTCTATATCCGTCGGGACCATTTCCCCAAGCTCCTTGGAACATTGCGTGAATAAGAGGATAGGAAGCAGTAAAAACAATAAAGTATGCTCTTTGACTACTCGCATAATATATGTGTGACTTTTAACAAGTATAAGAATTATTTGCCAGAATAACAAATATTCCCATTTATACTAACTAAATAGTTGACCTCCTAGCACGTATCCCTACCTTAATTATTCCCGATAAAAGCTTCAGGATACATATTTCTGAGGGAAAATGATAAGCGATTTCTCACTGCGATATGCGTCAAAAGGACAAGAATCTGAAGACAGAGGAAAATTGCACCGATGATTGCTCCCGAGTCGCTGAGTATCTTATAGGAAAATGAGTCATTAAAAAGTATAACCGGTAGGAATATTCCTCCGAGATTTATGAGAATTAGGCCGAAAAATACACTTGTAAAGGGCGTGTAAACCACTTGAGCAAATTTGAGGAAACTCTTGTAATTCCATTTTTTTCTATAATAAACTGCGATTATAAAAAAGAGAGCCGACAAGCTGATAGCTATATATGTAAAGGGTATCTGGCAACACAAGAACCAAAGTGAAAGGAAAATACCTACTGTGATAAAGATGCGCGGAAATAAAAACCATCTGAGAAATCCTCGGAACCAGTTCCTTGTAGATTCCTTCATTATAGTCCGTGTTCTCTCTTGAAAAATTCGGTTAAAATAATATGGAGCAAATGATGCATAGACTTCTTCAATTGCGACATCTATGTTAAGGTCCGGGCTTTCTTCCAGTTTTTCTTCAATCACACAAGCAAAATGATCGATGAGTTCGACCTGAATGTCATAAAAATCTCCCTGCGTCAGGTTTTTCCGGACGAATTTATGAATCTGCTGTAATTGTGTCCTTGATAAGTCCATACCTTACTCAATTTTTAAGTCGCAAATGCCTCCGGGTACATCTGCCTTGCTCTTTTATTAAATCTCGGAAAGATAGAGAGACCTCCTGTAAAGAACAGGAGTGAAAGAGCAAGAATAGCCACCGCAATTATAGGATGATTGAGTGAATCAGGGTCATCAAAGAAGGGGAGCGGCATGGCAATAAAAGCACAATAGAACGGCATCCAACTGAGGAAAAAGCCCGTTGTACTTATTGTCTGCAAGGTCAGAAGAGAATATTCTTTTTTTACCGTAGCGTGTCGCTTTCGGTAAAAATGGTAATATCCTACAATGATAAAATATATAAGCATAAGTCCATAAACTATGTATATCGGCTCTGTCCAATGCAATAATTGCCAGAGAAGATAGAAAAAAGCAGTAGTAATCAGCATCTTTGGCCATTTGAACCAGCTAAAGAACTCTTTAAACCATATTTTAATTGCTTCTTTGGAGACGCTGCTTTCTTTTGCGGCAAGGACTTTGTAAAAACCCGTCACCCCAAATGAGCCATACACCTCTGCCAAGGCTTGTTTAAATGTCATTGAATTATCTGCTTCCATTTTTTCTTCAATAGCACTGGCAAGGTGATCAACAAGCTCTACCTGTACATCATAATATGGGACAAATTTCTTCTTGACAAAGGCGAAGAGTTCTTGTATTTGGTTTTCACTTAATTCGATAATGCTCCAATTTTATGAAATTGACGGATTTACATTCTGTGTAAGGATATTATTCATATTCTGCACAAAGTCTCTGAACTCATCCATTAAACGGACACTTTCTTCCTCACCTTCTGCCGTAAGATCGTAATATTTCCTCTTGCGGTTTCCTACGGTAGCAATACTTACCGTCAGTTGTCCATCGGCCTCCATCTTGTGTAATGCCGGATACAATGCTCCTTCGGTAATATCGACTTCGCCGGCTGTGAGTTCCTTTGCTTTCTGTGTGATTTCGTAGCCATACATCTTTCCGTTATCCTCAAGCATCTTGAGGATAATGAGCTTTAAACTGCCTTTATATAAAGGTGACTTTGATTTCATAGATGCAAATATACCTAAGTTATTTATGTATAGGAAGTTTTACCTAGTCATTTTTAAAATTTACTCGATGAAGAAGAACAACTTTAACACTCCACAGAAGTGATGTAGGAATTGCGACAAGAAAGGTTTAGGTGGGACAATAGGAATGTAGAATAATACGGAAATGATTGAAAGTTCCGGTTTTATCAGCCAACTCTCAGCGTAGTGAAGTTATTGTGATCGCACAACTCTATCTAAGTCATTGATTCAAGCCCAAAACAAATATATCCATTCTGTATCCATTTATATCCAAAAAATAGTATAAAAACTTACAGATTTGCAATCCGATCGCAAATCCGTAAGCTTGCTTCAACTAGAGTATTACTCCTTTTCTTTCATCTTCTGCTTATAGAACTTCACATAGTCCTTGACGATTTTATTGGGAATAGTGTTGGAGAGGTTGTAGAAGGTGATCTTCCATTCACCCTTGATTTTTTCAACGAGTCCACTCCCACGGCAAGGTCCCATCCAGGTGTCGAGTTTTTCGTAGAAATGGATGACTTTTCCCGGGACAATCCATCGTAAATGTCGGTCGGAAGCTGTGAAATCCCATGCCGGAGCTTCCGCAAATGCTTCTTTCACCGCTGCATAGAACTCATCTTTTGTCCAGTCTTCTGCCGGATCGGTACCGAGAAAGATACTATTTTCAGCCAATAAGTTAAAGTAAGCGTCGATATCCGCATCGGTCGCGGCTTGATGCCATCGGTCGATAAGTTCTTGAATGCCTTGTTCAAGTCCTTTCAGTGAATCGGTCGGCCCCACATAATTAATTGAGGAGACAGCCTGAATACTAGCCTCGACTGAAGCAATATTCATTGTAAGTATCAAGAGACTTATGAAATACCTTTTCATAGATAAAGCACTTTTAGCCATAAAAATACGACCTCCGACGAGCAGTTCCGGTGAAGCCGGCACAAGTCATCTGAGTCTATCCATCGACTTCACCAGCTTATCGTCCTTTTTAATATTGCGGACGGCAAGGATAAGCGCTACGATGATGACAATAGGGATAAAAATACCGGCTCCCAGAGAATATTGAATATCCTCCAGTCCTTGTTCTTGCGTTGTCAGGTAGAATTCAAGCATTGCCCAGACGGGAATCACTATGCCAAATACAATAGATAGCCAAGCCAGCTTTATCTGGAAACCTCTATTTTTAAATAGAAGTATAGATAACATAGTGATGACAATAGCTACAATCACCACTACCATCAAGCCCGGCAAATCCAATAAATTATAGATCTTATCGGATAGAAAGTTTTCATAAGCCGTCTCCGTCGATGCAAATGGAAAGTAAAATAAGCTGCCGAATGCCAGTACGGCTATCATAAGAAATATTGTCTGTATGCGTTGTAACATTCTCTATGCCTTTAATCGTTGTATATTGTATATCTTGTATTTTTACCTCTTTATTAAAAGAATCGCAAATATCGGAAATGAGTTCATTCTTCCATAATATGTATAAAGCTTCATACTGGGATTATGATGCAATTTTTCCAGAAAGGCTTGACTACTGCATCGTAGGAGCAGGCTTTACGGGAATAGGGATGGCTATGGGCTTGAGAGAAAAATTACCCGATGCACATATCCTCATCATTGAACAACTTCCGATGGGCACTGCTGCTTCTACCAAGAATGCCGGTTTCCTCTGCTTCGGTAGTCCGAGTGAAGTTCTCGATGCAATGACTACAATCGGTGAAAAAGATGCTATGTCCGATATACGCAAGCGATGGGAAGGTGCTGCTTTCTTAAAACATATCTGTAAAAAACTCCACATACCTATCGGTATGCACGGTGCTTATGAAATTATTGATAATGAAGAAATCCGTAGATCGGTTTTGCAAGCATTGCCTGCTATTAATCGATTATTGGCCGATATTTCACCGGAACTGGTCTGGGAATCGCGGCATGTTACCTGGACAGACTGCAGAGAGGTATTATTTTGCCAGGCGGAAGGGCAGATTCATCCCGGAATGTTGTGGAATGCCTTGAAAAAGCATTTGCGGAAGCTGAACATTGAAATTGTACAGAATTGTACACTTAGCGATTATCAACAGAATGGCAATTGCGTTGAAATGACCATCAATGATGCCTTTCACACCGATACTCGTAAGCTTATTCTCACGACCAATGCCTTTCAAGAGAACCTCGATGATGTCCGGCCGGCACGGAATATCGTTACATTGTACAAGGCGGACATCGACATGAAGTCCAATATCCATTACGATAAAGGTTATGTGTATATGCGGGCATTGGATGGGTATTTTCTCGTCGGCGGAGGTAGGAATATCGATGCAGAAACAGAAGCTCATGCAGAATTTGGCTCCAATGAAAAGATTCTACATTATCTTCGCGGCTGTAAGGAGAAATTATTGAATTTTGAGCTTCCCGACAAGCCGGTATGGCAGTGGAGCGGCATAATTACATCGGGGAAAGATGGCAATCCCTTGATTGAAAAGCTCGACAAAAATATTCTATATACCGGTCGGTATGGCGGCATGGGCGTCGCGAGAGCTTTACATCACGGTTACAGTACCGGAAAAGAGATAGAACTGGAATAAATGGAGAATTTGCGCTACATATTTATCTGCATAATACTTGCGATGGCTTGTTCCGTATCCGCACAAGATACGACGGGCTCAGAAGTCAAGATTATCCATTCCCAATCCATTGAAATTAACCGTACGCCGGATGGATTCCTCAGAAAGTTACAAGGTGATGTTGAGGTACATATCGATAGTACACAGTTTTTCAGTCAGTTTCTCAAGCTTTATCCCGACGATGATATCCATGCCACGCAAGATATTGTGATAAAACAAGGCGATTCCCTGTATATCTATTCCGATACATTGGACTATAAAGCAGCATCGGACATTGCGACCTTGAAGAGTAATGTCGTCTTGAATGACCGCGGGAGAAAGTTCTTTACGACACAACTTCAGTACAATGTCGATAGCAAGGTGGCCGTGTACGATACATTCGGCTTATTGACCGATGACGAGGCTCAGCTCACGAGTTATTACGGCACCTACGATGTCAAGACGGACATTGCATTCTTCCGCGATACGGTCGAGCTTATCCATCCACAAGTTGTCATGAAAACCGATAGCATGCGCTATAATGCTGCGCTCAATATTGCCTATTTTCTCGGTCCCACGATTATAAAGCAGGAGGATGCGCTCATTTATTGTGAGGGCGGCTATTACGATCTCCGCAATGAGGTGGCATTCCTCAAGTACAATGTGCAGTACAAGGAAGGCGACAAATTAATTACTGCCGATTCCATGCTCTATGAAGGCACCTTGCACAAGGTTACTCTCTTGGGCGATAAGCCCCACTATCACACACCTACTGTTGATGCTTCCGCAAATGTCATGGTGTACAATGACTCGACCAAGATAGCTTCGCTATACCGGAATGCCGAGGTGCATACCGAGGAAGAGGATATCACCGGCGATACAATTCACTACAATACCGAAACGGAACGATACCAGACCGCAGGGAATTTTCATGTCCTCAGTGGTTCCCGGATTATTGATGCGGAAAATGCCTACTTTGACACGCTCACGCAGTCCAATATCCTTTACAAGAAAGTCATGGTACAAGATACTGCGGAAGGCTATGCAATTCTCGGCCGCAAAGTGACCTATCGCGACAGCCTCGGTTATATTGAGACCTCGCAAGGCAGGCCACTCTTGTATTTTTTGTCGGAAGACAAGAAGGATACGACTTTTCTCAGCGCAGACTCCGTCGTATCCCGGGAAATTTATTCCGATTCCCTGAAGAGTGATACCGGCAGACTCGTCAAGGCATTTTACAATGTGAAGATTCTCAGCAGAGACTTTCAGGCGATCTGCGACAGCCTTGTGTACAACAGTCTCGATTCCATCATCAATTTTTATTATTCTCCGGTTATCTGGTCGGATACGATGCAATTGAAAGGCGATACCATCACAGCACATCTGAATAAGGACGGTATGGAAAGCTTTTTTATCCGTGAACACGCGATTATCATTCAGCATGAAGTCGCAGAACTCTTTAATCAGATTTCCGGCAAGTATATCAGGGGATATTTCACAGAAAATGAGCTCCAATACATCGACTTCAAGTCCAATGTCCAGTCGATTTACTATATCAAGGACGATGAAAATGCTTATACCGGTGTCGCCGAAATAAGCTCCGCTAGCCTGCGCATATTCCTGAATGATGGCGAGATGAAGGTCACAACGTATTACGCTCAACCCACCGGCTCTGTATTGCCGATGACCGTCAACCATCTGAATATGCGTCTGCCGGAATTTGACTGGCTTATTGAACAACGACCTATAAGTATTGATGACCTAAATCCGGTGTATAGCAATGGCATAATCTTTCAGCTTACGCAAATGGAGGGTAAAGAAAAGCAAAGTAAAATACGACCACAGTAAAAGAGGCGGTTGAGGAAGGATTTATAAGTCCAGTATGCCGAATGCTTTGTTATGGGGAGTAGAAATATCAATAATATTAAATCGCGGATTTTTGTTTTTCTTTAAAGTCTTTAATGTATTCAATGATCTAGAATCTGAGGTGATAAAATAATCAACATCCTCGTCTAAATCAGCTTGAGCAAATAGCTTTGAGTCATTGGGGATTATGGCGCGTGGCTTTAATTTTGCTTTTGCAATTTTATTTTCCTCAAAGATTACATCGGCAAATTCTCCAGTTCTTATTGTATGATTAAAATTAAAAGGCACAATTTGTAAATTTTTCAAAGGGAGCTCATCCACTTTCCCTCTCACACAATATTCTGCGATGCTTATAGTTGAGATTTTAAGAATAATATCTTTTTCAAGGAAGTACTTAAAATAACCCTTTGCGTTTTCATGTAATCTATCCTGTCGATTTAATAACCGGATAAAAAAGCTCGTATCTACTAGTACACTATCCATCATAGGTTCCTCTTATCTCATGAAGCCATTTATCTGTATCAATATCTTTCCAACTACCTTTTGCCTTTTCAATAAGTGAATCTAAATACTCAGGATCATATTTTGGATTATAGTCTATGAATTCAATTAACTTAAGAGAACTTGTATCAATTTCACCAGTATCAATATTTTGTTTTCCTATTGCTCTTACTCCTAGCTTTTTATACAAAATATTTTCTTCCTTCTCTGCAAGAAAATCTTTACCGGTATCAATAATAATTGAACCATACTCAGCTGTATCGAGATGGATATTGGCTTTATTTTTCCCTCCTGCATTGGTCAATGTCCCATAGAAATAAAATTCAGCATCAACCCAGATGTCTTCTGAACGGAAAAAATGAGTACTTGCATCGATAATTAATTCTACTTCTCTTTTTATTGAAGTTGAGAATTCAAAGCGATATTCTTTTTTCAGTGCCAGTTCTTGAATATTTTCTATTGCTCGTGCAGTTTTATGTTCTAGAAAATCAATAGACTTACTTTCCTTAACATTTTCCAAAATTGCACTAAATGAAATAATCCCTTGAGTAGTCGTATTGAAAATATGCGTCACAGAACCTTCTTTAATATTATATGAAATTAATGGTCTGTCTTTACTATTAGGATAAAGTAGATATTGAACATCTTTTAAGATATCTACAAGATATCTGATGTCATAATTCTGTGGATTTAAGTTCTTGTTTCCGACCTTTCCAGTAACCTTAATCTCTATTTTCCCAATCTTCTCCACATTTAAAAATTTTATTACTTACCTACTTAACTGTAATTTCTACAGCTGAGTTTCTATGTAAATATACATAAACTACCCTAGAATGATTCACTCAACACTTAAATCCCTCAATATTTATGCCTTTTATGCGCTGATGCTTGAATCTATTACACTCTGAATATTTCCTAATCTCATTATTCAATGCCGCCTTATTTTTTCGTACTTTTGCACACTTAAAATCGATAGGATAAGAATAAATGGCATACGAAAAAGAAATTGAGAAGAGGAGAACATTCGGGATTGTATCGCATCCGGATGCCGGGAAAACAACACTTACCGAGAAGCTGCTTTTATTCGGTGGGGCAATTCAGTCCGCCGGTGCAGTCAAGTCCAATAAAATTAAGCGTCACGCCACATCGGATTTCATGGAGATAGAAAAACAGCGCGGTATCTCTGTTGCTACATCCGTAATGGCATTTCCTTACAAAGGCAAAAAAGTGAATATCCTCGATACGCCCGGCCACCAGGATTTTCAGGAAGATACTTACCGTACCTTAACAGCCGTGGACAGTGCTATCGTCGTTATCGACGTGGCTAAAGGTGTTGAGCAGCAGACGGAAAAACTCGTGAATGTATGCCGGATGAGAAATACACCTATGCTTGTCTTTATCAACAAACTCGACAGGGAAGGAATGGATGGCATTACCTTACTCGATGAAATTGAAGAAAAACTGGACATGGCTGTCGTCCCACTTTCATGGCCTATCGGCATGGGAAAGAATTTTCAAGGCGTTTATGACCTCTATGAAAAGCAACTCGCCTTATTTCAACCGCATGGTAAACAGCAAGAAGAGGAAACCATAAAATTTGAGGATTTATCTGACCCGGAACTTGAAGAAATCATCGGAGAACGCGCTGCCGAGGAGTTACGCTCCGAAATTGAAATGGTGGAGATTGTGTATCCGGATTTTGATCCGGAGAAGTACAAGAGTGGAGAGCAATTTCCCGTTTTCTTTGGCTCTGCCTTAAACAACTTCGGAGTCAAGGAAATGCTGGATTGCTTTGTGGAATTTGCGCCGGCACCACTACCGAGAGAAGCAGAGGAACGGATTGTCTATCCCAATGAAGAGGATTTCACCGGTTTTATCTTTAAGATTCATGCCAATATGGATCCGCGACACCGCGACAGAATCGCCTTCTGCAGGATAGTCAGCGGAAAGTTTGAAGCCAATCACAAGTATTACCACACGAGGCATGACCGCAAGTTAAAATTTGCCAATCCCACTGCATTTATGGCTTCCAAGAAAGAAATCATCGATGAAGCGTATCCCGGAGACATTGTCGGCCTGTACGATCCGGGAAATTTTATCATTGGCGATACGATTACCAGTGGTGAAGAGCTTCACTTTAAAGGAATTCCTGCATTCTCACCGGAGCAATTCCGCTATGTGGAAAATCAAGATCCGCTCAAGCACAAGCAGCTTGATAAGGGACTTGATCAGCTGATGGATGAAGGTGTCGCTCAGCTTTTCATCAAGGAAGGAAACGGCAGAAAAATTATAGGTACGGTAGGAGCACTACAATTTGAAGTAATTCAGTACCGCCTGAAACATGAATACAATGCTTCATGTAGCTATGAACCGGTAAGACTGGAGAAAGCTTGCTGGATAAGTGCAGATAGCAAGCAAGCAATGGAAGATTTTATCTCTAGACGATCAAGGGATCTCGCTCGTGATAAAGATGGCAAGCTCGTTTTCCTCGCAGAATCCAAGTGGATGTTAAAAATGGCGCAAGATGAATTTCCCGATATTCAATTTCATTTTAAATCTGAATTTTGATGAGCTCCCAGTACCATGATGTGTGGATTATTCAAGGAAAGAAAATCCCCGCCAAGATCCATTTTGAATACAGAAAAAGCTCGAGAACCTCCATCGGAAAGAAAAGCATTCTTGTCCGTATCCCGGAATTTTTCAATAAAGCAGATAGAACAAGGCAGATAAACTGGGCAAAGGACTGGCTATCCAATCTTTTAAAGGAAAGACCTGAGGCAGTTGATCACATCCTTATTGAAGAATTGCCCGATGAATATGATTTGACAATCTTGGACGAGAAGCAAAAGGTAAAGATTTTATATACGGATGAAATGATCGCTCAAGGAAATTACAAGGATGATATTATGAGCCTTACGATTGCTGAAGGACTCTCGCTTTATCAGAGAAAACAAGAGGCGATGAAACTCATAAGTAAACTCCTTGCCAAGAAATATATTCACAAGTTCTCGAGAAGAGTAGCGGAGATTAATCAGAGAACATTTAAGATTAGTTATGATGCTGTAAAATTGAAAAATATCAGGAGCAGGTGGGGTTCATGTAGCAGCAAGGGAAATCTGAATTTCTCGACAAGATTGCTTCTCTGTCCGGAATATGTGATTGATTATGTTATTATTCACGAGCTGGCACACAGGCTGGAAATGAATCACTCATGGAAATTCTGGAGATTGGTTGAAAAAGCTATGCCGGATTATGGAGATGCTGAAGCATGGATAAAAAAGAATGGAAGTAAGGTAAACTTTATAAAAACGGAAAATTAAACGATGCGCATAATTCAGATAAGCGATATGCATTTACCGACACGAGATGAAGATAGTCGTGGAGTTGATACATGGAAAAATCTCGATCTGGCTCTTGATATGGCCATGAGTTATAATCCGGATTTAATTGTTTTCAGTGGGGATATCTGCTTCGCAGATCCTGCGACAGAAATTTATGAAAGCCTTGAAGAGAAAATTGCAGATATTGATATTCCACTGCGATTTATTGATGGGAATCACGATTCACAGGGATTGATAAAAAATATGATTGCACGCAGAGGAGAAAGTGCATTTTATCCGGCAGAGAAGTTGAAAAGCTGTAGCCTGCTCTATCTGAATTCCGGCAATGCGCATCTCAGCACTCAGGAATATGATGTGCTTGAGCGATTTGCGGGCCTGCGTGTAAATGCTCCGCTTCTTGTGTTTATGCACCATCCACCGATTAAAATCGGAGTGCCTATGATGGACAGTCGCTATCCATTTGCGGAAGCTGAAAAAATACAGCGTGTCCTCCGAGAAACCGAGCGACCGGTACATATATTCTGTGGACATTACCACAATGAGCGTTCTGTATATACACGAGAATACTCAATCCATTGTACCCCATCGCTATATATGCAGATTGACGAGCGAAAGGAAGAATTCAAGGTGTTGACTTACGATATAGGGATAAGGATAATTGAGCTAGAAGCAGGGAAAATGACGACTTATGTCCGTTACCTTCACCGGCCATCGCCGAGTGCCTGATTCTGTTCAGGATGAGATTTAAAATCGAGGATAATTATCATTGCCATCGTCCAGAAGAAATAACAGGCGACTTTATCAACTTCAATCATGTCGTTGATGAGGTTAAACATGATTACACCGACAAATATCACCAGCAATGCCAGCAAAATATCTTTATCCTCTTTCTTTTTTATCCTGTGATATACTTTCTCGCCACGGATAAGTACGATGGAGAGCAGAAGCACAAATATGATCAAGCCGGGAAAGCCTTGTTCCACAAGAACCATGAGAAAATAGCTGTGTATGCCCGAGCCTTGCTTATTGGCTGATACATAAGTTGAAAACATATTCACTGTGTAGTTCTTATATGTCGTGGGAAATGTCCCCGGTCCGAAGCCTTTCCACGGCTTTTCTTGTATCATCTGGTATGCTGCAACCCAGCGATACACGCGTTCCATGGTAGATATGTCCCGACCTTCAAATGTCCCTGAAACTAGATTCCCAAATTCATCGAAGGATATAGTCTGCGTATATTGCGGCGCATAATCGAGATATTTATTATCTTTCAAGAGATAACCTACAAGCACACTTGCTCCTATAATACTTGCGAGAATTGCCCACTTCACAAGCTTCCACTTGAAGATAAAATAGATAAAAATATAAGCTACAGTAACGATAATGGCCGCCCTCGTGTAGGTCAACGCAATAGCAAGGGGTAATATCCCTACTCCGATAAAGACGAGCCACCACAAAGGTGAAAATCGCTTGTACCAATTCAATGCGACAAATAGAAAAGGGAAAAATAAGGTAAGGACGGCTGCGTAGTAAACGTGATTGGCAAAGAGTGGCGATATTACTTCTTCTATCTCCTCAAAGCTGAAGCCCACTTGTTGATGCCTGAACATGATGATTGCTACGATGATAAGTATGGATATGTATGTACACCAGAAAAAAGTCCTCCACATCGACCTGTCGCGGAAGAAATACAAGCCGCCACAGAATAAGGCAATGGTAAACCAGGTCTTGGAAAGGAGAAATTTTGCAGAAATGAGTTGATTGACAGAAAATAAACCTGTATAAGTAGTCCAAGCCAGGTGAAAAAGAAGCAAAAGCGTAATCGGATGAACCAGATATTTATAGTCCCATTGTGATCCTCGGAGAAAAAAGTACAGGACTGCCACAATGCACAGTATCCACATAAATTGCTCCGAAAACAACTCGGTACTTACGCCCATGCCCACATAGGTGTGTCGTGAAAAGGGAATTGCAATAAATAAACCGGCAAATATCAATGCCGGATAAGCTGCGACAAGGATTACTGCAGGATAAATAAACGGGATTAATGCAAGAGCATATATGCCGCTTGTATATGCCAGGATAAAACACAAGGTGCTTCCCAGGGCATATATTATCATTTCCCTAGATGACCGTGTTATGTCAATCGCTGCCATGTGTGATTTCATTCCAGTCAATCGAGCCGTAACCTTCCTTAATCAAGGCGTAAAAACACAAGAGGAAAAAGACGAGAATAGTTACGCCCAGCACGAGAAGTTTCCGTTGTGGCCAGAACTTTACCTCCGGTGTCTCGGCAAGCTCTATAATGTGAATCGCCGGAATTTTGGATTCATAGGTAGAGCGGAGGTAATTGAGTTTCTTCCGTGTTTTATTCTGACTTTCAATGAGCTCAAGAATAGCTTGTTGCGTAGCAATTATCTGCGTACTTCCATTGGAAAATCGCGATATATTGATCGCAGCATTGGAAGTGTCAGATTCCATAATAGCTATTTTGTGTCGTAGTCCTGAAAGGATAGTCGTGTATTTTTGGATTGAATCGCGCCTTCGGTATTTCTTAAATACCTGCAACTTGGCCTTTACTACCACAATCTCTGATTGTGCATTGGCCAGGGAAGTCGCAAGTGCCTTTCCTTGAGCAATCGGCTCGACGATATTAAACTTTGTCTTTAAAGCTGCAAGGGAATCTCGCAATCTGTCCAGTTGTGACGACTTACTTGTAAGAAATGACTCGTAATTGGCAATCATTCCTTTCTGCGATTTCTTGATATCTTGAATGCCGAGTTCCTGGAGTTTATATGTCGCAGCATTGACGACGCGTGCCGTAAATTCCGGTGATTTATCGATGAACTCGAGATGCATTTCATCATTCTCAGACCGACTTACGTCAAATCTCTTCTGGACTTTATTGTAAATCTTATAATGTGCTTGAGAGCCTTCCGGATCGATATCATAATAGGTGTATAGATCAAATGAGTCAATGATAAAATCAAGCATCGAACGCGATTGTGCAATAGCCATGATTCTATCTTCATCCTCATTGGTTCCGAAGTACTTGGTCTTGTCATTGGATAAACCGAATATACTTTCCGGAGATGCCAGGTCTTGACTTGCCGTGTAAAACGAGGTCCGAGCCTTGTAATACTCCGGTAAAATCAAGGCAACGATACAAGTGAGGATAAATGCAATTGCCGTACCCACAAGGATAGATTTCCTCCACTTATACAAGCGTTTCAATAAAAGTGTCACCGTTGTTTTTTCTGCTGTATTCATATACATCTTCACAAGTAGCAATAATCATTCCCTATCAGAGAAACTTGCTAGTTCTACAATATCTTTCACGCGCACAATGCCGAGCAGGATGACCAGTACGCAACTCGTCAATCCCAGCACAATTATCGCAATAATGAAGTTCAATCCCCAATATCGGAGAAGCATTGTTATGATTATTAACACGATTCCTAGCGTAATTATGCGGCCCCAGTATGTAATTATTCCCTTTTTTATGAGATTTTTATGACATTTCCATGCAAATGCGCATGCGACTATCCCCTGCGATATCCCTGTCGCCAGTGCTGCGCCATAAGCGCCTTGATGCGGTATCAACCAGAGATTTAAGCAGATATTTACGAGTACCGTAAAGGCAAATACCCCGTTGAGGAACTTCAGCTTTCCATTGGCAACGAGTAATGTACCGTAGAGATAATCTATGGCCTGCGGAATAATGGTCAGCATGAGAATTGAAAGTGTATCGCCCCATTCCGCAGAGCTATCGGTGTAAATAAGATCGCTTAATTCTCTGCCGTAGAAATAAAAGATCACTGCAATGGTAATTGACATCCAGCCTAGGAAGGCCGATCCGGACCGGATAGTGCCATGCAGTGGGCTCATTTGCCGTAAGGCTCTGGAAAACATGGGCAATAATAGACCTGCAATGAGAAACCCCACCATATTAAAGGCATTTAATAATCGATATGCTGCAGCGTACATTCCGGATTGATAAAGCCCATCGTCACGTAAAAAATCAATCATCACGGCATCAATGCGCGTGTAAATCGTACCGAGTAATAAAACCAATCCAAATGGGAGCATCTGCTTGATTAATACACGTGCTTCCGAGGCCTTTATCGGGTTCTTTTTAAAGGAGATATGCTTGCGCAACAACCACAATGCCCAGGTAGAAGCAAGAACGAGACTGACTGTCTGCCCGATCGCAAAGTGAAATATGTTGAAATCTTCTCCGGTTATATAAAAGAGTCCGAGGCAGATGAAAATTAACAACAATTTGTCAAGTGCACTGAGGATACTATCGTGAGAATATAGCCCAAGGCCGGAGATATTGGTGCGGAGGTAGAGAAAAAGGGTATTTATCGCATGATTGAGCATAATGATGCAGAAAAGCCACGGATATTGCTGTACATAACCGAAGATGAAGCCACAAATGCTTGCAACGAGCATAAAAAGTCCCGTTAAGGATATTTTTAAGCTCAATATCTTGGGAAAATACTTCCCCAGGAGTTGCCTGTTCTGTGCGATGAAGCGATTGTTATATTGCTGTATCCCCAGGTCGTTGAGCACCTGAAAGAGATAGATGAAATTAAAAAGGATGAAAAAAATACCATAAGACTCGGTGCCTACTCTGTTCTGTACACTGCGCTCAATGCCCAAGAGATAGATAGGTTTTACGAGGGCATTTAAGCTCAACACAAGGACAACTTGCCTTATAAAGACCTTCTGTAACTTATCTATGGTATTAGCTGAACTCATCGCCCTCAAAGGTAGCAATATTCACATTGAGAGCAAGGGATTTTATCAGGCTCTCATCGCTTTCCTTCATCTATCCTATCTTTCTATGCCGAGAGTTTAGGTTAAATTTCTCTATTACCCAAATCATGCAATAGAAATTGAAGATAAGCACAAAACCCTGTGAATACAAGCACTTGCTCGAATTTGGTTCTCACCGTAGTCTTACTACGATTCCGAGCCAAATTCTTGCGCGAGCCCTTGTCTTCTGTGGCTTTTGCACTTCCTTTTGCATTTCTATTGCATGTTTTGGGTATTACCTAATTCAATGTCTATGGTACGCTTTGGACAGCTGTGTCTGTGCGTATAAATTATTTCCTCTACCGGAAGAAACCAGAAAAATCACGGTATTTTATAGATAGGGTTGAGGATATAATTATATTTGAGCTTGAGGAATATTCTCGGAAAAAGCTTGGAAATTAAATATAAGAAAATTATGAAGAAGGTTTTACTGCCCTTGATCTGTCTGATTTTATGCACGACAACACGTGGATACAGTCAATGTACCCCAACCAAAATAAGCTCAAAGGCACAGTGGGAAGTCGTTTACTTTGATAGTGAAGAACCTACCGGAGAAGGTGCCGGCAATGGACATGCTCAACATGCAATCGATGGTGATACCACGACTTTCTGGCATACGCAGTGGGATGCAGCACAGCCGCCTTATCCGCATGAAATACAGATTGATCTCGGAGATACATTTGATGTGGCGGGAATTTCTGTCTTAACGAGGTATAACAAGCCATTTGGGAAGCCCAAGGCTTATGAGATATATGTGAGTATGGATACGAGTGAATGGCATTCTGCACAAGCCATAGGAGATTTTCAATATCCCGATGTCAATGCTGCGGCACAGCGCTCTTACGTATTTTTCGGTGCGATTAAAGGGCGTTATGTAAGAATCAGATTCTTGTCGTCTTATGGAGATTATTATTACTCCGTGCTTTCGGAAATTGATGTGTATGAAGATCTGACTTGCCCGGCGACAGGACAGACAAATCAACTGGCAAGCTTTGAGCCCATTTCCAAGAAATATACGAGCGATCCACCCTTTCAACTTCATGCAGAGACCAATTCCGGATTGCCGATAAGTTTTGAAATTGTTTCCGGTCCTGCGAGCGTGAAGGTAGATACCTTAATCCTGGGAGGCACAGCAGGTACAGTAGTTGTAAGAGCCTACCAGGAAGGAGATTCAACCTATTATCCTTGGGAAGCGACGCAATCATTTGAAGTTGTCGATCTGTCGGGTATAAAACCGGAAATAAGGACGCGATTTGTGGGAACAGAGGATTTATATATGCCTGAATTAAGTCCCTATCTTCTTCATGCTTATGCGAGCATTGCTGAATCCAATACGCTGGATATCGTTTCTATTGAATATCTTGTAGATGGAGAGAAGCACCTAGCTACACCGTTTAGGAATTCATATCAGTACTGGTGGACGCCGAGCAGCTATGGACAGAATACCATTAAGGTAATTGCAACGGCAAGTAATGGTGAACAATCGAGTAAAACGATAAATATTAATGTAAGCAAAGATATCAGCGACCGGACAGTTAAGACATTTGACGGCGATGTCATAAATTTTGATGGCACAGCCGCCTCACAGTGGTTTTACGGTGAATATATCTTGCCACAGTCAGTGGGTGCATACGAGCAGATTCTTGCACATTTTAAGATTTCATGCCCTAGCGTACCCGGTGGATGCGATGACTGGGACAGGCTCGCTTATGTCGAAGTGAAGGCTCCGAATGGAGATTGGATTGAATTATTCAGATATATCACGCCTTACGGTGTCCCATGTGGACAGACAATCGATGTTACTGATTATGCTTCCGTGTTGCAGGGTAAGGTGGAATTCAGGATGTACATTGAGACCTGGGGAACCGGAGGGTGGAAACTCGATCTCGATCTTGAATATGTCGCCGGAGAACCGCAATACAAGTATTCCCAGATAGAGGAATTGTGGCAAGGCAACTACTCATTTGGAGACCCGGCCAATCTCCAGCCGGTGGATACGGCTAGCGTAAAATTTGCTCCGAAAATCGTTCACGCCAAATTGAGACTTGTAACAACTGGCCATGGCTGGGGCGAAAACAATACCTCCAATGCCGCTGAGTTTTACCATGCTGTGCACGATATTGAAGTGAACCATCAACAGGCTTTTATTCAGAATCTATGGCAAGATTGCGATCCCAATCCCGCTAATTGTACCGGACAACAAGGTACCTGGTGGTATAATCGAGCAGGGTGGTGCCCGGGTAGCATAGGCAAGATTTATACCTATGACTTGAGCCCATATCTGAATCGAGATTCTATAGCATTAAATTACATTTTCCAGAAATCCTATAAAGATTATTGCCATCCCAATAATCCGGACTGTGAATCCGGCATTACTTGTCCCAATTGCAACGATGGTATTAATCCATATTATCGCGTGGGTGCTTATGTGATTAAATTCAGCAATAAACCTTATGCCTTGACGGCAAATGAATATGTTGAGGCACGACAATTCGCTCCCGTAATCTATCCCAATCCAACTCTCGGGCTCTTCAGTATTCATCTGAAGGAACAATGGCATCGTATCGATGTGGGAATATTTGATGTAAGCGGTAGATTGATAAAGGCAAGGGCATTTGATAATACAGCTGAATTGAACGCAACACAGTTCAATATCCGTAAACTTCAAGCCGGCATTTATTTCATTAAATTGCGTACTGAAGGAAAATATACAAGCCTCAGGATAGTGAAATATTCAGAATAGTTTATTATTGCATTTTATCCATAACATGCAATGCTCCGGAGGTGCATGGGTAAAAATATGACGGAATGTAGCCTCCTCAGAGCCGAGACCGATGCTTATTCATCGATTATCGATGAGTGAATCGCCTGAGGCGGACGATAAACAAGACTCTGTTCCGAGGATAAAAGGAGATAGAGTGCAGAAAAAATAAATAAAGGCTGGAGAAATTCATTAAAATATATCGGAAGGGATAATAGAAAATACAATCGTACATTTGCGTAAGCTAATTCCTGTTTATACGAATTAAACCCTGTAAAATGTACAATAAAATATTTATTCTATTTCTGTTTATCTTAATCAGCTGTCCCATGGTAAGCCAAGACTCTATACCGGAGAAAGAGACCTTGACCGCGGTAAATACGCCGCTCAATATTGAGCCGTTTTTCAGTTGCGATGGCATTATGGTTACGATGAATATGAATAAACCACTAGCGCCGACCAGTAGATTCGGTCTTTTTATTTTATCGGAATATTACGGGACGTATGCAGCCCATAGGCAGGCGATGGAGAATCAATTTATGTCTCAGACACATCTTACCTACCGCTTATTGAAGAATCTAAGCCTTGAAGGTGGACTCATAATTAATAATGTGGATGGCTTGCGACCTACTGTGGGCTTTCAATACAGCATAGGACTGCCTGATTTTTTCTTTATGATAGTGCCGCGTGTCGATCTCACCCAGACGCACAACGTAGAGGTGATGAGCTTCCTTGAATATCTTCCTATGTTCAATGAAAAGTGGGGATTATATATCTATATCGAAGGGCTTTATAATCAAGATATGGAGAATAATGTCCACGCATTGAGCTATTTCAGGCTTAGAGTGGGGCTTCAGTACAGGAGTTATCGATTTGGATTGGGGGCCAATTTTTCCGCCTATGGCCCAAGCAAATTTAAGGATAATCAGTACGGGATATTTATCGGTGCTATATTCTTTTGATTCCTGACTTTCGTCAAATATTTTGCTCTTTTATGACGATTTGTCTTAATTGAATAAAGATTTCTATAATAAAGGAGTATTTTTCTATTTATTTTATCCAATTCTCTGCCTTATGCAGTACATTTAAGTTGATAATGTAGGACATAGAGAAAATACAACAATTATGAAACAAGCATATATCTTGCCATTTCTTGCCATATTACTTTTGTCTGTTTCCTGTTCTAAGGAGAACGACAAGTTATCCGGCAATAATAATGGATATGAGTTTCAGGGAAACATTGCATTCGACTGGGCGACAGAAGGGATTTTAAATCTCAATATGGAAACCGGAGAGTACTCGACTATTGCGCCATCTGCAGATCGATCTGCCTGGGATATAAGCATGGATTATTCGCTCTTTCTTGATTGTCTCGGCGCTGAAGTGGATGATGCAGAAAACTGGTATGATGCTTATGCAATAGAAATATCCAATCTAAAAACGGGTCAGCTTGAATCACGGTTCATTTATTTTCCACCGAGTGGCTTTCTGGGTACCGCAAGTTTATCGCATGATAAAAAGTTGATTTTAATCAGCCCTGAAGAGGAAGAAGATGGCATTACTATTCTCGACAGGCAGGGCAATGTTCTTCATAGATTCACGGGATATAACAACGAGCCATTTGACGATGATACCAATGTCGCATGGCTGCCCGACAACTCCTTTATTTTCACGATGGGACAGAGCATCTATAAAGTGAGTAAGGATTATTCAACGGCAAGTTTGATTGCAAGCGTAAACTTTAAGAATTTTGGATGGATATCAGTAAGTAAAGATGGGAGCAAGATAGCTTTTAATGGGGGAAAACATATATGGATGGTCAACACAGATGGCTCCGAACTTGTGCAAGTAACGGAAAGTAGCTCAATTGAGCGGGCATCGACTTTCTCTCCCGATGGGAAATACCTCTTGATAGGCGTGGACTGGAGAACTCCAGGGATGTTTGGGAGCATGTGGGATTTGGCAATTATTCCGGCAGACGGCGAGCTATATAACGTCGATCAAGGTGCGGACGATCGAGTTATTTTTGTCCAAGATGAAGACGGCTATTCCCAGGCAGGCGATGGAAATATGGTGTGGAGATAATTCAACTTGACAGAATTTTTAAGCAGACCATAAAGATTCCTTTTTACCCAAACCATGCAATAGAAATGCAAAAGGAAGTGCAAAAGCCACAGAAGACA